>NZ_JBBCMA010000001.1:660497-1320994 GCF_037152535.1 Leclercia sp. AS011
GTGAAGGGCTGAGCAAAATGCTGGCACCCGGCGCGCTTGGCGGTCTTGCCGGACTGCTGGTGGCGAATAAATCCTCGCGTAAACTGCTGGCGAAATACGGCACCGGCGCCCTGCTGGCGGGCGGCGGTGCCATTGCCGGTTCCGTGCTGTGGAACAAGTACAAGGACAAGGTGCGCAGCGCCCATCAGGATGAACCGCAGTTTGGTCAGCAGACTTCGGCGCTGGATGTGCGTAGCGAACGGCTGATCCTGGCGCTGGTCTTTGCGGCGAAGAGCGACGGCCACATCGACGACCAGGAGCGCGCCGCCATCGAACAGCAGCTGCGGGAAGCGGGTGTGGAGGAGCAGGGCAGGGCGCTGGTGGCTCAGGCCATTGAACAGCCGCTCGATCCGCAGCGTCTGGCGCAGGGGATCAAAAATGAAGAGGAAGCGCTGGAACTCTATTTCCTGAGCTGCGCGGCGATCGATGTCGATCACTTTATGGAGCGCAGCTATCTCAATGCGCTGGGCGATGCGCTGAAAATCCCGGCCGAGGTCCGCGAGGGGATTGAGCAGGATATTCGCCAGCAAAAACAGGCGCTCCCCGGCTAACTTTTCACTCCCGGGTGTCCCGTTTCGCTTGCATCGTGCGCATGTTTTGCCAACCTTATAGGGTGTTAAACGTAAAAGAATCATACTGACATGCCACCTAAAGCCCAACGCATACCGCACGCTCTCACCGCGCACGGTGACACGCGTATCGACAACTATTACTGGTTGCGCGACGATACCCGCTCACAGCCGGAGGTACTGGACTACCTCCACGATGAAAATGATTATGGCCGCCGGGTCATGTCGACGCAGCAGGCGCTGCAGGACCGACTACTTAACGAAATGGTGGAACGCGTCCCGCAGCGTGACGTCTCGGCTCCCTGGAGTCGCAACGGCTATCGCTACCGACACATTTATGAGCCCGGCAACGAATACGCTATCTATCAGCGTCAGTCGGTGCTTTGCGCCGAGTGGGAGGAGTGGGAAACGCTGCTGGATGCCAACCAGCGGGCGTCGCACAGCGAGTTTTATACCCTGGGCGGCATGGCGGTATCACCGGATAACGCCATTATGGCGCTGGCCGAAGACTACCTCTCCCGACGCCAGTATGGCTTACGCTTTCGTAACCTCGAGTCCGGGAACTGGTATCCCGAGATGCTCGATAGCGTCTCCCCCGATTTTATCTGGGCCAATGACTCAGAGACGGTCTACTACATCAAGAAGCACGCCACCACGCTGCACCCCTTTCAGGTCTGGCGGCATACGGTAGGCACCGCGTCCACCAGCGACGAGCTGGTCTATGAGGAGAAAGACGAAACCTTTTACGTCAGCCTGCATAAGACCACCTCGAAACACTACGTGATTATTTTTCTCGCCAGCGCCACCACTACCGAGGTGCTGCTGCTGGACGCTGAACTGCCGGACGCGCAGCCGCTGTGCTTTATGCCGCGCCGTAAGGATCATGAATACAGCCTCGACCACTTCCAGCACACCTTCTATTTGCGATCCAACCGGGAGGGCAAAAACTTTGGCCTCTACAAAACCAAAGTGCGTGACGAGCGCAAATGGGAAGTGCTGATCCCGCCCCGCGATCAGGTGATGCTCGAGGGCTTTACCCTCTTTACCGACTGGCTGGTGGTGGAAGAGCGCCAGCGCGGGCTGACCAGCCTGCGGCAGATCAACCGCAAAACCCGGGAGGTGATCGGTATCGCCTTCGACGATCCCGCCTACGTGACCTGGATTGGCTATAACCCGGAGCCGGAAACCTCGCGCCTGCGCTACGGCTACTCCTCCATGACCACCCCGGACACCCTGTTCGAGCTGGATATGGACACCGGACAGCGCAAGGTGCTGAAGCAGGCCGAGGTCAAAGGCTTTGATGCTGAACTTTACCGCAGCGAGCACGTCTGGATTGTGGCCCGTGACGGCACCGAAGTGCCGGTGTCGCTGGTCTACCACAAACACCATTTCCGCAAGGGCAAAAACCCGATCCTCATCTATGGCTACGGCTCCTATGGCTCCAGCATTGATGCCGATTTCAGCAGCAGCCGCTTAAGCCTGCTCGACCGGGGCTTTGTTTTTGCCATCGCCCATATTCGCGGCGGCGGCGAGCTGGGGCAGAAATGGTATGAAGACGGCAAGTTCCTGAAGAAGAAAAACACCTTTAATGACTATCTCGATGTCTGCGAGGGGTTGCTTGAGCTGGGCTATGGCGATCGGAAGCAGTGCTTCGCCATGGGGGGCAGCGCGGGTGGGATGCTGATGGGCACCGTGATTAATGAACGCCCGGAGCTGTTTAAAGGGGTGGTGGCGCAGGTGCCGTTCGTCGATGTACTGACCACCATGCTCGACGAGTCGATCCCCTTGACCATCGGGGAGTATGAGGAGTGGGGCAATCCCCAGGATCCGACCTATTACCGTTACATGAAAACCTACAGCCCCTATGACAACGTAGAGGCGAAGGCCTATCCGCACATGCTGGTCACCACCGGCCTGCATGACTCCCAGGTGCAGTACTGGGAGCCCGCAAAGTGGGTGGCGAAACTGCGTGAAATGAAGACCGACGATAATTTACTGCTGCTCTGCACCGACATGGATGCCGGACACGGCGGGAAATCCGGGCGCTTCAAATCCTATGAAGGGGTGGCGCTGGAGTATGCGTTTATCGTCGGCCTGGCGCAGGAGACTCTGACCGCACGCTCCGGCGAGGCGGATCAGGATCCGCCCAGATAGTGCTTCAGGGTGAGGCGCAGCTCGGGGCTCATTCTGTCGAGGTTGTTATACAGCCAGCGCAGATAGCCTGGATCTTTGTCCGCCACTTCTGCCACCGCCTTCCCGCGGTATTTACCGAAGGTAAAGGTGGTGAGCAGCGCCGGGCGTCCGGTGATGTCGGCCATCTCATCCGGGGTCCAGCCGGTGGTGTTCATGATATCAATCAGCAACGCGGCGGTAATGTAGCAGTCGTACAGGGCGCGGTGATGATGCAGCCCTTCCGGCGTTCTGACGCTAAGTTTGCGCGACTTATACAGCGCCATATTGCTGTATTTGATCCCCGGCCATAAGCGCCGGGCCAGCTTCATGGTACAGATCCATTCCCCCGGCATCTCGGGCAGAACGCGGCGATCGAAGCTGGCATTATGCGCCACGTACCACGGGCTGCCGTGGTAGTGCGGGATCACCTCTTCAATCCAGGGTTTGTCGGCCACCATCGCCTCGGTAATGCGGTGAATCGCCATCGCCTGCGGGCTGATGGGGCGATCCGGACGCACCAGATGGCTGCGTGGATTGACGATCTGCCCGTTCACAACATCGACAGACGCCACTTCCACAATCCCTCCCTGCAGATCGCAGGTTTCGGTGTCGATGACACGTAGCATGGCTCTCTCCTGGCCGTAAAAGGTTTAGCGTAATGGAATGATCTCACCTTGCCAACTCTGCTCAACGTAGCGCCCCGTTAATAATACTTCTCCACGATCGGCGCGGAGGATTAACTGCCCGCGAGCATCCCACAGGGCGCTGCCGCCGTCGTGGTTGGCCACCAGGACCGCAATCGCGTAGCGGTGGGCAAATCGCTGCAACCGGGCAAAGGAGGCAGGCCGCTCGGCTTCACTCATTGCCATGCCCCGGGTAAACAGCGTGGCGGTGGGCGTGATACCGGGCAGGTCGGCCTGAGCATCCACAAGGGTCAGGCCGCCGTGTCGGCTCTCAAGACAGACACCGGCATCATGCGGGTAAAAAATGGCCTGAGGCTGATCCGGGCTAAACCACGCCAGCCCGCGCTGGCGCTGGCCGTTGTCATCCACCGTGATCCCGGCAATCATCGAAAGTTGATATGCCTGCGCAGCATCATGCAGGGGCGCGAGCTGCTGGCGATCGGGTGGGGCAGGAAGTTGGCTGTCAGGTAAGACCGGGCCGGTTAACGAGAGTTCCGGAAAGAGCAGCAAATTGCACTGCTGGCGCGCGGCGGCGGCGATAAAACGCAGGTGGTGCGCGATATGTTCATCCACGCAATGATGGGTCGGCTGGTACTGAGCAGCCGCAATAGTCCAGTGAGACATCGTGATTTCCTTATGCACGGAGTCGCAGAGATTCATAAAGCCCCTGAATATATCAGGGCTTTTTATCCTCGCATAATCTGTGTAAGGAACTGTAACTGCGGGTAAGGTTACTTAACTTTTGGCTCCCACGGCAGGCGTGAAAGGTTAACAGAGGTCAAACGATGCGCAATCAGACGCTCGCGAAACCAGTCGCGCAGGTGCGCCGGTTGTTCCCGCTCCACCACCTCAGCGATGACCGGCATATTGTAGCGCTCTTTGAATGCCACACCCGCCGCGGCTAAATCCACATTCACTTTGTCCATCTCCTCCTGGGGGAGGGTGGCGAGATTAATCTTCATAACCGTCTCCTTCATTTGCGGGCCAACGTTACCCAAACGGCGGCGTATTGACAAGCCCGGGCAGGATGATCCTCGACTGGATCATTATACAGAGTTATCCTCTGATAATCAGGCATAACAAAAAGGAATGTATGTGATGGCGATGCGCCTTTCCCGTGCTGTCTGCACGCTGACTCTGGTACTGACTACGCTGACAACCCCGGTTGTTTTTGCTCATGCTCATTTGCAGCATCAATACCCCGCGGCCGATGCTGCCGTTGACGCGGCACCTCAGGCCCTGACGCTCAACTTCTCCGAGGGGATTGAACCGCGGTTTAGCGGCGTGTCGATTAAGGATGATAAACAGCAGTCGGTGGAAACCGGGGCGGTAAAACGCAACGAGAAAGACCCGACCCAGCTGATCGTGCCGATGGCGTCACCCCTGACGGCAGGCACTTATCAGGTCGACTGGCACGTGGTCTCCGTGGATGGTCACAAAACCCAGGGTAGCTACCGTTTTAGCGTGAAGTAATATGCTGGCGGTCTGCTACGTCACGCTGCGCTTTGTCCATTTTGCCGCCCTGATGGTGCTGTTCGGTAACGCCCTCTACGGCGCCTGGCTGGCACCCGTCTCCCTGCGGCGTTTACTTGCCCGTCGTTTTCGCCGTCGGCAAAAGAAGCTCGCGCTTATCAGCCTGCTCTCGGTGCTGCTTATGCTGGCGCTACAGGGCGGGATGATGGGTAATGGCTGGCAGGATGTTATCAGTGCGCCAACCTGGCTTGCCGTGCTCACCACCCAGTTTGGCCGCATCTGGCTATGGCAGATAATCCTGGCGCTGATCACCTTGTGGATTGCCTGGCTGGAGCCGCGCAAAACCGTGCCGCTGATCCTGTTATTTACCGCCGCGCAGTTTATTCTGCTGGCGGGAACCGGACATGCGGCGATGCATGAGGGCCTTGCGGGCCGGGTGCAGCGCAGCAATCATGCTCTTCATCTGCTGTGCGCCGCCGTGTGGCTGGGTGGCTTACTGCCGCTGCTGTTTTGCCTGCGCCTTGCGCGCGGGCGCTGGCGGGAGGCGGCTATCTACACCATGATGCGCTTCTCGCGCTACGGTCATCTGGCGGTGGCCGGCGTGATACTCACCGGGGCGATCAATACCCTGCTGATCCAGGGCTGGGGAGTGCCGTGGCACTCAGCCTGGGGACGACTGCTGTTGTTGAAATGTGCGCTGGTGGCAATGATGGTAGTAATTGCGCTGGTGAATCGGTATGTTCTGGTGCCGCGATTTCGTTCCGGCGACGGACGTGAGCAACGTTATTTTATCAGGATGACGCAGACTGAGGTTGTGCTGGGGGCGCTGGTTCTGGCGGCAGTCAGCCTGTTCGCGACCTGGGAACCCTTCTGACGAGGTGGAACACAATGAAAAAAACCGTACTTTCTCTTTTATTGCTGGCCTGTTCCGGCACGGCGCTGGCAGCACCGCAGGTGATCACCGTTAGCCGGTTTGAAGTGGGTAAAGACAAGTGGGCGTTTAACCGGGAAGAGGTGATGTTGACCTGCCGTCCGGGCCATGCGCTGTATGCCATCAACCCGAGTACGCTGGTGCAGTATCCGCTGAACGACGTGGCGCAGCAGCAGGTGGATAGCGGTAAGAGTAACGGCCAGCCCATCTCGATTATCCAGGTTGATGACCCGAAAAATCCAGGGCAGAAGATGAGCCTGGCACCCTTTATTGAGCGGGCTAATACGCTCTGCTAGTTTCTCGCTTCCAATAAAAAAACCGCAGGCTTCTCTTCGGAAGCGTTGCGGTTTTTGTTTACGCTAACATCATTACTTATGATTTAGCCGTCACCCTATGGCTTTACATGGGTGAGGCCCAACAATTACCAGCTACCGTGGAAACCGCCATTCTGTGCCGATCCACCGCCGATATGATCGCCGCCACCTAAACCGTGTGCACTGGCGCTGTTCGCCGCGTTGTTACTGCCATTCCCGGTACCGCCATGAATTGAAGCAGAACGCTCTCCCTGATTCTGGCCTCCTCTTACCGCTTTCTTCTGGAAGTAACTCGACACCTGTGGAACAGAAACCTGAACCTGAGGATCGAACTGTGCCAGCACACCCGCCGTGGTGGTTTGCTCGATGCCATTCACCGTGACGCTGACGGGGGTATCAGGATTCAGGGTTGTGGCTGCAACGTTGATTGCAGGTTGGCTGTTCATTCCGGCGAAACGCGCATCATGAGCAAGCACTTCTCTGTGTTGCAAAATAGCCTGTTTCATCGCTTCCGCGCGCTCAGCATCCACATCAGGGCTATCGAGGTGAGGAGTAGGGCTGGCGACTTGTGCTGCTTGAGCCTGAAGCTGTGCATTTTCTGCGGCTAAAGTGCCCGCAGTAATCTGCTCACTGGTACGCAGTTGGTTCGCTTCGACCAGGGCCTGACCTTCAGCTGCGGCTTTTGCTGCGGCGAGGGCATCGGACTGAGCCTGGGTACGCAACTGATTCGCTTCAGTAAGGGCCTGACCTTCAGCTGTTGCTTTTGCTGCGGCGAGGGCATCGGACTGTGCCTGGGTACGCAACTGATTCGCTTCGGCCAGGGCCTGACCTTCAGCCGTTGCTTTTGCTGCGGCGAGGGCATCAGTTTGCGCCTGCACGCGCTGCTGGTTGCCCCGGGTCTGGGCGATCCCTTTCAGGGATTCGAAATGCTCGTGTGAGGCTTCGGTTTTTGCCGCGGCGAGGGCGTCAGTTTGCACCTGTGCGCGCTGCTGGTTGTCCCGGGTCTGAGCGATCCCTTTCAGTGCTTCGAAATGCTCGTGTGAAGCTTCGGTTTTTGCCGCGGCGAGGGCATCGGACTGTGCCTGACTACGTTGCTGATAGGCTCGGGTCTGGGCAATCCCTTTCAGTGCTTCAAAATGTTCGTGTGAAGCTTCGGTTTTTGCCGCGGCGAGGGCATCAGTTTGCGCCTGTGCGCGCTGCTGGTTGCCCCGGGTCTGGGCGATCCCTTTCAGGGATTCAAAATGTTCGTGTGAAGCTTCGGTTTTTGCCGCGGCGAGGGCGTCAGTTTGCGCCTGCGTGCGCTGCTGGTTGTCCCGGGTCTGGGCGATGCCTTTCAGGGATTCGAAATGCTCGTGTGAGGCTTCGGTTTTTGCCGCGGCGAGGGCATCAGTTTGCGCCTGCGCGCGCTGCTGGTTGCTCCGGGTCTGGGCGATGCCTTTCAGGGATTCGAAGTGTTCGTGTGAAGCCTCGGTTTTTGCCGCGGCGAGGGCGTCAGTTTGCGCCTGCGTGCGCTGCTGGTTGTCCCGGGTCTGGGCGATCCCTTTCAGTGCTTCGAAATGTTCGTGTGAGGCTTCGGTTTTTGCTGCGGCGAGGGCATCGGACTGTGCCTGACTACGTTGCTGGTTGTCCCGGGTCTGGGCGATCCCTTTCAGTGCTTCGAAGTGCTCGTGTGAAGCTTCGGTTTTTGCCGCGACGAGGGCATCAGACTGTGCCTGACTACGTTGCTGGTTGTCCCGGGTCTGGGCGATGCCTTTCAGGGATTCGAAATGCTCGTGTGAAGCTTCGGTTTTTGCTGCGGCGAGGGCATCAGCTTGCGCCTGCGCGCGCTGCTGGTTGCCCCGGGTCTGGGCGATGCCTTTCAGGGATTCGAAGTGTTCGTGTGAAGCCTCGGTTTTTGCCGCGGCGAGGGCGTCAGTTTGCGCCTGCGCGCGCTGCTGGTTGCCCCGGGTCTGGGCGATGCCTTTCAGGGATTCGAAATGCTCGTGTGAGGCTTCGGTTTTTGCTGCGGCCAGTGCATCGGATTGCACCTGTGTGCGCATCTGGTTAGTTTTGGTAAGGGCTTCGCCTTCGCGTGCTGCCGCGGCTTCGGCCTGGATCTGCGCATTCACTTCCGCGGCACCACCGGCCAGAACCTGCTGGCGGGTACGCATCTGGTTGGCTTTGGTCAGGGCTTCGCCTTCGCGTGCTGCCGCGGCTTCGGCCTGGATCTGCGCATTTACTTCCGCGGCACCACCGGCCAGAATCTGCTGACGGGTACGCATCTGGTTGGCTTTGGTAAGGGCTTCGCCTTCGCGTGCTGCTGAGGCTTCGGCCTGCATCTGAGCATTCACTTTCGCAGCAGCACCGGCCAGTACCTGCTGATGTGTACGTTGCTGATTTGCTTTGGTCTGGGCAATGCCTTTAAGGGCTTCGAAATGCTCGTGCGCGGCCTCAGTTTTTGCTGCGGCCAGGGCATCCGTTTGCGGCTGAGTGCGCTGCTGAATGGCTTTAGTCAGGGCTTCACCTTCTCGGGCGGCGGCTGCCGCTTTGGCTGTGGCTTCGGCTTCGATCTGGGCATTCACTTCAGCATCGCCACCGGCCAGCACTTGCTGACGGGTACGTATCTGATTGGCCAGAGTCAGGGACTCACCATTACTCGCATATGTTGTGCCAGAGACCAGGCACACAGAAACCGTTACAGCGACAGCTGTTTTCTTAAACACTTTGCTACCTTCATTAATTTTACTGTATCTATTTTAGATACACTGTTATCGATGCGAGGCGCATAGTAGGTTGACCTTTCCTTACATTTATTGACATTAGATAAGTTTTTGTCATTAGATTTGAACAGAAATCTGAAGAGATATATCGAGGTTTTGTATGAAACAGGACGGAATATTGATCGTAAGAGAAGGGCAAGAAAACGGGTAGATCAGGCAAATGAATCGGGCTCTGCCTCACTCCCGCTTCCAATAAAAAAACCGCAGGCTTCTCTTCGGAAGCGTTGCGGTTTTTGTGTTTAAGAAGAGGTTCACGCTTTTTTTCAGGCCACTTTTGCTGCGGACTGGAAAACCTGGCGTCGTCATCTATTCTTAAAGTGCAAGGCGACTTAGCCTGCATTAATGCCAACTTTTAGCGCACGGCTCTCTCCCAAGAGCCATTTCCCTGGACCGAATACAGGAATCGTATTCGGTCTCTTTTTATCTGTTGAAAGTAAACGCATTTTCCTGTTGCGGACTTTAACAGACAGGTAACATCCTCTGTTCTTTGTTAAACCATACCACACTACGCCCGGCGGAAGTCCAGCGCTTTTTAGCGCTTGTGTTAAATTTTTGCCTGTTACCGATGAAAGCAGCTATTAGCGGCAAAACCGGGCGTGAATGGCCTGCTCAATCTCATCCAGCAACTGAAAACGGCGGCGGTATTCGGCGCGTTTTTTACTGGCAATGCTCTCCAGCGATTTACGCTCCATGCCGGTTGGCAGGGCCCAACGAAAGGCACTGTCCTGCTTGCCGCCCAGTGAAGCCCAGAACTCATCATAGCTGGCGTGCAGATGACGGCCTTTGCTCAGGCGGTAACGCAGGGCGCGGAAGACATGGCCCTCATCGCTGACGCCGTAAAGAGCGCTGATACCTGACTGCTTCGCCAGATTGAAGACCGCTTCCAGCAGAATACGTTTCGGGAACAGGCCATAACAGGCGCGGGTGGCGTTTTTGATCGTCTCTCGTCCGACATCCCGGCGCGGGCCCTGTAAGCCACCAATCACCAGCGCGCTGCGCCCGTTTTCCCCGACGACGCTGAAGGTCAGGCTCGCCAGCAGGGTATTATCCCCGGCGCGTAACCAGAGCGTAGTCTCGCCTTCGCGTTCGGCTTTCACCGCCGAGGTGGCATAGATGGTGTAGCTGGCGTCCTCTTTGGTGGCGAACTGCAGCAGCGGAAGCGGCGTCGGACTGGTAAAGAGGTGAGCCAGGCCGCTATCCGGCAGAGCATCAACCCAGGCGTAGTGGTGCAGGATCGCCTTCGCACGCTCGCCGGCTGTCAGCCCGCGAGTGAGGTACTGACGCTGGGTTTTCACCGGCAACGTTGGCTGTGCCTTGAGTAAAGTTGAAAAATCATCCCGGCGGGAGATTGTCTCCAGCATGCGATTGGTGGAGGACCAGAACAGCAGGGTGCGAAGGAAAAATTTCAGCCGGTAATCGCGCTTCTGCCACAGCGGTCCGGGCGTCATATCGCCTTTCGCCAGGGCAAAAATAACGGAAGAACGGTGCGCGTATGGCACCTCAGCAGGCAGGAGAGTATTTGACACGATGATGACCTCGTTATAATTCTGCAATTATCTTAAAGGTCATCGGATAATCATTTAACCGTTGCTAAATCTTTATTTCCGCTTCGTTTAATAACGATTGAGGTTATTAAACTCCGATCCTCAGTGGCACATCTGCAGGGACTATACTGATCCTGAGGAGGGGCTATGTATCTAAAACTTGATGGTCACAACTGGCGACACGTCTGGGTGGTAAGCGATCTTCACGGGTGTTATCAGATGCTTATGGCGGAAATAAAGCAGCGACATATTAATCCGTATGAGGATTTACTTATTTGTGTCGGCGACCTGATTGATCGCGGACCGGACAGTGTGAAATGCCTGCAGTTATTAAATGAAAACTGGTTTTATGCGGTGCGCGGCAATCATGAACAGATGGCGCTGGATGCCCTGCATAATAAGAGCTTCGGGCTGTGGTTGATGAATGGCGGCGTCTGGTTTGCCGAATTAAAAGGCGAACAGCGGCAGCAGGCTCTCGAGCTGTTCAGGCGTTGCGAAACGCTGCCGTGGATCATCGAAATAACCTGCGCCAACGGTGTGAACGTGATTGCCCATGCCGATTACCCGTCCCCGGAGTATGAGTGGGATAAACCGGTGGCGAAGCAGCGCGTTCTGTGGGACAGGGATCGCCTGCGGGACGTAATGAACGGGCATGAGGAGGGGATCGCCGGGGCCGATCACTTCTGGTTTGGCCATACGCCGCTGAGCTCGCGGTTTGATTGCCAGAACCTGCACTATATTGACACCGGGGCGGTATTTGGCGGGTCGTTGACTCTGGCGCAACTACAGTGACTAGAGGTCGGCATACTCCTGGGCAGGACGCCAGAAGCCGTCGACGAAATCTTCTACCGGATAGCAGCCGCCGTGACGGATCCGCTGATCGTCCATCGACGCCTCGCACTGGATTTCGGTGCGATAAACGTCCACAACAAGGTCTTCGCAACCCGCGTCCAGATAACAGATAAACAGCACCAGTGCGTACATCATGCCCCTCAGCATTCACTATCGTATTAATATTGTAGGGGATGATTCAGGGGAGGGGAAAAATACAGACAAATAACCCGCCTGCGGGCGGGTTCTCTCCGGATCAGGCAAGGCGCATGATCCAGGCGTCGGAATTGTGATCGTAATGCTCACGGTAGAGTACAGAGTGTTCGCCATCGAGAAGGGCCGGAACGCTGGTATCGGCATCCCAGGCGTCGAGCTGCATGCACAGATCGGGGTCAGACTTGCAGGGGATGGTTAACGTTCGTTCGCCCTGCGTATCGCCGTTTAACTCGGCATCATCGATTTCGAATGCGCCAATGCGCACATTGGTTTTCGTCATAATGCTCTCCAGAATCATGCTGTGGTCTGGTACGACCAGTATGGCCGCCCATCTTTCAGCCTGGTCAAAGGAGAGCAAATGTGCCAGTAAAAAAGTGCCTTTTTTTAGCTGGCGTCGCCGTTACCGGTAAACAGACGCCCATCGCGAACCAGTTCACGTGGATAGCTGTTCTTCAGACGTGAGCCCACTTTTTTCGCCAGCCCAATGGGATAACCCTGATACGTCACCACCGCCTCATCCCCGGCAGGGCTCTCCTGCGGCCAGACGTCGCGGCCGCGATACCACTCTTCCGCTTCCTGCTGGGTTAAAGCAAAAGTGTTGTCCTGACCGGCGAGGGCGATCACCGCTTCATGCTGCCAGCGATACCCTTTGTTGTGAGTTTCTGCCAACCGGATACCGAGACGGGAGAAGCGCACTTTACCGATCAGCGGCTCAATTTCGGTCGGGAATAACCACACCTCTTTGTCGCGCTGCCACAGGCGCAGGCTGTCGTCCCAGTGCAAACCGACCTGATTGGCCGCGGCGGTGAGCTGCGCGGCTTCGCGGGTTTTGAGCGGGGTAAACGGGAAATTACCCACTTTAAATTTCGGGGCGGGCAGGGGGGCAATAGCGGCGGTTTTACGCATCCGCGCCACAAAGAAGCCTTCGCAGTCGTAGATATGCGGGAAGACGTGCAGAAAGCCTTCCGGGGTAACGCAATCATCGGCGCTGGCGAACAGCGCATTCAGGGGCAGAAACTCCACGGCGTCGGGATACTGCTCTTTTAACCACAGACAGACCGCTTCGTTCTCGTCACGGTTGAGGGTGCAGGTGGAGTACACCAGGGTGCCGCCGGGGCGCAGGGCATGGAAGGCGCTGTCGATCAGCTCGCGCTGGGTGGCGGCGATCTCCAGATTGCTGGCCACGGACCAGTTCTTCAGCGCGTCGGGATCTTTGCGCACCACCCCTTCGCCGGAGCAGGGGGCATCCAGCAGGATCGCATCAAAGGCTTCCGGCAGGGCGGCACCAAACACGCGACCGTCAAAATGGGTTAACGCCACGTTGCGGATCCCGCAGCGGCTGATGTTGGCATGCAACACTTTGACGCGGCTGGCGGAAAACTCATTGGCGAGGATCGCGCCCTGGTTATTCATTCGTGCGGCGATTTGGGTGGTTTTGGAGCCCGGCGCTGCCGCCACGTCCATCACGCGGGCGGGCATATTGTCGTCGGCAAAGAGCGCGGCAACCGGCAGCATGGAGCTGGCTTCCTGAATATAAAACAGCCCGCTGAGGTGCTCGGCGGTACTGCCCAGCGGCAGGGCCTCTTCGTCGTCACGTTCGATCCAGAACCCCTCTTCACACCACGGAACCGGCGTAAGCTGCCAGCCATAAGGCGCGACCAGCGTGAGAAAATCCGCCACGCTGATTTTCAGAGTGTTGACGCGCAGGCTGCGGCGCAGCGGGCGCTGGCAGGCGGCGATAAACGCATCGAGAGCGAGAGGGTCAGGCAGAGCCTGGCGCATTTGCGCCAGAAATTCATCTGGCAGATAGACGGGACGTTGAGACACGAGCGCACCACAGGGAGTAAAAAGAGGCGCGCAGTGTATCACAAAGGCTCCGGTGGGTTGCACCGGAGCGCAGGCATTAACGTGGCAGGGCGGTTCCCCAGGTACGCCACTCTTTCGGCTCGCTCTCCTGCAACAGGAAGTGCTTGCCGGGCTGAGATTTTGGTGCCAGCGGCGTGCCCGGTGGCGTCGCAAAGGCGATACCCCCGCGGATAAACTGATTGAAGGTCCCGGTTTTCACCACCCCGCCGGTCAGGCCGAAATCGAGCGAGTAGCCGGAAGCCAGCCAGAAGACGGAGTTGTTACGCACCAGATGCTGATAACGATCGCTGATGCGCAGGGCTACCATCACCCGGTCCGAGAGCGTCCCCAGCGACAGGCCGGTCACCGTACCCACTTCCATGCCGCGGAACAGCACCGGCGTACCGATATCGAGCGAGGCTGCATCCGGCACCTCCACCACGATGCTCAGGCCATCGAGATAGCGTGAGTCGGTAATGGTGGCCTCCTGCAGCTCAAAGTCGCGGCGCGGTTTGCCCTGTCCGGGCTCGACGTTGATATAAGGCTGAAGGATGGTATCCAGATGCTCCACCCCTGCGGCAGAAATCTGCGGGGTGATCACCGAGAAACGGGTGCCGTTGCGGGCGAAGTTGTCGACATACTCCGGATAGAGTACCGCCGTGGCCTGCACCTCATTGCGCGCAGTAATCAGCTTCAGGCTCTGGACCTGACCAATATCGATCCCCAGATAGCGCACCGGCATCCCTTCGGCGAGCTTGCCCGCATCGAAGGCGTGCAGGGTGATCTGACCCCCGACCGCACGGGCAGCAGTTTCAGAAGGATAGAGGATCCGCTTGTCGCCCTTACGCTGACTGGCGCTGGCACCGCTCAGGTTGTCAAAGCTGATGGCACCGCGCAGGGCGCGGGAGAGCGGGGAGGCCTGCACCGTCAGCCCGCTGCCGTTCAGCTGCACTTTGGCTCCCCCTTCGGCCCAGAACACGCTGTTGCTGGTGAGCAGCTTGCGGTATTCCGGTTTGATATGCAGTTCGATATCAAAGGCGTTCGCGCGCGGACGCACGAGGATCACTTCACCCACTTCGAATTTGCGATACAGCACCACCGATCCCGCCTGCACGTCTGGCAGGGTGTCGGCCACCAGCGTGAGGGTGGTGGTCGGCAGATCGCTCAGGCTGTTTTCCAGGGCTTTGTCCAGGTTGGCATACAGCGGATAGCTGTCGCGCATGGCGCCTTTCTCACCCGGCAGGATGCGGATCCCGCCGCTGATCCACTCGCTGGCGCTGGCCGCGAGGAACTCGACGCCGTCGAGCCCGACTTTGACATCCACCCGACTGTTGACCACGAACTTGCTGTCGCCATGCACCAGCTCGCGATACTGCGGATCGATCGCCACCTCAAAGGTGACTCCTTTGCTGGACAGGGTGCGCTCGAGCACCTGGCCAATCTGCACGCCGTGCAGGATCAGCGGCTGACCGGCGTCGATACCGTAGCTTTCCGGGGCGCTAAGGCTCACGGTCAGGACGCCAGGTTTCTGTAACAGCGCCTTATCGGCCGGGGCGATGGTGAAGTGGTCGACCGGTTCGCCGCCGCCGGGGATCAGCTCAAAGGTACTGCCGGTGAGCAGACTGCTGACGCTGGGGTTGCTGAGCGACAGTTTAGGGCTGCGCATTTCGATGCGCGTTTTTTCCCGCAGCAGATCGACCACGCTCGGGTCAACGGTCATTTCCCCGGTCACCAGACCGCCAGGGTTGAGGGTCATTTTGGTGAGCTGCCCCACCTGGAGCCCCTGATACATCAGCGGCGTGGAGTCGGCCTTCAGACCATCCGCAGAGGGGAGGGTCAGCTTGACGATCACCCCGCGCTGGCTGTGGGCCAGATCTTTGTACAGGCCGAAATCGTCTTCCTGGGTGGCAGGCTCAGATCCCTCTGGCGAGTCGAAGGCGATAGCGCCATTGACCAGCGCCGCGAGGCTTTCCAGCTTCACTTTGGCTCCGCTCAGGCTCAGGTCAGCATCAACGCCGGAGACATTCCAGAAGCGGCTGCCTTTTTTCACCAGCGAGGTGAAGCGCCGTTCGATCAGCACGTCGATGGTCACCCCCTGCTTGTTAGGAGTGATGGCGTAGTCATAGACGCGACCGACAGGGATCTTGCGGAAATAGACCAGCGACCCGCTGTTCAGCGATCCCAGGTCCGGCGCATGAAGATGAATCATCAGATCGCCGTTGTTGAGTCGGTACTTCGGCTGCGTATCCAGGGCGGTGAAGTGATCCTGTGGCTCACCTTTGCCCGGCATCATGCCGATGTAGTTACCGCCGACCAGCGCATCCAGCCCGGACACCCCCGCCAGGGAGGCTTTAGGCGTCACCAGCCAGAACTGGGTCTCTTCCCGCAGGGCGTCCTTCATGTCGGACTTGATGCTGGCGCGAACCTCAATCTTATTCAGGCTCTTGTCCAGGGAGATATCCTGAACGGTGCCCACCTCAACCCCCTGGAAACGCACGGGCGTACGGCCCGCAACGATGCCGTCGGCGCTCTGGAAATCAATGGTAATGGTACTACCGCGATCTTCATAACTGGTCCAGATTAACCAGCCGGCGATCATCAGAGCGATAACCGGCAGTAACCAGAAAGGGGAGATACGGCGTTTTGTTTTAACTCGCGCTTCAGTCGGCGAAGCTGGCGTTTCCTGACTCATGTGCATCCCAAAGTAAGCGGCTATCCAGCCATTCCACTGCAAGAATAGTCAATATCACCGCAGAGCCGAAATAAAGCGCTGCGGGTCCCATAGTAAAAGCAAGGAGCTGATCGCGATTGATCAGCGACATCATCAACGAAATAACAAACAGATCCAGCATTGACCAACGGCCAATCCAGGTAACGAAACGCAACAGCAGTATGCGGGTTCTCAGCCCTTGTTCACATTTGAAATGAATACTGACGAGCAGCGTAAACATCACCACCACTTTGGTAAAGGGCACCAGGATACTGGCGATGAACACCACGGCGGCGACGGCAATATTGCTCTGCGCCAGCGAGATGATGCCCGACATAATGGTATCTTCCTGGCGCGACCCGTTGACGTAAATCACCGAGATGGGCAGCAGGTTGGCCGGTAACAGCAATATCAGCGAGGCGATCAGCGCCGCCCAGCACTTTTGCAGGCTATTGTGGCGGCGCAGGCGCAGCGGAATATGGCAGCGCGGGCAGCGTCCGCGCGCGTCGGGCAGCCCGGTATAGTGACAGCCCAGACAGGCCCGTAAATCGGTATTGTAGCGGGTGGCGGGGCGCTGGGGGTAAAACCGCTCCCAGAGCTGCTCCACGTTCAGGTGGATCAGGGTGAGAATGCTCAGGATCACCAGTGCGATAAAGGCAAACAGGCCACTGCCGGGCTGCAGCCAGGCGTAATCCTGCACCTTGATTGAGGCGACGACGATCCCGACCAGGTAGATATCCAGCATCACCCACTCTTTGAGCCTCTCCAGCATCAGGAGCACCGGACGCAGGTTCATCCCCAGAATATTGCCAAACCACAGGTAGGCGATGGCGGCCACCAGCACCACCGGCGCGCCCACGGTACAGAACAGCACCATCGAGGCGGTGAGGGGGTCACCCTGGCGCGACATCTGCCAGATCCCCTGCAGCAGGTTGGCGTCGATACGCACGCCTAACAGGTGCAAGCTGAGCAGCGGCTCGCTCCAGGCAAAGGGCATCAGCAGCATCATGGTGACGGCCATCGCGGCCAGTCGGGTCAGGGACCAGTCGCGTCCATCACGGATTTTTGCGTTGCAGCGCGGGCAGAAAGCACTTTGGTATGATTTCATCTTTGGCAACGTAAAAAGCATATCGCATTGTGGGCAACGCTGATAATGTGCACGGGGCAGCGCATCGCCGACCGCATGCACAGTAATCTTTTTCGCCGGTGTTATTTTTGGTGTTTTAAGAGCCATCGGTCGCGCTAAAAAAGGATAGTTAATAGTTATCTTAACTCATGAATGGATTCATCTTGAGCATGAACGTAAATAATGCTTATTTTAATAGGCTATGCTGTAATTTTGTAAGACAACCAAGTGATTGAATAATGAACAAAACAGAATTCTACGCGGATTTAAACCGTGACTTTCAGGCATTGATGGCAGGCGAAACCAGTTTTTTAGCCACGCTGGCGAACACCAGTGCGTTACTTTTCGAGCGTCTGTCTGATGTGAACTGGGCCGGTTTCTATCTGCTGGAAGGCGAAACGCTGGTGCTGGGGCCCTTCCAGGGCAAACTGGCCTGCGTACGTATTCCGGTCGGGCGCGGCGTGTGTGGTACCGCGGTAGCGCAGGACCAGGTACAGCGTGTTGATGACGTCCACGCATTCGACGGGCATATCGCCTGCGACAGCGCCAGCAATGCTGAAATCGTCCTTCCTCTGAAAGTGAACAATCAGATTATCGGTGTTCTGGATATCGACAGCACGGTCTTCAATCGCTTTACCCGCGACGATGAGCAGGGGCTGCGCGAGCTGGTGGCGAACCTTGAGAACGTCCTTGCCGCGACCGATTATCATAAATTCTTTGCGAGCGTCGCAGGATAATCAACGGATAACGTAGCATTTACCGATGGCGTCATTATAATGACGCCTGTTCATGCCTGCGGCTTGTCGGCAACGTCCGTTGTAATCAGGAAATTTCATGGAAAATCAACCTAAGTTGAATAGCAGTAAAGAAGTTATCGCGTTTTTGGCCGAACGTTTTCCTCAATGTTTTAGTGCCGAAGGCGAAGCTCGTCCCCTGAAAATTGGTATTTTTCAGGATCTGGTAGAGCGTGTTGAAGGTGAGATGAACCTCAGCAAAACCCAACTCCGCTCCGCCTTACGTCTTTATACTTCGAGCTGGCGTTACCTGTACGGTATCAAAGCGGGCGCGACGCGTGTCGATCTCGACGGCAACCCTTGCGGTGTGCTGGACGAGCAGCACGTAGAGCACGCCCGTAAGCAGCTCGAAGAAGCCAAAGCGCGAGTTCAGGCTCAGCGTGCTGAGCAGCAGGCGAAGAAACGCGAAGCGGCCGCGGCCAATGGCCAGGAAGAAGCGCCTCGTCGTGAACGCAAGCCACGTCCTGCACCGCGTCGCAAAGAGAACACCGAGCGTAAGCCACGTGCTGAGCAACCGGCGGCAAAAGCCCCGCGTGCGCCTCGTGAAGAGCCGCGCCACACCCCTGTTTCTGACATTACCGCCCTGAGCGTCGGTCAGTCTCTGAAGGTGAAAGCGGGTAACAACGCTATGGATGCCACCGTACTGGAAATCACCAAAGATGGCGTTCGTGTACAGCTGACTTCTGGTCTGTCAATGATTGTACGCGCAGAACACTTGTTGTTCTAAAACGGAGGCCAAGCCCGGCATGAACACATTTTTTAAGCTCACCGCGCTGGCTGGCCTGTTTGCGATAACAGGCCACGCTTTCGCTGTGGACGAGATTACGCGTGTCGATCAAATTCCGGTACTGAAGGAAGAGACCCAACACGCAACGGTCAGTGAGCGCGTCACTTCGCGCTTCACCCGTTCGCACTATCGTCAGTTCGACCTCGATAAGGCCTTTTCGACCAAAATTTTCGACCGCTATTTGAACCTGCTGGACTACAGTCACAACGTCCTGTTGGCGAGCGATGTCGAACAGTTTGCCAAAAAGCAGTCTGAGGTAGGCGACGAGTTACGCAGCGGCAAGCTGGACCTGTTCTACGACCTGTATAACCTGTCGCAGAAACGCCGCTTCGAGCGCTATCAGTATGCGCTTAAGGTGCTTGAACGTCCGATGGACTTCACGGGTAACGACACCTTTAATCTTGACCGCAGTAAGTCGCCGTGGCCGAAAGATGAAGCCGAGCTGAATGCGCTGTGGGACAGCAAAGTGAAGTACGATGAGCTGAGCCTCAAACTCACCGGTAAAGATGAGAAAGAGATCCGCGAAACGCTGACCCGCCGCTACAAATTTGCCATTCGTCGCCTGGCGCAAACCAACAGTGAAGATGTGTTCTCGCTGGCGATGACCGCCTTCGCGCACGAAATCGATCCGCATACCAACTATCTCTCGCCGCGCAACACCGAGCAGTTCAACACCGAAATGAGCCTCTCCCTTGAAGGTATTGGTGCGGTGCTGCAGATGGACGACGATTACACGGTGATCAACTCCATGGTTGCCGGGGGCCCGGCGGCCAAGAGCAAGGCGATTAGCGTAGGCGATCGCATTGTGGGTGTCGGCCAGGTTGGCCAGAACATGGTCGATGTGATCGGCTGGCGTCTGGATGATGTGGTTGCCCTGATCAAAGGGCCGAAAGGCAGCAAAGTCCGTCTGGAAATTCTGCCTGCCGGTAAAGGTACCAAGACCCGTATCGTTACCCTGACCCGCGAGCGCATCCGTCTGGAAGATCGCGCGGTGAAAATGTCGGTGAAAACCGTGGGTAAAGACAAGGTCGGCGTGCTGGATATTCCTGGCTTCTATGTAGGCCTGACGGACGACGTCAAGGTTCAGCTACAGAAGCTTGAAAAACAAAACGTTAAGAGCGTGATTATCGATCTGCGTACCAACGGCGGCGGCGCCCTGACCGAAGCGGTTTCGCTTTCGGGTCTGTTTATCCCGTCCGGTCCGGTGGTGCAGGTACGCGACAACAACGGTAAAGTGCGTGAAGATGCCGATACCGATGGCGTAGTTTACTATAAAGGTCCGCTGGTGGTGCTGGTCGATCGCTTCAGTGCTTCGGCATCGGAGATCTTTGCCGCCGCCATGCAGGATTACAGCCGCGCACTGATTGTTGGCGAACCGACCTTCGGGAAAGGCACGGTGCAGCAGTATCGTTCCCTGAACCGCATTTACGATCAGATGCTGCGCCCGGAATGGCCGGCGCTGGGCTCGGTGCAGTACACCATTCAGAAGTTCTATCGCGTGAATGGCGGCAGTACCCAGCGTAAAGGCGTGACGCCGGATATCATCATGCCTACAGGCACTGAAGAGACGGAAACCGGCGAGAAGTTCGAAGATAACGCGTTGCCGTGGGATAGCGTTAATGCTGCCACCTACGTGAAGTCAGGGGATATGACTCAGTTTGGTCCGGCGCTGTTGAAGCAGCACGACGATCGCATCGCCAAAGATCCTGAGTTCCAGTACATCGTGAAGGACATTGCCCGTTTCAATGCCCTGAAGGCGAAACGCAATATCGTCTCTCTGAACTACGCTCAGCGTCTCAAAGAGAACGAAGAGGATGATGCTACACGTCTGGCGCGTATTAACGACCGCTTTAAACGTGAAGGTAAGCCGCTCCTCAAAAAACTGGACGACCTGCCGAAGGATTACCAGGAGCCGGATCCGTATCTTGATGAGACGGTGAAGATTGCCATTGACCTGGCGCAACTGGAAAAAGACCATCCTGCCGGCGACCCCGCACCGGCGAAATAACCCCCAAACAGGCACAAGAAATTGTGCCTGTTTTTTTGTTAACTGCATCCTGCCGTCAGCCAGTCATTTCAATATGTAAAGTTGTGTCTTTCTGGTGACTTACGCCGCTGCAATCCTTGAAAATATGCGGAATACCCATACGATGTGGGTAATCGCATAGTGCGTTTTGTTAAACTGAGGTTAAAAGAATATTATGATGCGAATCGCGCTCTTCCTGCTCACCAACCTTGCGGTCATGGTGGTCTTCGGGCTGGTACTCAGCCTGACGGGAATTCAGTCGAGCAGCGTTCAGGGCTTGTTAATCATGGCGCTGCTGTTTGGTTTTGGTGGCTCCTTTATCTCGCTGCTGATGTCCAAGTGGATGGCGCTCAAGTCCGTGGGCGGCGAGGTTATTGAGCAACCGCGTAACGATATGGAACAGTGGCTGATGACCACCGTTGCAAACCAGGCTCGCCAGGCGGGTATTGCCATGCCGCAGGTGGCGATCTATCACGCCCCGGATATCAACGCTTTCGCCACCGGTGCGCGTCGTGACGCCTCTCTGGTTGCGGTCAGTACCGGTCTGCTGCAGAACATGAGCCGTGACGAAGCCGAGGCGGTGATTGCCCACGAGATCAGCCATATTGCCAACGGCGATATGGTGACCATGACCCTGATTCAGGGTGTGGTGAACACCTTCGTTATCTTTATCTCGCGTATCATCGCGCAGATTGCCGCAGGCTTTTTGGGTGGCGATCGCGAGGAAGGGGAATCCAGCAATGGCAACCCGCTGATCTACTTTGCGGTCTCCATGGTGCTGGAACTGGTGTTTGGTATCCTGGCGAGCATCATCACCATGTGGTTCTCCCGTCACCGTGAGTTCCATGCGGATGCAGGCTCAGCCAAACTGGTGGGCCGCGAGAAGATGATTGCCGCGCTGCAGCGTCTGAAAACCAGTTACGAACCGCAGGAAGCCTCTACCATGATGGCGTTCTGCATCAACGGTAAATCAAAATCGCTGAGCGAACTGTTCATGTCCCACCCACCGCTGGACAAGCGTATCGAAGCGCTGCGTAGCGGCGAGTACCTGAAGTAACGTCTTCGGGTCGGAAATAAAAAAGCGCGTCTCAGGACGCGCTTTTTTTTATGCCTGCGACCGCGGCTGGGTTATTCGCAGCCCGCTGATGATGGCCGCGACGGTAGCCAGCGTGCCGGCGGTGAGCAGCGCCAGATGCGTGCCGCTTTGCCCGGCCAGGTTGAACATCAGGGCCACCAGCGCCGCGCCGGTACTTTGCCCCAGCAGGCGGGCGGTACCCAGCATCCCGCTGGCACCGCCGCTGCGATGACGCGGGGCGGCGGTAATAATAGTGTGATTATTCGGCGACTGAAACAGCCCAAAGCCCGCCCCGCACAGCACCATCCGCCAGATAATATCCAGATCGTGCGGTGCCGCGGGCAGCAGGGCGAGGGCAAAAAGACCGGCCGCCATTATTAACATCCCCAGCGCACCCAGTAATCCCGCATGCACCCGTTCAATCAGATAACCTGCCAGCGGTGCCATCACCATGGTAGCCAGCGGCCAGGGCGTTAACAGCAGACCCGTTTCCACTTCCGAACGGCCTACCACGCTCTGCAGGAAAAAGGGCAGAGAGACCAGGGCCAGCATCTGTGCGCAGAAGGAGCATATCGAGGTGCAAATAGAGAGGGAGAAGAGCGGGATGCGCAGCAGATCCACCGGCAGTAACGGCACCGGCAGTGCCAGCTGACGGCGCACAAAGAAGAAGCCAATCACCACCAGCGCCATAACTTCACCCGCAATTAACGTCAGCGACTGTCCCTGGGCGAAACCGCTCAGGGCGGTGATCAGCAGGCCAAAGGTGAGGGCGTTCATCACCGCGCTCGGCAGATCGAATTTAGGCATGTTGCTTTTCGGGCCGTTGGCAGGCAGATAGCGCAGGGCGAACAGCAGCGCCACGATCCCCAGCGGAACGTTGATTAAGAACAGCCACTGCCAGGAGGCCACCGAGAGGATCGCCGCGGCGATGGTTGGACCCGCCGCCGAGGAGACGGCAACAATAAAGGAGTTGATGCCCATCCCCCGGCCAAGATGCCGCCGCGGGTAGATGAGACGAATCAACGCAGTATTAACGCTCATCAGCGCCGCCCCGCCAAACCCCTGAGCAATACGCGCCAGCGTCAGGGTGTGCAGGCTGTCCGAAAGGGCGCAGAACAGGGAGGTCAGGGTGAAGACCGCCAGTCCACACTGATACACCCGGCGATAGCCAAACATGTCCCCCAGGAAAGAGAACGACAGCAGGGAGATGACAATCGCGATCTGATAGGCGTTGACGATCCAAATCGAACTGGCAGGCGAGGCATTCAGATCGCTGGCGATGGTCGGCAGAGCGACGTTAGCGATGGCACCGTCCAGCACGGCCATTGATATACCGATGATAATGGTCGCAATCGCACCATAGCGCTGCGGCAACGGCAGGCCATCTGTGAGGGTTTTGGTCATGAGAATTGATTAGCATTGGGGGTTATTATTAACAGGGTAACGATATTATCACTGTTATTTCGGTTATATGTCGCAGATTTGTAACCAGGTTAGCCAGGATTGATTGCAGCAATGCGGCCGCGAATTTATAATAAAAACCGGTTCTGAATTTTATAAAACACTTGCGTTGAGGTGATTAATGGCAATCGCGGATTTGGATAAACAGCCAGATTCTGTTTCTTCTGTGTTAAAGGTGTTTGGCATCCTGCAGGCGCTTGGCGAAGAGCGCGAAATTGGTATTACTGAGCTGTCCCAGCGTGTGATGATGTCAAAAAGCACCGTTTACCGCTTTTTGCAGACCATGAAATCACTGGGTTATGTTGCACAGGAAGGCGAGTCTGAAAAGTACTCCCTGACCCTGAAGCTATTTGAACTGGGCGCACGCGCGCTACAGAACGTCGATCTGATCCGTAGCGCGGATATTCAGATGCGCGAACTCTCTCGTCTGACGAAAGAGACCGTGCACCTGGGGGCGCTGGATGAAGACAGCATTGTCTACATCCATAAGATCGACTCCATGTACAACCTGCGCATGTATTCACGCATTGGTCGCCGCAACCCGCTGTACAGTACCGCTATCGGTAAAGTCCTGCTGGCATGGCGCGATCGTGAAGAAGTGAAGCAGATCCTCGAGAACGTCGAGTACAAACGCAGCACTGAACGTACCATCACCACCACCGACGAGCTGTTAGCGGTGCTGGATAAGGTGCGTGAGCAGGGTTATGGCGAGGATAACCAGGAGCAGGAAGAGGGCTTACGCTGCATCGGCGTACCGGTATTCGACCGTTTCGGCGTGGTGATTGCCGGCCTGAGTATCTCCTTCCCGACGCTGCGTTTCTCTGAGGAGCATCTGCACGAATACGTGGAAATGCTGCACACGGCGGCGCGGAAGATTTCTGAGCAGATGGGTTACAACGACTATCCGTTCTGAGGTGTTGCTGCTTGAAAAAACGCTGCCTGATGGCAGCGTTTTTTATGTTTTGCGTCAGCCGTTATCGATCACCGTCTCGCTCTTTCGCAGCAGCGGGCAGCGTGAAAGGCCGATAATGCCGCTGTCAGAGTGAATATACTGAGCCGTGCTGAATCCGCGCGCGGTGAGGTACTGGCACTGGATACCCAGCCCGCCCGCGTTCTCTTTACTGCCCGTCAGCACGCCGTAACCGGCAAGCAGCAAGCCGATCCCGATCAGGGCTATAACAATCAGTGTGCGAATAAAAAAGCGCATTATTGCCTCATTTTTTTAATGACTGCCGCCTAGCGTAACCGATACAGTCGCGTTAACAAGCCTATGATTCCGAAAGGTTGGTCTTCACGTTACAGTTAGGCATGGTTTAAGTTGTGCATGATAACCTGGCATCAGGCAGTTATGGGACGGAGAGTGGAGTGAAAAAAATACGCTGGGTAATTCTGGTGCTGGTACTGGTGGCTTGTGTGTTGCTCTGGACGCAGACCATCAATGTAATGTGCGACCAGGATGTACAGTTTTTTAGCGGTATTTGTTCTATCAATAAGTTTATCCCCTGGTAGCAGTCATTTTTATCGCAAATGATTTCCTTCCGTAACGCGAGTGGTAATATGAGCGTTTTTATTGGGGGGTGAAATGGGTGAGTTAGTGAATTCCGGGATGCTTAGTGTGGCATCTCTGGCGATGTCGGTGGTATTGCTGGTGGTGGGTCTGATGCTGTGGTTTTTCATCAACCGTGCAAGCTCCCGTACCAATGAGCAAATCGAACTGCTGGAAACATTAGTCGATTTGCAGAAACGTCAGAACGCGCTGCTGCGCCGCCTGTGCGAAGCCAATGAACCGGAAGAGAAAGAAGCACCAAAAGCGGTAGAAGAGACGGCTAACAGCCAGGACGATGACTTTATTCGTCTGGTAGCCGAACGCTAACCAGTCAGGGGAGGTGAGTATGGCCTGGAGCAATCCCTGGTATAACGCCTCCCTCGCGCATCACACTCCGCAGGGTTTTCGCAATATCGATGGCGCTGAGCACCAGCCCGGCGATGTCGAACGCTGGCAGAAAGAGCGAAAAGCCGCCGGTCTGCCAAAACCGCCCGCGCAGGGCTATGACTCGTTTATCCGCCAGTGGTGGCAGCCTGTCACCCTCAATACCGATGAAGAAGACGGCGTCTGGTTTCTGGGACATGCCAGCCTGCTGCTGCGCCTGAACGGGAAATACATTCTCACCGATCCGGCGTTTTCCCGCCGCGCCTCTCCGGTGCCTTTTGCCGGGCCGATCAGAAAAACGCCCCCGGTAATGAGCGTCGCCGCGCTCCCGCCTCTTGATGCGCTGGTCATTTCTCATAACCACTTCGATCATCTGGACTCCGCCACCATCCGCCAGCTTCTGCGGCGTTTTCCGCAGCTGACCATTTTCGTGCCGTTAGGCCTGGGGGAGTGGTGTCGTCGGCGCGGGGCAAAACAGGTTGTCGAGCTGGACTGGTGGCAAAGCTATACTTTCAAAGGGCTGGGGTTCACCGCCGTCCCGGCGCAGCACTGGAGCATGCGTACCCTGTGGGATCGCAACCGCTCACTCTGGTGTGGCTGGGTCTTTGAGGGGCCAAACCAGCGCTTCTGGTTCAGCGGCGATACTGGCTACACGCCGGAGCTGCTGACCATCCCGCAACGGCTGGGGAAACTGGATACCATCGCGATACCCGTCGGGGCCTATGCGCCACGCTGGTTCATGTCGGTTCATCATATGGATCCGCAGGCGGCGGTGTCACTGTGGCAACAGCTCGGCATGCCGCGCGCGATCCCGATCCACTGGGGCGTGTTTGAACTGGCAGATGAGTCGTTGGATGAGCCGGTCAGAGAGCTTTCTCAGGCGCTGAGGGATTTATCGCTGCCGGGCGAAAACTTTCAGCCTTTGCGTATTGGTCAATATTTATCCATATAAACTATTCTTTGTTCGGTTAGTACTTATTCCTTATTAAACCGAGGTTGATCATATTTTATTTTAATCGAAACGTTTTGATTGCTTTTTTTTGAGCCAGGTTCATAAAAATATCATTATTTTGGTGCATGGCGACAATCAGGGTTGCGGTGTATATAACTTAAACAAGCGAAGCGCTGAATGTTGTTTTTTTTCAAAGAAACACATGCCTGCCGTTGCGATTAAATCAGCATAACTTTGTACCAAATGTTCTAACGGAAATAACCGCCGCACGAAATCGTCTTCGCTTGCTGGACGACATGAAGTTATTGGTCTAAGGTAAAAAAGTCTTTGATAACAGCGTCTACCCTGACGGTTACTGATCGAGCAACATACGGGCTATGTATACACGTAAGTGCATTACTGTGCAGATTGTGGCAAATCAGTCCCTGAATTTGTGCGGCTGATCGAGACACGTTTAAAAATGGCTTGCCATTATTTAAGTTGTGTGTGATAACACGGTTTGGGTCAAACGAGGTACAGTTCTGTTTATGTGTGGCATTTTCAGTAAAGAAGTCCTGAGTAAACACGTTGTCGTTGAATACCGCTTCTCTGCCGAACCTTATATTAGTGCCTCATGCAGTAATGTCTCAGTTTTATCTCAGTGAATGCCCGCGGGCTAAGAAAACATTCTAAGGAATTTTGCAAATGGCAAAGATTAAAGGTCAAGTTAAGTGGTTCAACGAGTCTAAAGGTTTTGGTTTCATTACCCCTGCTGACGGCAGCAAAGATGTGTTCGTACACTTCTCTGCAATCCAGGGTAACGGCTTCAAAACTCTGGCCGAAGGCCAGAACGTTGAGTTCGAAATTCAGGACGGCCAGAAAGGTCCGGCTGCTGTTAACGTAACCGCTATCTGATCGAACCCCTGCCTGGTCTGAAGCGTTCCGACGTTTCAGTTGCAGAGTTAAAGCCTCGCGATTGCGGGGCTTTTTAATGCAATTTTTTCAAAGTGTTACCACCTGCGTCTCTGTTTGCAGTTTGTTGCAAAGCTGCGAGAGTATTAGCATTGTTTTCCCCCTCAGCAATAAGATTTGCCGTTAAATCAGGGCGTTGTTATTGAGCCCTGGAGCCCTGGTGAAAAAGAAACCCGTCAATCCCGCAGCAAACTTCACTCCGATACGTTTTGCACTTCTGTGTGCGGCCATTTTAGGTAGCCTGGTCTTTCTGTTGGGGCGTGTCGCCTGGCTACAGATTGTGAAACCGGACCCCCTGGTCAAGCAGGAGGATATGCGTTCGCTGCGCGAGGTAGCGATAAACGCCCCGAGAGGGATGATTGTTGACAGGGAAGGGCGGCCGCTGGCGGTGAGCGTGCCGGTGCAGGCGGTATGGGCCGATCCGAAAACGGTGCTGGCGAAAGGCGGGGTCGGGTATGACGATCGCTGGCAGGCGTTAGCCAGCGCCCTGCATCTGTCCCTCACCAATCTGGCCGCGCGGATTAACAGCAATCCGCAGGGACGTTTTATCTATCTGGCCCGCCAGGTGGATCCCGCTCAGGCCCAGTGGATCGAAAAACTCCATCTGCCGGGTATCAGCCTGCGCGATGAGTCACGGCGTTTCTACCCGGCCGGACACGTGGCGGCCAACCTGATTGGCTTTACCAATATCGACGGCCAGGGTATCGAAGGGATCGAGAAAAGCTTTAACGCGCAGCTCACCGGCAAACCCGGCCTGCGGCGCGTCCGCGAAGACCGTTACGGACATGTGATCGAGAATATTACCGAGGTCCCGCCCGTTCCTGCCCACAACATTCAGCTGAGCATTGACGAGCGGCTGCAGACGCTCACCGAGGATGCGCTGGATAACGCCGTGGCATGGAACAAAGCGGAGTCGGGCGCGGCGGTGCTGATCAACATCCAGACCGGGGAGATCCTGGCGATGGCCAGCTTCCCGGATTTCAACCCGAATAACCGCGACGGCGCTACCCTGAATGATTTCCGTAATCGCGCCATCAGCGACACCTTTGAACCGGGCTCCACCGTCAAGCCGCTGGTGCTGATGACCGCCCTCCAGCAAGGGCTGGTGCAGCCCGACAGCGTAATCGACACCCATCCCTACACCCTGGCCGGACACCGCATCCGCGACGTGGGTTACTATCCGGAGCTGACCCTGACCGGCATTCTGCAAAAATCGAGCGACACCGGGGTGTCCCGCCTCTCGCTGGCGATGCCGATCCAGCGGCTGCTGGATACCTATCACGGCTTCGGCTTTGGCCATTCTACCGGCCTCGGGTTAACCGGGGAGAGCAGCGGTCTGCTGCCTGAGCGTAAATTCTGGAGCCAGCTCGATCGCGCCACTTTTGCCTTTGGTTATGGTCTGATGGTGACTCCGCTCCAGCTGGCTCATGTCTACGCCACCATTGGCAGCTATGGCCTGGAGCGTCCGCTCTCCATCACCCGCATTGATCCGCCGGTCATTGGCACCCAGGTGATGCCCGCCTCTATTGTGCAGGAGGTGGAGCACATGATGGAGAGCGTGGCGCTGCCGGGCGGCGGCGGGGTGAAGGCGGCCGTGCGTGATTACCGGGTAGCGGTGAAAACCGGCACCGCGAAGAAAATCGATGATGCCGGTAACTATGTCGATAAATATGTGGCCTATACCGCCGGCGTTGCGCCCGCCAGCCGTCCGGTATTTGCCCTCGCGGTGGTGATCAACGATCCGCAAAACGGAGCCTATTACGGCGGGGCGGTTTCGGCGCCGGTGTTCAGCCAGATTATGGGTGACGTGCTGCGCATCGAAAACATCAAGCCTGATGGCTTACCGGCGGATTCCAGCCATCTCATCGTAATGCGTTAAGGCCGTTTTATAGCGGGGCGATTAGCGGTACACTTTCGCCCTTTATGATTGCCCGGAGTTACCATGACATTCTGCTGTCCTCTTTGCCACGCGCCCCTGACGCACACGGATAAAAGTTACGCCTGCCCGCAGGGGCATCGCTACGATATGGCGAAAGAGGGCTATGTCAATCTGCTCCCGGTGCAGCATAAGCGTTCCCGCGATCCGGGCGACAGCGCGGAGATGATGCAGGCCCGCAGAGCCTTTCTCGATGCTGGCCATTATCAGCCCCTGCGCGACGCGGTTGCCGGTAAGCTGGCGGCCTTACTCCCTGACGGGGCGACGTCGATCCTCGATATCGGCTGCGGGGAAGGGTATTACACCGCCGCCTTTGCAGACACCGCACGGGAAAAGGGGGCCGCGACCTTTGGTCTGGATGTCTCTAAATCTGCCATCCGTGCTGCAGCCAAACGCTATTCGCAGGTGACCTTTTGCGTGGCATCCAGCCACCGTCTGCCGTTCGATGAAAGCAGCATGGATGCGGTGATCCGCATTTACGCGCCGTGCAAAGGGGAAGAGCTGGCCCGGGTGGTGAAAGAGGGCGGCTGGGTGATCACCGTCACGCCAGGTCCGCGTCACCTGATGGAGCTGAAGGGGCTGATTTACAGCGAGGTCCTGCTGCATGCGCCGCACTCGGAGCAGCTGGCAGGCTTTGCGCTCCGGGAGGAGCAATCGCTGGCGTATAACATGTCGTTGAGCGGAGCAGAGGCTGTGGCGCTGTTGCAGATGACACCGTTTGCGTGGCGGGCAAAACCGGAGGTGTGGGAGACGCTGGCGAAACAGGAACTTTTCAGCTGCCAGACCGATTTTAGCCTCCACTGCTGGCAGCGCGTCGGTTAACCGGCGAAGTGGCTCCACATAATTTGCGCGCCGATACCGATTAACACCAGGCCGCCGAGGATCTCGGCGCGTTTGCCTAACAGCGGGCCGATAAACCGGCCAATCATCATCCCGAGGGTGGACATGATTAAGGTCGCGCAGCCAATCGCCAGCGCGGTGGCAATGATGTTTACCTGCAGGAATGCCAGCCCTACGCCAACGGCCATCGCATCAAGACTGGTGGCGATGGCGGTAGTGACCAGCAGCCAGAAGCCGTGACGGTGGACGGGCTGGTCCTCATCGACATCATTACGAATGCCTTCGATAACCATACGGCCGCCGAGGAAGGTCAGCAGGATAAAGGCGATCCAGTGGTTCCACTCCAGCACGAACTGGCTGGCAAGCATCCCCAGACCCCAGCCGATCAGCGGCGTCAGGGTTTCGATAGCACCAAAGATAAGACCGGTACGCAGGGCTTCAGAGAACTTAGGTTTATGCAGCGTGGCGCCTTTACCCATGGAAGCAGCAAATGCATCCATCGACATACCAAAGGCCAGAAGAAGTGTTGCAGAGAGGTTCATCAGCGCGTCCAGACCGGGAATATCCATATGACACATCACTGCCCCCAGTAAACAGCAGTTGATGCGTCTATGGTCTCGCCTGATCGCTCTGCCTGATGCAGAAACAATCCGTACGTGCCACGTTTTGCAACGAGTATGTTGACACGTACATTTCCGGCAAACCGGAAATCGGCTACTCCCCAACGACGGGCGCAACCTTAACATATTTTGAGAAGTTAAAACAACAACCGGAAAGTATTATTCTGCAGGTTAGTTGATAACGATTTTCATTTAGATTTTAGTGTGAAAATAACGTTAATAATATGGCGTGTATTCGCGAAGAAATATAGCTTTGGCTATATGACAGGGTGATTTTCCCATCAAAATATAGCCAATGCTATTATTTTATCTTATTGAGTTTTAACGAGTAATTTGTATATCTTCTCCAGGTCGTCAATATTTTTCACCCGGACAAGCAGGCGACGCTGCTCTAATTGCATGACCAGCACACCGTCTTCCGATAAATTCATCTCTTTAATACGGTTATATTCTATCCAGACATTGGCGAAAAAGAATCCACTGGCTTTGAAGATTATTTTTGGCACCCGCATCCAGAACAGATAAAACGCCATTAATGCCAGGGCACATAATAGCCAGGTGGTTAATAACGCACCCTGGCTCATCACGTTGTTATAAATCAGGATCATCAGCAGGCCGGCAAAGATGACGGCATCGACGCGGCCGCGGCGCAGCAGGGGGATCGTCAGCAAGGTCTTGCCGTTGCGGCGGGGCATGATCAATTCGTCGTAGATGGCATACGCCAGAAGGGCAACAATAAAGACAACCAGTACGATGTCCGTGACCGTCATTCATCCTCCGGATAAAAAAACGGGGGCTTACATGCCCCCGGTGTATTCAGTAAAACCTTACAGACCCAGCAGACCGATAGCGTAACCCACGATACCGATAACGAAGAAGCCGACGATGATCCACAGCGCATTGACCTTCTTACGCAGCAGCCACATACAGGCGAAGGTTAACAGCAGCGGCACCAGGCCTGGCATCAGCTGGTCAAGGATGGTTTGCACGGTGGTGACGCGCGTCTGACCATCCTGGCCGGTGATGGTGGACACCACCAGCGGGATGTTGACGTGCGTCCACTTGTTCACCAGCGCCCCCATCACAAACAGGCCGAGGATTGACGCCCCCTCAGTCAGTTTCTGCAGGAAGCCGCCGCCCATATCCTGAACGATATCCACGCCTTTACGATAGCCATACGCCACGCCGTAGTAACGGGTCGCCAGACGCACCACGTTGAACAGAATAAAGAACAGCAGAGGACCGAGCAGGCTACCGCTCATGGCGATACCCGCACCCAGCGCCGCGAAGACCGGACGCACGGTACCCCAGAAGATTGGGTCACCGACGCCTGCCAGCGGCCCCATCAGACCCACTTTGATACCGTTGATGGCACCATCGTCGATCTCGGCCCCGTTTGCACGCTGCTCTTCCATCGCCAGGGTTACGCCCAGTACCGGGGCCGCAACGTAAGGATGGGTGTTAAAGAATTCCAGGTGACGCTTAATCGCCTGACGACGCGCTTCGTTATTTTCCGGATACAGGCGTTTGATCGCCGGTACCATCGAGAAGCAGAAGCCCAGCGCCTGCATACGTTCGAAGTTCCATGAACCCTGGAACAGGTTTGAACGGATGAACACGCCACGAATATCCCCTGGAGTCAGTTTTTTCTGAGGGGTAGTTTTAGTCATATCAACCATGTCGCTCACCTGCTAGTCCAGTTCGTTATCGAGATCGTTATTACCAGCAACCTGTGCACCACCGGCTACGCGATTATATTTCGGGCTCAGCTGGATGTAGAGGATAGCCATTACCGCACCAATCACACCCAGGGCGACCAGGTTGAAGTTGGTAAATGCCGCGGTAACAAAGCCGAGGTAGAAGAACGGCATCAGGTAGCCTGCGCGCATCATGTTGATGACCATCGCATAACCCACCACCACAATCATGCCGCCTGCGATGTTCAGACCACCGGTAACCACCTCAGGGATGGCGTTCAGCATGCTCTGGACTTCGCTGGTACCGACAGAAATCGCCACGATCACCGCCGGGATAGCGATACGCATCGCCTGCAGGAACAGGGACGAGACGTGGATCCAGGAGAGTGCGGTCAGGTTGCCATTCTCCGCCGCCTTGTCAGCCGCATGCTGGAAGGCCACGGTGATGGTACGCACGATGATGGTCAGCACCTGGCCTGCCGCGGCCAGTGGGATAGCCAGCGCGATACCGGCACCGATATTCTGATGACCCGCAATAACCAGAACGGTAGAGATAATGGAGGCGAGCGCCGCATCGGGTGCAACCGCAGCACCGATGTTCATCCAGCCGAGGGCGATCATTTCAAGGGTACCACCGATGATGATACCGGTTTTCATATCCCCGAGAACGGCGCCGATTAACGTACAGGCAACCAGCGGACGGTGAAACTGAAATTCATCAAGTACGGATTCCATACCCGCTATACAAGCGACGACGAACACCAGCACAATCTGAAGAGTGGTAATCTCCATTGTACTTCTCCTATGACATAAGCTTTATGTGAAAATCAGCGCAGGGTTATTTCCCGACTTTGCCGATCAAATCCATCATTTTCAGTTTCGGGTCGGTGGAAACCTTACGGGCTTCCAGTTCAATGCCGCGTGCATTCAGCTTTTTAAAGGCTTCGATATCCTTCTCATCGACTGAAATCGCGTTGTTCACCTGAGTTTTCCCCTGGCGGAACGCCATGCCCCCAATATTGACGGACGTGATGTTCACGCCGCCTTCGACAACGCGTTCCACGTCGGTCGGATTGGTAAACAGCAGCATGATGCGTTCGCCGGCATATTTCGGGTTGTTATACACGCGGATCATTTTGGCGACGTCCACCACGTGGGCGGTGACGCCCGGAGGGGCGACCTGAGTAAGAAGGGTTTTACGGACCGTGTCGGCAGCCACTTCATCGCTGACCACAATGATGCGCTGGACGTTGGTCTCTTTGGTCCAGCGTGTCGCGACCTGACCATGGATCAGACGGTCATCGATACGCGCAAGGCCAATCTGCATGTAATCGTTCGGGCCCATCGGCTTAAGCGGGGCGGCGGGTTTCGCAGCCGCAGCAACCGGGGCGGGTTTTGCCACTTCAACCGGTTTCGCTTTCAGCGCTTTCACACCTTCACGCCCGGTTTCGACCGCCAGCGCCACCAGCTCGTCAAAGCTCGGGTTGTCGTCGCGTGCCATCAGGGTCTCGACCAGCATCGGAATATTGACCCCGGCGACCACTTCATACCGATCTTTATCGACCACAATGCGGCTGGCGGCGTTAAACGGGCTGCCACCCCATGTGTCAACAAGGAACAATACGCCGCTGCTGGTATCCAGTCTGGACAGTTGAGCCGTGTATTTCTCTATCAGTGTCTCGGCGTTTTCACCGGGAACGAAATCGATCCAGCCGACGTTTTCCTGTTCGCCTAAAAGCATTTCTGCGGTTTTAAGTAACTGCTCTGCAGCCCAACCATGTGTGCCTATAACAATAGCAATAGTCACTTGCTACCTCCTTTTATTATCGTTAATGCCCAAAACGCGTCAGGACATTAGTGATCTTCTTCGAAAGAACGAATCGATTCAGATAAGGGTTAGAGTTCAATTAACGAATTCTTACGCGATTTATTTTAGACAGTGAAAAAATAATTTATGTGATGAAGATCCGTAATTTAGCCTAAGCCAATGAGATATTTCTGTGATCAAAAAAAGCGCTGAAACATCTGTTTGCAAAGGAAAGTAAATCTTTGCCATAAAGCCCAGGTCTCTGATATGTTTAGCGTCCGTTTACTTGTCAGGAGTATTGGGCAGTAGCCCACTGTATGGACCGTCACCGACGCCAGTCACACACCCGGCCAACTCTGGCCAGCCTTACCGGCGATTCGCGCCACTCACTGTTTACGCCTTTTACCGTTTCGCCCGATATTACCGCGGCGCCGTTTTGCCATTCCTTTAGCAGGAGCTTGTCATGGAATTCTTAATGGACCCGCAGATCTGGGTGGGATTGCTTACGCTTGTCGTGCTTGAGATCGTACTCGGCATCGATAACCTGGTGTTTATTGCCATCCTTGCGGATAAATTGCCCCCTAAACAACGGGATAAAGCACGTTTAATCGGTCTGTCACTGGCGCTGATCATGCGTCTTGCGCTGCTGTCGGTCATCTCCTGGATGGTGACGCTGACCCAACCGCTGTTCACCGCATTCGATTTCACCTTCTCAGGGCGTGACCTGATCATGCTGCTGGGGGGGATATTCCTGCTCTTCAAGGCCACAACCGAGCTCCATGAACGGCTGGAAAACCGCCAGCATGACGATGGACACGGTAAAGGCTACGCCAGCTTCTGGGTGGTAGTGCTGCAAATTGTGGTGCTGGATGCCGTCTTTTCCCTCGACGCGGTGATTACCGCCGTCGGTATGGTGAACCATCTGCCGGTGATGATGGCCGCCGTGGTCATTGCGATGGCGGTGATGTTGCTCGCCTCGAAGCCGTTGACACGATTCGTCAATCAGCATCCGACCGTGGTGGTGCTCTGTCTGAGCTTCCTGCTGATGATTGGTCTCAGCCTGGTAGCAGAAGGTTTCGGCTTCCATATTCCGAAAGGCTATCTGTACGCCGCAATTGGTTTCTCGATCATTATAGAGATGTTTAACCAGATTGCCCGCCGCAACTTTATCCGCCAGCAGTCGAACCAGCCGCTGCGTGCCCGTACCGCTGATGCGATTCTGCGTCTGATGGGCGGCCGCCGTGAAGCCAAAGCGCAGCAGGACAGCGAGAACCATGTTCCGGTGCCGGTTCCGGAAGGCGCCTTTGTGGAAGAAGAGCGCTATATGATCAACGGCGTGCTGTCGCTGGCCTCGCGCTCCCTGCGCGGGATCATGACGCCGCGCGGTGAGATAAGCTGGGTAGATGCCCGCCTGAGCATGGAAGAGATCCGCCAGCAGCTGCTCTCCTCTCCGCACAGCCTGTTCCCGGTCTGTCGCGGCGAGCTGGATGAGATCATCGGCGTGGTGCGTGCCAAAGAGATGCTGGTGGCGCTGGAAGAGGGTGCTGACGTTGAAGCCATTGCGGCCGCGTCGCCTGCCATCGTGGTGCCGGAAACGCTTGACCCGATCAACCTGCTTGGCGTGCTGCGCCGTGCCCGGGGTAGCTTTGTCATCGTCACCAACGAGTTTGGTGTGGTGCAGGGCCTGGTCACGCCGCTGGACGTACTGGAAGCCATTGCCGGTGAGTTCCCGGATGCCGATGAAACGCCGGAGATCGTCAACGATGGTGACGGCTGGCTGGTAAAAGGCACCACCGACCTGCATGCGCTGCAGCATACGCTGGGTCTGGAGCATCTGACCAACCACGACGACGATATCGCGACGGTGGCCGGTCTGGTGATTGCCGTTAACGGGCAGATCCCGCATACCGGTGACGTGCTTGAAGTCCCGCCGCTGAAGATAACGATCGTCACCGCCAATGACTACCGCGTGGATCTGGTGCGCATTGTCAAAGAGCAGTCTGACCACGACGAAGAAGAGTAATCAGGGTAACGACGGCATCATGTTCCCGTTGTGAGGGGGTGGCGGAGGTGAACTCTCCGCCAGCCACCGCGGGAAATCCCGCAGCGGCATCGGCCGCGCATACAGGAACCCCTGCAGAATTTCGACGCCATGCAGGCGCAGATGCCTCGCCTGATCGCAGGTTTCCACCCCTTCGGCCACCAGCTCGATGTTCAGGCGCTGAGCCAGAGCAATAATAATATCCGTCACCGTCGAGTTAACGGCATCGGTGCCAATCGCGGCGGTGAAGGATTTATCAATTTTCAACACTTCCGGATTGAGTTTCTCCAGCCACGACAGCGAGCTGTTGCCGGTGCCGAAATCATCGATCGCCAGCTTGACCCCCTTCTGATGCAGGGCCTCCACAATGTTGTAATCCATCTCCAGCAGGGTATCGCGCTCGGTGAGTTCAATCACCAGCTGCTGTGCGGGCTCGGCGCTGAACCAGACGTGGTTCAGGTCATGGAGAAGCATCCCGTCGCGAAAATGTTTGGCCGCCACGTTGATACCAATATGGAACCCCGATGCGGTGGGAAACATCGCCAGATGGCTGACGGTTTCGATCAGCACGTAGCGGGTCAGGGGAACTATCAGGTTGTGCTCCTCCGCCAGCGGGATAAAAATATCCGGCGCGATCCACCCCTGACGCGGGTTATTCCAGCGCAGAAGAATTTCCACCCCCACGCAGTCCTGCCTTTTGGCATCGATCAGCGGCTGGCAGAACAGCTCGAACTCACCGGCAGCAAGCCCGTAATTAATCTCGTGGGTGAAACTCATGCGGCTGGCGGTGGCAAGCCAGGCGATATAACCCACCAGCATGGTAAATATCACCGCCAGCGGCAGCTGGGAGGGCAGCTCTCTCAGTGCCAGCGCCGCCGGGCCGGGACCATTAACGGTAATGGTGAACGGGAAATTACTGGAAGCCTGCTGATACACCGCTTCGTCGCGGTCAAACACCAGCGCATCCGTTAGCTGGCGGTCATGGTTCAGATGTTTGCCGCCCACGCTGAGGTTAACGTCGTTGATGATTGGCTGTTGGGGCTCAAGCAGCAGCCTGGCAATGAGATCGATATTCACAATCTCCATCACCCCATCGTCACCCTCGCCGGGCACCGGATACCACTGGATAAGCACCGGACTACCTTTCAGCAGCGCCTGGTCAGTGGTCAGGAGCAGTAACGGCTCAGGGGTAGGGAGTTGAGGCTGGAACTGGCTGATGGGGATATCGCGATTACCGAACATGCTGGAGCAGTAGAGAATACCGTCCTTAATCAGGCCAATGGATCGCACGGTTTGCAGGGAGGCGGCCTGTTTACGCAGTAAAAAATTGACCTCCACGCAGGGCAGGCCGATCAGCGACTGAACCACGTCGCGCCCGGTCTCCAGCGGCTCCAGGATTTTATCCAGCGTCTCGACAGCGTGCGACACGAAGGCGGCGGTGGACTGCTGATTTAAATTTCGCTGTGAAATAAAGCCAATAATAAGCGTGCAAACGAGGGTAGAAAGTGACAGCGCCAGGCAGACGATAATCCGTTTGCGGCGATAATTGGTAATCATCCTGTGAGCTGTTTGCATGCCACGGCCACCCGAAAAGCCACTGGCGCGAATGCCCGTGGCAACTCAGGTAGTGTAGTGGGCATTATTTCAGCTAACGAGAAAAGTTCATAAAATTCGCCCATCCTTATCAGATGGGCGAAAGAGGTATGAAAGACGAAAGTCGCAGAGGACAGTCAGAGGATTAGTCGCACTGCACCTTGATCGCCAGGCCGCCGCGGGAGGTCTCGCGGTATTTGGCGTTCATGTCTTTGCCGGTTTCGTACATGGTTTCGATGACCTTATCCAGCGAGACGCGCGGTTCGCTGGTACGGCGCATCGCCATACGTGAGGCGTTAATCGCTTTCACCGAGGCGATGGCGTTACGCTCGATGCACGGCACCTGCACCTGACCGGCAACCGGGTCGCAGGTCAGACCGAGGTTATGCTCCATGCCGATCTCCGCCGCCACGCACACCTGCTCCGGGCTCGCGCCCAGCAGTTCTGCCAGACCGGCCGCCGCCATTGAGCAGGCCACGCCCACTTCACCCTGACAGCCAACTTCGGCACCGGAGATGGAGGCGTTCATCTTATAGAGCGCGCCCACCGCGCCCGCGGCGAGGAAGTAGCGAATATAGATATCCGGGCTTACCGATTCGATGAAGTGATCGTAGTAGGCCAGCACCGCCGGAACGATCCCGCAGGCACCGTTGGTCGGGGCTGTCACCACGCGACCACCGGCGGCGTTCTCTTCATTCACCGCCAGCGCAAACATGTTGACCCAGTCGATGACGTTCATCGGATCGTTGGAGTACTTATCGGTCGTCACCAGCATCCGGCGCAGGGCAGAGGCACGACGCGGCACGCGCAGCGGGCCAGGCAACACGCCTTCGGTGTTGATGCCGCGATCGATACAGGCGCGCATGGTCTGCCAGACGTTGGCGAAATAGTCTTCAATCTCTTTCTTGCTGTGCAGCGCCAGCTCGTTCTGCATCACCATGCCGGAGAGGGACAGGCCGGTCTCGTGACAGTAATCCAGCATCTCTTTCGCCGATTTGAACGGGTAAGGTACCTGCACGTCGCCCGTCGCATCCTGGCCGAAGTGCTCTTCGTCGACAATAAAGCCGCCGCCGATGGAGTAATAGGTTTTGCTGTAGACCACTTTGTCGCCGCTGAAGGCGTGGATCTGCATCCCGTTTTCATGCAACGAGAGGTTGTCGCTGCGAAAACGCATGCCGTCGTCCTGTGGGAAATCCACTTCCTGCCGGCCATTCGCCAGCAGCAGACGACCGCGCGTTTCCACGTCGCGGATAAACGCCGGAATGGCGTCAATATCTACGGTGTCCGGCATATTTCCGGCCAGACCCATAATAATGGCGATATCGGTGTGGTGGCCTTTACCCGTTAATGACAGTGAACCGTAAACGTCCACCGCCACGCGGGTAATGCTGTCCAGTAATCCTTTTTCGACCAGGTCATCGACGAACTGTTTACCGGCCTTCATCGGCCCTACAGTGTGGGAAGAAGAGGGACCAATCCCCACTTTGAACATGTCGAATATACTAATCACTTTAACACTCCTGACAGGGTTACCGGGTTTCCAGTAACGATGTAATAACTTCGCATAGTGTAAGAGGGAAGCCCGCCGTCAGCTTAACTATTCACATGAATTAAACTAATGCCTGAGGCGGGATAAACTAATAGCGGGAGGCAGATCGCAAAGGCGCAAAAAAGAGGCGAATGTAAAGTATAGTCAAGGTTTCAGGCCGATCTGCAGCGCCAGCTCGCGAATAATTCCCGCGGTCATGCCCCAGACAAAATAATGCTGATACCAGGAAAGCCACACCCGATGATCGTGGCCACGGCGTTGAATATCCAGCGGATGATAACGGCCCAGACGCAGGGCTTCCGCCAGCGGCATTTCGAACACCGACTCCACTTCGTCCACGCTGGCGTGATAGTGCAGATCCGGCGGGATAATACCCACCACCGGCGTCACCTGAAAACCGGTCACGCTGTCCACCGGGGGCAGGACGCCAATCACCTCCACCTTGTGCGGCGGGATCGCTACCTCCTCCTCGGCTTCCCGTAGGGCGGCGGCAATTAACGAGGCGTCGGTGCTGTCCACCGCGCCGCCGGGAAACGCCACCTGTCCGGCATGCTTACGCAGCGTCGCCGAGCGCCGGGTCAACAGCAGGCCCGGCTGCTCCCGACGCACCACCGGGATCAACACCGCCGCCTGACGCTGGTTCAGGGACGTGCTGTTCACCTGCGGACGCAGAAGCTGAAAACGCGATAAAAAGTTGTCGAGAGTCAGGTCGCGGGTATTCATTCGTTAGTGCTCCAGTTGGTGCAGAATACGATTCACTTTATCAAAGGTTTCCTGATATTCCGCCGCGGCCTGGCTGTCAGCCACGATCCCGCCGCCTGCGGAACAGTAAATGTGTCCGGCCACCGCCGTCAGGGTGCGAATAGTGATGCTGGTATCCATCCCGCCACACAGGCTGAGATAGCCGATGCTGCCGCACCAGGCGTTGCGACGATGGGGCTCCAGCTCGTCGATAATCTCCATCGCCCGCACTTTTGGCGCACCGGTGATCGACCCGCCCGGGAAGGCAGCACGCAACAGATCGCACGCGGTCTGCGTGGGCGGCAGACGGGCGGTAATGGTGCTCACCAGGTGGTGCACGGCAGGGAAGGGCTCCACCACGAACAGCTCCGGTACCCGCACGCTTCCCGGCTCCGCCACCCGACCAATGTCATTGCGCATCAGATCGACAATCATCAGGTTCTCGGCTCTGTCTTTCGGTGAGACAGCCAGTTTCTCTGCCTGCTGGCGATCGGCATCCGCATCTGCCAGCCGCGGCAGGGTGCCTTTGATGGGCCGGGTCTGGATGGTGCCTTCCGCCAGATGGATAAAACGCTCCGGCGACAGGCTCAGGATAGCCCCCTCCTCAAGACGCAAAAAGGCGCTGAACGGGGCGCGGTTGTTGGCATTCAGGCGGGTAAAGGCCTGCCACTCGTCACCCTCATAGCGGGCCTGAAAACGCTGGGCCAGATTGACCTGATAGCAGTCCCCGCTGTGCAAAAACGCCTGCACGCGATCGAATTTTTCATGGTACTCCGCCGCGGTCATATTGGCCTGCCAGCCGGAGGTGAGGCGGAACGCAGGCTGATTGTCGGGCGCGCGCTGCGCTTCGAGCCACGCCAGCCGGGCCTCTGCATCGCCATGACAGACCAGCGACACCTGCTGCTTGTGGTGATCGACCACCACTGCCCAGTCGTACAGACCCACGGCCATGTCCGCCAGAGTGATGTCGCGCCCGGCCCGTTCCGGCAGCTGTTCGAAGCGGCGACCGAGATCGTAGCCGAACAACCCCAGCGCCCCGCCCTGGAAGGGCAGATCCGGGTCTGGCGTGCAGGGCAGGCCCATCGCATCAATGGCCTGCCGGAGCAGACTCAGCGGACAGGCGTCAGAATGAACCCCGTCGATCAGCGTATCCGTCCCGTGGGTCACCAGCGTGGAACGCGGGTCGGCCACCAGAATGTCAAAGCGGCTGTAGGGGTGATCCGCATGGCCGGAGTGCAGCAGCATCGCCCAGGGCAGATGGCTGATTGGCGCAAACCAGAATTCTGCGGCGTCAGGACGCCAGGGTAATGTCAAAACAGTGGGGGATAACGGGTTCATGGGTGGTAGACTACCGGGCAGCGTGAAATAATTAGCGCTGATAATTTAGCAGGAGTTGACGATGTTTGCAGGTTTACCTTCACTGAGCCACGACCAGCAGCAAAAGGCCGTCGAGCGCATTCAGGAGCTGATGTCCCAGGGGATGAGCAGCGGACAGGCTATTTCCCAGGTGGCAGAAGAGCTGCGCGCCACCCATACCGGCGAGCGGATCGTGGCGCGTTTTGAAGATGAGGATGAAGAGGAGTAACGCCCTTACACCGCGGCGATAATCTTAATCTCAACCTTATACTGCGGTTTCATCAGCGTCGCCTGTACCGTGCAGCGTACAGGCGCGTGACCTGCGACCACCCACTCATCCCAGGCTTTATTCATTGCCGCGAAATCCTCTTTATTGGCCAGGAAGAGAGTCGCATCCAGAATGCGCGACTTGTCGCTGCCCTGTTTTTCCAGCACCGCGTCGATCTGCGCCAGGGTATTGGCGGTCTGCTCATACGCGTCAGCCTCCAGATTGGCCGGTACACCGGTGTAGTACAGGGTCTGGTTGTGGATCACCACATCTGACCAGCGGGCTTCGGCATCAATGCGCACAATTGTCATTTACGTTTCCTCGTGAGTGTCTGTTTCAGCAGGAAAGACTGCCATATTGTTTTGCCTGCGTCACTCTCGACTGGCGCGAGGAGCAGCGGCCTGACATAATCCCCTGTGCAAAAATACAGGGGGCAGAGTGGCAGACGATTTCGCAGCAGACGGACAGTTAGCAAAGGCAATTCCCGGCTTTAAGCCGCGCGAGCCGCAGCGCCAGATGGCGCACGCGGTGGCCGAGGCTATCGACAGCGCCCAGCCGCTGGTGGTGGAAGCCGGTACCGGCACCGGTAAAACCTATGCCTATCTCGCGCCCGCACTGCGCGCCAAAAAGAAGGTGATCATCTCCACCGGCTCGAAGGCGTTGCAGGATCAGCTCTACAGCCGTGACCTGCCCACCGTCGCTAAAGCCCTGAAATACAAAGGCCGTCTGGCCCTGCTGAAAGGGCGCTCCAACTACCTCTGTATTGAACGTCTCGAACAGCAGGCGCTGGCGGGGGGCGATCTGCCGGTGCAGACCCTCAGCGACGTCATCATCCTGCGCAGCTGGGCCAACCAGACCCTCGACGGGGATATCAGCACCTGCGCCAGCGTGGCCGAAGACTCCGCCGCCTGGCCGCTGGTCACCAGCACCAATGACAACTGCCTCGGCAGCGACTGCCCGCTGTACAAAGACTGTTTCGTGGTCAAAGCGCGTAAAACGGCGATGGATGCCGACGTGGTGGTGGTCAACCACCACCTGTTCCTCGCGGATATGGTGGTGAAAGAGAGCGGCTTTGGCGAGCTGATCCCCGAGGCCGACGTCCTGATCTTCGATGAAGCCCATCAGCTCCCGGATATCGCCAGCCAGTACTTTGGTCAGTCTCTCTCCAGCCGCCAGCTGCTGGACCTGGCGAAAGATTTCACCATCGCCTACCGCACCGAACTGAAAGACACCCAGCAGCTGCAGAAGTGTGCCGACCGCCTGGCGCAAAGCACGCAGGATTTCCGTATGCAGCTCGGCGACCCGGGCTATCGCGGCAACCTGCGCGAACTGCTGGCCGATCAGCATATTCAGCGCGCGCTGCTGTTGCTCGATGACGCCCTGGAGCTCTGCTACGACGTGGCGAAGCTCTCCCTCGGCCGCTCGGCGCTGCTGGATGCCGCCTTCGAGCGCGCCACGCTCTACCGCGCTCGCCTCAAGCGACTGAAAGCCTTTAACCAGCCGGGCTACAGCTACTGGTACGAATGCAACTCGCGCCATTTTACCCTCGCGCTGACGCCGCTCACCGTGGCCGATAAGTTCCAGGAGGTGATGGCGCAAAAACCGGGCAGCTGGATCTTTACCTCCGCCACGCTGTCGGTTAACGACGATCTGCATCACTTTACCGAACGCCTTGGCATCACAGAGGCCAAATCCCTGCTGTTGCCGAGCCCGTTTGATTACGCCACCCAGGCGCTGCTCTGCGTGCCGCGTAATCTGCCGCTGCCTAATCAGCCCGGTGCCGCCCGCCATCTGGCGGCGATGCTCAAGCCGATGATCGAGGCCAACAACGGCCGCTGCTTTATGCTCTGCACCTCCCACGCCATGATGCGCGACCTGGCGGAGCAGTTCCGCGCCACTATGACCCTGCCGGTGCTGTTACAAGGTGAGACCAGCAAAGGCCAGCTGTTGCAGCAGTTTGTCTCCGCGGGGAATGCCCTGCTGGTGGCGACCAGCAGCTTCTGGGAAGGGGTGGACGTGCGCGGCGACGCCCTGTCGCTGGTGATCATCGACAAGCTGCCCTTTACCTCCCCGGACGATCCGCTCCTGAAGGCGCGGATGGAAGACTGCCGCCTGCGCGGCGGGGATCCCTTTGACGAGGTGCAGCTTCCGGACGCGGTGATCACCCTTAAACAGGGGGTAGGCCGTCTGATCCGCGACGTGGACGATCGCGGGGTGCTGGTGATCTGCGATAACCGGCTGGTGATGCGCCCGTACGGGGCCACCTTTATCGCCAGCCTGCCGCCAGCACCGCGTACCCGGGATATCGATCGCGCGGTGCGTTTCCTGGCGGCGTCTGAGGCGGAGTAATTTGCGCACGGGTGTGTTAAAATGCGCGCCTTTTTGTGACTGACCCTTGCGAGAGCGCGACAACACATGCGAATTCTGGCTATTGATACCGCCACAGAGGCCTGCTCTGTTGCCCTGTGGAACGACGGTAAACTCTGTGCTCATTTCGAAGAGTGCCCCCGGGAACATACCCAACGTATCCTGCCTTTGGTGAAGATGATCCTCACCGAGGGCGACACCTCCCTGAATAACCTCGATGCCCTGGCCTATGGCCGCGGCCCGGGCAGCTTTACCGGCGTTCGCATCGGGATCGGCATTGCCCAGGGGCTGGCGCTGGGCGCGGAACTGCCGATGATCGGCGTCTCGACCCTCGCCACTATGGCTGAAGGCGCGTGGCGCAACACCGGCGCCACCCGCGTGCTGGCCGCCATCGACGCCCGGATGGGCGAAGTCTACTGGGCGGAATACACCCGGGATGAGCAGGGCGTCTGGCACGGGGAAGAGAGCGAAGCCGTGCTCACGCCGGACGCAGCAGGCGAGCGCATGAAGCAGCTTACCGGCGAGTGGGCCACCGTCGGCACCGGCTGGCCAGCCTGGCCAGCGATGGCAAACGACAGCGGTCTGACCCTGGTGGACGGTAAAGTTCTGCTGCCTGCCGCGGAAGATATGCTACCTATTGCCCGCCAGCTGCTGGCCGCAGGTAAAACCGTGGCGGTCGAGAAGGCCGAGCCGGTTTATTTGCGAAACACCGTAGCGTGGAAGAAACTTCCGGGCCGGGAGTGAATCTCAGTATCAGAATCTGAGAAAAAAGGAGTCGCATCATGGCGGTTCAAAAATATGTTGTTCGCCTGCTGACCGTCGGGGCGCTGGCCCTGGCATTGACAGGATGTGTCTCTGTGCCTGATGCCATCAAGGGCAGCAGCCCAACGCCGCAGCAGGATCTGGTCCGGGTGATGAACGCCCCGGAACTGTACGTCGGCCAGGAAGCGCGCTTCGGCGGCAAAGTGGTGGAGGTGATGAATCAGCAGGGGAAAACCCGTCTGGAGATCGCCACCGTTCCGCTGGACAGCGGCGCGCGGCCTGTTCTTGGGGAAGCCTCACGTGGGCGCATCTATGCCGATATTAACGGTTTCCTCGACCCGGTGGATTTCCGTGGTCAGCTGATCACCGTGGTCGGTACTATCACCGGCACGGAGCAGGGCAAAATTGGCAACACGCCCTATAAATTTATGATCCTGCAGACCAACGGCTACAAACGCTGGCATGTGGTGCAGCAGGTTGTGATGCCGCCGCAGCCTATCGATCCCTTCTACTGGGGTCCGCATCCGTGGCGCTATGGATACGGTTACGGCTACGGCGGCTGGCCAGGTTACGGTCCCGGACCGGCTCAGGTTCGGACGGTGGTAACAGAGTAACTCCCTGTTATAACTGAAGAAGAAACAGCGGCTCTGCCGCTGTTTCGTTTTTTTTACCGCTATAACAAAAATAAATAGTGACGCGCTTCGCAACCTTAAATCCGGACAATTAATAAACTGGTACGCTGAGTTAATATTATGTTAACGACTTGTTTATTAACCGGGGCTGTGATGACGACGAACACGCATTTCAGAGGTGATGTAGTGAAGAAGGTTTGGCTTAACCGTTATCCTGCGGATGTTCCTGCAGAGATCAATCCTGACCGTTATCAATCCCTGGTTGAACTGTTTGAAAACTCTGTGACCCGCTACGCCGATCAGCCGGCGTTCGTGAACATGGGCGAGGTGATGACCTTCCGCAAGCTGGAAGAGCGCAGCCGGGCATTTGCCGCCTACCTGCAACAGGGTTTGGGCCTGAAGAAAGGCGACCGCGTGGCACTGATGATGCCTAACCTGCTGCAATATCCGGTGGCGCTGTTTGGCATCCTGCGCGCCGGGATGATCGTGGTGAACGTCAACCCGCTCTACACCCCGCGTGAGCTGGAGCACCAGCTGAACGACAGCGGTGCCTCGGCAATTGTGATTGTCTCCAACTTTGCGCACACCCTGGAAAAAGTGGTCGACAAGACCCAGGTGAAACACGTCATTCTGACGCGAATGGGCGATCAGCTCTCCACCGCCAAAGGGACGCTGGTTAACTTTGTCGTTAAGTACGTCAAACGTCTGGTGCCGAAATACCATCTGCCGGACGCCATCTCCTTCCGCCGGGCGCTGCATAACGGCTACCGCATGCAGTACGTGAAACCGGAAGTGGTGCCGCAGGATCTGGCCTTCCTGCAGTACACCGGCGGCACGACCGGGGTGGCGAAAGGGGCGATGCTGACCCACCGCAACATGCTGGCGAACCTCGAGCAGGTGAATGCCACCTACGGCCCGCTGCTCCATCGCGGCAAAGAGCTGGTGATCACCGCGCTGCCGCTCTACCACATCTTCGCCCTGACCATGAACTGCCTGCTGTTTATCGAGCTTGGCGGGCAGAACGTGCTGATCACCAACCCGCGCGATATTCCGGGGCTGGTGAAAGAGCTGGCGAAATATCCTTTTACCGCCATGACCGGGGTGAACACCCTGTTCAACGCCCTGCTGAACAACAAAGAGTTCCAGCAGCTCGACTTCTCGACCCTGCATCTGTCGGCGGGCGGTGGGATGCCGGTGCAGCAGGCGGTAGCCGAGCGCTGGGTCAAACTCACCGGGCAGTATCTGCTGGAGGGCTATGGCCTGACCGAGTGCGCCCCGCTGGTGAGCGTCAACCCGCACGATATCGACTACCACAGCGGCAGCATCGGCCTGCCGGTGCCCTCCACCGAAGCCAAACTGGTCGATGACGACGATAACGAAGTGCCGCACGGCGAGCCGGGCGAACTGTGCGTGCGCGGGCCGCAGGTGATGCTGGGCTACTGGCAGCGTCCGGATGCTACCGACGAAATCATCAAGGACGGTTGGCTGCACACCGGGGACATCGCGGTGATGGATGACGAAGGCTTCCTGCGCATCGTCGATCGTAAGAAAGACATGATCCTGGTCTCCGGGTTCAACGTCTATCCGAACGAGATTGAAGACGTGGTGATGCAGCACAACGGCGTGCTGGAAGTGGCCGCGGTGGGCGTTCCGGCGGGCAGCAGCGGCGAAACGGTGAAGATCTTTGTGGTGAAAAAAGATCCGTCCCTGAGCGAAGAGGCGCTGATCACCTTCTGCCGTCGCCAGTTGACCGGCTACAAAGTGCCGAAACTGGTGGAGTTTCGCGATGAACTGCCCAAATCAAACGTCGGGAAGATATTACGACGAGAATTACGTGACGAAGCGCGCGCCAAAGTAGACAATAAAGCCTGAGCTTCGTGTTAGTCACCCAAAGACGCTGGCCACGCCGGCGTTTTTTTATGGGCGCAAACCAAAGAGAATATGATTTGAATTACCAGATGATCACTACCAACGACGAGCTGGCTTCGCTGTGTGAAGCCACCCGTGACGCAACCGCCATCGCGCTGGATACCGAGTTTGTCCGCACCCGCACCTACTACCCGCAGCTGGGTCTGATCCAGATGTATGACGGAAAAAATGTGTCGCTTATCGACCCGCTGGGGATCACCGACTGGGAGCCGATGCGCGCGCTGCTGCTGGATACCGCCATCACCAAATATCTGCATGCCGGAAGTGAAGATCTGGAAGTTTTCCTCAATACCTTCGGCATCATGCCGGAGCCGCTGATCGACACCCAGATCCTCGCCGCCTTCGCCGGACGCCCGCTGTCATGGGGCTTTGCCGCCATGGTGGAGGAGTACACCGGGCTGGCGATCGACAAGAGCGAATCCCGCACCGACTGGCTGGCGCGCCCGCTGACGGAGCGTCAGCTCGACTACGCGGCGGCAGATGTGTTCTACCTGCTGCCGATTGCCGGTCAACTGATGAAAGAGGCCGAAGCCTCCGGCTGGCTGCCTGCCGCCCTGAATGAGTGCCGGATGACGCAGCTGCGTCGTCAGGAGACTACCGATCCGAAAGAGGCGTGGCGCGACATCAGCAACGCCTGGCAGCTGCGCACGCGTCAGCTGGCCTGTCTGCAACTGCTGGCCGAGTGGCGACTGCGTAAGGCGCGCGAGCGCGACCTGGCGGTGAACTTTGTGGTGCGTGAAGAGCATCTCTGGGCCGTGGCGCGCTATATGCCGGGCAGCCTGGGCGAGCTGGACAGCATCGGCCTTTCCGGCTCGGAGATCCGCTTCCACGGTAAAACCCTGCTGGCGCTGGTGGCAAAAGCGCAGGAGCTGCCGGAAGAGGCATTGCCGCAGCCGCTGTTGAACCTGATGGATATGCCGGGTTATCGCAAAGCCTTTAAGGCGATTAAAGCCCTGGTGCAGGAAGTGGCAGCGGAGAGTAAAGTCAGCGCCGAGCTGCTGGCCTCACGTCGTCAGATCAACCAGCTGCTGAACGCGCACTGGAAGCTGAAACCGCAGAACGGTACGCCGGAACTGGTGGCAGGCTGGCGCGGGGAGCTGATGGCCGATCGCCTGAATGCGTTACTGGCAGAGTATCCGCAGTAATCACGGTGAGAAATCCGTAGGCCGGGCAAGCATAGCGCCGCCCGGCAACAACCACGGTTAAGAACGCGACTCTTCCGCTTCCGGCAGGGTCACGTTGAGCTCCAGAATCGAGATATCCCCGTCCTTTTGCTCCAGCTGTACGGTCACCATTTCCGGGTCAATCTGCACGTACTTGCAGATCACTTCCAGAATGTCTTTACGCAGCTGCGGCAGATAATGCGGTTCCGCATCGCTGCGGCGGCGTTCTGCCACGATGATCTGCAGACGCTCTTTTGCGATGTTGGCGGTGCTTTTTTTCCGTGAGAGAAAAAAGTCCAGTAATGCCATAACTTATCCTCCGAACAGGCGTTTGAGGAAACCTTTCTTCTCTTCTTCGATGAAGCGGAAAGGACGTTCTTCTCCGAGCAGACGATCTACCGTATCCGCATACGCTTTACCGGCGTCTGCGTTAGCGTCGAGGATAACCGGTTCACCCTGGTTAGAGGCGCGCAGCACGGATTGATCTTCCGGGATGACGCCAACCAGTTTGATGCGCAGGATCTCCAGCACGTCTTCCATACTCAGCATATCACCTTTATTGACGCGACCCGGATTATAACGGGTCAGCAGCAGGTGCTCTTTAATCGGTTCTTCGCCATTTTCCGCACGACGGGATTTCGAGGCGAGGATCCCTAAAATACGGTCGGAGTCGCGCACGGACGACACTTCCGGGTTGGTGGTGATGATCGCTTCATCGGCGAAGTAGAGCGCCATCAGCGCGCCGGTTTCGATGCCTGCCGGTGAATCGCAGACCACGAAATCGAACTCCATCTTTTTCAGCTCATCGAGCACTTTTTCCACGCCTTCACGGGTCAGCGCATCCTTGTCGCGCGTCTGTGAAGCGGGAAGAATGTAGAGATTGTCGGTACGTTTATCTTTAATCATTGCCTGATTCAGCGTGGCATCACCCTGAATCACGTTCACAAAATCGTACACCACACGGCGTTCACAACCCATGATCAGGTCAAGGTTACGCAGGCCGATATCGAAATCGATAACGACGGTTTTCTTTCCCTTCTGGGCCAAACCAGTAGCGATGGCCGCGCTGGAGGTGGTCTTGCCAACGCCTCCTTTACCCGAAGTAACAACAATAATGCGTGCCATAGAAATTCCTTGTTAAAAAGGGATCAATTCAACGGTTGAACGGTCAAAGCGTTGTCTGCCAGCCGCAGACGGGCCGCTTTGCCAGAAAATTCGGCCGGGATGTTATCACTCAGCCAGTAAACACCTGCGATGGAGACCAGCTCCGCCTCCAGATGGGTACAAAAAATTTGCGCATCGCGATCGCCGCTGGCCCCCGCCAGCGCGCGGCCTCGCATTGAGCCATAAATATGGATATTGCCATCCGCGATCAGCTCAGCCCCCGCGCTGACGTGGTTGGTCACAATCAGGTCACAGTTTGGCGCATAAATACGCTGACCGGAACGCACCGGCAGATCAATCAATCGCGTTTTTGTGACAGGGGTAACAGGAACTTCTGGCGGGGCAGGGGGCTCTGCGCGTGGGGCTTTGTCTTTGCCTTCGTTCAGCAGCGGAAGACCCGCCCGGTCGATTTCGGCTTTCAGCTCAGCGTCTTTGCAGCCGCTGATGCCCACAATCCGCAGGCCGGTGGCGGTGACCGCCTGTTGCAAATGGTGCCAGTTAACCGGCGCGTCGAGGTCGCTTACGTTAATGACCACGGGCGCATGTTTCAGAAATGCGGGTGCCTGGGCGATTTTGTCTTCTAACGCCTGACGAATAACCTCGGGTTTTGCTTCATGCAAATGAACCACTGATAAGGTGAAGCTACTGCCTTTAAGCTCGATGGGCGTGTTTGACATCCTGGCCTTACTCAATTTGCTTTTACCACGACCTGTGCGCCGTGATATTCCGAAGAGTATCAGGCATGTTATAGTCACAATTATATTGAGGCAAGTCACCCTCCCGCTTAATTCAGAGTAAATATATGTTTTGTGTGATCTACAGAAGTACCCAACGCGACCAGACCTACCTGTATGTCGAAAAAAAGGACGATTTTTCCCGCGTGCCTGAAGCGCTGCTGAAAAGCTTCGGTAAGCCGCAGCTGGTGATGCTGATGCCCCTCGACGGGCGCAAGCAGCTGAGCAACGCCGATCTGGAAAAAGTCAAAACCGCCTTAACCGAACAGGGCTATTATTTACAACTCCCGCCGCCGCAAGAGAATTTACTCAAACAGCATCTTGAGGCGCAGGGGAAAAAATAGTTTAAGAATTATCTGTCAGCGTCACATTAACCGTTCAGGGGACGTATATGTATCAACATCATAACTGGCAAGGAGCCTTACTGGATTATCCGGTAAGTAAGGTCGTCTGCGTAGGAAGTAATTACGCAAAGCATATTCAGGAAATGGGAAGTGCGGTCCCGGATGAGCCGGTGCTGTTTATTAAACCGGAAACGGCGCTCTGCGATATCCGCCAGCCGCTGGCGTTACCCCAGGGGCTGGGCTCGGTTCACCATGAAGTGGAGCTGGCGGTGCTGATTGGCGCCACGCTGCGCCAGGCCTCTGAAGATCATGTACAGAAGGCGATTGCCGGTTATGGTGTGGCGCTGGATCTGACCCTGCGCGACGTGCAGGGCAAAATGAAGAAAGCGGGCCAGCCGTGGGAAAAAGCTAAAGGCTTCGATAATTCCTGCCCGATCTCCGGGTTTGTCCCGGTGGCGGAATTCCATGACGATCCGCAGAACACCACCCTGAGCCTGAAGATCAACGGCGAGGTGCGCCAGCAGGGCTCTACCGTCGACATGATCCACAAGATTGTGCCGCTGATTGCCTATATGAGCCGTTACTTCACTCTGAAGCCGGGCGACGTGATCCTCACCGGCACCCCGGAAGGGGTAGGCCCACTCTCCGGCGGCGACGAACTGGAAGTGGCCGTTAACGGCCTGTCACTGAAAACCCGCGTGCTGTAATCCCCGCTTGCCGCCCCTTTTGGGCGGCAAAACTTGCATCGAGGTGCCAGACTGGTTATAAGGTGCGCTTTATTTTGACGTGTGGACATCCTTATGAGCGAAATCCCTTTCTGGCAAAGCAAAACTCTCGACAACATGACCGACGCCGAGTGGGAATCGCTGTGCGATGGCTGCGGGCAGTGCTGTCTGCATAAGCTGATGGATGAAGACTCGGACGAAATCTATTTCACCAATGTTGCCTGCAATCAGCTGAACATCAAAACCTGCCAGTGCCGCAACTACGAGCGCCGTTTCGAGTTAGAGCCGGACTGCATCAAGCTGACCCGCGACAACCTTCCCACCTTCGAATGGCTGCCGCCGACCTGCGCGTATCGCCTGCTGGCGGAAGGGAAGGATCTGCCGAAGTGGCACCCGCTGCTGGCCGGTTCGAAAGCATTGATGCACGGAGAGCGGATCTCGGTGCGCCATATAGCGGTGCGTGAATCTGAGGTGCGGGACTGGGAAGACCATATTCTGAATCATCCCAATCGCTGATATTAAAAAACCCGCCGAGGCGGGTTTTTTATTGCCGGGTAAGCGCAGCGCCACCCGACGTTTTTTATCTGCCGAACAAATCGCGTTTCTTGGGTTTAAACGGCTGGGCAATCACCACCAGCAGCGCCACGATCAGGTAGGCCGCAAAAATGCCCACCAGCCACTGGGGCATCTCGAGGGACAGGAACTCCCACTGACGCACAGAGCAGTCGCCGGTTGCCACGAAGACCTGCGGCAGCCACTTGTCCAGCGGCAGCCAGCTCGGGAAGCGGGCGGCGAAATCACAGGTCTGAAACGGCGATGGATGCAGCTGGATCATGGTGTGCTCCCATGCCAGCTGGAGGCCTTTTCCGGCGCTGTAGAGCCAGATCGCCATCGCGCCATAGCGCAGCGGACTTTTCGGCGCGATGGCACCGACCAGACCTGCGCCCATCACGCCAAACAGCGCGCTGCGTTCATAGATACACAACACACAGGGCTTCAGCAACATCACGTGCTGGAACCACAATGCCACCATTTCGAGCGCGAAGGCGGTGAGGGCCAACAGCAACCACGCTCCGCGTCCACGCGAGCACTGGTTCAAAAATTTCAACATAATCATTTCCCTGGAACAGGTATAGAAAGCGCAGTGTAAACGAAAACAATTCGCGCGCCAGCCTCAGCGCGCAAAATATAACGTAATCGGATATTTATCATTCGAAAGTACAACCGGGCAATAAACTACCCGGTTGCCTCACTTAATGCGCCGTCAGTATACCCGTCTGCAACATCCATTGGGTAAAAGGAATGAGGGTAATTTTGACGCACAGCAAACCGACGCAGGTTAATACTACCGTGTAGGGCAGCGCCATCCACACCATCCGGCCATAAGAGAGTCTTATCAGGGGGGCCAGCGCCGAAGTGAGCAGGAACAGGAACGCCGCCTGGCCGTTTGGCGTGGCGACGGAGGGCAGGTTAGTCCCGGTGTTGATCGCCACCGCCAGCAGCTCAAACTGCTGCTGGTTTATCGCGCCGCTCTGTAGCGCGGATTTGGCTTCATTGATATAGACCGAGCCGACAAACACGTTGTCGGAGATGGCTGACAGCAGGCCGTTAAACAGATAGAACAGCGACAGCTGGGCATCCGGTTCGGCCTGTAGCACGTAGCGGATGATCGGTGCGAACAGCTGCTGATCGACAATTACCGCCACCACCGCGAAAAACACCGCCAGCAGGGCCGTAAAGGGTAGCGCTTCGGTAAAGGCTTTGCCGATGGCGTGCTCGTCCGTCACCCCGGTAAAGGAGGTCGCCAGGATAATGACCGACAGACCGATTAACCCCACTTCCGCCAGATGAAAGGCGAGGGCGAAAATCAGCCAGACGCCAATCAGCCCTTGAAAAATCAGCCCCAGCTTCTGTTGCCGGGTCCGCTTGCTGCGGCTCTCATCATCATACCGCCGCAGTACCTCGCGCACCTGGCCCGGCAGCTGCGTGCCGTAGCCAAACCATTTGAACTTCTCCACCAGCCAGCAGGTCAGCAGGCCGCACACCAGCACCGGCACGCTGACCGGGGCAATGCGCAGGAAGAAGTCGGTAAAATTCCAGCCGACGGCTTTAGCGATGATCAGGTTCTGTGGCTCGCCGACCATGGTCATCACCCCGCCCAGCGCGGTGCCTACACCGGCGTGCATCATCAGGCTGCGCAGGAAGGCGCGAAACTGCTCCAGCACTTCGCGCTGTTGGGTATCGACCTGGCTGTCATCATGCAGGTTATCTTCCGGCTGCGCGGAGGCCACCCGGTGATAGATCCCGTAGAAGCCGACGGCGACGCTGATGACTACTGCCACCACGGTCAGTGCATCGAGGAAGGCCGATAAAAAGGCGGCCGCGATGCAGAAGGCCAGCGACAGCAGCGTTTTCGACGGGATGCTCAGCAGCAGGCGGGTAAAGATAAACAGCAGCAGCTGCTTCATAAAGTAGATCCCGGCCACCATAAACATCAGCAGCAGGAGCACTTCCAGATTGGTCGCCAGCTCTTCCTTCACATGTTCGGCGCTGGTCATGCCGATCGCCACCGCCTCGAAGGCCAGCAGGCCGCCCGGCAGCAGGGGATAACATTTCAGCGCCATCGCCAGGGTAAAGATGAACTCCGCGACCAGCAGCCAGCCCGCGGCGAAGGGATCGATAACGAAGATAAGCGGGTTAAGAACCAGAAAAACAACCAGGGTGACTTTGTACCAGTCGGGGGACTGGCCTAAAAAATTGCGCCACAGGGCGCGGCTATAAGACATTTCCACAACAGATTTCCTTGCCCGTCACATAATTACGGCATAAGTATACGCAAACCGTGCCGGGCAAGGGGCGCAGGCCCGACTTTTAAATGATAAAAATAAAACGGCGATCCCTTTTTTCTCGTCTCGCTGCGCTATCTGCCTCTGTCTGCCTCTGGTATGATGAGTGAATTTTGTAAAAAGCAGTTAATGGAAAACTCACTATGGTCATAAAGGCGCAAAGCCCGGCGGGTTTCGCGGAAGAGTACATTATCGAGAGCATCTGGAATAACCGTTTCCCGCCTGGCTCGATTCTTCCCGCAGAACGCGAACTCTCTGAACTGATTGGCGTCACACGTACCACCTTACGTGAAGTGTTGCAGCGACTGGCCCGCGATGGCTGGCTGACGATCCAACACGGCAAACCGACCAAAGTGAATAACTTCTGGGAAACGTCGGGTCTGAATATTCTTGAAACGCTGGCGCGCCTCGATCACGAGAGCGTACCGCAGCTGATCGATAATCTGCTCTCCGTGCGTACCAATATCGCTACCATTTTTATCCGTACGGCGTTCCGCCAGCACCCGGACAAGGCGCTGGAAGTGCTGGCCCGGGCGACAGCGGTGGAAGATCACGCCGACGCTTTTGCCCTGCTGGATTACAACGTCTTCCGCGGCCTGGCCTTTGCCTCCGGCAACCCGATTTACGGCCTGATCCTCAACGGCATGAAAGGGCTCTACACCCGCATCGGTCGTCACTACTTTGCCAACCCGGAAGCCCGCAGCCTGGCGCTCGGTTTCTACCATAAGCTGAGCGAGCTCTGCGCTGAAGGGTTGCATGACCAGGTGTACGACACCGTGCGTCGCTACGGTCGTGACAGCGGCGAGATCTGGCACCGGATGCAGAAATCCCTCCCGGGCGACCTGGTGATCCAGGGGCGCTAAAATAAAAAACCTCTCAAGCGAGAGGTTTTTTTTCGTCCGGTATGTGGGTTTTGTAGGCCGGGTAAGCGCAGCGCCACCCGGCAAACAGGCTACAACATATTCCCCTTCACCGGGCACCGTTCCAGCAGCTCCACGCTGCCGTCTTCGTTCTGCTGCTCAAGCATAATGTCAAAGCCCCACAGGCGATGGACATGCTTCAGCACTTCCTTGCGTCCTTTATCCAGCGGCGCGCGGTTATGCGGGATATAGCGCAGCGTCAGGGAGCGATCCCCGCGCAGATCCACATTCCAGACCTGAATATTCGGCTCCAGATTGCTTAAGTTGTACTGGGCCGAGAGGCGGGAGCGGATCTCACGATACCCCTCCTCATTGTGGATCGCCGAAATCTCCAGATAGTTGTTGTGATCGTCATCCAGCACCGTGAACAGGCGGAAGTCACGCATCACTTTCGGCGACAGGAACTGGCTGATAAAGCTCTCGTCCTTGAAGTCGCGCATGGCGAAGTGCAGGGTTTCCAGCCAGTCGGATCCGGCAATATCCGGGAACCAGTATTTATCCTCTTCCGTCGGGTTCTGGCAGATACGCTTGATGTCCTGGAACATGGCAAAGCCCAGCGCATACGGGTTAATGCCGCTGTACCACGGGCTGTTGTAAGGCGGCTGGAACACTACGTTAGTGTGGCTGTGCAGGAACTCCAGCATAAAGCGTTCGGTCACTTTGCCTTCATCATACAGGTGGTTCAGGATGGTGTAGTGCCAGAAGGTCGCCCAGCCTTCGTTCATCACCTGCGTCTGTTTCTGCGGATAGAAGTACTGGCTCACCTTGCGCACGATGCGCAGGATCTCACGCTGCCACGGCTCCAGCAGCGGGGCGTTCTTCTCCATAAAGTAGAGCAGGTTCTCCTGTGGCTCAGAAGGATAGCGGCGCGCTTCCACGACCGTTTTTTCCTCTTCGCGTTTCGGCAGAGTACGCCAGAGCGTATTCACCTGGCTCTGCAGATACTCTTCCCGGCTTTTCTGCCGGGCTTTCTCCTCCTGCAGGGAGATTTTCTGCGGACGTTTGTAGCGATCCACGCCGTAGTTCATCAGCGCATGGCAGGAGTCGAGCAGCTTCTCCACCTCATCCACCCCATAGCGCTCTTCGCACTGGGTGATGTAGTTACGGGCAAAGATCAGGTAATCGACAATCGAACTGGCATCGGTCCAGCTGCGGAACAGGTAGTTATTTTTGAAAAAGGAGTTGTGTCCGTAGCAGGCGTGCGCCATCACCAGCGCCTGCATGGTGATGGTGTTCTCTTCCATCAGATAGGCAATGCAGGGGTTGGAGTTGATGACGATCTCATAGGCCAGCCCCTGCTGCCCGTGCTTGTACAGCCGTTCGGTTTCAATGAATTTTTTGCCAAACGACCAGTGGGTATAGTTAATGGGCATCCCGATGCTGGAGTAAGCGTCCATCATCTGTTCGGAGGTAATCACTTCGATTTGATGGGGATAGGCATCCAGACGGTAGAGTTTCGCCACCCGGTCAATTTCTGCCAGATAGGTGTCCAGCAGCTCAAATGTCCAGTCGGGTCCATCGCTCAGACGTGTGGTGTCCTTATTCATGGAATCAATAGTAGCCATTAGCGCGCCCTCATTGTTGGTAGCTCTCTCTGTCTGGAGAACCTCTTTTCAAGCATAGAACACGCCATTCAAAAGCGTGCTGGCACGCTATTTTTTTCTTTGCGATTTCCCGTTTTTCCCGTGGCGAAAAAGGGGTGTCTCGCAGAATAAAATGCTGGTTAAAAATGCCGCGCAGCAGGAGATGCCAAAACCGCGCTACCCGCGTCAGCAGGGGAAGGTGTGAGATATGTCACCATAAAAAAGGCCTATGTTGAATAATATTTTCGGCTGGGTTATCAATATGTAATCAGAAGATTGTTCTTTTGCTTATTAAGGGAGTGGCTATGCGTGTTGTCATACTGGGAAGTGGCGTCGTTGGCGTAACCAGCGCCTGGTACTTAAGTCAGGCCGGGCACGACGTGACCGTCATCGATCGTGAGCCGGGTCCGGCGCTGGAGACCAGCGCCGCCAATGCCGGGCAAATATCACCGGGCTATGCGGCGCCCTGGGCGGCACCGGGTGTCCCGCTTAAGGCGATTAAATGGATGTTCCAGCGCCATGCGCCGCTGGCGATCAGTCTCGACGGCACGCCGTTCCAGCTCAAGTGGATGTGGCAGATGCTGCGCAACTGCGACACCTCGCACTACATGGAAAACAAAGGGCGGATGGTGCGCCTGGCGGAGTACAGCCGCGACTGCCTGAAAGCGCTGCGCGCCTCCACCGGTATTCAGTATGAGGGCCGCCAGGGGGGCACCCTGCAGCTTTTCCGCACCGCCCAACAGTACGAAAACGCCACCCGGGATATCGCCGTTCTCGAAGATGCCGGGGTGCCGTATCAGCTGCTGGAGGCCAGCCAGCTGGCGCAGGTCGAACCGGCGCTGGCGGAAGTGGCTCACAAGCTGACCGGTGGTCTGCGCTTGCCGAATGACGAAACCGGCGACTGCCAGCTCTTCACCCAGAATCTTGCCCGGATGGCGGAGCAGGCGGGGGTAAAATTCCGCTACAACACCTCAGTCGATAAGCTCCTGTACGAAGGGGAGAATATCTACGGCGTGCTGTGCGGTGACGAGGTGGTGAAAGCCGACGCCTACGTGATGGCCTTTGGCTCCTATTCGACCGCCATGCTGAAGGGCATTGTGGATATTCCGGTCTACCCCCTTAAGGGGTACTCCCTGACAATCCCGGTGAAAGAGGACAGCGGTGCCCCGGTTTCAACTATCCTTGATGAAACATACAAAATCGCGATCACCCGTTTTGACAACCGGATCCGCGTGGGAGGGATGGCGGAAATCGTCGGCTTTAACACCGAGCTGCTGCAGCCGCGTCGGGAGACGCTGGAGATGGTCGTTGGTGACCTGTTCCCGCGGGGCGGCTTTATCGAACAGGCGACCTTCTGGACCGGGCTGCGCCCGATGACCCCGGACGGCACGCCGGTCGTGGGCCGCACGCCGTTTAAGAACCTGTGGCTTAACACCGGACACGGCACGCTGGGCTGGACGATGGCCTGCGGTTCAGGGCAGTTACTCAGTGATTTGATCTCCGGGCGCACACCCGCTATTCCGTTTGATGATTTAAGCGTCGCGCGCTACCGTCCGGGGTTCACTCCGTCACGTCCACAACATTTACACGGCGCGCATAACTAACAAGGAGTCGTCATGTCCCGTCCTGTTCTGGCTCAGCTGGATCTGCAGGCCCTGAAGGATAACCTGCAAATTGTCCGCCGCGCTGCGCCAGCTTCACGCGTCTGGGCGGTGGTCAAAGCCAATGCGTATGGCCACGGTCTGGATCGCATCTGGAGCGCCTTAAGCGCGGCAGATGGCTTTGCGATGCTCAATCTGGAAGAGGCGATCCTGCTGCGCGAGCGCGGCTGGAAAGGGCCGATCCTGATGCTCGAAGGCTTCTTCAACAGCGATGAGCTGCCGCTGTTTGATAAGTACCGCCTGACCACCAGCGTGCACAGCAACTGGCAGGTCAAGGCGCTGCAAAATGCGAAGCTGCACGCTCCGCTCGATATCTACCTGAAAGTGAACAGCGGTATGAACCGCCTCGGTTTCCAGCCGGAGCGGGTGCATAGCGTCTGGCAGCAGCTGCGGGCGGCGAAGAACGTCGGCGGGATGACGCTGATGGCCCATTTTGCCGATGCGGAAAAAACCGACGGCATCCAGGAGCCGATGATGCGCATTGAGCAGGCGGCGGAAGGGCTGGACTGCCCGCGCTCGCTCTCTAACTCGGCGGCTACTCTCTGGCATCCGGAGGCGCATTTCGACTGGGTCAGACCGGGGATCGTGCTGTACGGTGCGTCACCGTCCGGGCAGTGGCAGGATATCGCCAACAGCGGCCTGAAGCCGGTGATGACCCTGCGCAGTGAGATCATCGGCGTCCAGACCCTGAAAGCGGGGGATACGGTGGGCTACGGCAGCCGCTATCGCGCTTCGGGCGAGCAGCGGATCGGTATTGTTGCCGGTGGGTATGCGGACGGTTATCCGCGTATCGCCCCGTCGGGTACCCCGGTGTGGGTGGACGGCGTGCGCACCGGGACGGTGGGCACCGTATCGATGGATATGCTGGCGATTGACCTGACCCCCTGTCCGCAGGCCGGGATCGGTACGCCAGTTGAGCTGTGGGGCAACGAGGTGAAAGTGGACGATGTCGCCGCCGCGGCGGGGACCATCGGATACGAGTTATTAACCGCGTTAGCCCCGCGCGTACCGGTTATTACGGTGTAGGCCGGGTAAGGCGAAGCCGCCACCCGGCATGAACTCCGGAGCCAAACGCCGGGTAGCGTTAACGCCTACCCGGCTTACTCTTCGCTATCCTCCGCTACGCGGACGCCCACTTTGCGCACCGCGTTATCCTCTTTCTCCGCCACCGTCCAGATCATCCCGGCAAACTCCACCTGGTCACCGACCACCGGCGCGGCACCGAGCAGCTTCTGGACAATCTCGCCCAGGGTCTGCTGGTTATCCCGGTACTCCAGCCCTTCATCCAGGCCGTAGATCAGGGCTACGTCGGCAAACTTGGCGCTGGCCTCCAGAATAAAATCACCAAAGAAGCGCTGGTCCAGCGCTACCGGCGGCGACTGGCTGAACAGCTTGCCCAGCGCCGGGAGGTCACGCTCGCGACCAATCACGCAGAGAATATCCCCCTCGCGCAGCCGGGTGCTCCCGGTCGGGTGCAGCAGGGCGTTATCGCGGAACAGGGCGGCAATGCGCGTCTCTTCAGGCATATGCAGATCGCGCAGCGAGGCACCCACGCACCATTTGTCGGCGCTGAGCTGGTAGACAAACTGCTCCCACGGATTTTCCGGGTGAAGGTCCAGCCCCACGCGCGAGACCGGCCAGCCCACCGGGGGGATCACCACTTTGGCCTTTTTCGCCGCCCACGACAGGGACGTGCCCTGGAACAACAGCGACACCAGCACCACGAAAAACGCCACGTTAAAGAACAGCCGCGAGTTATCCAGCCCGGCCATCATCGGGAACACCGCGAGGATGATCGGCACCGCGCCGCGTAACCCCACCCAGCTGATAAACACCCGCTCGCGCAGGTTAAACCCCTTGAACGGCAGCAGGCCGGCAAACACCGACAGCGGACGGGCAAAGAAGATCATCCACAGCGACAGCAGCAGCGCCGGAACGGCAATCGGCAGCAGGTCCGACGGCGTGACCAGCAGCCCCAGCACCAGGAACATGCCGATCTGCGCCAGCCAGGCGAGGCCGTCAAAGTTTTGCAGAATGCCAAAGCGGTTGCGGATCGGGCGATTTCCCAGCAGGAAGCCGCACAGGTAAACCGCCAGAATGCCGCTGCCGTCCATCGCGGTGGTCAGGGCGAAAATCAAAATCCCGCCGCTCAGGGCCAGCAGCGGGTAGAGCCCGGCCGGCAGCGAGATACGGTTGATCATCTGTTGCAGCAGATAGCCCCCGGCGAGACCGATGATGATCCCAAGGCCGAACTGCTGAATGATGTGCCAGGCAAACATCCAACTCAGGCTGGTCTCATGCTGCTGGATCATCTCAATCAGAGTAATGGTCAGAAACACCGCCATCGGGTCGTTACTGCCGGATTCGATCTCCAGCGTCGAGCCGACACGTTCGTTCAGCCCTTTGCCGCCCAGCAGGGAGAAGACCGCCGCCGCATCGGTGGAGCCGACAATGGCACCGATCAGCAGCCCTTCCATGATGTCCAGATGGAACAGCCATGCCGCCATCATCCCGGTCAGGCCGGAGGTGATAAGCACCCCGACCGTCGCCAGCGACAGGGCCGGACCCAGCGCCACGCGAAACGAGCTGGCCTGGGTACGCATGCCGCCGTCCAGCAGGATCACCGCCAGCGCGAGGTTACTGATCATGTAGGCAAAGGGGTAGTTATCGAAGGGGATCCCCCCGACGCCATCAACCCCCGCCAGCATGCCGATGGCGAGGAAAATAACCAGAATGGGGATGCCAAGACGAGAAGAAAATGAACTCAATAAAATACTGCAGGTTACAAGAACTGAACCCAGGATAAAAAGACTGATTATTGCTGCGGCATCCAATGTGTGCGTACTCCCTGCGTGACGCGGTGACTGTTACTAAAACCCTACCATATTAACGCCCCTTGCAGCGTGCTAATCCGGCGCTTAAGGGGCTTTTTTTATGCCTGCAGCACCGGATGACCGCTCAGAGTTAAAGAGGTCTTACCTGCGGCGTGAACAAGCGAAGCCTGCGCGCCAAGGGGCAGGGTGACGGTTCTTTGCTCATGACCGAAATCGAGCCCGCTGATAATCGGCACCGCGACCCGGGATCGCAGGTAGTCGATCATGGTCGCCAGATCGTATCCGGCATCGTAATCATTGGCCGCCGATCCGCTAAAACTGCCGAGCACGATCGCCTGCTGGCGGTCGAGAATGCCTGCGTGGTGCAGCTGCAGCAGCATGCGCTCCACGCGGAACGGGTGCTCGTTGATATCCTCCAGCACCAGAATGCCGTTCTCAATAGCGGGCAGCCAGCGGGTGCCGATCAGCGACACCACCATCGCCAGATTGCCGCCCCACAGCTGGCCTGCACGTTCACAGGCCGGGCCTTCGCCCTGCCACGCCACCGAGTAGGTGCTGTTTTGCAGCGCGCGCCAGAAATGATCCAGGGTGAAGGCGTTCAGCTCGGGTGCGCCAAAGTTACCCGCCAGCATCGGGCCGCTAAAGGTGATGACGTTATGCAGCGCCAGCAGGCCGAGCTGGATGACGGTGAAATCGCTGTGGCCGCAGATCAGCAGCGGATCCTGCTGCTGGCGCTCGGCCAGTCCCTGCCAGTCGATCTGCTCCAGCAGACGGCTGGCACCGTACCCCCCGCGCACCGCGAGTACAATCTGATTAGCACCCGGCAGCCGGGCGAGGGCGTTAATATCGTTCAGGCGCTGCGCCTCGGTACCGGCAAACCGCTGCTGGCGGCGGGGTATAATCGTCTGATTTTGCACCTGATGCCCGTCGTCCAGTATACGCGCAACGCCCCGTTGGGCCGCTTCCTGGTTAGTGCAGTAACCTGATGGTGCGATGAGATGAAACTGAGACATGGCATTTCCTTGCTGACTTATAAATCTAAATGTATATATCATGCCGCCTGAGCGCATCCTTCATCAAGCGGAGGATAGGGTAACAGCGATGAATGACCATAAGGACAGATGACGTGAAATTGAGATGGTTTGCTTTTTTGATTGTGTTGCTTGCAGGATGCAGTTCAAAGCAGGATTACCAGAAACCGGAATGGAACCCGGAAGTCCCGGTGAAACGGGCGATGCAGTGGATGCCGATCAGCGAAAAAGCCGGTGCCGCCTGGGGCGTCAGTCCGCGTCTGGTGACCGCCATCATTGCGGTGGAGTCGGGTGGGAACCCGAACCTGGTCAGTAAATCGAACGCGGTGGGGCTGATGCAGCTGAAAGCCTCTACCGCCGGACGGGAAGTCTACCGGCATATGGGCTGGAGCGGACAACCGTCTACCAGCGAGCTGAAGAACCCGGAGCGCAATATCTCGATGGGTACCGCTTACCTGAGCATTCTGGAGCACGGGATCCTGCAGGGGATTGAGGATCCGGAAGTGATGCAGTATGCGCTGGTGGTCTCCTACGTTAACGGGGCAGGCGCGCTGCTGCGCACCTTCTCCTCCGATCGCAAAAAGGCGATTGCCGAGATCAACGACATGGACAAAGACGAGTTCTTTGAGCACGTCGTTAATAATCACCCGGCCCCGCAGGCACCGCGCTATATCTGGAAAGTACAGAAGGCGATGGACGCCATGTAATCCGTTGCCGGGCAGCCACGCGCTGCCCGGTCGCGATTAACGCACCTTGTTGGCGCGCTCCCGCGCTTCACGCTCCAGCGAGTAGATAATCCGCTGCAGTTCCCGCTCCGGGCCCGGCCCGACATTGAGAAAACGGAAGCTCAGACGCGGCGTGGTGATGGTTTCGTTTTTGCTGTCCACCACCTTACGCTCGCTCACCGTGACCAGCTGCGCGTCGAAGAAGAAGCGACCCCAGCCGCCCATATCCAGCTCGATTTGCGAGAAACGCATCCCCTCGACCAGCCCCTCTGGCCTGGCGCTATCCATCAGCGCGCCCATGCCGCCCAGCGACAAATCGTGGAGGCGAAAACGGAGCACGCTCTTGTCCGGCATTTTGGCTTTGCAGAAGTAGGCTGGATGCAGCGGGGCGTTGATACGGAAAAATTCCCGGCGCTGGATACACCATACCGATGCCGGCAGCGCGGTGATAAAGGCGGGCAGCCCCTGGTAAGTTCCCTGTTCCAGCTGCGGCAGGTCGAACTCTACTTTCGCCCCCTGGGTATCGGCGGCGACGGTGATGATTTCTGCGCGCAGTACCGAGCGGTTATCGTACTCCTGACTGCCCAAATCCATCACCAGCCGCTCCGGCGTTGCTTCCAGAATTTTACTGATGAACTGGTTGTTCCCCCAGCTGATACGCACGGGAACGTCCTGCTTTTGCAGATCGCGTATGACCCCTAATACAGCCAGCGGATTAGTTTTCAGGAACTGCTCACTGTAATTACTCACGCCCCAAGGCTCCTGGATAGATGACAGTCTGTGGATGCGTTATCGGCACCGGCCTGCGGAACTTAATACAAACCAGCAATTATTTTTTTGTCAGAGCCGCAATTAAGTCAGTGTACGCAAAATGGTTTTCCGGCTATTGCCTATACTTATATAACTCGCGCGGACAGGTGTTCTGCGCAAGCTTAACTCTGCAAGAGGGCATCGCTATGGGTATCATCGCCTGGATTGTATTTGGTCTGATTGCTGGTGTTATCGCCAAGTTCATCATGCCTGGACGGGATGGTGGCGGCTTTATTGTGACCTGTATCCTTGGGGTCGTAGGTGCGGTTGTCGGCGGCTGGCTGGCAACGATGTTTGGCATCGGCGGCAGTGTATCCGGATTTAACCTGCAAAGTTTTCTGGTCGCCGTGGTTGGCGCCATTCTCGTGCTTCTTGTCTACAGGATGGTACGACGCGCCTGACAGGCGTAAAAACGGCTCTTATAAAGAGCCGTTTTTTTTGGCCGGTTTCGGTACTGCCGGGTGGCGGCTACGTCTTACCCGGCCTGCGAAACGTCAAAACCTTACTGCCCGACACTCTTCTGGGTTTGTGCCGGTTCATCATTCGCCGCTGGCTGTGACGTGGACGGGGTACTGGCCGCCGGTGGCGTGGTTACCGCTGGCTGGTCACTGGTAGCCGGAGGTGTTGTTGCCGCCGGTTGATTACCGGTGGCCGCTGGGGTCGTGGTCGCCGGTTCATCGTTGGCCGCAGGCTGCTGGGCCGGTACTTTGTCGCAAGGGTTGGCCTGCGGGCAAACCAGGTCCAGCATCTTCAGCGTCACGCCGTTGGTCCAGCCAAAGCCGTCCTGCAGCGGATATTCGCCACCTCCGCCGCCCGTGCCGGTAGTGGAAACATCATATTTCTCCACCAGCTTCTGCTCGCGATCGTAGGTGTGCTGCACGTTGGTGAGGAAGCGCCAGGTGACGTCCATCGCTACTTTTTTATGACCGTAGTTCTGCAGGCCTTCGGTAGCTACCCACTGCAGCGGTGCCCAGCCGTTGGGTGCATCCCACTGCTGGCCGCTGTTGACGTTGGTGGTCGCAATCCCACCGGCTTTCAGCAGCTGCGCTTCGGCGGCAGAAGCCGTTTTATCCGCACGCTCCTGCGAGGCCGCCTGCACGTACAGCGGGAACAGCGCCGCGGCGGTCAGCTGATCGCGCACCTGTTTGGTTTTCAAATCGTAGTCCGCATACCAGCCCTGTTTGTCGTTCCACAGATAGCGCTCCATCGCTTTCTGACGGTCGGCTGCCAGGCCCTCGTAACGGCTGGCCGCCGCGCTGTCCCCGCCGTCCTGGCTGGCTTTCGCCAGCAGTTTTTCCATCTTGAACATCAGGGCGTTCAGATCCACCGGTACGATGCTGGTAGTGCGGATCGTTCCCAGCTGCTGCGGATCGTCCATCCAGCGCGAGCTAAAGTCCCAGCCGGAGGCTGCAGCGGAGCGCAGATCGCGGTAGATCTCTGTTGCCGGGCGGTTCGGGTATTTTTTCGCGGTGTTGATGTCATCCAGCCAGGATTCCGGGCGCGGCGTGTCGCGATTGTCCCAGTAGCGGTTAAGCACCGCACCATCGTCCAGCTTCACCACCCGCTGGCTGGCCTGACCCGGCTGGAGGGCATCCACCCCTTCCATCCAGTAGGCGTACTCTTTTTCCATCTGCGGACGGTATTTTTTCAGCGCCTCGCTGTCGTGGGTCGCCAGCAGTTCAACCATCAGAGAGAAGAACGGCGGCTGGGAGCGGCTCAGGTAGTAGCTGCGGTTGCCGTTAGGAATATGGCCCCAGCTGTCCAGCTCCCAGGCGAAGTTAGCCACCATATCGGCGACTTTGTCCCAGTGGCCGCTTTCAGCCAGCCCCAGCATGGTGAAGTAGCTGTCCCAGTAGTAGATCTCACGGAAACGCCCGCCCGGCACCACGTAAGGTTTTGGCAGCGGCAGCAGCGAATCCCACTTCCCGGCGGAAGAGGTGGTGCGGGTCAGCACCGGCCACAGGCCGTCGATATGCGCCCGCAGGCTCTGCCCGGCAGGCGGAACGTATTTTTCTTTTTCCGTCGGCAGGGTGAAGTTCATGTCCACAAAATGCCGCAGGTCGAAGCCGGACTGTTTGCGCTGCATGTGGTAGTCGGCAAGGATCGCCTGGGGATCGTTTTTCGGTACCGCATCGGCAAAGGTTTTCTGGTCAGGGAAAAGTTTGGCGCTTTGCACATCGTTAAACAGCGGGCCGAACAGAATATCCGGGGGCTGTTTCTGGCTGCTGGACGTGTCGTCCGCATAGCTGAAGGCGGTGATCCCAAGCAGGATGCCGCCAATCGCCAGCCGCAGTGTAGGGTGGCGTTGAGGTCTCATCATGGTTGTTCTCCTAAGTTCGCTGGGCAGCGTGGCCGCTGTCATCAATCACCTGAAAACCTTAGACGAATCTTAGCCACTTAGCGTGTCGGATAGCGCATTTTGCGCATAACCAGACAATTTACCGTTGCGAACGAACCACAGCGAAGCCGCTGTTTTTTCTGATATATGCCGGATCAATCCCGGCATCTGCACTACCTTCATAACCAGGCTAAGTGAAAGGGAGTGCCAATGAAATCCTTACCGTTGATCGTTCCAGCTATCCTGCTTCTTGTCGGCTGCGGGGCAAACAACACCCCGCCGCAGACACCTCTCCCCGGTGAAAGCACCTCCGCCAAAATGCGCACCCTGGAGACGGGTGCCCAGGTGATTCAGTCCCGTCCGCCGGTGGAGGCCATCAGCGCCTATCTCGACGGCTTTCATTTCTACAGCGGGGATAAAAACGGGCAGATGGAGGCCCACCACTACGTGACGGTGCTCAATGAAGAGGTCATGCAGGCGGTCATTTATGACGGCAATACGAAGGATGCCCGGCTGATGGGCGTCGAGTACATCATCAGCGAGCGCCTGTTTAACACCCTGCCACCGGAGGAGAAAAAGCTCTGGCACAGCCACCAGTACGAAGTGAAATCGGGCAGCCTGGTCGCGCCCGGCCTGCCAGCGGTGGCGGACAAGGCGCTGATGAGCAAAATCGTCAACACCTACGGCAAGACCTGGCACACCTGGCATACGGATCGCGACAAAACCCTGCCGCTCGGCATCCCGGCCCTGATGATGGGCTTTACCGGGGAAGGGCAGCTCGATCCCGCGCTGCTGGCAGATCGCGATCGCCGTCTGGGGATCGATACTCAGGAGATAAAACGCCAGCGCGCGGATATTGTTGCCCACCCGGTAGCGAAGGGTGCCAATGCCTGGCAGCAGGGCGAGGTGATTCAGCTCCGGCGCGGGCAGGGCAGCGGTGAACACGGTCACGGCGACACCGCCCATTTTGGCACCTCCGAGCAGAGCCAGCAGAAGTAATCACGTTGATGAGGAGGCGAGATGAAGATCCATCACCTTAACTGCGGGTGCATGTGCCCGCTGGGCGGCGCATTTTACGACGGTTTCAGTAAGGGGCTGCATGCGCACCTGGTCTGCCACTGCCTGCTGATTGAAACCGAGCGCGATGGACTGGTGCTGGTGGATACCGGCTTCGGGCAAGGGGACGTGCGCGAGCCCTCCCGGCTGTCAGGCTTTTTCCGGGTGTTGAATAACATTCAGCGCCGGGAGTCGCTGACGGCGCGCGCGCAGGTTGAGGCGCTGGGCTTCAGCGTGGCGGACGTCCGCCATATCATTCTGACGCACCTGGATTTCGACCACGCGGGCGGGCTGACCGACTTCCCTCACGCGCGCATCCATTTAATGCAGCAGGAGATCGACACGGCGCAGCAGCGCCACAGCTGGCTGCAGCGGGAGTGCTATCGCCCCGGGCAGTGGAGCGCCACCTCCGGCTGGGAGGGGTATCAGGTGCAGGGCGAGCGCTGGTTTGGCTTCGACGCGGTGACGGCCCTGAACGGACTGCCGCCGGAGATCCTGCTGGTGCCGCTGGCCGGACACACGCCGGGTCACGCCGGGATTGCCATCCAGCAGCCGCAGGGCTGGCTGCTCCACGGTGGCGACGCCTGGTTTTACCGGGATGAGATGCGTCAGCCGCAGCGCCACTGCACCCCCGGTCTGCGCTTTTATCAGTGGATGATGGCGATGGACAACGATGCCCGGCGTCGCAACCAGCAGCGGCTGCGCGAGCTCTCCTGTTCGCACGCCAACGACATCACTTTTTTCTGTAGCCACGATGCGCGGGAACTGGAAAGCCTGGCGACGGTGCCAAAACCGTCCTGATTACCGGAACTTAGGCGTGGCCTGCTTTTCAAGGGAGACGCTTAAAAATTATACTGGATATTTGAACAGGTATTTGTATACTATTAGAGCAAATTACCCGAGTAATGTATGAGTGAGGGGTGAAACCTATGGTAATTCCTGTTCAAACTTTCCAGTCCAACAACCCGCTTGCCACTATCAGCAGCCGCGAAATCGCGCAGATGACCGGTATTGCCCATACCGAGGTGAAGCGCATGGTGAAAAGCCTGGAAACAGCGCAGCGTCTTTCGCAGCCGGTAACGGCCAGTCTGTACGAGCGCGAAGGTGAAACGCGGCAGGAGTTTTTGCTCAACAAACGAGACTCCCTGCTGACGGTTTCACGCATCTCCCCGGGCTTCACGGCTGCCATGCTGGATCGCTGGCAGGAGCGTGAAAGAAACGCCAATCTCCCGGATTTCACCAACCCGGCAGCGGCGGCCCGCGCCTGGGCCGAGCAGTATGAAAAATGCCACCGGGCGGAGGAGCAGCTTGCGCTCTGGGCCCCAAAGGCGGTCTTTTTTGACCAGTTCGTCAGAGTGAAAGAGGCGATGGGTTTCCGTCAGCTCTGTAAAATGCTCAAGGCCAAAGAGCCGCAGTTCCGCGAGTTCCTGCTGGAGCGCAATATCATGCAGCGCGTCGGCGGCAATCTGGTGCCACCGCAGCACCATATCGACGCGGGCTACTTTACGCTGCACAGCGGCGTGGGCGAAAACCAGCACACCTGGTCTCAGGCGCGCTTTACCGCCCGCGGTGTGAAATGGGTGGCCGATCTCTGGTCAAAACACCTCTCCACGCTCACCATCGAGCTGCCGCGTGAGGAGCGCAGCGAGGGAACCCCCTCGCAGCAGAGCTGGCTTTAACCGCGCATCAGTCCGGTCAGATCTCCTGTGGGATCTGACCGGCTTCGCGTAACGCCCCCGGCGACTGGCCGACAATCCGCTTAAACGCCCGGCTGAACGCCGCCAGCGAGCCGTAGCCAAGGCGCAGCGCCACGCTCTCAATCGCCTGATTCTCTTGACTGATATACTGGATCGCCAGCCGCATCCGCAGCTCGGTCAGGTATTTTGCCGGCGTCGTGCCGGTGGCCGACAGAAACCGCTCGGCAAACACCGACCGCGAGGTGCCGGCCTCTTTTGCCAGCTCCGCCACGCTCCAGTTCACCCCCGGCTGCTGGTGCATGGAGTAGATCGCCCGGCTGAGGCGCGGGTCGCGCAGGACCTGGATCCAGCCGGTGGCTTTTCCGCACCCGGCTTCCACCCAGCCGCGCACAATCAGGGCTGCCACCACGTCCGCCAGCCGGGCGAGGATCCCGGCAAAGCCTACCTGACGGGTCATGGACTCGCGCTCCATCGCCTCCAGCAGAGGGTGGATCTCCGGCCAGGTGCTCATCAGGCGGCTGACCATCATCACCTCCGGCATCGCCTTGATCAGCGGCTGCATCCCGCCGAGATCGAAATCCATACACCCACTGAATATCACCACGTTGTCGCTGTCCGGGCAGGCGTCGCAGTGGATATCGCTGACGCTGCCGCAGATGGGCTCGCTGGGAAAGGCGGAGACCGGCGCTACCGTCGCGTCATCCCCGGAGAGCAGGGCGTGGGCATCGCCGTTGGGGATAAACACCGCATCGCCGCTGTTCAGCGCGAACCGCGCCCCGCTGTGCATCCGCAATACCGCCGGACCGCGACTGATAAAGTGGAACTGGGCTTTTCCCGCCGCCGCGCTGAAGGCCACGCCAAAGGGCGCGCTGGCCTCAATCCGGCGGTACTTCACCCCTGACAGGCGCATTCCGCGCAGCAATTCACTGATCAAATCAGGCGACTGGAGCGTCATTTCTCTATTCCCGGACGAATAATCAATAAGTGGAGATTATATGTCATAGATCGTCCGCGGTGAACTGCCTATGCTTTGCGACATACGTCACATTTTCCTAACGGGAGTATTACAAATGCATTCATCCATCGCCGCAAACGAGGCCAGCGCCCCGGCCAGACCCGCCTGGCGCGCGGTCTGGTCGCTGGGGCTGGGGGTATTCGGCCTGATCGTTGCCGAGTTTCTGCCAGCCAGCCTGCTGACCCCCATGGCCGCCAGTCTCGGCGTCACCGAGGGGGTTGCCGGGCAGTCGGTGACTGCCACCGCGCTGGTGGCGCTGGTCACCGGCCTGCTGATCACCTCCGCCACCAAAAGCATCGACCGCCGCTGGGTGCTGATGTTCTTCTCGGTGCTGCAAATTGTCTCCAGCCTGCTGGTCGCCTTCGCCCCCTCGCTGCATGTCCTGCTGATGGGACGCCTGCTGCTCGGCGTGGCGATTGGGGGCTTCTGGGCGATGTCCACCGCCACCGCCATGCGCCTGGTTCCCGCCAGCGACGTGCCTAAGGCACTGGCGATTATCTTCTCCGGGGTGTCGATTGCCACCGTGGTGGCAGCCCCGCTGGGCAGCTATCTCGGCAGCCTGATCGGCTGGCGCAACGTCTTTATTCTGTGCGTCGTGCCCAGCACGCTGGCCCTGCTGTGGCAGCTTTGGGTACTCCCGTCGATGCGCCCGGAGAACAGCGGCAGCCTCAGCACTCTGTGGCGCGTCCTGCGTCGCCCGGGAATGGTGGGTGGCCTGCTGGCGACCATTCTGATCTTCAGCGGCCATTTCGCCTTCTTTACCTATCTGCGTCCCTTCCTTGAGACGGTGGGGCAGGCGAGCGTTGAAACCATCTCGCTGATCCTGCTGGGCTTTGGCGTGGCGAACTTCGTCGGGACCTCTATCGCCGGGCATCTGCTGGCGCGCAACCTGCGTCTGACCCTGGCGCTGGTGCCCTTTGCGATGGGGATCCTGGCCCTGCTGATGGTGGCCTTTGGGCATCTGGCGCTGGTCGACGCTCTGCTGGTGAGCCTGTGGGGCTTTGCCTTCGGTCTGGTGCCGGTAGGCTGGTCAACCTGGCTGGCGACCACCGTCACCGATGAGGCCGAAAGCGCGGGTGGCCTGATGGTTGCGGCGATCCAGTTGGCGATCGGTGCCGGTGCGGCAGGGGGCGGGGCGGTGTTCGATCTCAACGGGGCGAGCGGCGTATTCACCGCCAGCGGCGTGCTGCTGGTGGCGGCGATGGTGATGGTCTTTGCCGGGGTACGGGTGAAACCGGTAGCCGCTGAGTAAATTAGTCTGCCCGACGGCGCTAACGCTTGCCGGGCCTACGATTTTTGTTATTCGTAGGCCGGGTAAGGCGAAGCCGCCACCCGGCAATGTTGCTACTGCTGCGCTGCTTTTTGCATCGGAATCAACGAAATCACCACCGCGCCCAGCACCAGGAACCCGGCGACCATAAAGATCCCGGCGTTGAAGTTGCCGGTGATATCTTTCATCAGCCCCATCAGCAGCGGCCCCAGCGCGGCACCGGTCATGCCGGTGGCGTTGATCACCGCAATCCCCAGAGCACGCGCCCGGAGCGAAATCGCGCGGTCCGGCGTTGTCCAGAAGATCACCATCGCCGCAAAGGCACCCGACGAAGCCATCACGATCCCGGTGAACTGCAGCATCGGATCCTGGCTGGTGGCCGTCAGGATCCAGCCTGCGGCGGCAAACAGGTACGGCAGCAGGGTGTGGACTTTGCGCTCGTTGCGCTTGTCGGAACGCTTACTCCACCAGACCATCGCCACAATGGTACAGACCTGCGGGATGGCGCTGAGGATCCCGATGGTGACGTTGCTGCTCTCCTCGCTGATGCTGCGCAGGATCAGCGGCGTCCAGACGCTCAGGGCGCTCAGGGTGTTGGTCAGGCAGAAGTAGGCGAGGGTGTAGAGCATGATGGTTGGGGTGAACAGCTCCCGCATCAGGCTGCCCTGCTTCGGTGCCAGCGCCGCGGCCTGCTCCCGCTCCCGGGTGCTGATAGCGTTCAGGCGATCCGCCTCCAGCATCTCCTTCAGGCAGGCTTTGTCGTCCTGGGTCAGCCAGCGGGCTTTATCCGGGCTGTCGTCCAGCCAGAACCAGACCACGAAGCCCAGGATCACCGACGGGAAACCCTCCAGCAGGAACAGCCACTGCCAGCCCTTCAGGTTCATCACCCCATCAAGGTTCAGAATATACCCCGACGCCAGCGAGCCCAGCGCCATCGTCACCGGCATGGCGATCATAAACAGGGCGTTGGCGCGGGCGCGGTAGTGCGCCGGGAACCAGAAGGTTAAATAGAGCAGCAGGCCCGGCAGGAAGCCCGCCTCGGCGATCCCCACCAGCATACGCAGCACATACAGACTACCAGGGCCGGTGGCGAACATGGTGGCGGTGGAGGCAATCCCCCAGATCACCATCAGAATGGCGATCCAGCGCCGCGCCCCGACCATGCTCAGCATCATGTTGCTGGGGATCCCGCAGATAACATACATCACGTAAAACAGGGTGGTCGCCAGGCCAAACATGGTGCTGGTGAGGCCCAGATCTTTGCCCATCGTCAGCCCGGCAAAGCCGATATTGATACGATCCAGGTACGAGAAGACGAACAGGATGAACAAAAAAGTGATCAGCCTGCGAAATAACTTTTTGATCACCCGCTGTTGCCGCGGGTCGAGCGTGGCGTCAGCAGGCGAAGGTGGAGCCAGCACGTCGGTGCGTGTCTGTTCCAGCGATGGACTCTCGTTCATGAAAAGCTCCACATTGCGGTTATCGGTATTGTTGTATCGTGCAACCTGAACACGTGCGCTAACGTATAGGAAATCGCACATATAAACGTCAATGTTATGTTTGAAAAATGATACGCAATTGTTAATCACGTAGCGTTTTCGAATCATATTGCGATATCGATCGGCTTTCGTGGCGCAGAGGTAATAAGAGAAGACATCGTGGGAAGTGAAGAGGCTATAGCGGGGGGAGAATAGCGGGTATAATTGCCGCCATTGCTTCACTTTCGGAACCTCATTTCATGAGTCAAACCACTACATCGTCAGACAGCGGCTCCTCTTTTCATCGCGAAGAGTTCCCGTTCTACTGGATCGTTAATGTCTATGCGCGTTACACGCAAGTGATGGAAATCACACTGAAAAAGGTGCAGCTCGATGTATCCCGCTTTCGGGTGCTGATGATTACCGAGCAGTACGGTAAGGCCAGCATCTCGCAGATCTCCGAATATGCGATGACCAAGATGCCAACCGTGACCAAAATTGTCGGTCGCCTGCGGGATGACGGCCTGGTAACCACCGCCAGCAGCGTCCAGGACGCCAGAGTCACCCAGGTGATGCTCACCGAGGCCGGACGTGAAAAAGTGGCCGAGGCGCACCGCCTTACCAGCAAGGTTTTTGAGAAGGGTTTTAAGGGCATGACCGCCGCCCAGATGGAAAAAATGAACCTCTCCCTGGCGAAAGTGCTGGATAATCTCAACGAGCTTTGAGACCAGCGTCGGGAGAATTGCGGTTTTGTGACAGCCTTAAAAATTCCAGATAAAACATTTTAAAACAACAACTTACCAATCAGCCGCCCTGAACCCCAGCGCGGCTTTTTTTTCATTTCCGTACCCTGTTTATTGTTATTTATCATCATCATAACCCTCCCTTCCGCAAGTGTTACAAAAATGTTTCCATGTTATTTTTACGTAAAATTAACGTGAAAAATTACTTGAATATTCATCTAAATCTTCCATGATTGACCTGAGTTCACGTGGGTCGAATCGCAGCGAAGACTGCTCCGCCCGAATATGATTCGTTTTTTCTGGTTAAGGTGCGAATTATGCAACCTGTTACTGAGAGCAATGGTTACGTAGAACGGTTTACCCTCGGCGAGGGCGACCTCCGCTTCGCGGTAAAAGATACCCTCGACATCGCAGGCTACCCGACCCGTGCCGGCTGTCCGGCGCTGGCCGCCAACCCGGCGGCGGAACAGCATGCCGACGTGGTGGCGACCCTGCTCGGACAGGGCTGCATTCTGACCGGAAAGACCACCCTGCACGAACTGGCGTTTGGCGTTACCGGGATCAACCCCTGGAGCGGCACGCCGGTTAACCCCCGATTTCCTGAGCTGATCCCCGGCGGCTCCTCCAGCGGCTCGGCCGCGGTGGTGGCCTCCGGTGAGGTGGATTTCGCCCTCGGCACCGACACCGGCGGCTCGGTGCGAATGCCCGCCGCCTGCTGCGGCATTCCCGGCCTGAAACCAACCTACGGCACGCTGAGCCGGGCAGGGGTGATGCCCGCCCACAGCTCGCTGGACTGCGTGGGCATCTTCGCCCGCAGCCCCGGCGTTCTGCGCCAGGTGCTGACCCGTCTGGCTATTCCGGTCGACGCGCCGCTGACCGCGCTGCCTGCCGTCGGCTTTGTCACGACCGCCACCGTCGAAATAGACTCCCTGCTGCTGAGTGCCCTGGCACAGCTCGACCTCTGCCCGCAGCAGACGGATCTGCCCCTGCTGGGGGACGCCCACCGCGCCGGGCTGACCATTATCAGCCATGAGAACTGGCAGGCCTTTAACCCGTTATTACGCGATGGCCGGGTCTCTGACGACGTGGCAACCCGCATTCGGGCAGGGGCCGATATCGGGGCTGACGCCCTGAATCGCGCAGAAGATATCCGCCGTCAGTTTACCGCTCAGGTCGATGCCCAACTGGCGAAAACCCCGCTGCTGGCGCTGGCAACCCTGCCGGAACTGCCCCCGACCCTGGAAGAGGCGCAGGATCCGCTTACTGTGGTCAACCTGACCCGGCTGGTACGCCCGTTCAATCTCAGCGGCCATCCGGCGCTGACCCTGCCGATGGGTGAGCTTCGCGGTCGCCCGGTGGCGCTGCAACTCGTCGCCGCCAAAGGCCAGGAGGGGCTGCTGGTGCAGGTCGCCGAATGGCTGGCTGAACGACGACGCCGCTGACCATCCCGCTTTAGCGAATACCGTTTCAACACTAACTCAGTGAGTACCACTCATTGCGGCAGCGCTCGTCTTGCTGCGGGCCGCACACTCTTTTCGGGAGAAAGCTATGTCAGCCGTTCATGTTCGTGAGGAGCTCGTTCCACTGCTGAATGAGGTTGCGGCCCGCAGCGCCGATTTTGAGCAACAGCGTCATATCTCTGACGACATCATCGCCCGGTTTAAGCAGGTCGGCGTCTACCGCGCGCTGGTCCCCAAAATCTACGGCGGGGAGGAGTGCTCCCCGGCGCAGTTCTGCGAGCTGATCGAGCAGATCGCCACCGCCGACGGCTCCGCGGGCTGGGTCGCCAGCTTCGGCATGAGCCCGTTTTATCTCGGCGCGCTGCCGCCTGACACCCTGAAAGAGCTCTACCGTGACGGCCCGGACGTGGTTTTTGCGGGGGGCATCTTCCCGCCGCAGAAGGCGGTGCTGGCCGACGGCGGCTACCGCGTCAGCGGACGCTGGGGCTTTGCCAGCGGCAGCATGGGGGCGTCGGTGTTTGGCGTTGGCATCCTGCCGGAGAGCGGCGAGCCGTTGCCGCGGATGGCGGTCCTGCCGCGCGAGAGCGTGCAGATCGACCCGGTATGGAACACCGTCGGCCTGGCCGGAACCGGCAGTCACGACCTGGTGGTCAACGACGCCTTTGTCCCCCGGGAGTGGACCTTTGTCCGCGGCGGCGCGTTAAACCTCGAGGGGGCGCTCTATCGCTACCCGGTACTGTCTCTCGCCACCCAGGTGCTGTCGGTGGTGGCGCTCGGCGTCGCCCGCGCCGCCCTGAATGAAATTTATGCCATCGCCCATCGTCAGCAGTCGGTGACCGGTGCTCCGCGACTGGCCGACCGGCCGCAGGCGCAGATGCAGATTGCCCGCTGCGAAGCGGATCTGCGCTCCGCCCGGGCCTGGTTCTACGATGCCATCGACGATGTCTGGCAGAGCATCCTCGCCGGGGATGAACCCGCCAGCCAGCAGATCAACGCCCTGCGGCTCTCCTCCACCCACGTCACCCGCGTGGCTGCCGAGGTCACCCGTCAGGCGCTGGCGCTGAACGGCATGGGCGGCATCACCATGAAGAGCCCGCTGCAACGCTACGTGCGCGACACCATGGTGATCACCCAGCACGCCTTTATGGGCGACCTCTCTTATTTCAACGCCGGTACGGTCTATTTCGGTGGCCAGCCTCTGCCGGGTTATTTGTAATTTTGACGAAAGGAGCAACAGATGAGCCAGACAACAACCTTACGCGTGCTGTTTTGCATCGGCGTGAACCAGAACTTCTTTGATGCCACCCCGGCGGAAGCCAAACAGGTATGGGGCGCGTTCGGCGTGATGATGAAAGGCATCGACGAAACCCAGGGCATCCGCGTCATCGGCAACATGGATGACGACCGTCTGATGGTCGGCCCGTCCACCACCTCCCCGTGGACCACCTACGTGCTGGCGGATGCCGACAGCCTCGACAGCGTGGTGGCCGCCTGCAACCTGTTCCGCACCACCCCGGTGGGCGACGGCGAGAGCAAGCTGTGGAAGTACTGCAAGATCGAAGCCCGCGTCGGGCGTGAACTGATCATTCAGTAGCGGAGCCCATCATGAGCCCACAGGATGCGCTGCGTTTACAGCAGCTTGAAGATCAGCAGGCAGCCCGGGTCTGTATCAGCAACTACATGCGGCTGTGCGATCGGCTGGACAGCATGGAGACGGTGCAGGCTATCGGGGCCCTGTTCAGCGCAGACGCCTGCTGGGAAGGGGTGGGTGAGCCCTACGCCACCCGGCTGGGCAAGCATCAGGGGCGCGAGGCGATTAAAGCGATGATGGCGGGCTACGTCCGCCAGCCCGCGCACTTTGCCCTCAATGCCCATTTTCTCTGTTCCGAAGCGCTGTATCAGGATGCCGACGGCGAGCTGCATGGCCGCTGGCTGATGCTGCAAACCTCCGAATTTACCGCCGGAGGCGCGCACCTGAACGCGGCAGAGATCCAGATTACTTTCCGTCGCGAGGCGGGGGAGATGACCATGCACCATTTCGCCACCCGCAACCTGTTCAGCAGGCCGGTAAGCCACTGGCATGCGGCGGATGTGCTCCCGGTACCTGACAACAATGAGAACCTCGACGACGAGCAGGAGACAGATTATGCAGTGTGACCACCTCATCAATGTCAAAAATATCGATACCACGGCGCAGCCCGTCCCGAGCCGGGAAGAGATTGCGGCCCTGGTCAAATCTGACCGCGTCCATACCTCGCTCTACACCTCCGAGGCGCTGTTCCAGCTCGAGCTGGATCGTATTTTCACCAAAACCTGGGTCTGGGTGGCGCACGTCAGCGAGATCCCGGAGACCGGCAGCTTCAAAACCACCGAGATCGGCACCCAGCCGGTGATTGTGGTCCGCGACCGCAAAGGGGCGATTCACACCCTGCTGAACCGCTGCCGCCACCGCGCGGCCACCGTCTGCGAACACCGCAGCGGCAAAACCAACAGCTTCGTCTGCCCGTACCACGGCTGGGGCTATGCCCTCGACGGCAGCCTGCGCGGCGTGCCGCACCCGGAAAGCTACGCCGACCAGCTGGAGAAGAACGAACTGGGGCTGGTATCGCTGCGTACCGAGCAGTACGCGGGCATGGTCTTCGCCACCTTTAACGAAGAGATCGAACCGCTGGAGGATTTCCTCGGCGCGGCGAAGAAGTGGATGGATCTGTTTATGAAGCAGGGGGCGGGCTACCCGATCAAGACCGGGCCGGCCCACCGCTTCCGCTTCCCGGGCAACTGGAAGATCCAGCTGGAGAATACCACCGACGGCTACCACTTCCCGGTGGTTCACCGCTCCTTCCTGAGCTCCGTCGATAAGCAGACCGAAGAGATGCTCAATTTCGTCGACGGCAGCGGCTATGTGGAAGATCTCGGCAACGGCCACAGCGTGATGGTGATGATCCCCGAGCTGGTGGATCTGGAGGCTAACCTCGATGCGCCGATCCCCGAGCGCTTTGTCGAGCTGGCGGACGAACTGCGCAAAGAGCACGACGAGCAGCAGGTGCGGCGCATCGTGCGGGCGGTGGGCGGCTCCGGCTTCAACCTCAACCTGTTCCCGAACATCGCCTGCTCGATGGCCTTCTTCCGGGTGCTGCAGCCGATCTCGGTGATGGAGACCGAAATTCACCACGCGGTGATCACCATGGACGGCGGGCCGGAGATTGCCAACCAGGCGCGTCTGCGTCTGCACGAACACTTCCAGGGGCCGATGGGCTTTGGCACGCCGGATGACTCCGAAGCCTGGGAACGCGTCCAGCGCGGAGCCACCGCCGGGGATGACCTGTGGATCATGCTTAACCGCGGCCTGGCCGGGGAGTACCGCACCGACGACGGCCTGCGCAGCGACGTCAGCGCCGAAACCGGGATGCGTGCGGCTTACCAGCAGTGGAAAACGTTAATGACGGAGAGCGAAAAATGATGACGCCAGATTCTGCGCTGTTTGCGGCGATGTCCGTAATTAATCTTGAAGGCGATCTGCTGGACCAGGGCGAGTTCAACGCCTGGCTGGATCTGTGGCAGCGCGACGGCCTGTACGTGGTGCCCATCGACCCGAACGAGAACGATTTCAAAAACACCCTCAACTATGCCTGCGACGATCACCACATGCGCGAGCGCCGGGTGAAGCGCCTCTACAGCGGGGAGTCGATCTCCACCACCCCGCGCGCCAGAACCCTGCGCACCCTGTCGCGCTTCCGCCTGCTGGAGTCCAGCGAGGATCTGATCGTGGTGCGCGGGGCGCAATCCCTGTGGGAGCACCGCAAAGGCCACAGCCGCCACTATGCGGCGGACATCACCTGGCACCTGAAGTCGCAGGACGGCAGGTTGCTGATTACCCGGAAGGTGATCCGCCTGGTCAACAGCGACGATGTGCTGCACAGCATCGGCTACATCCTCTGAGGAGCTGTCCATGACGCAAACCGTATTAGTGACCGGCGCGGCCGCCGGTCTGGGCAACGCGATAGCCGCTCATCTGCTGAAGCAGGGTTATCAGGTGGTGCTCACCGATGTCGATGTGGCTCGCGCCCGGGAAGCTGCAGATCGTCTCGATGACGGTCAGGGCAGGGTGCTGGCGCTGGGGCTGGATATCTGCCAGCCGCAGGATTTCGCCCGCGCGCTCGACGCCACCCTTGAGCGCTTCGGCAGCCTGCAGGTGCTGGTTAACAACGCCGCCCTGACCCTCGCTACTCCGGTGATGGAGATAGCGGTGGAGGAGTTTGACCGGGTGATTGCCACCAACCTGCGCGGCACCTTTGTCGGCTGTCAGACCCTGGGCCGTTACTTCACCACCCGCGGCTACGGCCGGATCATCAACCTCGCCTCCCTGGCCGGGCAGAACGGCGGCACCGCCTCCGGGGCGCACTACGCGGCCTCGAAGGGCGGGATCCTGACCCTGACCAAAATCTTTGCCCGCGAGCTGAGCAAATCCGGCGTGACGGTCAACGCCATCGCCCCGGGGCCGCTGGATCTGCCGATGGTTCACGCCCTGGTGCCGGAAGAGAAGATGGCCGGGCTGCTGGCGATGATCCCGGTAGGCCAGTTAGGTGAAGCCGAATTTGTCGCCCAGGCCGTGGCCCTGCTGGCATCTGAGCAGGCGTCGTTTGTCACCGGGGCCACCTGGGACATCAACGGCGGTCTGTTTATGCGTTAAGGAGTCAACATGTTGACATTACAGGTTATCAGGCGGGAGTTGCAGGGCGAAGTGGTCCTGCTGACCCTGGCGCATTCTGAGGGTATCGACCTCCCGGCCTTTAGCGCGGGGGCACATATCGATCTGCATCTGGCAGACGACCTGGTGCGTCCGTACTCCCTGTGCGGCGACCCGCAGGATCGCCGCCATTACCAGCTCGGCATTCTGAAAGAGACACAGTCTAAGGGCGGTTCGCTGGCCGCCCATACCCTGAACGTGGGGGATCGGATCCAGGTCAGCGTTCCGCGCAACCTGTTTGCGCTGGACGAGACGGCCAGCCACAGCCTGCTGATTGGCGGCGGGATTGGTATCACCCCGATGCTGGCGATGGCCGCCGAGCTGCACGCCGCCGGGCGCTCCTTCAGCCTGCACTACTGCACCCGCACCCGCGAAGGGGCGGCCTTTATTTCTCAGCTGGAGCAGGCGGCCTGGGCCGACCGCGTGCAGCTGCACTTCAGCGACACCCAACGCCTGAACCTGGCGGCGGTACTGACCGACGTTCCGGCCAATACCCACGTCTACACCTGCGGCCCGACCCGGCTGATGGAGGCGGTTACTGCGCAGGCCACGGCGAGCGGCTATCGGCCGGAGCAGGTGCATCAGGAGTGTTTCAGCGTCGACGTGGACACCGGCGGCGCGGCCTTTGAGGTGTTTGCCGCTGCCAGCGGCATCACCGTGCAGGTGCTGGAGAACCAGAGCATCGTCGAGGCGCTGGCGCAGGCCGGGCTGAAGGTATGCGTCTCCTGCAAACAGGGGATCTGCGGCAGCTGTTTGACCGACGTGCTGGAAGGCGAGCCGGACCATCGCGACAGCTACCTGACCGACGAAGAGAAAGCCGACGGCGACCAGATTTTGTTGTGTTGTTCCCGGGCCAAGAGCGCCCGTTTAGTTATCGATCTGTGAGGAAAACCTTATGACACTGCAAACCGAATTTCGTAATGCCATGGCGCAGTTGGGGAGTGCGGTCTCGGTGATCACCACCGACGGCCCGGCGGGCAAGTTTGGCTTTACCGCCTCCGCCGTGTGCAGCGTTACCGACTCGCCGCCGACGCTGCTGTTCTGCATGAACCGCAACTCCTTTGCCCACGCCCCCTTCAGGCAGAACGGCGTGCTATGCGTCAACGTGCTCTCTAGCGACCACCAGGATCTCTCCGGGGTATTTGCCAACGCCAGCCTGCGCTCCGAGGAACGCTTTGGCTATGACTCCTGGCAGGTGATGGCCAGCGGCGCGCCGGTGCTCAGCTCGTCGGTCGCCAGCTTCGACTGCCTGATCGACACCTGTCATGAAGTGGGCAGCCACAGCGTGTTCTACTGCCAGGTGCAGGCGATCCGCATCAGCGACGCTCCGCGCGGGCTGGTCTACTTCAACCGTCGCTACCATGCCGTCGGGCATGACCTGGAAGCGTAACACCCACAATAAAAGGTAACGCGGATGAGCCATGTTGAGACTCAAACAACCGCCGCTCCGGCGGCGGGTACGCAGGATGCCGGGCAGCTGCGCAAGCTGGTGATCGCCTCGGTGCTGGGCAATGCCCTGGAGTGGTATGACTTCTTCCTCTACGGCACCGCCGCGGCGCTGGTCTTCGGCCCGCTGTTCTTCCCGGTGGGCGGCGACCCGATGCAGGGCACGCTGCTGGCCTTCTCCGGCTTTGCGGTGGGCTTCCTCGCCCGTCCGCTGGGGGGGATCGTCTTCGGCCATATAGGGGATCGCTACAGCCGCAAGATGACGCTGATCATGACCCTGACCCTGATGGGGGCCACCACCTTTATCATCGGCCTGCTGCCGACTTATGCGCAGATTGGCATCTGGGCACCGATCTCGCTCATCACCCTGCGCTTTTTACAGGGCGTGGCCTCCGGCGGGGAGTGGGGCGGCGGGGTGCTGATGCTGAGCGAGAACGCCCCGGCGTCGCGTCGCGGCTACTTTACCGCCTGGAGCCAGATGGGGGTCTCCGGCGGGTTTGTCCTCTCGGCCTTCGCCTTTTACCTGGTGCAGAAGCTGCCGGAGGACGAGCTGATGAGTTGGGGCTGGCGCGTGCCTTTCCTGCTCAGCATCCTGATCTTCCTGGTCGGGGTCTATATCCGCAAAAACATCCGCGAGAGCAAGGCCTTCAGTCAGGCGAAACCGGAGGCGAAGCACGAGAAGATCCCGCTGATGGTGCTGATCCGCGAGCACCCGAAGGCGCTGTTGCAGGCCATCGCCCTGCGCCTGCCGGAGAACGGGGCCTCCTATATCTTCTTCACCTTCTCGGTGGTGTACGCGAAACACATCGGCATCGGCACCGGGGAGATCATCAGCGCCGTGACCCTGGCGATGCTGGTGGAGTTCTTCTCGATCCTGTTCTGGGGTGCGCTCTCGGATCGCATTGGCCTGAAGCCGGTCTACTACATCGGCGTGATTGGCCTGCTGGTGATGGCCTTCCCGTTCTTCTGGCTGCTCTCCACCGGGGAGTACGGCTGGATCATGCTGGCAATGTTCCTCGGCCTGCCGTTCTGCCACGGGGCGATGATCGGTACCCAGCCCTGCATCATGAGCGATCTGTTCCCGGTGCGGGTGCGCTACTCCGGCCTGGCGCTGGGGCATGAGGTGGGCTCGATCTTCTCCGGCGGTCTGGGGCCAATGCTGGCGGTGGCGCTGCTGATGCATTTCGACGCCTCCTGGCCGGTCTCCCTGCTGCTGATGGCCTATGCGTTGCTGGCGTGGATCGCCCTGCGCAGCCTGCCGTCCACCAATAAAAACAACGAGGTAAGCAAATGATTGATAAACGGTTTTCCGCCACCGATGCCGCCGTGGCCGATATTTTCGACGGCGCGGTGGTGATGGTGGGCGGCTTTGGCGCGGCCGGACAGCCCGCTGAGCTGCTGGATGCCCTGATCCGCCGCCAGCCGCGGGATCTGACCCTGATCAGCAACAACGCCGGGAACGGTGACTACGGCCTGGCGGCGCTGCTGAAGGCGGGCTGCGTGAAGAAGGTGATCTGCTCCTTCCCGCGCCAGACCGACTCCTGGGTGTTTGACGACCTCTACCGCCGGGGCGATGTGGCGCTGGAGTTGGTCCCGCAGGGCAACCTCGCGGCACGTATTCAGGCGGGGGGCAGCGGGCTGGGGGCGATCTTCACCCCTACCGGGTTCGGCACCGAACTGGCGGCGGGCAAAGAGACCCGCCATATCGACGGCAAAGACTATGTTCTCGAGTACCCGCTGAAAGCCGATTTCGCCCTGATCAAAGCCCTGAAGGCCGACCGCTGGGGCAACCTGGTGTATGACAAAACCGGGCGCAACTTCGGGCCGATCATGGCCGCTGCTGCCAGCTGCACCATTGCCCAGGTCAGCGAAATCGTCGCCCTCGGCGAGCTCGACCCTGAAGCGGTGGTCACGCCGGGGATTTTTGTGCAACGCGTGGTGACGGTCGCCCCCGCTCGCCTGCCGCAAACGGCATAAGGAGATCCCGTGAATAAACTGACCCATCAACAGCTGGCCGAACGCATCGCCCGGGATATCCCGGAAGGGGCCTACGTGAATCTCGGCATCGGCCTGCCGACCCGGATCGCCAACTACCTCCCGGCGGATCGCGAGATCTTCCTCCACAGCGAAAACGGCATTCTCGGCATGGGGCCTGCGCCTGCGCCGGGAGAAGAAGATCCCGAGCTGATTAACGCCGGCAAACAGCCGGTGACCCTGCTTCAGGGCGGCTGCTATTTCCACCACGGCGACTCCTTCACCATGATGCGCGGCGGTCACCTGGATATCTGCGTGCTGGGGGCCTATCAGGTCTCCGAACGCGGTGACCTGGCGAACTGGAGCACCGGCGAACCCTCCGCCATTCCGGCCGTCGGCGGGGCGATGGACCTGGCGATTGGCGCGAAGCGGGTGTATGTGATGACCGAACATCTGACCCGCCAGGGCGAGTGCAAGATCGTTAAAGCCTGTACCTATCCGCTGACCGGCATGGCCTGCATCGACCGGATCTACACCGACATGGCGGTGATGGATATCACGGCGGACGGCATTGTGGTGCGCGAGCTGTTTGGCGACGTGACGGCGGAATACCTCCAGTCCGTCACCCCGGTGGCGCTGACCTTTGCCCTTAACCCCGAAACCGAGGAGGCGTGAATGGATCTGGAATATCGCCTCGATGGCCCGGAGCAGGCCCCGGTGCTGGTGCTTTCTAACTCGCTGGGCACCCGCTGGCAGATGTGGCAGCCGCAGATGGCCGACTTCACGCAACACTTCCGCGTGCTGCGCTACAACACCCGCGGGCACGGGCGCTCGCCGCTTCCGCCAGGGGGCATCACCCTCGAGTCGCTGGGTAAGGACGCGATCGCTCTGCTGGATCATCTGGATATCGAGCGCGCCTTTTTCTGCGGCATCTCCCTGGGCGGTATGACCGGGATGTGGCTCAACCGCCACGCCCCGTCACGCTTCCCGCGCATCGTGGTCGCCAATACCGCGGCGAAGATCGGCGAGGCGAAAGGCTGGTTGCAGCGCGCCGCCACCGTGCGTCAGCAGGGGATGGCCCCGGTGGCCAGCACCGCGGCGGATCGCTGGTTCACCCCGGCTTATCGCCAGCAGAACCCCGGCACAGTTCAGCTGCTGATTGACGATCTCGCCGATACCTCACCCGAAGGCTACGCCGCCTGTTGCGAAGCGCTGGCCGCGGCGGATCTGCGCGATGAGGTCGCCGCCATGCTGCGCCCGATGCTGGTGATTGCCGGAGCAGAGGATCCGGTCACAACCGTGCAGGATGCCGGGTGGCTTGCCGCCCAGGCGAAGCAGACCGAATGCGTCGTCTTGCCCGCCTCACACCTGTCGAACCTGGCCTGCCCGGACGCCTTTAATCAGCATGTGCTGACCTTTTCAGGAGCATTACATGACCATCACCATTGAATCCCTGGCCTGCTGGCTGGTGGATATCCCGACCATTCGCCCGCACAAGCTGTCGATGGCGACCATGGGGTGCCAGACGCTGACTATCGTCCGCATGGCGTGCGCGAACGGCATCACCGGCTGGGGCGAAGCCACCACCATCGGCGGCCTGAGCTACGGCGCCGAAAGCCCGGAGGCGATCAAATCTGCCATTGAAACCTATCTGTCCCCGCTGCTGTGCGGCCAGTCGTTCCACGGCGTGGCCGACCTGGCGGAGAAGATGAACGCCAGCGTGAAGGGCAACACCTTTGCCAAATCCGCCCTCGAAACCGCGTTTCTTGATGCCCAGGGCAAGGCGCTCGGCCTGCCGGTGAGTTCGCTGCTGGGCGGGGCGCTGACTCAGCGCCTGCCGGTGCTGTGGACCCTGGCGAGCGGCGACACGCAAAAAGACATCGAAGAGGGCCAACGCCTGCTGGCGGAAGGGCGGCACAACACCTTCAAGCTGAAGATCGGGGCCCGCGGGCTGGATGTGGACGTTCGCCACGCCCTGGCGATCAAAGCCGCGCTGGGGGATGAGGTTAGCGTACGGGTCGACGTCAACCAGGCCTGGGATCTGACGACCGCCATCAAAGGGATGACCCGGCTACAGGACGGCGGCATCGACCTGGTGGAACAGCCGATACCGCTGTGGGATCGCCAGGGGCTTATCACCCTCAGCCAGCGTTTTGCGGTGCCAATTCTGGCCGACGAAGCGGTGGCGACCAGCCATGACGGCTACGCCCTGGCGAGCGGCGGTTTTACCGGCGCGTATGCCCTGAAGATCGCCAAAGCGGGCGGCCCGGCGCAGGCCCTCAAGCTGGCGCACGTGGCGCAGGCGGCGGGCGTGGCGCTGTATGGCGGCACCATGCTGGAGGGCACCCTCGGCACGGTGGCCTCGTTGCACGCCTGGTCGACGGTGAAAATGCAGTGGGGCACCGAGATGTTCGGCCCGCTGCTGCTGAAGGATGACATCGTGGTACGTCCGCTGGCGTTCAGCCAGGGCGAAGTGACGTTACCGCAGGGGCCTGGATTGGGCGTCGATATCGACGAAGACAAGCTGCGTCATTACGCACGTAACTAAAGGAAAACGCGATGCTTTTTAAAGTGGAAATGACGGTCAACATCCCGTCGTCGCTGCCTGCGGCAGAAGTTGACGCGATCAAAGCGAAAGAGAAATCCTACTCCCAGCGCTTACAGCGCGAAGGCAAATGGCCGCACATCTGGCGCGTGGTCGGGCAGTACGCCAACGTCAGCATTTTTGACGTGGCGGACAACCAGGAGCTGCACGACATCCTGACCGCGCTGCCGCTCTACCCGTGGATGGAGATCAGCGTGCAGCCCCTGTGCATGCATCCGTCCTCCATTCATAACGAACACTAATCGTCGCAATAACTACAACAAACGTACCCTACAAAGAGGAAGATGCAATGTCTCAGAATCCTGTACACCAGACCGAACTGGACACCTTACTGGCGATCAGCAGCGGCTTAAACTCCACCGGCGGCAACGATCGGCTGAAAAACATCATGCACCAGTTGCTGAGCGACCTGTGCAAGACCATCAAGCAGTTCGACGTGACCGACGAAGAGTTCTGGGTGGCGGTGAACTACCTTAACGAGCTGGGCGGACGCCAGGAAGCGGCGCTGCTGGCAGCCGGTCTGGGCCTGGAGCACTATCTGGATATGCGTGCCGACGAGAAAGAGGCCGCATCCGGCGAGAACCAGGGTACCCCGCGCACCATCGAAGGCCCGCTGTATGTGGCGAATGCGCCCCTGAGCGAGGGTTTTGCCCGCATGGACGACGGCAAGGAGCAGGCGGAAACCATGTGGCTGCAGGGCCAGGTGACCGATCTGCAGGGTAAGCCTGTCGCCGGGGCGATCGTGGACATCTGGCACGCCAATACCCTCGGCGGCTACTCGTTCTTCGACCAGTCCCAGAGCGAATACAACCTGCGCCGCCGCGTGCGTACCGGTGATGACGGTCGCTATGCGGTGCGCAGCATCGTGCCGTGCGGCTACGGCTGTCCGCCGGATGGCCCAACCCAGAAACTGCTGACTGCCATTGGTCGCCACGGCAACCGCCCGGCACACGTGCATTTCTTCGTGTCGGCACCGGGGTATAAACACCTGACCACCCAGATCAACCTGAACGGCGATGAGTACCTGTGGGATGACTTTGCCTTTGCGACGCGTGCGGAACTGATTGCGGATCCGGTGAAGATTACCGATGCGGCGGTGGCGAGGGCGCGGGATCTTGACGGGGAGCATACGGAGGTGAACTTTAGTTTTACGCTGGTGGAAACTGCTGAAAGTAATGAAGAGCAGAGAGGGAAGCGGGCACGGGTTATGGAGTGATCGTTAGAGATTGATTGGGTCGGGACCGCCTGGCGGTCCCGATTTTTTATTTCAAAGTCGTATCCCGGATATTACCGAGTGTTGAAATGTCTGGTTTGACAATCTGCTTTGTGCCAGGGGCATACATTGTTTAACCACGAAGCCAGGGAGTTTTCGTAAGCCCTGTGAGCAACCTTTCAGGGCTAAGCAGACGAGTAACTGTTTGTCCCCAGGGCTCTATGCGAATAACTTCCGCTCCTCGCCCATATGGGACAACCATAATTACATCTCCTGACCCGATGGAGAGTGAACATGACAATAACCACCGGAACAAAAGCCGCATTATCGGCCAGAAACGGCCTGTTCACTTTGAACTGACTAAGTGAACCAGAGAGTCTGCCATCCGCCAGAAAACGCTTTATAACAGTCTTGCTTTGCCATACATCGTCATTTCCTTTCAGGACAACGACATTCTCTTGAGTCACCGAACAATCAACACCTCCCTCTGCCACTTTTCGCTAGTGAGATATTATCCACTGCCTTATCGAATATTCCGTCAATAATGTTTTTACCTACTCAGCCTGTATTTGAGTTAAGTGAATTTATCGTCTCAATTAATGATGTTTTACAGCTTTTATTACACGATTACACATATTGACATGAATGTTGCCTATCGGTAATTATTACGTAAAACAATAAGTATTTTCTTATTTGTACTTGCTATTCCGGCCGTGCCATTTATCAAATCATTGTTATGTCGGGATAACCTGAGAAAAATCGTGATCGGTGGGCCTTTTACTCTTTCTTAAATACAGGGCTCTTCAGACAATGGGGTTTCTTCCAGGTCGACACGTTTGTCACATCCTTTCGGCATTCATACTTTCTTTACCCTTTGTCATTCCTGCAACGATGGCTCAGGCGAGGGAACCTTCGTCTTCCTCGCCGGGCGGTTTGTTTGCCGCACTGCGGAGCACAATGCTCCATCACCCCGGTCTGGCCAGTCAGCAGGCTCTTGTGCGTTCCAAAGAGGCCAGCGCCGACAGCGCCCGTGCGGCACGTTTGCCCACGCTTGGGGCCAGCGCAGGGACGGGGCAAATCTCGGGTTACAATGATTCCAGTACGACCACGCTGAGCGTATCGCAACCGCTATGGGCTTTTGGGCGTATCGACAGTGCCATTGACTACGCCGACAACGACACCCTCGCTCAGCAAGCCACGGCCTGGGCTACCCGTCGTGAATTGCTGGAAGAGACCGCAGTGGCCTACGCCAATGTGCAGGGTGTTCGCGAACGTCTTGCCGTTGCTGAATCGAACGTTAGCAACCATCAGGCGTTGCAGGAACAGATCCAGCGCCGTGCGCAGGGGGGACTGGCGTCTTCGGCTGATGTCAGCCTGGCGAAGGCCCGGTTGTTACAGGCACGTTCCTCGTTCGAACAGGCCAAATCGGACCTGATTACCGCCGAGTCCACGCTGTTATCTTTAACTCAGGAGCCGATCGCCAGCGAACTGCCGGTTCCTGTGAGCGTTCTCCAGTTACCTGCCGACCGGTCTGTACAGGAACAAATCCTTGCGCAGAGTGCTACCGTGCGTGCCCGCGAAGCGGGGGTCACGCTTGCCGAAACGGATGTAGAACGTCAGCGCACCTCATCGATGCCGACCGTGTCCCTGCAAGCCTCGCGCAACGACTACTCAGGTATCCCCAACCAGAGAAATAACAATACGATCAATGTCGTCGTGACCGGCACGATGGAAGGACTGGGGCTGGTGACCCGCGGCCTCCAGAACGCGGCACTGGAGCGCGTGGAGTCCGCACGACAGGATCTGGCCCAACAACGCCACAGCGAAGACATTCAGACCCGCCAACTGCTTGATCAGCGTGATGCTAACCAGACGCTGATAGCCGGTTATGAGCAGTCCGTCATTGAACTCAGCGACACGCTGGCATCGTTCCGACGCCAGTACGAATCAGGTTACAAGAGCTGGCTGGATGTCCTCAACGCCGTGCGCGAATTAACCGAACAACAACAAGCGCTGGTATCGGTACGATCGGCATGGCGGGTGGACTCTCTGCGCCTGGCCGCCCGCACGGGACGTATGGACGATACCTCTGGCGCCCTGCCCACGGGCACACAATTAGCTAACACGTCTGCGAGCCATCCCTGATGAAACCTGTTCCTCTCTCTGAATTACTGGCTTTGCTGGACACGCTACGCGCCCCGGTGAATAAAGCGGCATTAACGCAGGCGTATGCCCGCGCGCAAACCGTTCCTCCGTTAACCGAACGCCCCCAGGACCATGTGCGTAATTTACTGTCGGACGCGGGGATGAAAGACGTCCGGCTGGCGTTGCTTCCCTGGCGGCGTTTTGATCCCCGCCATCTCCCGGCTCTGATGTGGCACGAACAGACATGGTGGCTGGCCGAACGACACAGTGAGGGAGGGAACACCGATACCCTGACGCTGACCCGTGAAGGTGCCGAATCCCGAACGCTGTCGGTAGACGACATTGTGACCGGTGCGCCGGGTACGGTTACGGGTGACGAAACGGCTGTGCTGTGGTTCAGCCTGCCTTCACACGTACAGTCAGAGAACCTCGCTGAAAGCGAAAACCCGGCCATGCGCCTGGTCTGGCGAGAACTGTTGCGCGACCGCCGCTGGGTATTCCGGGTCGTCGCCGCCACGCTGCTGGTGAACATCCTGGCTATTCCCACCTCGCTCTTCGCGATGCAGGTCTACGATCGCGTGGTTCCCACTCTGGCCTGGGCAACACTGACCACGCTGGTGGTGGGGATGGTGCTGGTTGTCGGACTGGACTGGCTGCTCAAAACACTGCGTGCCCGCGTCATGGACAGCGTTGCCAGCAGTGTCGATAAACGCCTTTCCCAGCATGTTTATGAACACCTGCTGCACCTGCAACTCGACCAGCAGCCCGGCAGTCTGGGCACGCTGGCCGCCCAGGTGGGAGCTCTGGATTCGGTACGGCAGGTTGTCTCTGCCGGCCTGGTCTTCGGTATCGTGGATCTGCCGTTTGCCATTCTGTTTATCGGGCTTATTGGTTTGATCGGTGGACCCGTTGGCTGGGTTTACCTCGGAATGTTACCTGTCGCGCTGGCGCTTGGCCTGTTCACTCGTCTGCGCTTACGTCGTCTCACGCGCCAACAGATGCTTCGCAGCAATGAGCGTCTGGGCCTGTTGGTGGACAGTATTCGCGGTGCCGAGACGCTGCGCGCCAGCCATGCTGGCTGGCGTTTTGCCCAGGACTGGCAGACGCTCAGCAACTCCATCGCGGGCTACAGCATTCAGCAAAAATCGCTCAGCCAGTTCTGTATCACCACTACCGGCAGTCTGTCGACGCTGGCCTATGTCATGGGGATTGTGGTAGGGGTCTGGGGCGTCGAGGCTGGCTATTTGACCACCGGGGGGATGGTCGCGTGCAGTATTCTGGGAGGACGCGTCATCGGGCCGGTGAGCCAGGGCGTTCAGTACCTGATGCAGTGGCAGCAGGTCAGAGAAGCGCTGGATATGGTGAACAACCTGCTGCGTAAACCGACGGAGCGTCGCCCGGGACAGACTCTGTTGTTGCCCGATCGCCTGCCAGAACATATCAGTGTGGAAAAGCTGCGCTTCGCCTTTCCGCAGTCTCCGGTTCAACAACTCAATATTCCCGCACTTCACTTTCACGCCGGTGAACGCGTGCTGCTGTTAGGGCCCGTTGGCGGCGGTAAATCGACGTTGCTGAAGATGCTGGCTGGGCTGTATCGCCCCAGTGAGGGCCGCGTTCGCCTGGGCGATGTCGATTTATGGGAGATTGATCCCCAGTTGGTCAGTGCTCAGGTTGGCTATCTGCCCCAGGCGGTGCAGCTCTTCAAAGGTACGCTGCGAAGCAATCTTATGCTGGCAGGTGCAGTCAGTGATACCACGTTGACGGATGTCACCCGCGATCTGGCACTGGATCAGGTGGCTGCCAGTAATCCGCTGGGTATGGATATGGCGATCAGTGAAGGTGGCTCGGGTCTTTCTGGCGGTCAGCGCCAGCTGGTAGGCCTGGCGCGTGTGCTGATGTCGCGTCCACGTATCTGGCTTCTGGATGAACCGACGGCCTCGCTTGATGGCGAAGCGGAGGCCCGTGTCTGGAAAGCATTACAAGCCAGGCTGCAGCCAGAAGATATCCTCATCGTCGCCACACACCGTCCGATGGCTGCCGTTAATTTTGCTACCCGCGTACTGGTGGTGCAGGAAGGCACCATCGTACGTGATGGCACTCCTGACAAGCTGTTGCCAGGCCTGATGGCCCGCACTACCGGCTCGCGGCCCACCGTTGAGGTAATGAACGTGAAAACACGTATGGCAGAAGCATCAAATACAGCAGGAGCACTTAATGGCCGTTGAACTGTTTGACGATGAAGTCGCTGACGCCGCTCGCGTGCAACGGCTGGAAAACTACCACCGTAGCCGAATTTCCGCCGGACTGATCTGGAGCAGCGTCGTACTGATCCTGGGTTTTGTCATATGGGCGATGTATTTTCACATTGATGAAGTCGCCCGGGCACACGGGGAAGTTATCGCCAGCAGCCGGGTGCAGATAATCCAGACCGTGGACGGTGGCGTGCTTTCCGAGCTGCATGTCAAAGAGGGTGACCATGTTAAGGCGGGGCAGATTCTGGCTCGCCTCGACCCAACCCGCGTTGAAGCCGCGGCGGGTGAAGTGGACGCCCGTATCATCGGTCTCAGGGCGCGTATTGCCCGACTTCGCGCAGAATCAACGGGACAGTCGACTCCGCGGTTCCCCTCAGATCCCGACCCGGCATTGCGCGAGCAGGCAGACATTGAGCGCGCACTGTTTGTGCAACGTCGTCAGAGCCTGCAGGAAGATATCACCGCGCTGCAAACCGCCGTGAATTTAGCCAATCAGAAGCTCAACCTGGTGAACGGGCTTGAACGCTCCGGCGATGTCAGCACCAGCGAGCGGCTTAACGCCCAGCGCGATCTCAATGAAGCCCGTGCCCGCCTGCTGGGTCGGCGCAATAAGTTTTTGGATGACGCGCGAGCCGATCTCACCAAGGCTGAAGATGACCTGGGCCAGACACTGCAACAGATGGCCGGTCGGCGCCAGCAGGTGCACGATACGGTCTTTACAGCAATGGGGCCGGGGATAGTCAAAAACGTCCGCGTCACCACGCTGGGCGGGGTATTACGTGCCGGGGATGAGATCATGCAGATTGTCCCGTCAGATGATGCCCTCATCATCGAGGCAAAGGTTCTGCCTGCTGATATTGCCCGCGTTCAGGTTGGGCTGCCGGCCACCGTACGCCTTGATCCCTTCGATTACACCATTTATGGCGCATTGCAGGGGGAGGTGATTTATGTGTCGGCCGACACTCTTAAGGAAAACACACCTCGTGGCGAGGAGATTTACTACCGCGTCCATGTTCGTTTGAAAAGCCATGCAGAAGGCCAGTCAGACCCTCAGGAAGAAGGGCAGTTTGTGCGCAGTACGACGGGGCGTCAGCTTGACATCCTGCCGGGCATGACATCCCAGCTCGACATCCGTACCGGCGATCGCACGCTGATGGACTTCTTATTAAAACCTTTACGTAAAACACTCAGTGAATCATTCCAGGAGCGATGACACCGCAGGTGGTCGTTGCAACCCGATTTTCCTGTTCGCCCAAATGGATACAACACACAATGAACTCCGAGACCCAGATGAAGCCACGCCAATACACGCTTAATACCGGTAAAACCCGTATCACCCTGCAGGCCGGGCAGACCAACATTCACAAGGCCGCGCCGGGTGAAACTTACCGGGTGCTCAAGCGCCAGGGCGAAGACGATCGGGAGAAGCTGGCCGATGACGTCGTGGCTTCGCGTCACGGACAAGATCTGCACCTGGACTATGCCGATGGCACCACCCTGACCCTGCAGGACTGGTTTACGCAGAGCGATACCAGCGTAACCCTGCCTGCTGATGGTACCTCTACACAGGTGATGACGCCCGGTAGCACCGAAGGGGCGGCGTTGGCCGACGGCAGTCATGTTTTCTATGCGCACGGTTCTCCGGATGCGCTGGCCAGCATGACCTCAGGCCACCCGGGGCTGGAAAGTCTCTTATCCGGCCTCCAGAATGGGTCGGTAGTGTCTGGCCATCCGATCACCTATCTGCCTCAATCGCACTCTTACGTGGGCTACCTTGCCGGCGCCCTCGGACTGGGGGGGGTGATCGGGGTTGCCGCGGCGAGTGGCCATAGTGGGAGTGACAATGGCAGCAAGCACGATAATGGTGGAGGAGAACCCGCTGTACAGAACGCCGTCGAGCTTAATTTTGTCGGGGGCCCGGCGCTCAGCACTAACGATTTGAATGTGGAAATTTATCAGGCCGATGGCAAAACGCTGATTGGCACGGGAACGCTGGGGCCCAACGGCTCGGTAACTGTGTCTGCTGGCAGTTACAGCGGCGTGGTGATTGTTAAGCTCGTCAACAGCGGCAGTGCTGCTGACTACATGGACGAAGCGACTGGCGTGGGCAAAGACCTCTCTGCTCAACTCTGGAGCATGGGCGTGATCTCCGGCGATAACAGTACCCTCGTTCTCAATATTAACGTGTTGACCACCCTCGCATATCACAAAGCCCAGGAAGCCCTCGGCGGCACGACCGACAGTCCAGCCACCCTGAGCGCGACGCAGGTGGCTGACACCTCTGCCGCCATCAGCAGCCTGTTTGGTGTGGATGACATTCTGAACACCACGGTCGTCGCAACCAACGGCGGCAGCTATGATGCGACCGATGGCCTGAGTGCCGGTGAAAAATATGGCCTCCTGCTGGCGGCATTCTCCGGCGCGGAAGCCAACGCCGGCGCATCCACCCAGACCATCCTTGACGCCGTCACTGCTGGAATTACACTCGGCGGCAGTAGCGGTCTGTCCGATGAGGTGCAGTCGTTGCTGATTAAAGGCGCCGCGGCCGCCAGTGACACCTCCGGTGGTCTCAGTCACATTATTGACACCCATGCTCCTGTCTTCACCAGCGCCACTACGGCCAGCGTGGATGAGAACATCGGGGCAGGTCAGGTGGTGTGGACTGCTGTCGCGACCGACCCCAGCCAGTTTAGTTACAGCCTGAGCACCACCGGTGATAGCGGGCTGTTCAGCATCAATGCCTCCACCGGTGCGGTCACCCTGACCGGCAACCCGGATTTTGAGAGCAAAGCCAGCTACAGCTTCACCGTTGTCGCCACCGATGCGGCGGGTAATGCCAGTAGTCAGACGGTTACGCTGGGGATCAACAACCTCGACGATGCCGCCCCGACCATCACCAGCGGCGCGACGGCCACGGCGATCGACGAAAACAGCGGCGCGGGTCAGGTGATTTACACCGCCACGGCCACCGACACGGCGGATATCAGCGGGGGCGTCACCTTCTCGCTCAAGGCGGGCAGCGACGCGGGTCTGACCATCGACCCAATCACCGGTGCGGTCACCCTGACCGGCAATCCGGATTATGAGAGCAAGGCCAGCTACAGCTTCACCGTTGTCGCCACCGATGCGGCGGGCAATGCCAGCAGCCAGAAGGTGACCCTGGATATCAACAACCTCGACGAGGTTGCTCCAACCATCACCAGCGGCGCGACGGCCACGGCGATCGACGAAAACAGCGGGGCGGGTCAGGTGATTTACACCGCCACGGCCACCGACACCGCGGATATCAGCAATGGTGTCACCTTCTCCCTGAAAGCGGGCAGCGACGCGGGCCTGACTATCGACCCAATCACCGGCGCGGTCAAACTGACCGGCAACCCGGATTATGAGAGCAAGGCCAGCTACAGCTTCACCGTTGTCGCCACCGATGCGGCCGGTCACGCCAGCAGCCAGAAGGTTACCCTGGGGATCAACAACCTCGATGAAGTCGCTCCGACCATCACCAGCGGCACAACCGCCCCGGCGATCGACGAAAACAGCGGTGCAGGTCAGGTGATTTACACCGCCACGGCCACCGACACGGCGGATATCAGCAACGGCGTCACCTTCTCCCTGAAAGCGGGCAGCGACGCGGGTCTGACTATCGATCCGATCACCGGCGCGGTCACCCTGACCGGCAACCCGGATTTTGAGAGCAAGGCCAGCTACAGCTTTACCGTTGTCGCCACCGATGCGGCCGGTCACGCCAGCAGCCAGAAGGTGACCCTGGGGATCAACAACCTTGATGAGGTTGCCCCGACCATCACCAGCGGCGCAACGGCCACGGCGATCGACGAGAACAGCGGGGCGGGTCAGGTGATTTACACCGCCACGGCCACCGACACCGCGGATATCAGCAATGGTGTCACCTTCTCCCTGAAAGCGGGCAGCGACGCGGGCCTGACCATCGACCCGATCACCGGCGCGGTCACCCTGACCGGCAATCCGGACTTTGAGAGCAAGGCCAGCTACAGCTTCACCGTTGTCGCCACCGATGCGGCCGGTCACGCCAGCAGCCAGAAGGTTACCCTGGGGATCAACAACCTCGATGAGGTTGCCCCGACCATCACCAGCGGCGCAACGGCCACGGCGATCAACGAGAACAGCGGTGCGGGTCAGGTGATCTATACCGCCACGGCCACCGACACCGCGGATATCAGCGGGGGCGTCACCTTCTCGCTCAAGGCAGGCAGCGACGCGGGTCTGACCATCGACCCAATCACCGGCGCGGTCAAACTGACCGGCAATCCGGACTTTGAGAGCAAGGCCAGCTACAGCTTCACCGTTGTCGCCACCGATGCGGCCGGTCACGCCAGCAGCAAGGCGGTCACGCTGGGGATCAACAACCTCGATGAAGTCGCCCCGACCATCACCAGCGGCACAACCGCCCCGGCGATCGACGAAAACAGCGGGGCGGGTCAGGTGATTTACACCGCCACGGCCACCGACACCGCGGATATCAGCAATGGCGTCACCTTCTCGCTCAAGGCGGGCAGCGACGCGGGTCTGACTATCGATCCGATCACCGGTGCGGTCAAACTGACCGGCAATCCGGATTATGAGAGCAAAGCCAGCTACAGCTTTACCGTTGTCGCCACCGATGCGGCGGGCAATGCCAGCAGCCAGAAGGTAACGCTGGATATCAACAACCTCGATGAGGTTGCCCCGACCATCACCAGCGGCGCGACGGCCACGGCGATCGATGAAAATAGCGGCGCGGGTCAGGTGATTTACACCGCCTCGGCCACCGACACCGCGGATATCAGCGGGGGCGTTACCTTCTCGCTCAAGGCGGGCAGCGACGCGGGCCTGACTATCGATCCGATCACCGGTGCGGTCACCCTGACCGGCAATCCGGATTATGAGAGCAAGGCCAGCTACAGCTTCACCGTTGTCGCCACCGATGCGGCCGGTCACGCCAGCAGCCAGAAGGTTACCCTGGGGATCAACAACCTCGATGAAGTCGCTCCGACCATCACCAGCGGCACAACCGCCCCGGCGATCGACGAAAACAGCGGTGCAGGTCAGGTGATTTACACCGCCACGGCCACCGACACCGCGGATATCAGCAACGGCGTCACCTTCTCCCTGAAAGCGGGCAGCGACGCGGGTCTGACTATCGACCCAATCACCGGCGCGGTCACCCTGACCGGCAATCCGGACTTTGAGAGCAAAGCCAGCTACAGTTTCACCGTTGTCGCTACCGATGCGGCCGGTCACGCCAGCAGCCAGAAGGTTACCCTGGGGATCAACAACCTCGATGAGGTCGCCCCGACCATCATCAGCGGCGCGACGGCCACGGCGATCGACGAAAACAGCGGCGCGGGTCAGGTGATCTACACCGCCACGGCCACCGACACCGCGGATATCAGCAACGGCGTCACCTTCTCGCTCAAGGCGGGCAGCGACGCGGGCCTGACTATCGATCCGATCACCGGTGCGGTCACCCTGACCGGCAATCCAGATTATGAGAGCAAGGCCAGCTACAGCTTCACCGTTGTCGCCACCGATGCGGCGGGCAATGCCAGCAGCCAGAAGGTGACCCTGGATATCAACAACCTCGACGAGGTCGCCCCGACCATCACCAGCGGCGCGACGGCCACGGCGATCAACGAAAACAGCGGGGCGGGTCAGGTGATTTACACCGCCACGGCCACCGACACGGCGGATATCAGCGGGGGCGTCACCTTCTCGCTCAAGGCGGGCAGCGACGCGGGTCTGACCATCGACCCAATCACCGGTGCGGTCACCCTGACCGGCAATCCGGATTATGAGAGCAAGGCCAGCTACAGCTTTACCGTTGTCGCCACCGATGCGGCGGGCAATGCCAGTAGTCAGACGGTTACGCTGGGTATCAACAACCTTGATGAGGTTGCCCCGACCATCACCAGCGGCGCGACGGCCACGGCGATCGACGAGAACAGCGGGGCGGGTCAGGTGATTTACACCGCCACGGCCACCGACACGGCGGATATCAGCAACGGCGTCACCTTCTCCCTCAAGGCGGGCAGCGACGCGGGTCTGACCATCGACCCGCTCACCGGTGCGGTCACGCTGATCGCCAACCCGGATTTTGAGAGCAAAGCCAGCTACAGCTTTACCGTTGTTGCCACTGACGCTGCGGGTCACGCAACCTCGCAGACCGTTACCGTCAATGTCACCGATGTGGACGAAATCGCACCGACTGTCACCCTCGACGGCAGCTCGTCGGGGCCAGTAATGTTAAGCCCGGCGACCTACTCGACTTACCCCAACGGTTTTGACACCACCGCGCTGGGTGACGGCAGCTTCCTGGTGACATGGGCAGGCAACAACAATGGCAGCTACGGGATCTATGCGCAGCGCCTTACCGCTCAGGGTGTGGCGCTGGGTGAACCGGTACAGCTCGCATCAGGTGCGACCAACACGATCTACAACTGGTCAGACAGTGTTGTCAGCGTGACGGCCATTAATGATGCCGGGGCTTACGCCGTGGCCTGGATCGGCCAGGACGATGGCAGCAATGACACCAGCATTTATACACAGTTGTTCAACGCTGACGGCATCTCATTATCCGCAGCCGTGAAACTTGATGGGTTCGCTTCTGCGCAGGACATCGCTCCGCAGATCGCGACGCTGGCCGATGGCGGCTATATCGTGACCTGGTACATTAGCGGCGGCGACGGCATCTACGTGCAGCGCTTTGACAATACTGGTGTTGCAGTGAGCAACACCCTGCCACTGGCTGTGCCTGGCTCTTATAGCAATGCCAGCCCGCAGATCACCGTGCTGGACAACGGCGGCTACGTGGTGACCTGGCAGGCCTATACCTCCGGCGATTACCACATCTACGTGCAGCAGTTCGACGCTACCGGCACTGGTTCCTCCCCGGTGGTGCTGGATGGCATCACAGGAAACAGTTCCAGCTACGAAACCCAGCCGCAGATCACGGCGCTGACTGGCGGCGGCTATGTCGTCACCTGGTCGGGCTTCGACTACAACAGCTCGAATTACGACAGCAGCACCTGGGTGCAGCAGTTCGATGCCACTGGCGCTAAAGTCGGCACCGCCGTCGAACTGGACGGCTTGAGCAACGGCAGTAACGGTGGCAACTATACCTATCCGTATGTTGCAGCGCTTGCCGACGGTGGCTACGCCATCACCTGGATGGAATACGACACCACCAACGGCTCCTGGGATTACACTGTCTATGTGCAGCAGTTCACTGCGGGTGGCAGCAAAGTGGGCGCTGCCGTGCAACTGGATGCACCGCACAACAATACGAGCAATAACTACGACGAAAACCCGCGCATCACGGCGCTGGGCGATGGCGGCTACGTCGTCACCTGGATGGGTAATAACGGCTCAAGCCCGGACATCTATGTGCAGAAATTCAATGCCAGCGGTGTCGCGGTAGGCGATATCGTGCGTATGGAAGCTTCCGGCGGCGCGATTGACCAGTTCCCACAGGTCACCGCCGTCGGTGTAGACGGCGAATATATGGTGACCTGGTACGCATTCAATCCTGCCAGCGGTATGTTTGACTTCCGCCTCTACGTGCAGAAATTTAATGCCGACGGCAGCACCTACGAAAACCTCGTCGTGCTGAATCATGACGGTCACGCCACCGTGCAAAGCAGCGAAAGCGGCACCGTCTACCTCGTCAACGACAATGTGGTGGTTAGTCAGCTCAGCGACATTACCGGCGCCGCCAGCGATAAGTGGGCTAGCACTGTTGTCGCAGCAAATACTCCTGCAGCGATCTCCGCTGCCAACCTCGCTGAAGGCACCTACCATGCCTGGGCTGTTGATGCGGCAGGTAATATGTCCGTCATTTCCGGCAGCAGCGTGATGGTGGACAACACCGTGCCGGTCTTTACCAGCGCGACCACCGCTGCCGACATTACGGACAGCACCGTCGCTGGCGACAGGGTCTACACTGCTGCCGCCACCGACGCGCACGGCGTCACCTATAGCCTGGACGACACCGCGCACTTCCGAATCAACGCCAGCACTGGCGTCGTGACGCTGATTTCCAGCCCGGGCCAAGCCAGCGGTGCGCAATTTATTGTCACCGCCACCGACGCTGCCGGCAATCAGACCACCCAGACCGTGACCTACAACGTCGTCGACACCACGCCGCCAGGCGTCACGCTCGTCAGCGACGCGGATGGCGTGGAGCACAACGGCCAGACTATTATCGTGCAGAGCTCCGAGGCGGGTACGGTATACCTGGTCAGCGACAGCGTGACGGTGACGGATCTGAACAGCCTGATCAACGCTGCCGACAACCTGGCGAACAGCGTTGCCGTCACGGCTAACGCCGGCACCGTGCTGGCGCTGAACGGCCTTGACGAAGGGACTTACCACGCTTACGCCGTGGACGCGTCCGGCAATGTTTCCGCAATCTCCGGCAGCAGCGTGATCGTGGACAACACCGCGCCCGTCATCTTAAGCGGCGCCACCGGCACCACCCTCACCAGCGGCGCAGCGGCGGGCACCCCGGTGTACGACGCCAACGCCAGCGATGCCCACGCCATCACCTACAGCCTGGACCCGGATAGCCTCGGCTTGTTCAACATCAACGCCACCACCGGTGTCGTTACGCTGAACAGCTCTGCCGTCGCCGGTAGCTACAACTTCATCGTGACCGCCACCGATGCGGCGGGTAACCACAGCAGCCAGACCGTTACCGTTGAGGTAGCAGTCGGTAACAACCTTGATGGCAGCGCGATGGTTTCGGGCAGCACCACCGACACCGCCACCGAGATGACCGTCAACGTCGGTCTTGAGAAGCTGAGTAACGGCTACACGGTCGTCGAGTACATGAGACAGACCGGCGGCGACAATCTCACCTGGGATCCGACCGGCGCGCTGTACGACGGCGTCGTCAGGGTGCTGGACGCGAGCAATAACGTCGTCAAGACCCTGGATATCAGCGTTCCTGCTGGCTACACCATGCTGGATACGCAGATCAAGGCGTTGGCCAACGGCGGCTTCGTCGTGGCCTGGTCGCAGGTGGATACCCTTAACTGGAATGACTATAGCGTCCACTACGCTATCTATGACAATAGCGGCAACCTGCAATCCAGCGACACGCTGGCGTCGCCGGGATCCGGTGTCACCATTGCCGCGCAGAGCAGTGCGAATGGCGGTGATTTCGCGATCGCCTACCAGACGATGGGCCCAGGGACCGACCAGCAGGAAGCCATCTCTGTCTTCCACTACAACGGCAGCGGATCCAGTTTCACACCGGGCACGCAGACCCTGATCGGCGGCAACAGCGCGAGTCAAAACTTCGGCGGCGTCGCCAGCCCGGCAGTTCAGTTGCTGAAATTCCAGCTGACACCAGGTGTGCTGACGGCACTGAGCGATGGTAGCTATGTCCTGGCCTCCGAGGTCTACGACTGGATAGGCACGCCGGGTCAGGCCGCGACAAGTACGCCTATCGGTGCCTTTATCTTCAAGCTCGACGCCACCGGCACGCTGGCCAATTTCGACAGCGGCACCACCTGGGCGCGCGTTAACTGGAATGACGAGCAGGGCTCTCCGACCAACGTCATTGCTTTCGACGGCGGTTTTGCCGTCTTTAGCCAGGAATACCGCTCCGCGACCTGGGAAGTCACGCTCTACAACAACAACGGGACGCTGATCACCACCAACATCCAGAGCAATACCGTTTACGGCATGGGGAGCCAGAGCTATCACGCCGTGGACGTTGGCGCGATGGACAAAACGCTCCATGACGAGTTGGCGTGGATCGGCAACGGCTCTGTAGCGGCATCGGCTACGGCCTATGACAACGGCACCGATCTGGTGTTTGTGTTCCCTGACGGCAACGGCGGCCTGAGCCAGGTCACCCTCTCCAAAACCACCGGCGAGCTGACCAGTGCCGTGACCGACAGTGGTATCACGGTGCCTCAGGGCGGGCAGCTGTATAACCCGCGAATCGTCTCCGATGGCGCAGGGGGCTATGACATCACCTATTCTGTGCTGTTTGATTCCGATACCAGCGATGGTGGCAAAAGCGGCTACGCAGTCGGTGGTATCTACCAGATTGGCCTGACTGCGCCTGCGGCACCGACAGTGACCGATGCCCATATCGCCATCACCTCCATGCCAGGTGGCGCAGACGGCAATACCTACAAGGTCGGCGACACCGTTACCGCCGTGTGGGACAACTCGGCCAGCGGCGATGCCAATACCAGCACCGTGACCAGCGTCACCATGGATTTCAGCCAGTTTGGTGCCAGCACGCCGACGACCGCCTGGGACGACGGCACCCACGGGGATGCCATCGCGGGCGATGGGAAATACACGGCGCAATACACCCTCACCGCCGGTGCCATTAACAACGTAGACAGTCGTAACGTCGCCGTCACGGTCACCACGGCGAACCACGGCATGGCGACTACGGCGGACAGCACCGGACTGACGGTAGACAACACTGCACCTGTGCTCACCGGCAGCACGCCGCAGGACAACGGCTTCAGCGTTGCCGCAGGCGATAACCTGACGCTGACCTTCAGCGAGAACGTGCTGGCCGGCAGCGGCCATATCACCCTCGTTAATGAGAGCAACAGCAGTCTGAACAAGGTTATCGACATCACTGACAGTTCGCAGATCAGCATCAGCGGCAACACGGTGACGGTTAACCCGACAACGGATCTGGCGGCTGGCGCAAACTACCACGTCCAAATCGACAGCACCGCGCTGCATGACACGGCGGGAAATAACTATGCCGGTATCAGCACCTCGACGGGTCTGAACTTCACCACGGCGTCTGCCGGGATGGGGGATCCGTCCATCGTTGTGTTCGATCTGACAACGGGCCAAAGCTCCGATCACAACGGGCGCGTCTTTGATGCCAATATCTCGTATACCCTCTATATCCAGATCGCCAGCAATTATGGCCCGCTGGTTGGGCTGGATAGCAATGAGATGTGGTCGGGTGCGCAGAATCTGGGTCTGGACGACAAGATTGTGCTGGTGGGCACGGGCAGCGATGTTCGGGGACAGTATGGCGACCCAGTAATGGATATGAATCACGGTGGGAATGCCGTTAACTGGCTGGCGGGGTTCTCTATTTCGTTTTCTTCTTACAACGTCGCCGGCGTTGACGCAAACGGCCAGTTCACTCGTGGAGGTAATAATGTGGATCTCTGGAACGGCAACTGGACAGTAAACCCGAATGGGGACAATACGTTTGCTCAGGCCTATCTGCCGGCGATGCCTGCAGGCATCCTCACCTCGCAAGGGCTGGCGATGCCATGACAGGTTCTCTGACATTGCTACGCCGTCTGGTGGAAATGCAGCAGTTCGACGCGCTGCAAGAGGCCTGTTATAGCCTGCCGGTGATTTCACCAGCAGAACAGGTGCTGCTTGGCCTGGCCCAGGCCCATCTGGGTCAGCCAGAGGCGGCGCGCCGGGCGCTGATGTTGCTGGACCCGGTGGCACTGGAGGTCGACGTTCGCGTCGACCTGGCCGCCATACACCTGTTTCTTGGGGAATTTGACGCGGCGCAGGCGCTGCTGGAAGCCACCCGCACAGCGGCACCAGACGACCCGCTTCTGCTGGCCCGTCTGGCTGCCTGTTATGTGGAGCATCAACGGGGGGAGGAGGCTATCTCCCTGTATGAATCCAGTCTGCGCCTGCAACCCGCTATCGCAGTCTATCAACAACTGCTGCGTCTCTACCTGCAACGAGCGGACTTGCCGCAGGCTGAAGAGACGCTGGCCGCCGCCGACCTCTTCTGGGCAGGCGAGCGGGAGCACTGGCCCGTACGGCTGGCGGCCCTGCACGACCAGCAGCTGCGCGGCCTGCGCCTGGAACTGTGGCTGGCCCGTGACGACTTCGCCCGCGCTGATGCCTGGCTGGACTCACGACATGCTGAACTGGCTGAGGAGGATTACTGCGGCCTGCTGACTGGTTATGCACAGCGTCTGGCCGAGCGTGGACGCCATGCTCAGGGCGAGGATGCGCTGCGTCGTGGTCTGCGCTATTACCCGGATCATCCGGGCCTGTACCAACAGCAGGCTGAGCTGGCGGAGTTACAGGGGCACCTGCCTCAGGCCATCTCGTTGCTGCACCGAGCCATCTATCTGGCAGGGCAGCAGCACAACAAGACGATCCCTTTGCGCCTGAAGCTGGCCAGCCTTGCCACCCAGGGCTATCCGGCGCTGGCACGTCAGATGGCCGAACAGGCTATCGAGGAGGCCGGGGCGTTGACGCCATCACCCGCTATGGACGCCGCGCAGATTGGCCAGTGGCTGGCCCAGGCGCAGGTGGCACTCGCCGGAGCGGATGCGCAGGAGCAGAACTACACCGAAGCAGAGGCACGATACGTCGAGGTACTGGAAGCACATCCGCGCCTTGTACTTGCCCTGCAGGGGCTGGGGCAGTTGTATATGCAACTGGGGCGTATCGACGAGGCCGTCGCGCTATTCGAGCAGGTTTTGGCTGTCGACCTTGCCCGCGGTCATGCGGCCCTGATCAACGCCCGGCGTTTTCCGCAGGACGAAGAGACGTTGATTCGCCTGGAAACCCTGGCGCGGCGGCCGAGCCTGTCCGGCCCGGTGCAGCCTGGATTGCTGCTGCAACTGGCTGCGGCCTGGGAAAAGCGCAAGGACTACACCAAAGCTTTCACCCTGGCCAACGAAGCCAATGCCGCCAGCTGCGCGCTTCTCAGCTATGACCCGGTTGCACACCGACAAAGCAGCGCGCGTATCCGTCATGCGTTCAGCCGTTCGCTATACGAGCATCGACGCGGTATCGGCAACGATTCAACGCTGCCCGTGTTCGTACTGGGGATGCCGCGTTCCGGTACCACGCTGGTCGAACAGATCCTGGCAGGACACAGCCAAATCCACGGCGCAGGCGAGCTGGGGGTGATCCCCAGCACCATCGCCCGGCTGGAACGCTGGGAACGTCATACCGGGTCTGGGCGCCATTACCCGGACTGTGTGGACGATCTGTCGGCCGATGTCGTGGCGGGCATCACCACCAGCCTGCTCAAGGAGCTGCGGGAAACCGTGCCAGACAACGCGCCTGAGATCCGTCATGTAGTGGATAAGCTGCCACACAATTTCGAAAACATTGGTCTTATCAAGCTGCTGTTCCCGAACGCGCGGATCATCTCAGTGCGTCGTGACCCACGCGATATCGCGATCTCCAATTACTTCACCGACTACGCGGCGAAGCACGGCGGGATGGGCTTCGCCTATGATCTGCAGTGGATTGGCGAACAGCTGGCTGACCACAACCTCATGATGCACCACTGGAATCAGCTGTTCCCTGGCGACATTCTTGAGGTGCGCTATGAGGACGTGGTCTCTGATCCGGAGCGAGAGGCGCGTCGCATGCTGGATTATGTCGGTGTGCAGTGGGAGCCGCAGGTGCTCGACACCGCTGAACTGGACAGGCCGGTCAAGACCGCCAGCGTGTGGCAGGTGCGTCAGCCTATCTATCAGACTGCGCGCGAACGCTGGCGGCGTTACGCGGACTTTCTGACGCCACTGATCGCGGGGACGAATGGGAAGATCGTGCATGAGCCTGTGGAGATGGTGAGCCTGCCAGTACCCGGCATGCAGACCGATGGCATCGCCCGCTATCGTCAGGGGAAACTTGATGACGCCGAGATGCTCTTCAAGCGCCTGTTGCACCACGTGCCCGAACACGCTACCGCGCATTTTATGGTGGGCCTGATTTACGTGCGTAAAGGACACCTGGCTGATGGCATTGAGCACATGGAAAAAGGACACCAGGCCTGCCCGTGGAATGGCAACTGGCGACGCGATCTGGCGCAGGCATACGACTTAGCGGGGCAACCGGAAAAAGCACAGAGGTTAAGGGGGCGTCACGTCGGTACGAATGACAGAGTGGTGAGCGCAATGGATATTGACAAGGCTGATGCACTTCCTCTTGGCTATTCCATTCGCACCTCCGCGACGAGGGTGTTTTAGTCAGCATCGGCATTAGCGGGCAGGGAGGCCCGCAAACGTCTAAACGGGCCATACTCGTAGGCGTTATCAACACTGCAAACGCTCTTTAATCCTGCGGTTCAGGGATTTTTGGTCAATGCGTTTTCATATAATCCAGACCATCTCATTTCCAACATTTCGAACCCCATCTAGTGCTACAAGGGCAACGCGATCTTCAGGTAAAAGAAACAGATGCAAGACTGCTTATTACATAAGGTTACTTGAGGCTTTGCGAGGCGGCTTCCAGAAAGGTCATACCGGGTGATTGGCTTGCCCTGTGCGTATTACTACACTCCCCAGTAGCCAGATAAAAAAAGGGGTAGATCGTGAACACCAGCTTTCCTTCACCGACCGCTCAACGCAAACATTGGCTGAGTCGTCTGGCTGCCGCCACCCTGAAAGAACTCTTCGCAATCCAGGTTATCGCTGCCGTGCTGGTGTCGGTAATTTTATCGGATCTGGCGGGATTTGATTACCCGGGCTGGGCAGCACTGAGTAGCTATGCAGTCATGAATACCTCAGTAAAGGCCTCGACGGTTCGGGCGTTCAACCGGGTGACAGGCACGGTGCTCGGCGGCGTGCTGGCGCTCTTGCTCTCTACATATCTCATCCAGGATGCGGCGTTTCTGGTTCTGTTCTGCACGATTGTCGGGGGAGTAGCGGTATGGCGGGCAGACGTCTCCCGCTGGTCCTACTCCTGGGTGCTGGGGGCGGTCACATCCATGATGGTCATGGCTGAAGCGCAGAAGAACAGCGCGTTGCGCCATCTGCTGCGGTTTACCTTTGAGCGCATCGAGGAGGTGGTCCTGGGTTGCGCGGTCTGTATTGCGGTGACTGTATGCTTTTATCCGTTTAACAGGCGCAGACAGGTTGATACGCTGCATCAGAATGGTCATCCTGAGCCACCCCGACGACCGCTGTTACCTTTACAGGCCGGGATCACGCTGTTACTGGTGACGCCGGTATTGCTCGCTTTCCAGCTGACGGGGTTCTGGCAGGCGATGATGACTGTACTGGCGGTTTTTATCCTTCCGGCCTCCGCTCAGCCCGCACAGCCGCAGATCGGCCAGCGAATGCAGCAACGTTTGTACGGCTGCCTGGCCGCCACGCTGCTGAGTTTGATCCTGTTACCTGTCCTGCACCATTATCCCCCGGTTTATCTTGCCGCGCTGGTCGCGGGGTTATGGCTGGGGTGTCATCTGCAACAGCGAAAACCGGCCATCAGCTATTTTGGTCGGCAGTTTACCGTGGCCTGGATTATCGTTTTTATCCAGGAGACGTTATGGCTGACCGCGCCAACTCAGGCGGTTATGCGCTGTGTCAGCATACTGATCGCCATTATGATCATCGGTATGGTTATGACGGTATTTCGCTGGTTAAAACTGAGTTTTTGATGCTGTGGCACGGGCAGTGCCGGGGGCGCTTCGCTGGCCCGGCCTACAACGCTCCCTGACTCCCCCCGCAACCTGAGTAAATTTCACGGCTGAGCAGGATTTTACTGTAGCTATCGTTATTGATTATTAAGATGATTATCGGACTAAGACATTTAAGGGAAGAAACGATGTTGACGAAGATAAATACCGGGCACCCCGCGTCCGCGACGGGCGAATTTCGGGCCGGTATTGCTGCCTGTATTCCGACCATTGCGGGTTACTGGAGCATTGGCTTTGCCGCTGGCGCGATTGGTACGCTCTCGGGTTTTACCCCCGGACAGATAGCCCTGCTGGCCAGCGCCCTCTACGCCGGGTCGGCGCAGTTTCTGTTTTACTCCCTGTGGGCGGCAGGGGCAGAGATGGCGTCCGTGGTGCTCAGCGTGCTGCTGGTTAATCTGCGTTACCTGCTGATGAGCTCATCCATGAGTGTATTTTTTCGCGACTACACCACGCTGCAAAAAGTGGTCAGCGGGCTGCTGCTGACGGACGAAACCTTCGGCGTGGCGGTTCAGCGCGCCAGCCCGCAGGGCAAAATCAGCTATGCCTGGATGCTGGGTCTGAACGTGACCGCCTGGCTGAACTGGATCATCGCCTGCGTCACCGGGGCCTGGCTGGCGACCACGCTGCCCGCATCGCTGATGGAAGGTTTAGGCTTCAGTCTGGTGTCGATGTTTATCGGCCTGATCCTGATGATGTGGTTCGCCAGCCGCAAAAAGGTGCTGGAAACCGTCAATATTGCCGTCGCGGTGGGGATCACCCTGCTGATGGCCGGGAGTGGCTCGCTCAGCCTGGTGGTGATTGTGGCCGCTTCCCTTGCCGCCACCCTGGCAACGCTGCTGTTACGCACCCGGAAAGGACAATAAGATGGAACGACATATTCTGCTGACCATTCTTGCCTCGGCGCTTGTCACCGCCCTGATGCGTACCGTGCCGGTGCTGCTGCTGTCCCGCTTTCGTCTGCCGGAGGTGCTGCTGCAGTGGCTGAGCTTTATCCCCACCGCCATCATGGCCGCCCTGGTCGCCGCCGAACTGCTGAGTAAGCCCGCGATGACCGACTCCGGGATCAGCATCTCGCTGCTGGCGGCAGGGGTTGCCACGCTGGTGGGGATCCTGACCCGCGGGCTATTTGCGACGGTGATTGCCGGAGTAGTAGCGTTCTGCGCGGCGGGGTATTTTTTGGTGCACTAATCTTCATAGAGCAAAGGCATGCCGGGGGCGCTGCGCTTGCCTGGCCTACAAATTCAGTCACTCATCAGGAGAAATACGCATGAACGACCATCCGCTGCACCAGATCATTAAGGCCTGTGACCGGGCGATCTCCGCCAAAGATTTTGACTCGCTGATGGAGTATTACGCTGAAGACGCCGTGCTGGTGGTCAAGCCCGGGACGATTGTCAGAGGCAAAAACAATATCCGCAGCGCGTTTATCTCCATCTCTGACTATTTTCAGGATCGACTGATCGTGAAGCAGGGCGAAATGCAGATTATCGAAGGCGGCGGAGATGCGCTGGTGATCATGGAAACCCAGCTTTTTTATCCGGACGAACAGGGTGGAACCGCTGAGTTAACGCGTCGGGCAACCTATGTTTTCCGCCAGGAAAACGACCGTTGGCTCTGCACTATCGACAACTCTTACGGCACTTCGCTGTTAGATGGTGAAAATACCTGAAGGTCGTGCTCAGGTGGGGGTCACCAGGCCGATGCTGACAATGCCTTTGTCCCAGATGATCTGGTGCAGGGAGGTCTGAATAATGCTGGTGATGGTTTTCGGGGTTAACAGCGCCCAGCAGATGCCCTCCTGGTGGCGAACCGAGCGGTAAGTCACTCCGGTCTCACCCGCCACGCGCAGGCTCGCGCCCAGCCGTTGCGGTTCACTGTAGTCCGTCGGATGGTACCAGGGGTGCGTATCCGGCAGGCCGGTGATATCGGCAAATGACGAGCCGCTCAGCTCCGTCTCCAGACAGCGGTACTCGAATCGTTCGAACTTCAGTTCAGGCACGTTCCGCCAGTAGCGCTGGCAGTGGTAGACCACTTCCGCCAGCGCCGTTTCCCGGCTGTCGCCAAGGTAATAGACGCCAAAATCGCCATTCGAAAAGCGGCTGCCGTCGGGGTTGATATGGGTGAAAGCCGCCATCGCATAATGCGCGCCGCGGATCCCCAGCACCCACTCTTTGCGGGGCAACAGGTCCAGATTACCCACTTCCTGCGTCAGGCGCGGGTTGGTTAATTTCTGAATGTCATAGAGAACGTCAAACTCCTCCGGGGTGGCAACGTCCTCGAACACGTAAATGGCAGGGTACTTGGTATGCAGCAGGCGGTAGCCGGTGACGGGCGTCAGTGCCGTTCTGGGGATCCCGGGATAGATCATCCGGACAGGCCTCCGCGCAGCACGTCCACCCGCTTGGCGACTTCATGCAGATTGCCAAACTCGCCATCCTCAATCAGGGATAACGGCGTGGCCCCATTGAAGTAAGCATTGTGGTTTGCCATGGACATAAACCCGTAGACGTTCTCCGGATTGCTGAAGACGATCCGCAGTGCTGAGTGCATATTCAGCAGGTAGCTGATGCGGGTTAGCTGATCGTGGGTCAGCGAGGCCGTCTTCGTCTCTTTCTGGCGGTATTTGTACAGCGCTGCTCTGGAGAGTTGCAGAATGTTCTGCTGTTGCTCCGTCGAGCAGCCCCATTTATCCAGAATGTTCATGGCGGCTCTGATGGCGATCAGATCGCGATCGCCCCGGGCTTCAGCGTCAAGGTTCAGGTGCTTCGTCATGTGATTACTCCCTCGGCTCTGCGTGACTACTATTGTCTTAGCATGAACCAAATAAGGTAATTTGTCTATGCGAAGACAGCTTCACACTGCCGCGCTATACCATGCGGATCTCTTTTGAACGCAGGGTGATGCGTACGGGCACCGATTTATACGACGGCGTGCCGCTCTCCTTATCAAGATAATTCAGCGGCACCAGCACGTTAGCCTCCGGGTAGTAGGCGGCCACCGTGCCCGGCGCAATGCAGTAGGCCACCAGGGTGATGTCGTCGAGGCGCTGCTGGCTGTCGGGCAGGGCGGTGGTGATGTCCACCCGATCGCCATGCTCCAGCCCCAATTGCTGCATGTCCTCTTCGTTCATAAACAGCACGTCGCGACGGCCAAATACACCGCGATAGCGGTCATCGAGGGCGTAGATGGTGGTGTTGTACTGGTCGTGGCTGCGCAGGGTGACCAGGCGCAGGACGTTTTCACCTTCCCCCGGGCTGTTCTCCGCGACGCCGTCAAACAGAGAGAACATCGCCTTACCGCTGGCGGTCGGCCAGACCCGCTCGGTCGGCGGCAGCGGCATGCGGAACCCGCCGGGCACCCGGATGCGGGCGTTGAAGTTCTCAAAGCCGGGTAGGGTCTGTTCGATGCGTTCCCGGATGCGGTCGTAATCGTCAACCAGCGCCAGCCAGTCGGTGTTGCTGTTGGTCAGGGTGGCGTGGGCAATCCCGGCGACAATCGCTGGCTCTGAGCGCAGCCACGGCGAGGCCGGTTTCAGCTTCCCGCTTGAGGCGTGCACCATCGACATGGAATCTTCGACGGTGATCGACTGCTGGCCGCCGCGCTGCATGTCCAGCTCGGTGCGGCCGAGGCAGGGCAGCAGCCAGGTCTCTTTGCCCACCAGCAGGTGAGTGCGGTTGAGCTTGGTGGCGATATGCACGCTGAGATCCAGCGTCTTCAGGGCCGGGAAGGCTTTATCGTGATCGGGCATCGCCACGGCAAAATTGCCCCCGAGACAGAGCAGCGCTTTGGCCTCGCCGTCGATCATCGCCTGAGCGGCCTGCACCGCGTCGTGACCAGGTGCAGCGGGCGGGGTAAAGCCAAACACCGAGCCCAGCCGGTCGAGGAAGGCGGCGGTCGGTTTTTCGGTGATCCCCACCGTGCGGTTGCCCTGCACGTTGGAGTGGCCGCGCAGCGGGCAGATGCCCGCCCCGGGCTTGCCGATATTGCCGCGCAGCAGCAGCAGGTCAGCAATCAGGCGTACGTTGGCGGTGCCCTTGTTGTGCTGGGTGATCCCCATCCCGTAGGTGATGATGGTGGCGCTCGATTTGGCGTAGATCTGCGCCACCTTCTCCAGATCGGCGCGGGTGAGTCCGGACTCGCGTTCAATGTCTTCCCAGGAGGTGGCGGCGATATCGGCGGCAAACGCCGCGAACCCCTGGGTCTGGCTGGCGATAAAGTCGTGATCCAGCGCGTCCAGCACCAGCAGATGCTTCGCGATCCCTTTTAACGCGGCGGCATCGCCCCCGGCTTTCACCTGGTAATAAGTAGAGGCGATGTCGGTGGCGCTGTATGTCGCCATCTCTCGGACGTTTTGCGGGTCGGCAAAGCGCTCCAGGGCGGTTTCACGCAGCGGATTAAAGACGATAATCGGTACGCCGCGGCGGGCAAGTTCGTGCAGGGTGCCCATCATCCGCGGGTGGTTGGTGCCCGGGTTGTGGCCGATAGAGATCACCAGTTCGGTGTGGTCAAAATCCTCCAGCGAGACGGTGCCTTTACCAATGCCGATGGAGCGGGGCAGACCGACGCTGGTGGCCTGATGGCACATGTTGGAGCAGTCAGGGAAGTTATTGGTGCCCAGTTCACGGGCAAACAGCTGATACAGGAATGCGGCTTCGTTCGAGGCGCGCCCGGATGTGTAGAACTCCACCTGATTCGGTGCCAGGCCGCGCAGTACCTCCCCGATTTGGGCAAAAGCCTCATCCCACTCCACCGGGCGGAAGGTGTCGCTCTGCGGATCGTACTTCATGGGATGGGTCAGACGGCCATAGCCCTCCAGCTCAAAATCGCTCTTCGCCCACAGGGTACTGACGCTGTGCTCCGCGAAAAATGCCGGGGTGACGCGCTTCGTGGTCGCCTCCCAGGTCACCGCTTTGGCACCGTTCTCGCAAAACTGGAAGGTGGATTTGTGCTCTTTGTCCGGCCAGGCGCAGCCGGGACAGTCAAAGCCGTCCGGCTGATTGGTACGCAGCAGGGTGGCAGGGGCGTCAAATGCGTCCATCTGCGTGCGCACGGCAATCGCCGTGGCTTTTAAGGCTCCCCAGCCGCCTGCCGGCCCGGCGTAATGGTGGATCCCCGGAACCGCTCTTCTGTTGTTACTCATCTGAACTCCTGTGTGGTATCTCGTCATGGCGGTGGATCTCCGCCAGCAGCAGCGACGCCTGCTCAGAGTGTGGCACAAGCTCGCCCGGCGTCTCCCCCTGCCACCAGATCCCGCTGGCGGGTGAATAGTTTTTTCCGGCTAACCGCCAGTGGCCATTAAGCACATACGCGATGCCTTCCGCGCCGGGCCGCAGAGTACTGCTGGCAATACTCACCTGCGCGCTGGCCCGGCTGCGCTGGGTCATCACGTTAAAGTCCATGCCCGGCCCGGTGCTCCCCTCGCTGGCAAGCGGCCACTCCCCCGGAAAAGCCCAGGGCACGCCGGGCTCAAGGCGGTGGAGCAGATCCTCGCCGCGCAGCCACAGCCCGGACCCGGCGAGCAACATAATCACCCGGTCAACGCCGGGGAAGAGGGAGAAGGGGCCATCCTGGCCGAGCGTGGCGATGCTGGCTCGCCACAGAAAGGGGGCATCCGCCGAGGGGATGCGGAGGATCTCCCGGGTTTCGCCCGCCCCGTTTTTCCACGGAGTGACCGGCAGGGAAGCAAGCGTAAAGGGGGTAATCATATCCGTTTGACCCTGATTGTGGGGGGTTAAGGATTCATCTGTGCTACAGATGCTTTTCAAAATAATTACAAATTATTCACAGTTCAGTTCACAAATCCATCATCAGATCCGTGTCGGCAGATGTCAATGGTTGTATATACATGAGCTGTCAGGTGGCATTTCCTGACGCAGGCAGGGTGTCTGACGGCCATTAATCATCCATTCAGAGAGGAAACTATGTCGTCTTTTTCGTCTTCAGAAGCGCAGTCAAAGAAAAACGGGACGCGGTTGTCGGAAACCCGCTCCATCGATTACATCCCGGATAATGAACGCCACGGCCACCCTTTCAGTCAGTTTACACTGTGGTTTGGCGGCAACCTGCAGATCACCGCCATTGTGACCGGGGCGCTGGCAGTGGTGCTGGGCGGCGATGTGGTGTGGTCGATTATTGGCCTGCTGGTGGGGCAGATACTCGGGGCGACGGTGATGTCGTTCCATGCCCTGCAGGGGCCGCGTCTGGGTCTGCCGCAGATGATCATCAGCCGCGCCCAGTTTGGCGTGCTCGGCGCGGTGATCCCGCTGGTGCTGGTGTGCGTGATGTACGTCGGTTTCTCCGCCAGCGGCACGGTGCTGGCCGGACAGGCGATGGCGAAACTGCTGTCGGTGTCCAACGTGGCGGGGATGATCCTGTTCAGCGCGATCATTATCGTGATTGCGGTGCTGGGCTATCGCGTGATCCACAAGCTCGGCAAGGTGGCGAGCGTGGTGGGGGTGCTGGCGTTTATCTATCTGTTTATCGCCCTGCTGATGTCCAGCGACCTCGGCGCAATTGCGCAGAATAACCACTTCTCAATGCCGATGTTCCTGCTGGCGGTGTCGCTCTCTTCCTCCTGGCAGATCGCCTTTTGCCCCTACGTGTCGGACTACTCACGCTATCTGCCGTGCGACGTCTCCGGGGTGAAAACCTTCTTCTCGGTCTTCAGCGGCACGGTGCTGGGCACCCAGGCCTCGATGACCCTCGGGGTGATCACCGCCGCGATTGCCGGCAGCGCCTTCAAAGGGCATGAGGTGAGCTATATCGTCGGGCTGGGTAAAAGCGAAGCCATGGCGATGGTGATCTATTTTGCGATCTGCTTCGGCAAAATCACTTTCACCACCCTCAACGCCTACGGCAGCTTTATGTCGCTGACCACCATCGTGTCGGGTTTCCGCAACCAGACCACCCTGAGCCAGAGAAGCCGGGTGATCTTTGTGGTGCTGATGGTGACTATCTCCTGCGTGATTGCGCTGCTCAGCGAACCGGCATTCCTGAAACACTTCACCCATTTCCTGCTGTTCCTGCTGGCGTTCTTCGTGCCCTGGAGCGCCATCAGCCTGACCGACTACTTTATTATCTCCCGTAAAGCGGTGGATATTCCGGCGCTGTTCGACCCGCGGGCACGCTACGGTTACTGGAATATGTTTGGTATCACCGTCTATGCCATCGGGGTGCTGATCCAGCTGCCGTTTATTGAGAACCCGCTCTATCACGGTTCCCTGACGTGGATTTTTGCCGACAACGACGTGTCGTGGATCATCGGCTGGTTCTGCACGGCGGCGCTGTACTATGCGTTCCGGCGTTTTGACCGTCGGGTGCTGCCGGCACAGACGATCTATCCGGCGACGGGCAGGTAAGGGGAGTGCCCGCGACCCCACAGGTTATACGGGGTCGCGGTTGTTTTACCGATCGTTAAACGCAAAACCTTCGTCGGCCCATCCGGTCATGCCACCAATCATGATTTTCACCGGGCGACCCAGCTGCGCCAGCTTCAGCGCTGCCCGATCGGCGCCGTTGCAGTGCGGCCCGGCGCAGTAGACCACAAACAGGGTATCGGCTGGCCACTCTGCCATCCGCTGGGCGGTGATCTCCCGATGGGGCAGATGCAGGGCTCCGGGGATATGGCGGCGGGCGAAGGTTTCCGGGCTGCCCACCACGTGCAGCAGCACAAAATCCCTGTCCCCCTCCTGGAAGGCGCTCCAGACATCGGCGCAGTCGGTCTCCACGCTCAGGCGTTGTAAAAAATGGTTCGCTGCAATCTCTGCTGTCGCCGCCGGGTAATCAGTCACATAGCTCATAATTTCCTCCTCGATTGAGGTTTTACTCTACGGCGGCAACGCGGTTTTGACAGCTGGCAGAAATGCCATATACCATCGAGATCATGACAAAAATCCTCTGAGAGCGGTGATGAATAATCCTCTGGTGGTGGCGCTGGCCTATGACGGCTTATGTACGTTTGAATTCGGCATTGCGGTAGAAATCTTTGGCCTGGCCCGCCCTGAAATGGGGGATAACTGGTATCGCTTCGCGGTGGCGGGTGTCGAGCCGGGAGAGTTGCGCGCCACGGGGGGCATCCGGCTGATGGTCGACGGCGGGCTGGAACTGCTGGATCAGGCCGGAACCATAATCGTTCCCGGCTGGCGGGGCGCGGATGTCCCGGTGCCCGCCGCGCTGTGCCAGCAGCTTGTTGCGGCCCATCAGCGTGGGGCGCGGATCCTGTCCATCTGCTCTGGGGTCTTTGTGCTTGCCGCCGCAGGGTTACTCGACAACCGTCAGGCCACTACCCACTGGCGCTACACTGACCTGCTGCGACAGCGTTATCCCGCCATTCAGGTGACACCTGACGTGCTGTATATCGATAACGGGGATGTGCTGACCTCCGCCGGGAGCGCGGCGGGTATCGACCTGTGTCTGCATCTGGTGCGTCGGGATTATGGCAGCGTGGCGGCAAACCAGGTGGCGCGTCGGCTGGTGGTGTCGCCGCATCGCGATGGCGGCCAGGCCCAGTTTATTCAGCAGGCGGTACCCGTTGCCTATGAAGGCCACCGGCTTGGCGCGCTCTTTGATTATCTGCTTGAAAACCTTGCAACTCCGCACAGCGTCGAGTCGCTGGCGAAATTTGTTGGCATGAGTCCACGTACCTTTTTGCGCCGTTTTGCGGCGACCACCGGTAAAACCCCTGCCCAGTGGCTGTTGAACGCCCGCCTGAGCCGCAGCCAGGATCTGCTGGAGAACAGCCAGCTGTCGATAGAGCGGATTGCTGAGCAGGTGGGGTTTGGCAGCGTGGCGACCATGCGCCATCACTTCAGAAATCAGCTGGCGACGACGCCTGCAGCGTACCGGAGAGGGTTTGCTGAACCCGCGCGGTGAACCATTGAGACAGGGCAGCCGCAGGCGCGGCTGTTTTATCCCTTTCCATTCACCGTCACCGAATCACGTAAAATAAACTCCGCAGGCATAACGCAGCTGTCGGGAGTGCTATCCGGGGTTGCCGCGAGCACTCTCGCCACCGCTTCCTGACCCTGGGCATCTAAATCAAGCCGCACCGTGGTGAGCGCAGGAATAAAAAACGCGCTTTCATAACTGTCATCGTAGCCAATGACGGAAACCTGCCGGGGGACCGCGATGCCCGCCTTATTCAACGCGCTTAGCGCGCCCAGCGCCATCTGGTCGTTCCCCACCAGCAGGGCGCTAAATGCCGTTTTATCGTCGAGGAGCTCGCGTGCACCGTCGTAACCGCTTTGGGCATCCCAGGTACCGAAAATAACGGCCGCAGGCGTTATGCCGAAAGTTGCCAGGCTGCTCAACCAGTTTTCCAGACGCAATGTAGCCGAAACAGAATTCTGCGGGCCAGGCATCAGCGCAATGTTGCTGTGTCCCAGTTCGCATAGGCGTTTAACGCTCTCCTGAGTGCCGTTGGCGGGATCAAAGATGACATGAAACACCCCGCTGTCCGGTGCCACATCGAGAAACAGGCAGGTAACATCGCAATTATGCTCAGCCAGCTCCCGGGCGGGCGGGGTCTCCAGCGGAACGTTAATCAGAATTTTTTCGATAAACTGCGATTTGAAGTCGTTAATGGATTGCTGAATGGCCGTGGGGTCAGCGTCATCAATCATCGAAATCAGAACCTGGTAGCCCGCCTCACGGGCGTGCTTTTTCACGGATGCGGCGATTTGCGATGGCGCATGCAGCGCAAGGGAGGTGGTCACTAACCCCAGCGTCTGGGTGCGTTTCCCCACCAGCTGTTGCGCCAGGCGATTTGGAACGTAGCGCAGATCTTCAATCGCCTGTTCAACCCGGATACGCGTTTTCTCAGCCACGTTCACCGATTTATTAAGAACCCGGGAGACGGTCTGATAAGAAACCCCCGCCTGGCGAGCGACATCTTCCAGCGTCGCATTTCTGTTTTTGTTCACCCTCAATCCTTTCTCATAACCACCCTGTGAGCGAACAGTATATCAAAATGTCATACGTTCACATGGCGTAATTTGGCGACATTGATCACCTTTTCCCGCTTTAAAAATTGCGTTCTGTGATGTTGATTGCAGTTTTCAGCAAGGAGAGTTGTTCGCGTCTTTTGTCAGGTATTGTATGTAACGCATTGATGTGAACGTCATACATTTTAAGGGCGACAACCCTGCGTCCTGCATAACTGTATTGAGATGAACTAAAACAACGCCACTCGCTGAGCCTTCAGCGAAGCACCGATCCTGTTCCTTGTTGAGGAAGAAAATATGGTTACCGGTAAAAGGAACTACATCCTTTTAAGCATTTTCGATTTTCTCTACCTGTTTGCCTGGTCGTCAACGATGGCCTTTTTTGTTATCTGGACGACCCAGCATTTAGGCATCAGCGCCACCCAGACGGGGTGGTTATATGCGATAAATGCCTTTATTGCGCTGACCATGCAGCCGTTCTTTGGTTATATCTCTGATAAATTTGGCACCAAAAAATCGCTCATCTTTTTAATTATTGCGCTGCTGCTGCCGGTCGGACCCTTCTTTATTTATGTCTATGCTCCCTTGCTGGTGAGCTCATTCTGGCTGGGGGCAATTCTGGGCGGCATCTATCTGGGGGTGATTTTTAACTCCGGGTGCGGCGTTATCGACTCCTATATCGATAAAATATCCCGCCGTTATTCCTTCGAATATGGACGGGTGAGAATGTGGGGCTCCCTGGGTTGGGCCGCCGCGGCCTATATTGTCGGGCGAAATATTAACGACAATCCTGATCTCTCGTTCTGGCTGGCCAGTATTGCCATCGTCTTAGCGGCTGGCTGCTTTATGCTGACCAAAATTACGGTCACGCTGGAAGAAGAAAAAATGACCTCGTCATTAAAAGCGGGTCATGTTCTTGAATTGATGAAAGACAAGCAGTTCTGGATGCTGATTATTTTTACGCTGTTCGTTACGCAAATTTATGACACCTACGACCAACAGTTTGCGCAGTATTTCTCTCTACAGTTCCCCACCGTTGACGAGGGCAATAAATGGTATGGCACCCTGGCATCAATTCAGGTGTGTGGCGAAACCTTATTCCTTGGGCTGATGCCATGGTTTGTGAACCGCGTCGGCGCGAAGTGGGCGCTGGTAATTGCCGGGACCATTATGTCGGTGCGTATTCTGGGATCTGCAATTCCACTGGGTCCGGTCTGGATCGCCGCAGTCAAAATGATGCACGCCATTGAGAAACCCTTAATCCTGATCTCCGTCTTCAAATTTATCGCGCAGAATTTTGACCATAAGCTGTCGTCCACCATCTATTTACTGGTGCTGTTTGCGGCTTCTATTGCGACAACGGTCTACTCCCCGGTGGTCGGGCATTTATATGACACTATTGGCTTTGCCAATACCTATATCATTCTTGGCGTTGTCTCAGGACTCTTTACGCTGTTCTCCGTATTTTCTCTGCGGAATAAAAAAGACAAGGTTATTGCGCTTTCTCCAGAGAGAGAGTCTTTAGCATAAGGGAGGTGGTGATGGGCAGGTTATTTACGCAACTCAATTTTCTGCACGGTGCGGACTATAATCCGGATCAGTGGCTCGGTCAGCCCGATATTCTTGAGAAAGATATCGCGATGATGAAGGAAGCCAAATGCAACGTGATGTCAGTAGGGATATTTAGCTGGTCTAAACTTGAGCCTGCTGAAGGGGAATACCAGTTTGGCTGGCTGGATAGCGTTCTGGATACGCTTTATGCCAACGGAATATATATCTTTCTGGCAACACCCAGTGGGGCAAGACCTGCCTGGGTATCGGAAAAATACCCTGAGGTGTTACGGACCAATAGCGATTTAACGAAAAACCTGCACGGGGAACGCCATAATCACTGTGTTTCATCCCCCGAATATTTACGCCTGACCGGTAAAATTAACACCCAGCTGGCGAAACGTTATGCGCATCATCCTGCGGTACTGGCCTGGCATATCTCCAATGAGTATGGCGGCGACTGCCACTGTGAGATCTGCCAGCAGGCCTTCCGTGACTGGCTGAAAAAGAAGTATCAGACGTTAGAGAACCTGAATCAGCGCTGGTGGAGTGCATTCTGGAGCCACGAATATTCCAGCTGGAGCCAGATCCATTCCCCAGGGCCGCTGGGGGAGCAGTCCGTTCACGGGCTGAACATTGACTGGCGGCGCTTTATGAGTGAGCAGGTGGCGCTATTTTGTCGCCATGAGATTGAGGCGGTCAAACCCTTCAATCCTGCGTTACCCGCCACCACAAACTTCCATGGGGCGTTCAGCGATTACGATTACTGGCGTCTTGCGCAGGAGGTGGATTTCATCTCATGGGACAGTTATCCGGAGTGGCACAAGCCGCAAAAGCAGCAGGAAACCGCAGGCTACACGGCCTTTACCTTTGACCTGATGCGAAGCCTTAAACCCGGGCTGCCGTTCCTGCTGATGGAGTCCACGCCCGGCACTACCAACTGGCAGGCCGTCAGCAAGTTGAAAAGGCCCGGGATGCACCTGCTCTCGGCGATGCAGGCGGTGGCTCACGGTTCCGACTCGGTGCAATATTTCCAGTGGCGAAAAAGCCGCGGTTCGGTCGAAAAATTACACGGCGCGGTTGTGGATCATGTCGGCCATCTCAATACCCGCGTCGGGCAGGATGTGAAGCAGGTAGGGGCGGCGCTGGAAAAACTGGCACCTGCAGCAGGGGCGGATTACCGGGCTGAAGTGGCGATGGTCTATGACTGGGATAACCGCTGGGCGGTAAACGACGCCGCCGGGCCGCGTAACTGTGGCATTAAGTTTGAAGAGACGGTGCAGCAGCACTATCAGGCGCTCTGGCAGCAGAGTATCCCGGTGGATATCGTTTCCCAACAGTCCGATCTCAGCCCATACCGGGTGATCGTCGCCCCGATGCTCTATATGGTGAATGAGGCTTTCGCCGAACGTGTGAGCCAGTTTGTGGCGGCGGGCGGGGTATTTATCGCCACCTACTGGACCGGTATCGTCAACCCGGATGACCTGTGCTTCACCACCGGGTTCCCCGGTCCTTTACGGGATGTATTAGGTATCTGGTCGGAAGAGATCGACGGTCTGTACGAAGGCGAAACGAATCAGATCGCTATCACGTCATCCACCTGGAGCCGCACGGGACGGGCGTATGAATGTCGGGAACTGTGCGATCTCATTCACGCGGAAACGGCAGACGTGCTGGGCGTATATCAACAGGATTTTTATGCGGGCAGGCCAGCCGCCACCCGTAACCTGTATGGCAAAGGGCAGGCGTACTATCTCGCGGCCAGAACCGGAAGCGACTTCCTGCAAGATTTTTATCAGATGATTGCGCATGAGTACGGTATTACTGCCTCCACCACTATGCAGCTGCCGGAAGGGGTGGTCGCCACAGCAAGATACCGCGAAGGGCAGGCGTATATTTTTGTACAGAACTATAGCGACCAGGCCGTCACGCTTGATTTGAGCGAAGAGAGTCGGGAGCTGACACCCTTACTTAAGGGCGACGTGCTCAGGGATCATCGCTATCCACTGCCTGGGTTTGGCGTTGAGGTGTTTATGGCGGGAAACAAATAAGCGGCTTCCCTGTAACAAAAAAATCCACGCTTAGGCGTGGATTTTTAGTGGGGCGCAGGTGCGTCAAATTATACGCCTTTGCGGTCCATCAGCAGGGCCAGATCAACCAGCCGATTCGAGAATCCCCATTCGTTGTCATACCACGCGAGGATCTTCACCATCTTGCCGCCTATCACCAGGGTGGATAGCCCATCGATAATGGAGGAGCGCGGATCGCCCTGGTAATCGCTGGAGACCAACGGCTCATCGCTGTAGCCCAGGATCCCTTTCAGTGGCCCGCTCGCCGCCGCGCTGCGAAAGGCATTGTTAACCTCGTCGACAGTCACGTCCCGGCTCAGGGTAACGGTCAGATCGACGATGGAAACGACCGGTACCGGCACGCGCAGCGAATAGCCCGTCAGTCGGCCATCAAGCTCCGGAATCACTTTACCCAGCGCCTTCGCCGCCCCGCTGGAGTAGGGCACAATCGACAGCGCCGCCGCACGGGCACCGCGAAGATCTTTTTCCGGCTGGTCGTGCAGCGCCTGGCTGTTGGTGTAGGCGTGGGTGGTATTCATCAGCCCGTGCTCAATGCCAAACTGCTGGTGCAGCACCTGCGCTGCGGGTGCCAGGCCGTTAGTGGTGCAGCTCCCGTTACTGACCACGTAATGTTGCGCCGGATCGTACAGGGTGTCGTTGACTCCCATGACTACCGTCAGATCGTCGTTTTTACCCGGTGCGGAGATGATGACGCGCTTTGCACCGCCGCTGTGAATATGGACCGCCGCCTTCTCGCGCTCGGTGAAAAAGCCCGTGGCCTCGATAACTACCTCTACGCCTGCCTCAGCCCAGCGGATGTTTGCCGGGTCGCGTTCGCTGAAGACGGTGATACGTTGACCATCCACCTGCAGCGCCCCTTCACCGGCTTCGACGGCTACCGGCAGGGTGCCGAGCAGGGAGTCGTATTTCAACAAGTGGGCGAGGGTTTTGCTGTCCGTCAGATCGTTAATCGCTGCAATATGAATATCCGGATTGCCCAGCGCAGCGCGTAAGAAATTACGTCCGATCCTGCCGAAACCGTTAATACCGACCTTAACCATGATTCACTCCTTCTCTGTGATCTCTGGAGTTACTGTAGGCGGCAGGTGTAATGGCGTAAATGACAAAAAAGGATCACATTACGCCATTTTGCGGCTATGAAAACGCTGGCGGTACTCGCCCGGTGTCAGGTGGAGCTGTTTTTCGAATACCCGCCGCAGGTTGATGCTGGTGCCAAACCCGCTCTGCTCTGCGATGCGCTCCAGCGGCTCTTTGGTTTGCTCCAGCAGGTGTCGCGCCGCAGCCAGACGCGCCTCGGTGACGTAGCGGGCCGGGGATGCGCCGGTGTCGCGGGTGAATACCCGGGTAAAATTACGCGGACTCATCGCGGCCTTTTCCGCCAGCTTTTCCACGCACAGATCCGCCGTGAGGTTTTGCAGGATCCAGCCCTGCAGCTCTGCAATCGGGCCAGAGGCACCGGGCTGCGGCAGATGATAGCGGCTGAACTGCAGCTGTCCGCCGGGGCGGCGCAGATACATCACCATGTCCTGCGCGACGTCCCGGGCGAGGCTAAAGCCGTAGTCCTCCTCAACCAGCGCCAGCGTCAGATCGAATCCGGTGCTGACGCCACCGGAGGTCCAGATCGGGCCGTCCTGGATATACAGCGGGCCGCTTTCCACTTTTACCTGCGGCCAGCTGTTTTGCAGGGTTTCCAGCAGACGCCAGTGGGTGGTTGCCCGTCGGCCATCCAGCACGCCGGCCTGCGCCAGAAGCAGTGCGCCTCCGCAGACCGAAGCAATACGCCGCGCGTGTGGCGCAGCGAGATGCAGCCAGTCGACCACCGCCGTGCTCTCCTGCGCGTTGAGCCCGCGTCCGGTAATGATGATGGTGTCGAGCGGCTCGCGCGGATCAAGCTCCGGCAGGCGATAGTCGGCCAGCAGGTTCAGGCCGGACTGACCGTGGATCACCTGATGGGGCTGGGTTGTGGCGATAATTATCCGATAGCAGGGGCCTTCCGGACGCAGCAGGTTGGCCTGGGTCAGAATGTCGGCGATACCGGCGGCCTCAAACAACATGCCGCCGTCGGGTACGATAATCAGGATCTTCTTCATGTCCTGAAAAGTACCTTTATTACAGAATAAGTCAATCTCTGTTGTGCAGGCCTGGGCTTGTCGTGCCTGTTTTGTGGCAAAGCAATGCGATTTAAGTTCGTTGTCATTTCAGGCGGGATGCCGGAGGGTTACAACATCTTATCTATGACGGTGGCGTCTGAAGGAATGGCCCTCTATTTACACTCACAACAGCGCGAGCAGATCCGTCGCCTTTCCACCAGCCTGCTGTGGCGCAGCGAAATGCCGACCTGGCTGCTGATGGTGGCGATTTATGGCGGCTGGTTTACCACGCTGGCGTACTGGCAGACGCTCGGTCTGCTGCCGGCGACCCTGCTGCTGATCCTTTTTAGCACCTGGTACATGTCGCTCCAGCATGAGCTAATCCACGGCCATCCCACGCGTTTTCCCTGGCTTAACCAGCTGTTTGGCACCTTGCCGCTGGCGGTCTGGTACCCCTATGGCCTCTATCGGGATTCCCATCTGGCGCACCATCGTCAAGACAGTCTGACCGTACCGGTGGATGATCCCGAATCCTATTACTTTACCCCGGCGAGCTGGGCGCGCATTTCACCCTGGCACAGGCGGGCGATCCAGGCCCGCAATACCTTTGGTGGTCGGCTGCTGCTGGGGCCGCTGATGGATATTGGCCAGACGCTCGGCAGCGCGCTGTCGGCATTTCGCCAGCTGCAGTATGCGGCGATGACGATGTGGCTGGTGCACGGGGTACTGCTTGCTGCGCTTTTCTGGTGGATGGCGCATCAGGGATTCTCGCCGCTCTGGTTTGTGCTGGCGGTAAGCTACCCGGCGCTGGCCCTGACCAAAGTGCGTTCTTTTCTCGAGCACCGGGCGGCGGACGATCCCCTCGCGCGTTCGGTCATTAACGAGGCCGGGGCGTTCTGGCAGCTGCTGTTTTTAAATCTCAACTACCATTCAGTACATCACGATCTGCCCGGCGTGCCCTGGTACGGACTGAAAGCCATCTATCGGCAACATCGTGAGGCGTATCAGCAGCGAAACCAGGATTTTGTGGTCCAGGGCTACGGCCAGTGGTTGCGCCATTTCTGGCGGACACCGGTGGATGTCACGGTCCATCCCGGCATTGAAGGAGGTGAAGGCCATGAGTGAGACGCTGGCGTTTCCCATGTATGACATTAACCACGCGGACACAGAGGCCCTCTACCGGGCGGTGCAACAGCTGCTGATAGCCCACGGCGTGGCGGTAACCGAACAGGCACCCTCGTTTCCCGGGGACGAGCTGCTGGCGCACTGGCGAAATCCCGGCCTGGTGCTGAGTCAGACCTGCGGCTTTCCGCTGGTGACTGCGTTGCCGGAGGTGCAGGTTGTGGGCTGTTTTCACTACACTGCGCCAGGCTGCGAGGGAGAGTTTTATCGCAGCCTGCTGGTGGCACGGGCACAGGATAGCGCTAAAACGCTGGCCGATTTTCGCGGCCAGCGGGTGGTGTGCAACGCTCCTGATTCGCAGTCAGGGTACAACGTACTGCTGAAGATGGTGGCTCCGCTGGCAGAGCAGGGCCGTTTTTTCTCCGGCGTAACCTTTAGCGGCAGCCATCGCCAGTCGCTGATCGCGCTCCGGCGCGGTGAGGGCGATATCGCCGCCATCGACTGCGTGACCTGGGCCCTGTTGCAGCGCCATGAACCTGAGCTGCAGGCCGGGCTGGCGGTTATTGGCCGCAGCCCGCTGGCACCGGGTCTGCCTTTGATAACCGCTGCCAGTACCTCATCGGATACCCTACGGGCCATACGCGCCGCGCTTACGGACCTGGTGAGCGCGCCGCACTATCGGGAGATCTGTTCGGCCCTGTTTATTGGTGGCTTTAGCGAAGCGACACGCCAGTTATGGGAGGTATTGCTGGACTGGCGTCGGCAGGCCGCAGAGGCGGGTTTGCATCAGCTTTGAGCGCGATATAAAAAAATCCACGCCGGGGCGTGGATTTTTTGTCTGTCTGGCAGCGATTAGACGTTAAACAGGAAGTTCATCACATCGCCATCTTTAACGATGTAGTCTTTCCCTTCAGCACGCATCTTGCCCGCTTCTTTCGCGCCTTGCTCACCCTTGTAGGTGATGAAGTCTTCAAAGGCGATCGTCTGCGCACGGATAAAGCCTTTCTCGAAGTCGGTGTGGATCTTGCCTGCGGCCTGTGGAGCAGTCGCGCCAACAGGGATGGTCCATGCACGCACTTCTTTCACGCCCGCGGTGAAGTAGGTCTGCAGGTTCAGCAGTTCGTAACCGGCGCGGATCACGCGGTTCAGACCTGGCTCTTCCAGACCCAGCTCGGCCATGAACTCTTCACGGTCGGCATCGTCCAGCTCGGCGATATCAGATTCCACCGCGGCACAAACCGCTACCACCACAGAACCTTCGGCAGCTGCGATCTCACGCACTTTGTCGAGGTACGGGTTGTTTTCAAAACCGTCTTCGTTGACGTTAGCGATATACATGGTTGGCTTCAGGGTCAGGAAGCTCAGGTATTTGATCGCCGCTTTGTCTTCTTCGGTCAGGTTTTTCAGGGCGCGCAGCATGCCGGCGTTTTCCAGCTGTGGCAGACATTTTTCCAGCGCAGCCTGTTCCGCTTTCGCGTCTTTGTCGCCGCCTTTGGCTTTCTTCTGCACGCGGTGCAGAGCGCGCTCGCAGGTGTCGAGGTCAGACAGCGCCAGCTCGGTGTTGATCACTTCGATATCGTCAGCCGGATCCACTTTGTTGTTCACGTGGATGATGTTGTCGTTTTCAAAGCAACGAACAACGTGGCCGATGGCTTCGGTTTCACGGATGTTGGTCAGGAACTGGTTGCCCAGGCCTTCACCTTTGGACGCGCCTTTTACCAGACCGGCGATGTCCACGAACTCCATGGTGGTGGGCAGAATACGCTGCGGCTTAACGATCTCCGCCAGCTGGTCCAGACGCGGATCGGGCATTGGCACGACACCGGTGTTTGGCTCGATGGTGCAGAACGGGAAGTTAGCCGCTTCGATGCCCGCTTTAGTCAGCGCGTTAAACAGGGTGGATTTGCCAACGTTAGGCAGACCAACGATACCGCATTTGAATCCCATTTCTGAATCACCTTAATGTCTTGATATTCAACACGTTAACATTAACGAGTCGAAGAAAAGTAAATAACTTCGCCTATTATACACGTAACCCGCAGCCTGCGGGGCAAAAAAGGCGTGACGCGCCGGTTATTGCGCTTTGAAAGCGTGCAGACGGTTGGTGGCTTTGGTTAAGCCATCCTGCAGCCAGATTTCAGTGCAACGCACCGCTTCGTCTACCGCTTCGTCGATCAGTTTCTGTTCCGAAACCGGCGGCTTACCCAGCACAAAGCCGACAACTTTGTTTTTATCGCCCGGATGACCAATACCGACGCGCAAACGGTGAAAATTGGGGTTATTGCCCAGCTTGCTGATGATGTCTTTTAAACCGTTATGCCCGCCGTGACCGCCGCCGAGTTTGAATTTTGCCACGCCCGGCGGCAGATCCAGTTCGTCGTGGGCGACCAGGATCTCGTCCGGGTTGATCCGGTAGAAGGTCGCCAGGGCAGCAACGGCTTTGCCGCTTAAGTTCATAAACGTGGTCGGCACCAGCAGACGCACATCGGCTCCGGCCAGGTTCACGCGGGAGGTATAGCCGAAGAACTTCGGTTCCTCGCGCAGGGGCGCGCGCAACCGCTCGGCCAGCAGATCAACATACCAGGCACCCGCATTGTGGCGGGTCGCCGCATATTCCGCGCCAGGGTTGGCCAGGCCGACAATCAGTTTAATCGTCACGTTTTTGTTCCTGAAAGTGCTAAGTCTGGCGCGTAGTGTACTGTCTGCCGCGTCGCTTGACAAAATTCTGCGCGCCGTCGCGTTGAATCTGAATAATACCGTGCCTGAACCATTAGAATTTCATGCTACTCAAAGGCTTATTTGTAAAGTTTTGTTGCCCCGATGTGCGTAAATGTGATCCCTCACGCAATCACTAAAAGGGGTGGTGTCTATACTTTACACACAAGGATTAGGGAGATTATTTCCCTGCAACCCAAAGCTCCGGAGGTGACACATGAAACGCAGAAACGCTTCGTTACTCGGTAACGTGCTAATGGGGTTGGGATTGGTGGTCATGGTTGTTGGCGTCGGTTACTCCATTTTAAACCAGCTGCCGCAGCTTGACCTGCCGCAATACTTCGCACATGGTGCGATCCTGAGCATCTTCCTGGGGGCCGTATTGTGGCTGGCGGGTGCCCGCGTCAGCGGTCATGAGCAGGTTTGCGACAGATACTGGTGGGTACGCCACTACGATAAGCGCTGTCGTCGCGATCAGCATAAACACAGTTAATGCGCTGACCCAAAGAACACCGAAACGGCTCCCTCTGGAGTCGTTTTTTTTTGCATCGCGTATTGACCCTCACGTAACGTAAGGCTCCAGAGTGACGCCACTGGCATAAGAAGGAGCCGTTATGTTAATTCAGGTCGGGGAACTGGCGAAACGCGCCGGGATCACCGTGCGCACCTTGCACCATTATGAGCAAACAGGATTGTTGCTGCCTTCTGCCAGAAGCGCGGCAGGGTACCGGCTTTACAATCTGGCCGATGTACAGCGTCTTCATATGATACAGGCGCTGGCAAAGGCAGGGCTGGAACTTGCTGAAATCAGGGATTTTCTGGAAAAAGATTCACTGTCGTTATCGGAACTGATCGGGGCGCAAATCCGTCTGCTGGATAAGCAGGTGCGCAGCATCACCACGCTGCGCGACCGGCTGGTGGATTTACGCGCCGGGCTCGATGCCCATGAGGATCTGGATCTGGAATCCTGGCTACAGACTCTGGAGTTAATGAATATGTACGATCGCTGGTTTAGCAAAGAAGAGTTACAGCAGTTGTCCTTTGCGACGGATAAAGAGGCGCTGGCCGATATCTGGGACGCTCTGGTTAAGGAGGCGAAATCCCTGCTGGAGAACAACGTTGCGGTCTCCGATCCCCGGGCACTGGATTTGGCCACGCGCTGGATGGTGCGTCTCGAGCAGGACACGGCGGGCAAACCGGAGTTTCTCACCCGACTCAACGAGATGCACAGCGTTGAGCCGCAGATGCGCGAACAAACGGGCATCACGGCGGAGATGACGGATTACATCACCCGGGCGTTTGCCGAATCGAAGCTTATCATCTGGGAAAAGTACCTCTCGCCGGAGGAGATGGCCTTTACCCGGGCGCACTATTTTGATCGCATGATGGAGTGGCCGCCGCTGGTGGCGAAGCTGCATCAGGCCCTGTCACAGGGGCTGGATCCTGCCTGCGATGCCGCACAACAGCTGGCCGAAAACTGGCTGGCGCTGTTCCAGTCTTACGCCGGAACCAGCCCGGCGACGCAGCAAAAATTCCGTCAGGCGATGCAGCAGGAGCCGCATCTGATGAAGGGAACCTGGATGACGCCTGCTGCGCTCGGGTGGCTCCAGCAGGCGATTGGTATCATGATGCAGCGGCGGATGTCACAGATCCGCTAATGCTGCCTCGCGGTTTGGATAGAACGCCAGACGACCAGGAATAGGTTGCACCCCTGCGCGCGCCATGGTGCGCAGGGGCTGGAACTCGAGATTGCTCACCCGCAGTTCACAGCCTTCCGGCAGACGTTGTACAAAGCGCTGGAAGGCGTCCAGCCCGCCCGCGTCCAGCACCGGGACCGCGTCCCACTTCAGTACCACGATCCGTTTACCCGCAATACGCGACTCCAGCTCGCTGAACAGCCCTTCGGCGGCGGCAAAGAACAGCGGGCCGATCACCCGCAGCACCAGCACATCGTCCGGCACCGCGACGTTGACCGTCGCCAGACGCGTCATGCGGGCAATGCGGCGCATAAACAGCAGCGAGGCCAGCACAATCCCGACGCTGATGGCAATCACCATGTCAAACAGCACGGTCAGCGACATGCAGATCAGCATCACGATGATGTCGTCTTTCGGCGCGCGACGCAGCAGGTTGACCACTTTATGCGCCTCGCTCATGTTCCATGCCACCATCAGCAGCAGAGCGGCCATAGCCGACAGCGGCAGCCACGAGAGCAGGGGAGCCAGCACCAGCAGGGCGAGGATCACCAGCACCGAGTGAATGACCGCTGAAACGGGCGAGGTCGCCCCGGCGCGAACGTTCGCCGCCGAGCGGGCAATGGCCGCGGTGGCGGTAATGCCGCCGAAGAACGGGGCGATGATATTCCCCAGCCCCTGGCCGACCAGCTCGCTGTTGGCTTTGTGTTTGGTGCCGGTCATACCGTCCAGCACCACCGCGCAGAGCAGGGACTCAATCGCCCCCAGCATCGCCATCGAAAAGGCTGCTGGCAGCAGCGCGCGCAGGGAATCCCAGCTTAAAGTGAAACTGGAGCCGGGCAGATTCCAGGGCAGCACCAATTGGGGCAGAAGCTGCGGGATACCGTTCCCCTGGGAGCCATCCGCCAGCACATAGTGGAACTGGGAGCCGATAGTGGCGACGTGGCCGCCCAGCAGGTTCACCACGCCCATTACCGCACAGCCCAGCAGCAGGGCGGGCAGATGCCCCGGCAGGCGAATGCCCAGACGCGGCCAGAGGATCAGCGTGCCCAGCGTCACCACGCCGATTGCCGCATCGCCCAGGTTTGCCGTCGGCAGCGCCATCACCAGCGCCCCCACTTTTTGCAGGTAGTGCTCCGGCACATGGGTCATCTGCAGGCCGAGGAAATCCTTAATCTGCATCGTCCCGATGGTGATACCGATCCCCGAGGTAAAGCCCAGCGTCACGGAGAGCGGGATGTACTCAATCAGCCTGCCAAAGCGCGCCAGACCGAACAAAATCAAAAATACCCCTGACATCAGGGTCGCCACCAGCAATCCGGCGAGGCCGAACTGCTGGGAAACCGGATAGAGGATCACCACAAAGGCCGCGGTCGGCCCGGAGACGCTAAAGCGCGATCCGCCGGTCAGGGCAATCACAATCCCGGCGACGGCGGCGGTGTACAGGCCGTACTGCGGTGCCACGCCGCTGCCAATCGCCAGCGCCATCGCCAGCGGAATGGCAATGATGCCAACGGTGATCCCGGCGATCAGGTCACGGGTAAAGCGTGACAGGGTATATTTCTCTTTCCAGCAGGCGTCGATGAGGGCGCGGAAGGGCAGAACATGAGAGGAAGCGTTTTTCACAATCATCATCCATGTGCGCATCATCTGTCATATCAATGGCAGGTGAAGGAGGCATTAATCATACAAATACATTTCACAGACAAAAAAACCCGCCGTAGCGGGTTTTCAGACTGCGTCCGATTAGTGTTCGAACATTGCAGAGATGGATTCTTCGTTGCTGATACGACGAATCGCTTCGGCCAGCATCCCGGAGAGGGTCAAAGTACGCACGTTTGGCAGCGCTTTGATTTCGTCGCTCAGTGGGATGGTGTCACACACCACAACTTCATCAATGACGGAGTTGCGCAGGTTGTTCACTGCATTGCCGGAGAAGATCGGGTGGGTGGCGTAAGCGAATACGCGTTTTGCACCACGCTCTTTCAGCGCTTCGGCGGCTTTGCACAGAGTGCCGCCGGTGTCGATCATGTCGTCAACCAGCACGCAGTCACGGCCAGCAACGTCACCGATGATATGCATCACCTGAGAAACGTTAGCGCGTGGACGACGTTTGTCGATGATCGCCATGTCGGTATCGTTAAGCAGTTTGGCGATAGCGCGTGCGCGAACCACGCCGCCGATGTCCGGAGAAACTACAATCGGGTTGTCCAGGTTCAGCTGCAGCATGTCTTCCAGCAGGATTGGGCTGCCGAATACGTTATCAACCGGAACGTCAAAGAAGCCCTGGATCTGCTCGGCATGCAGGTCAACCGTCAGAACGCGGTCAACGCCAACACTGGAGAGGAAGTCAGCGACAACTTTAGCGGTAATTGGCACACGTGCGGAACGGACGCGACGGTCCTGACGGGCATAACCAAAGTAAGGAATAACAGCAGTGATACGGCCAGCGGAAGCACGGCGCAGGGCATCGACCATAACAACCAGTTCCATCAGGTTGTCGTTAGTTGGAGCACAGGTGGACTGGATGATGAAAATATCACCACCGCGTACATTTTCGTTAATTTGTACGCTGACTTCGCCATCGCTAAAGCGACCTACGGCGGCGTCGCCAAGAGAAGTGTACAGGCGGTTGGCAATACGTTGTGCTAGTTCCGGGGTGGCGTTACCAGCAAAAAGCTTCATATCAGGCACGAGAAGAACCTCAGGCATGCGTCCAGTGGTGGATAGTTCGCCGTAAACTGTGCGGGCCAGGCGAATGCTATCCAGGCGGTGTATTAAAGAGCGCGATGCAACGTCTGGAACAGGGTGACGTTGTCACCGAAACTCAGATTGCGCCAGAATGGCCTGCTGCAGCGGGGAGACGTTCATACCACGCGCTACGAAACCATGCAGCCACTCTGGAGCCAGCTCGAGCACCTGACGTGCAGCGGATTCCGTATCAAATTCAGCAAAGACACAGGCCCCTGTGCCAGTCAGGCGCGACGGCGCGTATTCTAACAGCCAGGAAAGCGCGACATCAACCTCGCGAAAACGTTTTCTTGCGATATCCTCGCAATCGTTGCTGAATTCACAGTTTAATAACGTTTCTATTGACCTTACTGGGGTATCGCGCGGCAGGTCCGGATCCTTAAAGATAACCGGGGTCGGAATGCTGACGCCCGGATGGGCTACCAGATACCATTTTTCCGTCGGTTCTGCCGGAGAGAGGATCTCGCCCACACCCTCGGCAAACGCCGCATGTCCACGGACAAACACCGGCACGTCGGCCCCGAGCGTCAGCCCGAGGGCGGCCAGTTCATCCACCGACAGGCCACATCCCCACAGGTGGTTGAGCACCACCAGCACGGTGGCGGCATTCGACGACCCGCCGCCGAGCCCGCCGCCCATCGGCAAGCGTTTCTCGACGCGGATATCCGCGCCGCTGCCGGCCGGCAGACGCCCGGATCCTTCTGCGGCGCACATCAGCAGGCGGGCGGCGCGCACAATCAGGTTATCCTCATCGGCCACACCTTCGACCGGCGTCAGGAGCCGGATCTGCCCATCGTTGCGCAGCTCAATGGAAATAGTGTCGCCATAGTCAACAAACTGAAACAGCGTCTGCAGGGTGTGATATCCGTCAGCACGCTGGCCGGTGATGTATAAAAACAGGTTCAGTTTCGCGGGCGAAGGCCAGTGGGTCATCATTTGACGATCCAGTTATCCATTTTCAGCTTGATGCGCTGGCTGCCTTCGGTCAGTTCCAGGCTGGACGGCAGGGCTGGCTTGCTGTCGCTGTCGTAGCCGCCGTACACCACTTTCCAGTTTTTGCCGTTCTGGCTGTAGTTCACTTCGCTCAGGCGATACTGGTCGTCGAGTTTATAGTCGGTGGCATCGCCCGGCAGGCCGAGGATCCACTGGCGCAGGCTGGTAATCGGAATAGGCATCCCGGTCAGCTTGCCGATCATCTCCTCGGCGTCGATACCGGTATATTTCTTACCTTTATTGTCAGTGACCTGGGCGCTGCCCGGCTGGGCAATCAGCTCCATCTCGGTGCTGCCAAGCGGGTTCAGCAGCAGCAGGCGATAGCGATCCTGGCCAGTCTGCTGCCAGAAGAAGCGGGCGTAGACTTTCTGCTGATCGGACAGATAAGCAAAGGCCCCGCGGGTCTGATACTGATTTAATGCGCGCACGTCTTGCTGATGCTGACGCCACTGTGGCGCATCCGGGCTTTTGCCTGGCCCTTTAGGCGGCGTAATGGAACATGCGGTCAGCACCAGCGCGGCCAGGGGCAGCAGGCGAATGAGTCTGGTCATAATGAGGACAAATCCTTGAGATACGTGGCAGTTATATCGCTTAATGCTAGCGTCGGTATGAAGCAGCGTCTACGCTCAAGTTGTCCTAAATCATCAAATTAGCGGTTAATAACAATTGATAACCTATTACTCCGAAAGGGGGCAGTCTCTTTTATTGATCTCGTGCATCCTGTATGATGCGGCCTGCTAACCTTATTAACGCTGGTACTACTCCCGCTCATATGACCCTTTTAGCACTCGGTATCAACCACAAAACAGCCCCGGTATCACTGCGAGAACGCGTGACGTTTTCGCCGGACACGCTCGACCAGGCGCTGGAAAGTCTGCTTGCCCAGCCGATGGTGCAGGGGGGCGTGGTGTTGTCAACGTGCAACCGTACTGAGCTCTATCTCAGCGTTGAAGAGCAGGATAACCTGCACGAAGCGCTGGTCCGCTGGTTATGCGAGTACCACAATCTGAACGAAGAAGAGCTGCGCAACAGCCTGTACTGGCATCAGGATAACGATGCGGTCAGCCATTTGATGCGCGTGGCCAGCGGGCTTGATTCGCTGGTGCTGGGCGAGCCGCAGATCCTCGGCCAGGTGAAAAAAGCCTTTGCCGATTCGCAAAAAGGCCACCTTAAGGCCAGCGAACTGGAACGCATGTTCCAGAAATCCTTCTCCGTCGCCAAGCGAGTGCGAACCGAAACCGACATTGGTGCCAGTGCCGTTTCAGTTGCTTTCGCTGCCTGTACCCTGGCGCGACAAATTTTTGAATCATTATCGACGGTTACTGTGCTGCTGGTGGGCGCAGGTGAAACCATCGAGCTGGTCGCACGCCATCTGCGCGAACACAAAGTTAAAAAGATGATGATCGCCAACCGCACCCGCGAGCGTGCTCAGGTGCTGGCGGATGAAGTGGGGGCGGAAGTGATCGCTCTGAGCGACATCGACGCCCGTCTGAGCGAAGCGGATATCATCATCAGCTCCACCGCCAGCCCGCTGCCGATCATCGGCAAAGGCATGGTGGAGCGCGCCCTGAAATCCCGCCGTAATCAGCCGATGCTGCTGGTGGATATCGCCGTTCCGCGCGATGTCGAACCCGAGGTCGGTAAACTGGCGAACGCCTATCTTTACAGCGTGGACGACCTGCAAAGCATCATTTCGCACAACCTTGCCCAGCGTAAAGCGGCGGCGGTGCAGGCCGAAACGATTGTCGAGCAGGAAACCAGCGAATTTATGGCCTGGCTGCGCGCGCAAAGCGTCAGCGAGACTATTCGCGAGTACCGCGGTCAGGCGGAACAGGTCCGTAATGAACTGACTGCCAAAGCGATGGCGGCCCTTGAACAGGGCGGCGATCCGCAGGTCATCATGCAGGAACTGGCATGGAAACTGACCAATCGCCTGATCCATGCCCCAACCAAATCACTTCAACAGGCCGCCCGTGACGGGGACGACGAACGCCTGAATATTCTGCGCGACAGCCTCGGGCTGGAATAGCGCGCCATACCCATTTTATTATTATAAGGTGCACTTACGCCTATGAAGCCCTCTATCGTCGCCAAACTGGAAGCATTGCACGAGCGCCATGAAGAAGTTCAGGCGCTGCTCGGCGATGCCGCAACCATTGCCGACCAGGAACGTTTTCGCGCCCTGTCGCGCGAGTATGCCCAATTAAGTGATGTTTCAAAATGCTTTACCGACTGGCAACAGGTTCAGGAAGATATTGAAACCGCGCAGATGATGCTCGGCGACCCGGAAATGCGCGAGATGGCGCAGGAAGAGTTACAGGACGCCAAAGTCCGTGCGGAAGAGCTGGAGCAACAGCTACAGGTGCTGCTGCTGCCAAAAGATCCGGACGATGAACGCAACGCCTTTGTCGAAGTTCGCGCCGGGACCGGCGGGGACGAAGCGGCCCTGTTTGCCGGGGATCTGTTCCGCATGTACAGCCGTTATGCCGAATCCCGCCGCTGGCGCGTGGAGATCATGAGCGCCAACGAAGGCGAACATGGCGGCTATAAAGAAGTGATCGCCAAAATCAGCGGCGAAGGCGTCTATGGCCGCCTGAAGTTCGAATCCGGCGGCCATCGCGTACAGCGCGTCCCGGCTACCGAATCTCAGGGGCGTATCCACACCTCCGCCTGCACCGTGGCGGTAATGCCCGAGCTGCCGGAAGCCGAGCTGCCGGACATCAACCCGGCGGATCTGCGCATCGATACCTTCCGCTCCTCCGGCGCGGGCGGTCAGCACGTTAACACCACCGACTCCGCCATCCGTATTACCCACCTGCCAACCGGCATCGTGGTGGAGTGCCAGGACGAACGTTCCCAGCACAAAAACAAAGCCAAAGCGCTGTCGGTGCTGGGCGCGCGTATTCACGCCGCGGAAATGGCGAAACGCCAGCAGGCGGAAGCCTCGACCCGTCGTAACCTGCTGGGCAGCGGCGATCGCAGCGACCGTAACCGCACCTATAACTTCCCGCAGGGCCGCGTCACCGATCACCGCATCAACCTGACCCTCTACCGTCTGGATGAGACCATGGAGGGCAAGCTGGACTCCCTGATCGAACCTATCGTGCAGGAGTACCAGGCCGATCAACTGGCGGCGCTGGCAGAGCAGGATTAATGGATTTTCAGCACTGGCTACAGCAGGCGATAAGCGCGCTGGCGGGAGGCGAAAGCCCCCGTCGCGATGCGGAGATCCTGCTCGGTCATGTGACCGGCAAAGCGCGCACCTTTATTCTCGCCTTTGGCGAGACGCCGCTGACCCCCGACCAGCAGGCGCAGCTTGATGAACTCCTGGCCCGCCGCAAAACCGGCGAGCCGGTGGCGCACCTGGTGGGCGAGCGCGAGTTCTGGTCGCTGCCGCTGTATGTCTCCGCAGCCACCCTGATCCCCCGTCCCGACACCGAATGTCTGGTGGAGCAGGCCCTGGCGAGACTGCCCGCCACGCCCGCGCGTATTCTCGATTTAGGCACCGGCACCGGGGCCATTGCCCTGGCGCTGGCCAGCGAACGCCCGGATTGTCAGGTCACCGCGGTGGATGTGATGCCCGATGCGGTAGCGCTGGCACAGCGCAACCTTGAACGTCTGGCGCTGACTAACGTGACGGTGCTACAGAGCAGCTGGTTCTCCGCCCTTGGCGACCAGCAGTTTGAGACGATCGTCAGTAACCCGCCCTATATTGATGAAGCCGATCCGCATCTCGCTGAAGGCGACGTGCGCTTCGAGCCGCGCAGCGCGCTGGTTGCCGCCGAACAGGGTCTGGCCGATCTCAGCCATATCATTACTCAGTCTCGTCAGCATCTGGTGAGCGGCGGCTGGCTGCTGCTGGAGCACGGCTGGACGCAGGGTGAAGCGGTGCGCGCACTCTTTTTGCAGGCCGGTTTTGAAGGCCTCGAAACCTGTCGTGACTACGGCGGCAATGAGCGCCTGACGCTGGGCAAACTGCCATGAACAGCTTCCAGGTGCTGATCACCCTGCATGTGGCTGCCGTCACCCTGACCATCAGTTTTTTCGCGCTGCGTTACTGGTGGCGTTACAGCAATAATCAGCTGATCAACGCCCGCTGGGTGCGGGTGCTGCCGCACTGCATCGATACCCTGCTCTTTGTCTCGGGGGCGGGGTTGATGTGGGTGACCGGCTATCTGCCGTTCACCGATGACGGTGCATGGCTGACTGAGAAGCTGTTTGGCGTTATCATCTACATCGTTTTGGGTTTTATTGCGCTGGGACGACATCGTCCGCGCAGCCAGCAGGTGGGGTTTATCGCCTTTCTGCTGGGGCTGGTGGTGCTGTACATCATCATTAAACTCGCCACCACAAGAATACCGTTACTGGGGTAAGTCATGGAGTCCTTGGCCGATTTCGAATTTAACAAAGTGCCGTTGTGCGATGGAATGATCAAAGTATCAGAGATGATCCGCGATGATTTCGTTTCGCAATACGTCTACGACGAGCTGGAGAATCTGGTGAGTCTGGCGCGTGAAGAGATAAGTCAGGCGCGCCCGCAGGACTGGCAACTGGAGAAACTGATTGAGCTGTTCTACGGCGAATGGGGCTTTTGCGATACGCGTGGCGTGTATCGACTCTCCGATGCGCTGTGGCTCGATCAGGTACTGAAAAACCGTCAGGGTAGCGCTGTCTCCCTGGGGGCCATTTTATTATGGGTGGCGCACCGCCTGGATATTCCGCTGGTGCCGGTCATCTTCCCGACGCAGATGCTGCTGCGCGCCGAGTGGCTGGACGGTGAAATGTGGTTAATCAACCCGTTCAACGGCGACACCCTCGACGATCACACGCTGGATGTCTGGCTGAAAGGCAACATCAGCCCGATGGCGGAGCTGTACAACGAAGATCTGGACGAAGCGGATAACGCCGAAGTGGTACGTAAGCTGCTGGACACCTTAAAATCGGCGCTGATGGAAGAGCGGCAGATGGAGCTGGCGCTGCGTGCCAGCGAGGTGCTGCTGCAGTTTAACCCGGAAGATCCGTATGAGATCCGCGATCGCGGTTTGATCTACGTCCAGCTTGAGTGCGACCACGTCGCGCTGACCGATTTGAGCTATTTCGTTGAGCAGTGTCCGGAAGACCCCATCAGCGAGATGATCCGCGCGCAGATTAATTCCATCGCGCATAAACAGATTACACTGCATTAATCTTAACTCCGATTCACCCTGAATAAGGCGATCCTATGAAACAAAAAGTGGTTAGCATTGGCGATATCAACGTGGCGAACGACCTGCCGTTCGTGCTGTTCGGCGGCATGAACGTTCTGGAATCCCGCGATCTCGCGATGCGTATCTGCGAACATTACGTGACCGTGACCCAGAAGCTGGGGATCCCGTATGTGTTCAAAGCCTCTTTTGACAAAGCCAACCGCTCCTCTATTCACTCTTACCGTGGCCCGGGCCTGGAAGAGGGGATGAAGATTTTCCAGGAGCTGAAGCAGACCTTTGGCGTGAAAGTGATCACCGATGTCCACGAAGCAAGCCAGGCACAGCCTGTGGCTGACGTTGTCGACGTGATCCAGCTGCCAGCGTTTCTCGCCCGTCAGACCGACCTGGTCGAAGCGATGGCGAAAACCGGCGCGGTTATCAACGTGAAAAAACCGCAGTTCGTGAGCCCTGGCCAGATGGGGAACATCGTCGATAAGTTTATCGAAGGCGGTAACGACAAGGTGATCCTGTGCGACCGTGGTGCCAACTTCGGTTACGACAACCTGGTGGTGGACATGCTGGGCTTCAGCGTGATGAAGAACGTCTCTAACCAGTCGCCGGTGATCTTCGACGTGACCCACGCCCTGCAGTGCCGCGACCCGTTTGGCGCAGCCTCCGGCGGCCGTCGTGCCCAGGTTACCGAACTGGCGCGTGCCGGTATGGCAACCGGTCTGGCCGGTCTGTTTATCGAAGCGCACCCGGATCCAGCCAACGCGAAATGCGACGGCCCATCTGCACTGCCGCTGGATAAGCTGGAGCCGTTCCTGAAACAGATCAAAGCGATTGACGATCTGGTTAAGAACTTCGAAGAGCTGGATACCAGCAACTAAGCCAGTAAATAAAAAACCCGCGAAATAAAAGCAAAAAGGCAACGTAAGTTGCCTTTTTTTGTATGTGCTCCCTATTCCAGTGGGAGAGGGGCATCATGCCGCACCGTGCAATGCCCAGCGGCGCTGCGCTTGCACGGGCCTACGGGTTCTGTAGGCCGGGTAAGCGACAGCGCCACCCGGCAATTTACGCAAATATCGTCATCAAATACGCTGCAAACAGCGCCATATGCGCCGCGCCGTTAAGCACGTTGGTGCGCCCGGTTGAAAACGAAATCTGGCACAGCAGCAGCGACGCCACCATCACAATCATCTCCGGAGCGCCCAGACTAAACACCAGCTCATTGCCAGTGAGGAAGGCAATCAGCGTCACTACCGGAACGGTCAGGGAGATGGTTGCCAGCACCGAACCAAAGAACAGGTTCATCGCACGCTGCACCTGATTGTTCAGCACCGCACGCAACGCCCCCAGCCCTTCCGGGGAGAGGATCAGCAGCGCCACCAGGAAGCCGGTAAAGGCCACCGGCGCGTTCAGCTCGGTCAGCAGGGCTTCCAGCGGGTTGGCATTCATCTTGGTGACCGCGATAACCGCAATCAGATGCACGATCAGCCAAATGGTATGCCATACGCTGCTGTGCGCGGACGGTTTGCCGTGGTGCGGGTCGTCGTCGTCACCCTCGTCTTCATGCTCATACACGAACAGGCTCTGGTGCGTTTTGGTCTGGATCAGCAGGAACACGCCATACATCGCCGCGGAGATCAGCGCCACCAGCAGGGCCTGACCGGTGGTGAAGTTGGCACCCGGCAGCGCCATCGGGAACACCAGCACGATAATCGCCAGCGGGAAGAGGGCGATCAGGTACTGCTTAATACCAAACAGGTTCATGTACTGGGTAGCGAATTTGCGCCCGCCGAGCAGCAGCGAGAAGCCGACCAGCCCTCCGGTCACAATCATAATGATGGAGTAGAGCGTATCGCGCATCAGGGTAGGAGCCGCGTCACCGGTCGCCATCAGCGCGGAAATGAGGCTTACTTCGAGAATAACGACGGAAAGACTTAAAATCAGCGAGCCGTAGGGCTCTCCCAGACGGTGGGCCAGCACGTCGGCGTGACGGACAACGCTGAAGGCGCTGCTGAGAATACCCACAAGTGCCAGAATATTAATGCCGATGACCACTGGCAGTGACTGACTACTTCCCCAGAAGAGCAGCACGGCCAGGGCCAGCACCGGGAAAATGAGAGACGTCTCCTTATGACGGGTTTTCACCGTCTCATGTGCAGTTGTCATATGGTTCTCCAGAGTTGCAGGTGCTTATAATTGTATACGCTTCATCCTTCAAGCAGCCTCTGCGCTGGCTGCAACATGAATGATTTTGCGTAAAGATAGAAAAAGAGGACGTTAAATTAACAGATTAGAATTACATTCTGATGATATTTTACTTAATTTTACGGTATCTAGTAATTATTGTCTGAGAGCACCATAATAGCCACTCTTTGCTAAATATATCCTTAATAACAGTCAATTAAGAAAAATCATTATCCGATAATCAATTTGACTGGAAGCCTCCGGCATTGTCTACCACACTTACTAATTGATTAAAAAGAGGGGTTTGCTATGCCATACAAATCGAAAACTGATTTACCAGACAACGTTAAGCACGTCCTGCCAGCCCACGCGCAGGATATTTATAAAGAAGCCTTCAACAGTGCCTGGGATCAGTACAAAGATGAAGAGGACCGCCGGGGCGATGCCAGCCGGGAGGAGACCGCACACCGCGTGGCCTGGGCGGCCGTGAAGAATGACTACGAGAAGGGCGATGACGACAAGTGGCACAAGAAGAAATAGCGCTTGCCTGTGCTTAATAGTTTGCACCCTGCGCTTTGACTTTTGTGGCGGTTGATCCGTCGTTCTGTTGCACCCGGCGAAATTATTGCATATCGTCACGGTACTGCTTTCTAATTGAGCAGCAAAAAGACCCGGAAGGTTCAAAAAAGCGTGAGCAGGGAAGCAGGCAGTGGCGGAGGTGCAATATGTTAACGCGTGATTTTCTTATGAAGGCCGACTGCAAAACGGCCTTTGGTGCGATTGAAGAATCGCTTCTGTGGTCAGCCGAGCAGCGGGCGGCATCGCTGGCTGCCACGCTTGCCTGCCGTCCGGACAGCGGTCCGGTGTGGCTCTTTGGCTACGGTTCGTTGATGTGGAACCCGGCGCTGGAGTTCGTCGAATCGGCAACCGGCACCCTGCCGGGCTGGCACCGCGCTTTCTGTCTACGCCTTACCGCCGGTCGCGGCAGTGCCTGTCAGCCTGGACGCATGCTTGCACTAAAAGAGGGCGGACGCACCACGGGCGTGGCCTATCGCCTGCCGGATGCGACGCTGGAAGAGGAGCTGGCTCTGCTGTGGAAGCGTGAGATGATCACCGGCTGCTATATGCCGAGCTGGTGCAAGCTGGAACTCGATGACGGACGCACCGTTAACGCGCTGGTGTTCATCATGGATCCCCGCCATCCGCTGTTTGAAGCCGATACCCGGGCGCAGGTCATTGCCCCGCTGATTGCTGCGGCCAGCGGCCCGCTTGGCACCAACGCGCAGTATCTCTTCTCCCTCGATCAGGAGCTGACGCGGCTGGGTATGCAGGATGATTGTCTGAATGAGCTGGTATCGCGCGTGCGGGCCTTGCTTGATGGATCTCAGCCCGATAGCCCGCTGAACGCGAGCTTTGCCTGAAAAAACGCCCGGCGACCGCCGGGCGTTTTAATCTTATGCTGCAACGTAGCTGATGGAGTGCTCAAGCGACTGGCTGTGGCTGTCGATGAGTACCTCCCAGGTGCCGGTGTAGGGCACCGTGAGCCAGGCGCTGTCCCGGTTCTGTACGCTCAGAATATCCGCCTGCGTTTTACGCGGCGCTTTGTTATTCATCAGATGAATATGACAACGCTCTGAGCAGCGCACCACCACCGTATCCCCGCCAAACAATGTCAGACTTGCTTTTACCAGTGCCATTTTTTACCCCGTATCCAGAAACAACGCTCTCCCTGCGGCCAATCCTGAGCGTGATGTTGTTCACAATTCACTCATGGCATAACATCAAAGGGGAAGGTCAGGGGTGCTGATTTTGATCAAAAAATGGCATAAGCCTTAAACAAAAATGACAATATGCCTGAAAGCGTTCAGCGAACGTCGCTTTACACCGCGTTCAGGCACCGGGTTAACATTAAATGCGGAAATGTCCGGCGGTTTCAGCCAGCTCGCCTGCCTGACCCTGCAGGGCGCTGGCGGCGGCGGCGGACTGCACCACCAGCTCGGCGTTCTGCTGCACCATGCTGTCGAGGGTCGTCACCGCGCGGTTGATCTCCTGAATGCCTTTCATCTGCTCGCTGGTCGCTACGGTGATCTCGCGCATGATCCCCGACATGCTGCCGATGCTGGTGACAATCTCATCCATGCTCTGGCCGGCCAGGTGCACATAGCGTGAACCGGTCGCCACGCTGTCGGTGGTGGAGTCGATCAGGCTTTTGATCTCTTTTGCCGCCTGGGCGCTGCGGCTGGCGAGGCTGCGCACTTCACCGGCGACAACCGCAAAGCCACGACCCTGCTCACCCGCGCGCGCCGCTTCAACCGCCGCGTTCAGGGCCAGGATATTGGTCTGGAAGGCAATACCGTCAATCACGCTGGTGATATCGCCAATTTTGGTTGAGGCAGCTTCGATGGACTGCATGGTGGTGATCGCCTGAGAGACCACGCTCCCGCCGCGGGTGGCGGCCTCGGAGGCCTTGCCCGCCTGTTCGTTGGCGATAGCGGCCGATTCGGTCGACTGGGCGACGGAGGCGGTGATCTGCTCCACGGCGCTGGCGGTTTCGCGCAGGCTGGAGGCGGCCCGCTCGGTGCGGCCAGAGAGATCCTGGTTCCCGGCAGCGATCTCCTGGGCGGCGTTTTTCACCGAGGCGCTGGCGTCGCGGAGCTGCACCATCACCACCGAGAGTTTGTCGCTGAAGGCGTTAAAGGCATGGGCGATCTGCGCCACCTCATCCTCACCTTTCTCCGGCAGACGCTGGGAGAGATCGTTGGTGCCGTTGGCGATGGCATGCATCGCGTCGCGGATATCCGACAGGCGTTTCAGCAGTCGGGCAATCACGAAATGCACTACCACAGCGCTGAGCAGAACCAGGATCACCAGCGACAAGGAGGAGGCCTTCAGCAGGGTGCGCATCCCGGAGGTGGCGTCATCGCTGTCGAGGGCGACAATCAGCTGCCACTGGGTCCCGGCAATCGGGGTGGCGGCAAAGGTTTTGGCCGCGTCGTTAAACTGGCCGTCGGCGCTCTTGCCGCGCTTCAGGACGTTCAGATCCACGCCATGAATGACATCGGTAAAGGCTTTCAGGGTCAGGGCAGGGTCGTTGGCGGCGATCACCGTCCCGTCGCTGTCAATCAACAGCCCGCTGCTGGCCGGGGTTGGACGAATACCGCGCACGTTGGCAATCACGCTGTCCATCGCCACGTCACCCGCCAGTACCCCTTTCAGCTCGCCGTTCTCTTTCACCGGGACCGCAAAGGTGACCACCAGCTTTTTGGTGCCGGTATCGACATAAGGCGCGGTGACGATGGCGCGATCCTCTTTCACCGCCTGCTGATACCACGGGCGCACCGTTGGATCGTAGTCGGCAGGTACGCCGTCAGGATTGGAGAACTTCGCGGTTTTGCTGGCATAGCCCATATAGACGTTAATAAAGCCCCCCGCCTGGGCGAGCTGTTTGAACATCGGCACCGGATCCTCGCTCAGGGCGACGCTCTGCAGGGAGTTGATAATGGTGGTTTTGCTGTTGACCCAGTCAGCTATCGCCAGGCTGTGGCTGGCGCTGGTGCTGGCCAGCATGTCGCGTTGCGACTGTTGATTGTCCTGGCGCGTGACCTGGAAATTAATCACGGTATTCAGAAGAAGCGCGGCGATCAGACATCCGACCGTCGCCGCAATAATACGAGCGCGAATTGACCTGAACATAATGTAATACCTGCTGTGTTGTTGTAAGAAGCCTATCGGCATCGGGCAGGCAAACTTGATGCTGGAACCGCGCTCATAAGAAAAAAATATTTCAGTTAAATCATTATTAGAAAGTTAATAGTTTATCCGCGGACAGCGTCCATTGCGCCAGTTCCACCAGCGTGCCGATTTCCACCCCGTCGATCAGCGGCAGGGCGCTGATGCCGCGGCCGTCGGTGCAGGTCTTGCACAGCTTGACCGGCACGTTCTGTGCGGTGAGGATCTCCAGCATCTGCTGAATGTTATAGCCTTCGGCGGGCTTCTGGCCGCGCAGCCCGGCGGTGACCGCATCGGACATTAAAAACAGGCGCAGATCCAGCTCGCTCTCCTGCTCGCGTAAGGCAATCGCCAGCCGCAGGCTGTTAAACAGGGATTCACTGCCATAGGCCGCGCCGTTGGCGACTATCACGATCTTCTGCATCTTGACTCCTGAAAGGTATAAAGGCATGAAAATTGCTTCTCTCTGTCAAACACTGACCCGGGAGAGGAAGCATGACCAACATCACCGGTGCCACCAAATGGTTTCAGCACGCCAGACTGATGCGTAAACAGCAGCTGTGCAAGCTGGCGCAGCTGGGCCAGCTTGTCAGCCGGATAAGCCATCTTGCGCACATGCTACAGTGCGAGCGCGGGGCTTCCAACATCTGGCTCTGCTCGCAGGGCACCTTGTACGCCCTGGAGTGTAGAGCCAGCCGCGCGCTGGTGGACGATTGTCTTCAGGGGCTGCACCAGGCGCTCGGCACCCCGCTGACGGCCAGCGGTGCCCTCAGCGAGCGGGTGGCAAATGCCCTGCACAGCCTGGAGCAACTCCCCGCGCTGCGCGAGGAGATCAGCGCCTGCACGCTCTCCGCCGATGCGGCGATGGCGCGCTACAGCCGCACCCTGCGCAACCTGCTCAGTATCGTGCCCCAGCTCAATGACAGCATTGACGATCCGCAACTCGCCGGCAGGTTTGTTGCCCTCTACAGCCTGATGCAGGGCAAAGAGCTGGTCGGCCAGGAGCGGGCGCTGGGGGCAATCGGCTTTACCCAGGGCTTTTTCAGCGATGAGATGCGCCAGACCCTGGTGGATCGGATCGACGGACAGCAGGCCTGCTTTGAGGTCTTTCTCTCCCTGACCCCCGCCAGCGTGCACGATCATTTCAGTCTCAGCGTGCCGGGTGCTGAAACCGAACAGCTCCGGCGGCTGGCCTGTACCCGGCAGCCCGCTGCCGATAAGGGCGTGCTGGCCCTGCACTGGTTCTCGCTGCAAACCGAACGTCTGGAACATCTGCGCGGTCTGGAAGAGATGCAGATTGCCGATCTGATGCTGGCCGTGGAGGCGTTGATAAACCGGGCCGACGACGACCTGCCGGAGGATCCCTCCACAGAAGAGCCGCTGGCCCTCTATCCGCAAAAGCCGCTCCTGCCGCTGGTGCGCCAGCAGGCGCGGGAGATCGAACAGCTCTCCCGCCAGCTGGCCTCGATGCGCGACACCCTGGAGGAGCGCAAGGTGATCGATAAAGCCAAAAGCGTGCTGATGACCCATCAGCAGATGAGCGAGGAGCAGGCCTGGTGCCAGCTGCGTAAGATGGCGATGGACAAGAACCAGCGGATGGTGGATATCGCCCGGGCCCTGCTGACGGTGAAAGCACTCTGGCAGCAGTAGCTGCACCTCAGACGGGCAACGCCTGCATGGTTGAGGTGCGTTTTAACGGCGGGCTAATAGAAAAGGCCTGCAAACCAGGGCCTTAAAAGCTGGCATTCCCTTTGCATTAATACATTCACAACGTGAGACGACGCGCCAACGGCGGTGCGATGGTCTTCTGGATAAAGGCGTCCTGCAGTGCTTCGGCACTGCCGGGCGCTTTTTTTTGGCTTTTTTCAGGAGTGAGCATGGTGGAATGGACAAGGCGGCGTTTTTTACAGGCCAGCGCGCTGGCCGGCGGGGCGCTGATGTTGCCGGGCGTCATGCAGGCCGCATGGGCCGCAGGCTCCGATAAACCGGAACTCGATACGGTGCGGGTGGGCTTTATCCCGCTCACCGACTGCGCGCCGCTGGCGATCGCCGCGTACAAAGGGTTCGACAAAAAATACGGCTTTACCCTGGTGCCCACCAAAGAGGCCAGCTGGGCCGCGGTGCGCGACAAGCTGGTGGCCGGAGAGCTGGATGCGGCGCACATTCTCTATGGCCTGCTCTACGGCCTGGAGCTGGGCATCGCCGGGAAGCCTAAGCCGATGGCTAACCTGATGACCCTCAACCAGAACGGTCAGGCGATCACCCTGTCGAGCGATCTGGCGGAGCAGGGCGTGCGCGACGTCGAGGGGCTGAAAAAGCTGATCGGCCAGCAGCCTCCGGGCACTTACACCTTCGCCCACACCTTTCCCACCGGCACCCACGCCATGTGGCTCTACTACTGGCTGGCCAGCGCGGGCATCAACCCCTTTGACGACGTGCGCACCGTAGTGGTGCCCCCGCCGCAGATGGTGATGAACATGCGCATTGGCAATATGGTCGGTTTCTGCGTCGGCGAGCCGTGGAACGCCAGGGCCATCAATGATCGTATCGGCTTTACCGCCGCCACCTCCCAGTCCATCTGGCCGGAACACCCGGAAAAGATCCTCGGCACCCGCAAAGAGTGGGTGGATGCCCATCCCAACACCGCCCGGGCGCTGGTCAGCGCATTGCTGGAGGCCCAGCGCTGGATCGACGCCTCGCCGCAGAACAAACAGGAGACCGCTCAGCTGCTGGCCCGTCGCGCCTGGCTCAACACCAAAGAGCAGTACCTCACCGGCCGTATGCTCGGCGAGTACGACAACGGCGTGGGCCAACGCTGGCAGGATGCCCATCCGATCCGCTTCTTTGCGGACGGGGCGGTCAGCTACCCCTGGCACTCCGACGGGATGTGGTTCTTAACCCAGTTCCGCCGCTGGGGATTGCTGAAAACCGACCCGGACTACGCCGCCATCGCCCGGCGCATCAACCGCACCGATATCTGGCAGGACGCCGCCACCGCGGTAGGCGGCATTACCGCGCCTGCCTCGCCGCTGCGCAGCAGTCGGCTTATGGACGGCACCGTCTGGAACGGCACCGATCCTGAGGGTTACGCCAACCGTTTTGCTATTCACCGTACAGGGGTCTGATATGAAAAAAGTGAACACCAAAGCAGCTCCCGCCGCGCCGGTCAGCGGGGAAGTGATAACGCTGCCGCCGGTGCAGGTGCGCCGCCGCACGCCGGCGTTTGCCCGCCGGATCAACGACCTGCTGCAGCGCCTGATCCCGGCTCTGCTCGGCCTCGGGCTGCTGGTCATCGCCTGGCAGCTGGCGGCCATCAACAGCAAGGGCTTCCCGACGCCGCTCAGCACCCTGGATTCGGCCATCACGTTGTTTGCCGATCCCTTCTACCGCGACGGCCCGAACGATATGGGGGTGGGCTGGAACGTGCTGGCCTCGCTCCAGCGCGTTGCCATCGGCTTTGGCCTGGCGGCGCTGGTGGGGATCCCGCTGGGCTTTATGATTGGCCGCTTCACCTTTCTGGCCCGCATGTTTAACCCGCTGATTGCGCTCCTGCGCCCGGTCAGCCCGCTGGCCTGGCTGCCGATTGGCCTGCTGCTGTTTCAGAAGGCAGAACCCGCCTCCAGCTGGACCATTTTTATCTGCTCGATCTGGCCGATGGTGATCAACACCGCCGAAGGGGTGCGCCGCATTCCGGAGGACTACCTCAACGTGGCGCGGGTGCTGCAGCTCTCCGAGTGGACGGTAATGCGCCGCATTCTGTTCCCCGCCGTGCTGCCCGCGGTCCTGACCGGGGTGCGCCTCTCCATCGGCATCGCCTGGCTGGTGATCGTCGCCGCCGAGATGCTCACCGGAGGCCTGGGGATCGGCTTCTGGATCTGGAACGAGTGGAACAACCTCAACGTTGAAAACATTCTCATCGCCATCGTCATTATCGGCGTGGTGGGTTTGCTGCTGGAGCAGGGGCTGATGCTGATCGCCCGTCGTTTCAGCTGGCAGGAAAAATAAGGAGCGCACATGAAACCCTTAATTCAGGTCCAGGCCGTCAGCCAGCGTTTTTCCACCGCCAGCGGCGAGTTTCTGGCGCTGCAGAACGTCTCTTTTGATATCCACGAGGGGGAGACAGTCAGCCTCATCGGCCACTCCGGCTGCGGCAAATCGACGCTGCTGAACCTCATCGCCGGTATCACTTTGCCGACGGAAGGCGGGCTGATCTGCGACAACCGCGAAATCGCCGGACCGGGCCCGGAGCGGGCGGTGGTGTTCCAGAACCACTCCCTGCTGCCCTGGCTCACCTGCTTCGACAACGTGGCCCTGGCGGTGGATCAGGTCTTCCGCCGCAGCATGAGTAAAGCCGAGCGCCGGGAGTGGATCGAACACAATCTCGACCGGGTGCAGATGGGGCACGCCATCCACAAGCGCCCGGGGGAAATTTCCGGCGGCATGAAGCAGCGGGTCGGCATCGCCCGCGCCCTGGCGATGAAGCCGAAGGTGCTGCTGATGGATGAACCCTTCGGCGCGCTCGACGCCCTGACCCGCGCCCATCTGCAGGATTCGGTGATGAAAATCCAGCAGGAGCTGAACACCACCATCGTGCTGATCACCCACGACGTCGACGAGGCGGTGCTGCTCTCGGATCGGGTCCTGATGATGACCAACGGCCCGGCGGCGACGGTGGGCGAGATCCTGCGCGTCGACCTGCCGCGCCCGCGTAACCGGGTGCAGCTGGCAGAGGAGAGCCGCTATCACCATATGCGCCAGCAGATCCTCCATTTCCTCTACGAAAAACAGCCGAAAGCGGCCTGAGGAGTAGCCCTATGCGCCTGGTCATCATTGGAAACGGTATGGCGGCAACGCGGCTGATTGAGTCGTTGACCGACCGCGCTCCCGGGCGCTTTGTCATCACCGTCATAGGTGATGAGCAGGCACCGGCCTACAACCGTATTCAGCTCTCCCCGGTGCTCGGCGGCGAGAAACAGGCCGCCGCCACGCAGCTCCATGATGAGGCCTGGTACCGTGCGCGCGGCGTGACGGTGCTGAGCGGCGAACGGGTGCTGGCGGTGGAGTGCGACGCGCGGATGTTGCGCACCGATAAACGTCTGATGGGGTGGGATGAGCTGGTGTTTGCCACCGGATCCCAGCCCTTCGTGCCGCCGATCCCCGGCGTGGGTCTGCCCCACGTCTTTACCTTCCGCACCCTCGATGACGTCAACGCCATTCTGGCTACCCCCGGCCCGGCGGTGGTGCTGGGGGGCGGGGTGCTCGGCGTGGAAGCCGCTGCGGCGTTACAACGTCACGGTGACAACGTCACGTTAGTCCATCGTGGCCCCTGGCTGATGGAGCAGCAGCTGGACCAGCAGGCCGGGCTGTTGCTGGAGCAGGCGCTGGCGGAGCGGGGCATTGGCTGCGAGCTGAACGGCGGCCTGACGGCGATTGCTGCCGACCGCATCACCCTCAGTAACGGCCGCACGCTGGCCGCCACGCGGGTGGTGCTGGCAACGGGCGTGACGCCAAACATCGCCCTCGCTCAGGCCAGCGGCGTGCCCTGCGGGCGCGGCATCCGGGTGGATGGCCAGATGCGCACCGCCCTGGAGGGCATCAGCGCCATCGGCGAGTGCTGTGAAATTAACGGCCAGACCTGGGGGCTGGTGGCTCCATGCCTGGCCCAGGCGGAGATCCTCGCCGCCCGTCTGGCCGGAGCAAACGTCACCCCCTTTACCCCGATGCAAAACGGCATGCGCCTGAAGGTGACCGGCGTGGAGCTGTTCAGCCTCGGAGAGGTCACTGCGCAACCGGATGATACGGAATGGACCAGCTGGGATCCGCTCACCCGCCACTACCGCCGCCTACTGGTTCGCAACGGCACGCTGGCAGGCGTACTGCTGATGGGGGAGTGTCGCAGCGCGGCCACCCTTACCGATTTACTGACGACGTCAGCACCCGCCCAGGCGGACTGGCTGTTCGATCGATTCACTACGCAGCCGCAGGTTGCAGGACAAAACGCGATGACAAAACCTACTCTGATTGTGGTTGGGCACGGTATGGTCGGCCACCATTTTCTTGAAGACTGCGTGAACCGCGGTTTGCATCAGCAATACCAGATTGTGGTCTTCGGGGAAGAGCGCTATGCCGCCTACGACCGCGTCCATCTCTCGGAATACTTTGCCGGACGCAGCGCCGATTCGCTGTCGATGGTGACCGGGGATTTCTTTGCCGATCACGGCATTGAGCTGCGCCTGTCGCAGCAGATTGTCGCCATCGATCGCGATGCGAAAGTGGTGCGCACCGCCAGCGGGCATGAAACCCACTGGGATAAGCTGGTGCTGGCTACCGGGTCGTACCCCTTTGTGCCCCCGGTGCCGGGGCGTGAGCTGCCGGGCTGCTTTGTCTATCGCACCCTTGACGATCTGGACCAGATTGCCGCCCACGCCAGAGGATCCCGCACCGGCGTGGTGATCGGCGGCGGCCTGCTGGGGCTGGAGGCGGCGAACGCCCTGAAACAGCTCGGGCTGGAGACCCACGTGGTGGAGTTCGCCCCGAACCTGATGGCGGTACAGCTGGATAACGACGGGGCGGCCATGCTGCGGCGCAAAATCGAAGCCCTCGGGGTGGGGGTGCATACCAGCAAAGCCACGACTGAGATTGCCGACACCGGCGCGGGCAAGATCCTGCGCTTCGCCGACGGCAGCGAGCTGGCGACCGACATGGTGGTCTTCTCTGCCGGGATCCGCCCGCAGGATGCGCTGGCCCGGGGCTGCGGCCTGGCGCTGGGCGAGCGGGGCGGGATCGCCATCGACAACCAGTGTCGCACCTCCGACGAGGACATCTTCGCCATCGGGGAGTGCGCCCTCTGGGAAGGCAAAATCTACGGCCTGGTAGCCCCCGGCTATCAGATGGCGCGGGTGGCGAGCGCCGCGCTGGCCGGGGAGGCGAACGCCTTCACCGGGGCAGACATGAGCACCAAACTCAAGCTGCTCGGCGTGGACGTGGCCTCGTTTGGCGATGCGCACGCCCGCACCCCGGGGGCGCAGAGCTACCAGTGGACCCACGGCCCGCAGCAGATCTACAAGAAGATCGTGGTTAGCGCCGACAACAAAACCCTGCTCGGCGGGGTGCTGGTGGGGGATGCCAGCGAATATGCCACCCTGGTGCAGATGATGCTCAACGACATCCATCTGCCAAAAGATCCCGAGACCCTGATCCTGCCCGCGGTGGCAGGTAGCGCCCCGAAAGCGCTGGGCGTGGCGGCCCTGCCCGAGAGCGCGCAGATCTGCTCCTGCCACAACGTCAGCAAAGGCGATATCTGCCAGGCGGTGAGCAACGGCGCTACCGACATCGGGGCGGTTAAACAGTGCACCAAAGCGGCTACCGGCTGCGGCGGGTGCAGCGCGCTGGTGAAGCAGGTGATGGAGTTCCAGCTGGCGGCCCAGGGCGTGGAGGTGAAAAAGGACATCTGCGAGCACTTCGCGTATTCGCGTCAGGAGATCTACCACCTGGTGCGCGTCAACCGCATCCACACCTTTGAGCAGCTTATCAACCGCTACGGTCAGGGCCACGGATGCGAAATCTGTAAGCCGCTGGTGGGCTCGGTGCTGGCCTCCTGCTGGAACGAATACCTGCTGAAACCAGCCCATCTGCCGCTGCAGGATACCAACGACCGCTACTTTGCCAACATCCAGAAAGACGGCACCTACTCGATTGTGCCGCGCATGGCCGCCGGAGAGGTGACTGCCGACGGGCTGATCGCCATCGGCCAGATCGCCAAACGCTACCAGCTGTACAGCAAAATCACCGGCGGGCAGCGCATCGACCTGTTTGGTGCCCGGCTGGAGCAGCTTCCGGAGATCTGGCAGCAGCTGATCGACGCCGGGTTTGAAACCGGCCACGCCTACGGCAAATCCCTGCGCACGGTGAAATCCTGCGTCGGCTCAACCTGGTGCCGCTACGGCGTGCAGGACTCCACCGGGCTGGCAGTGGTGCTGGAGAACCGCTACAAGGGGCTGCGCGCCCCGCACAAAATCAAGATGGCGGTGTCGGGTTGTACCCGCGAGTGCGCCGAAGCCCAGAGCAAGGACGTGGGGGTGATCGCCACCGACAAGGGCTGGAACCTCTACCTGTGCGGCAACGGCGGCATGAAGCCGCGCCACGCGGATCTCTTTGCCAGCGATCTCGATGACGCCACGCTCCTGCGCTACGTCGATCGCTTCCTGATGTTCTACATCCGCACCGCCGATCGCCTGCAGCGCACCAGCACCTGGCGGGACAATCTCGAGGGCGGGCTGGAGTACCTGCGGGAGGTGATCATCGACGACAGCCTCGGCATTGCCGACGAGCTGGAGCAGGAGATGCAGCGGGTGGTGGACAGCTATCAGTGCGAATGGCAGACCACCCTGCAGGATCCTGGCCGGCTGGCGCAGTTCCGCACCCTCGACGCCGCGCCGGTGGCATCGAAACGCTGGCAGGCGGTCTGTAACCTGGAGGAGATCCCCGAGGAGGCCGGGATCGGTGCCCGTCTGGGCGAGCAGCATATTGCGCTGTTCCGCTTTGGCAAATCGGTCTATGCCCTCGAAGACCGGGAGCCGGGCGGCAGCGCCAGCGTGCTCTCCCGCGGCATCCTCGGCGATGCGGGCGGCGAGCCGGTGGTGATCTCCCCGCTGTACAAAACGCGGATCCGCCTGCGCGATGGGCGGCAGGTCGACACCGGCGAAGTGGCGGTCCGCGCCTGGCCGGTGAAGCTTGACGGCGACCGGGTGCTGGTGGGCAGCGAGGAGCTGGTGATGCGTGCGGAGGCCTCATGAGTGAAACCCAAACCACCTGTCCTTACTGCGGCGTCGGCTGCGGGGTGATCGCCCGCGTCGAAAACGGCGAGGTGAGCGTGCGCGGCGACGACAACCATCCGGCCAACTTCGGGCGGCTGTGCGTCAAAGGTTCGGCATTAGGGGAGACCACCGGCCTGGCGGGCCGCCTGCTGCAGCCGGAGGTGGACGACCAGCCGGTGAGCTGGGCGCTGGCGCTGGACACGGCGGGGGCGCGCCTGCGGGAGATCGTCGATACCTACGGGCCGCAGGCGGTGGCCTTTTATGTCTCCGGCCAGCTGCTGACCGAGGACTACTACGCCGCCAACAAGCTGATGAAGGGCTTTATCGGCGCCGCCAATATCGACACCAACTCCCGGCTCTGCATGTCCTCGGCGGTGGTGGGCTACAAGCGCGCATTCGGGGAGGACATCGTTCCGTGCAGCTACGAAGACGTGGAGCAGACCGACCTCGTGGTGCTGGTGGGCTCCAATGCCGCCTGGACCCATCCGGTGCTCTATCAGCGGCTGGTGCAGGCCCGCGCCGCTAACCCGGCGATGAAGGTGGTGGTGATCGACCCCAGACGCACCGCGACCTGCGATATTGCCGATCTGCATCTGGCCCTGACGCCGGGCAGCGATGCCGGGCTGTTTGTCGGCCTGCTGAACGCTATCGACCCTGCGCAGGCCAGCGACTGGCCGCTGGAGCGGGTGGCGGCGTTCTGCGGCCTGCCGCCCGACGAGATTGCCACCTTTTATGCCTGGTTTAACGCCGCCCCGCGGGCGGTGACGCTCTACACCATGGGGATCAACCAGTCCACCAGCGGCAGCGACAAATGCACTGCCATTATCAACGTCCACCTGGCGAGCGGCAAAATCGGTCGCGAAGGCTGCGGGCCCTTTTCGCTGACCGGTCAGCCCAATGCGATGGGCGGGCGCGAGGTGGGCGGGCTGGCGAATCAGCTGGCGGCGCACATGAACTTTACCCCGGACGATCTCAGCCGGGTGGCGCGCTTCTGGGGGACGGAGCGGCTGGCGCAAACGCCGGGGCTGATGGCGGTGGAGCTGTTCGACGCCATTGCCCGCGGCGCGGTAAAGGCGGTGTGGATCATGGGCACCAACCCGGCGGTGTCGCTCCCGGACAGCCATGCGGTCTGTCAGGCCCTGGCCGCCTGTCCGCTGGTGATGGTCTCGGAGGTGATGCGCGACACCGACACCAGCCGCTTCGCCCACATCCGCTTTCCGGCGCTCGGCTGGGGGGAGAAAGAGGGCACCGTCACCAACTCCGAACGCCGCATCTCGCGCCAGCGCGCCTTTCTGCCCGCGCCCGGCGAGGCGAAACCCGACTGGTGGATCATCGCCCGTATGGCGGAGCGGCTGGGCCACGGCGCAGCCTTCGCCTGGGATCATCCCCACGCCATCTTTGCCGAGCACGCCGCGCTGACGGCGTTTGAGAACCACGGCGAGCGGCAATTGAATCTTGCGGCATTGTCGCAGCTGACCCGCGCGGAGTGGGACGCCCTGACGCCCTGGCAGTGGCCGATTAACCGCGAGGCATTAACCCGCGCCCGGCAGGTGCCGGTCATCCCGCAGTCGCACGGCGCAACGGTGGATCTGCTCTATCCCTTTCTGCTCAACAGCGGCCGACTGCGCGACCAGTGGCACACCATGACCCGCACCGGCTATGTCCCGCGCCTGATGCAGCACTGCGCCGAGCCGACGGTGGAGATCTCCCGGCAGGACGCCGCCCGGCTGGGGGTACAGGACGGACAGCTGGCGCGCATCAGCGCCCCGCGCGGGGTGATGGTGGCCCGGGCACGAATTAACGACGGGCAGCGCGCCGGGGAGCTGTTTGTCCCGATGCACTGGAACAGCTGCTTTTCGCGTCAGGGCAAGGTGAATGCCCTGGTGGCGGGGCGCTGCGATCCCGATTCCGGCCAGCCGGAGAGCAAGCAAACCGCGGTGCGGCTGATGCCGTGGCAGCCGGCGTGGCAGGGGGAGCTGTACAGCCGGGAGGCGCTGAGCCTGCCGACGCACGTGCACTGGTGGCGCAAGGCAACCGCCGGGGCGTTGCGCCTGACCCTGGCGGGAGACAAGCCGCTGATGGAGTGGTTGATGGCGCACTGCGCCGGGCAGGGCTGGCAGCTGCAAATCGCGCAAACCGACGAGCGAAGCAGCGTCCTGGCCTGGCATGACGGGGCATTGATGCTGGGGTTCTGGCAGGGCACCGGGTTGCCGACGCTGGCGCATGGGGTTATCGAAGAGGCGTTTCGCACCGCGCCGACGCAGCTGGCCGAACGTCACGCGTTGCTCAACGGGCAGAGTCCTGGCGAGCGTGTGGAGCCCGGGCGCATCATTTGCAGCTGTTTCAGCGTCGGCGAAAACGCCATCCGTGGGGCGATAGCGGAAGGGTGCGACTCGGCGGCGGCGCTGGGGGCGAAACTGCGCTGCGGGACTAACTGCGGCTCCTGCGTCCCGGAGCTGAAGGAGATGCTTTCGGTGCGGGTGTAAACGCCTGATGGCGCTGCGCTTATCAGGCCTGGGAAGGCACGGACCCCAGGTCGGGTAAGCGCAGCGCCACCCGGCAATCAGGCACCCTATTTCAGGTTATTCCTGAAATTTCCCTTAGGGCTGAAATTTTTCCTCAATCAGGCTAAGGTGTTAACTCTGTTTTCATTCAACACAGGCGCCCTTTCACGACGGTGATGGTTGTTTCTCCCCGCATTCGCTGGCTGTTCCTCCTCCTCTGTACCCCCGGAGCCGTTCATAGCGCCCCGAATTCCTTTATCCAGCAGGCGCAAAACCCCTTCGACAATAACGGCGACAGCCTGCCGGACTTAGGCATGGCGACCCCGACGGGGGAGGGTGAAAAGCATCTGGCGGAGATGGCGAAAGCCTTCGGTGAAGCCAGCATGACCGACAACGGCCTCACCACCGAGGAGCAGGCCCGGCAGTTTGCCCTGAGCCAGGTGCGGGACGCGGTCAGCCAGGAGGTTAATCAGCACATCGAGTCGTGGCTCTCCCCCTGGGGCAACGCCAGCGTCGATCTGCTGGTCGACGACGAAGGGCGATTCACCGGCAGCAAGGGTAACTGGTTTATCCCCTGGCAGGATAACAATCGCTATCTGACCTGGAGCCAGCTCGGGCTGACCCAGCAGGAGGACGGCCTGGTCAGTAACGCGGGCATCGGCCAGCGCTGGGTGGCGGGCAAATGGCTGCTGGGCTACAACACCTTTTACGACAATCTGCTGGATGAAAACCTGCAGCGCGCCGGGCTGGGGGCCGAAGCCTGGGGCGAATACCTGCGCCTGTCGGCCAACTACTATCAGCCCTTTGCCAGCTGGCGCGACAGCTCGGCGGTCGAAGAACAGCGCATGGCGCGCGGCTACGACGTCACCGCCAAAGCCTGGCTGCCGTTCTGGCATCATCTCAATACCAGCGTCAGCTTCGAGCAGTACTACGGCGACAACGTCGATCTGTTTCACACCGGGACCGGCTATCGCAACCCGCTGGCGGTCAATCTGGGGCTCGATTACACCCCGGTACCGCTGGTGACCTTCTCCGCCGCGCACAAGCAGGGAGAGAGCGGGGTGAGCCAGAATAACCTCGGCCTCAAGCTCAACTACCGCTTCGGGGTGCCGCTGAAAAAACAGCTCTCCGCCAGCGAAGTGATGGACAGCCGCTCCCTGCGGGGCAGTCGCTACGATCCGCCGGAACGCGAGAGCCTGCCGGTGCTGGAGTTCCGCCAGCGCAAGACCCTGTCGGTGTGGCTGGCAACGCCGCCGTGGGATCTTAAGCCGGGTGAGACGGTGGTCCTGAAACTGGATATTCGCAGCCGTCACGGGGTGAAGACGCTGCACTGGCAGGGCGATACCCAGGCGCTGAGTCTGACCTCACCGGCGCAGGCCAGTGACAGCGATGGCTGGAGCATTATTCTGCCGGCGTGGGATAACCGCGAGGGGGCGAGCAACCGCTGGAAGCTGTCGGTGGTGGTGGAAGATAAAGCCGGGCAGCGCGTCTCTTCCAATGAGATCACGCTGGCGCTGACGCAGCCGCTACTGGCCCTGCCGGAAGAGGATCCGCGCTGGGCGTTGCTGCCGGACGAGTAAACTCAGAAAATGCGTTCCTGATGCACCCACACCGCGGCTTCTACGCGGGATTTCAGCTTCATCTTCTTCAGCATATGTTTCACATGCACTTTGACCGTGCTCTCGGTGATGTCCAGACGACGGGCGATCATCTTGTTCGGCAGGCCCTGGGCAATCAGCTTGAGGATGTCGCGCTCGCGCGGGGTCAGCTGGCTGACGTCGCGGTCGGAGGTGGCGCGGTTGGCCCGCAGGCTGGCCGCCAGCACCGGGGTGAGGGCTTCGCTCAGCACCATGTCACCGGCCGCCGCCTGTTGCAGGGATTTCAGCAGCTCTTCCGGCTCCATGTCTTTCAGCAGGTAGCCATCCGCGCCGCGTTTCAGGGCGGTAACGACATCCTCTTCATGGTTGGAGACGCTGAACACCACCACGCGCCCGGAGAGCGATTTCTCGCGCAGCTTATCGAGGGTCTCGAGGCCGTTCATGCCGGGCATATTCAGGTCGAGCAGGATCAGATCGGGATCGAGCGCCTCGGCCAGCTCAATGCCCTGTTCGCCGTTGCTGGCTTCGCCCACCACGGTGATATCCGAGGCCATGCTGATAAGTTGTTTTACGCCGGTGCGCAGCATCGGATGGTCGTCGATCAGCAGGATTGTGGCTGGCTCCTGATTAGACATGGTGTTCTCCTTGGGCAGTGAAAAGAGGCTTTTCGGGAATAAAGGTGACGATGACGTCCGTTCCGCCTGATTCGCCTGGGCGAACCTGGCAATCTCCACGCAGACTTTGTGCGCGGTCGCGCATAATAATCAGACCATAGTGGTTACTTCTTTCGGCGTTGGCCGGTAGCCCGCAGCCGTTGTCGCGCACTACCAGTTTGACCTGGTTATCGTGCTGGGTGACGGTGAGCGAGACCGCCGTCGCCCCGGAATGTTTCAGCGCGTTGCTCAACGCTTCGCGGGCAATCTGCAGCAGATGGATGGCCTGGTGCGAGGGCACGAACCGCGGCGGCAGCTGGTAGTCCAGGGTTACGGTAAAGCCGAGCCGGGCGCTGAACTCCTGGCAGCTGGCCTCCAGCGCCGGACGCAGGCCGGGCTCGGTGAGCTGCAAACGGAAGGTGGTCAGCAGCTCGCGCAGCTGCACCCAGGAGGTGTTCAGCTCGTTGCGGATCTGGCTCAGCAGCTGCTTGTGGCTCTCGGGCAGGTCGGCGTCCTGCATCTGCAGACAGCTGACCTGCATCTTCATGCAGGAGAGCGACTGGGCGATGGAGTCATGCAGCTCCCGGGCAATGGTGGCGCGCTCTTCCATCACAATCAGCTGCTGCTGTTTTTCCTGATGGCGGTCGAGCGCCAGGGTGGCGGTCAACTGCTCGACAAGGGTATCGACCAGCTGCTGCTGATCGTGGCTCAGGTGGCGTCCGGCGGGCAGAGTGGCCAGTAAAATGCCGTATTGCGTCAGATTATCCGCCAGCCGCCATTTCAGGGTCGTGCCGCTGGTGGTCAGCGGCGGCAGGCCGCGTGGACAGAGGTGGCAGCCGATCTCATCGCAGCTCATATCTGACTGACAGGTAAATTCCTGGTGATTATCTTCATCTTCCTGGTCATACACCCGCAGCTCGATATCGTGCAGCAGGGTCAGATTCTGCAAACCGTTAAGCACCGGCGAGAGCCGCTCGCACAGCGGCACCTGGGAGTGCAGGCGGCGGTTGGCCTGCCAGAGGAAGGAGAGGATCTCGTTTTTCTGCTCCAGCCCGGCGGTTTTCTCCCGCACCCGCTGCTCCAGCACCGCATAGCTTTCGGCCAGCTCGCCGGACATGGTGTTCAGCGCTTCGCCGAGCATCGCCATCTCATTGCGGCCGTTGATATGCGTGCGTTGGCTAAAATCACGTTGGGACACGGCGCGGGCCATCGCCAGCAGTTGCCGCCAGGGGTGGAGCAGCCTGGCGCGTAGCCACAGGATGGTGAAGACCAGCAGCAGCGCCATAAATACCGCCATCAACTGTTGCAGCACCACCACCCGCTCAATACGTTGTTCGGTGCTACTGTCAAAGGCGGTGACCAGATTATCGATGCGGGTGACGAAACCGGAGATATCACTGGCGACCGCGTCAGGGTTTTGCGCCTTACGCAGCCCCGGTGCCAGCTGGTTTTGCCAGTAATCCTGCAGGGCTTTTAGCTGCGCCTGCTGATGATCGCGCTGTGCCGCGCTCTGCAGCACCGGGCTGAACGCCGTGGCGTTCATTTCGTCGAGCAACGCCTCATCTTTGGCTTCCAGCGGGATCGCCGCCAGCAGACGATAGCTCTGCATACGCAGCGAGCCGGCTTTATTAATCGCGTGGGCGCTGCCCTGAACGCCCTGCACCAGCCAGCCGGAAATTGCCATTCCCGTCACCCCGATGGCGGTAGACAGCATGACAATCAGCACCAGTTGGTTAACCAGCGTTAGCGGTGAAAAACAGCGTTTAAACATAGGGCAGTCTGGCTCCTGACAATGCCTGAACTCGGCAAGGGCTCCATTCTCAGGCATACCCTGGAGTATACCCATACCCCAAAAGGATTACCTCCTAATTGCCATATGTCGGATGAATGGGAGGAGGGGGTAGACGGGGCGTAGCAGCACAGTGAAAAACCACACCTTTTTTAGAGAATTTAGCTACTCATCAGGGAGTATGGCAACTTTTGCCCGCGGAATTTGCCCGCCTTCCCCTTGATTTATATCAACTTCCTGTCTGCTTAAAACCCTGATCTTTGTAGCATCTTTTAAGAATCAGAGGTGTCTATGAGTCACTCAACTACCCCCGAAAGGGATTCCGGCCCGGTTATTACGGAGTGGCGTCCGGAAGATCCGGCGTTCTGGCAACAGCGCGGCCAACGTATAGCCAGTCGTAATCTATGGATCTCCGTTCCCTGTCTGCTGCTGGCGTTCTGCGTCTGGATGTTGTTCAGCGCCGTCGCCGTCAACCTGCCAAAAGTGGGCTTCAAATTTACCACCGACCAGCTGTTTATGTTAACGGCGCTGCCGGCACTCTCCGGAGCGCTGCTGCGTGTGCCTTATGCCTTTATGGTGCCGCTGTTCGGCGGTCGCCGCTGGACGGCGTTCAGTACCGGGATCATGATTATCCCGTGTGTGTGGCTGGGCTTTGCGGTGCAGGATACCTCCACGCCGTTCAGCGTCTTTGTCATTATCTCTCTGCTGTGCGGCTTTGCGGGGGCGAACTTTGCCTCCAGCATGGCGAACATCAGCTTCTTCTTCCCGAAACAGAAGCAGGGCGGGGCACTGGGGATCAACGGCGGTCTGGGCAACATGGGCGTCAGCGTGATGCAGCTGATTGCGCCGCTGGCGATCTCGGTCTCCATCTTTGCCGCCTTTGGCGGTGCAGGCGTTGAGCAGGCCGATGGCTCGTACCTGTTCCTGCAGAACGCGGCCTGGATCTGGGTGCCGTTCCTGGTGGTCTTAACCCTGGCCGCATGGTTCGGCATGAACGACCTGGCGGCGTCGAAAGCCTCCCTGAGCGAACAGCTCCCGGTGCTCAAGCGTGCCCATCTGTGGATCATGGCGCTGCTCTATCTGGCAACCTTCGGCTCCTTTATCGGCTTCTCCGCCGGGTTTGCGATGCTGTCGAAAACCCAGTTCCCGGACGTGCAGATCCTGCATTATGCCTTCTTCGGCCCGTTCATTGGTGCCCTGGCGCGCTCCACCGGGGGGATGATCTCTGACCGCCTGGGCGGGACCCGCGTCACGCTGGTGAACTTTGTGGTAATGGCGATCTTCTGCGCCCTGCTGTTTATGACCCTGCCGGTTAACGGCGTGGGCGGCAACTTTGGTGCCTTCTTCGCAGTGTTTATGGTGCTGTTCCTGACCGCCGGGCTGGGTAGCGCCTCGACCTTCCAGATGATCTCGGTGATCTTCCGTAAGCTGACGATGGATCGCGTCAAAGCGCAGGGCGGAAGCGAAGAGCAGGCGATGCGTGAAGCGGCCACCGACACCGCCGCCGCGCTGGGCTTCATCTCTGCAATTGGCGCAATTGGCGGATTCTTTATCCCGAAAGCGTTCGGTATCTCTCTGGACCTGACCGGCTCACCGGCGGGAGCCATGAAAGTGTTCCTTGTTTTCTATATCGCCTGCGTGTTTGTCACCTGGCTGGTATACGGACGGAATTCTAATAAAAAATAAGTAAGTTGATTATCCGTTTGCGCGGCCCGGTGCCGCGCTTTTTTTGCCCGGTATTTAGTTACAACATACTCTTCACGATGGCCCCGTCGCCGCCTGGACACTGCGATCGCCATCGCTAAACAGGAGGCTCTACCCCTTAATACCCCTCTGCGTCTCTTCCCCACACTCTTTTGTACGATAATTTAAAAATATCCATATAAAACAATATATTGAAATGATACGTCTTGTACCGCTTTAGGGGTAGTGACGTATTAGCCACCCTTAACATCCCCTGTTCCTCTTGATCGTTATCAATTCCCACCATCTTTCATGGCGTTACCTTCGCTGCAAATCAGCAATGTCGATTTAGAGAGCCACAGGCTCCACACAGGAGATACCCGATGAGCAAATTTTTGGACCGGTTTCGCTACTTCAAACAGAAGGGTGAAACTTTTGCCGATGGGCACGGCCAGGTTCTGGAGACCAACCGGGACTGGGAAGACGGATACCGTCAGCGCTGGCAGCATGACAAAGTCGTCCGTTCCACCCACGGCGTAAACTGCACCGGCTCATGTAGCTGGAAGATTTTCGTGAAAAACGGTCTGGTGACCTGGGAAATGCAGCAGACTGACTACCCGCGCACCCGTCCGGATATGCCGAACCACGAACCGCGTGGCTGCCCGCGTGGCGCCAGCTACTCCTGGTATCTCTACAGCGCTAACCGCCTGAAATATCCGCTGATGCGTAAACGCCTGATGAAAATGTGGCGCGAAGCGAAAGTACAGCACAGCGATCCGGTTGAAGCCTGGGCCTCTATTATCGAAGACGCCGACAAAGCCAAAAGCTTCAAGCAGGCCCGCGGTCGCGGCGGCTTCGTCCGCTCCTCCTGGCAGGAAGTGAACGAGCTGATTGCCGCCTCTAACGTCTATACCGTCAAAACCTATGGCCCGGACCGCGTGGCGGGCTTCTCGCCGATCCCGGCGATGTCGATGGTCTCCTATGCTTCCGGCGCACGCTACCTGTCGCTGATCGGCGGGACCTGCCTGAGCTTCTACGACTGGTACTGCGACCTGCCGCCTGCCTCCCCGCAGACCTGGGGCGAGCAGACCGACGTGCCGGAATCGGCTGACTGGTACAACTCCAGCTACATTATCGCCTGGGGCTCTAACGTTCCGCAGACCCGTACCCCGGACGCCCACTTCTTTACCGAAGTGCGTTACAAAGGCACCAAAACCGTAGCGGTCACCCCGGACTACGCCGAAATCGCCAAGCTGTGCGATCTGTGGCTGGCACCGAAACAGGGTACCGATGCGGCGATGGCGCTGGCGATGGGCCACGTCATGCTGCGTGAGTTCCACCTCGATAAACCAAGCCAGTACTTCACCGACTACGTACGCAAATACACCGACATGCCGATGCTGGTGATGCTGGAAGAGCGTGACGGCTACTACGCCGCGGGCCGTATGCTGCGTGCCGCCGATCTGGTGGATGCCCTGGGTCAGGAAAACAATCCTGAGTGGAAAACCGTTGCCTACAACAGCAATGGCGACATGATTGCGCCGAACGGCTCCATTGGCTTCCGCTGGGGCGAGAAGGGCAAGTGGAACCTCGAGCAGCGTGATGGCACCACCGGCGCTGAGGCCGAGCTGCGCCTGAGCATGCTGGGCAGCCAGGACGAGATCGCCGATGTCGGCTTCCCGTACTTTGGCGGCGAAGGTTCTGAGCACTTCAACAAGGTTGAACTGCAGAACGTCCTGATGCACAAACTGCCGGCGAAACGCCTGCAGCTGGCCGACGGCTCCACCGCGCTGGTGACTACCGTTTACGACCTGACCCTGGCGAACTACGGTCTGGAGCGCGGTCTGAACGATGAAAACTGTGCCACCAGCTATGACGACGTAAAAGCCTACACCCCGGCCTGGGCTGAGCAGATCACCGGCGTACCGCGGGCGCACATCATCCGTACCGCACGTGAATTTGCTGATAACGCGGATAAGACTCACGGCCGGTCGATGATCATTGTGGGTGCCGGTCTGAACCACTGGTATCACCTGGATATGAACTACCGTGGCCTGATCAACATGCTGATCTTCTGCGGCTGCGTTGGTCAGAGCGGCGGTGGCTGGGCACACTACGTGGGCCAGGAAAAACTGCGTCCGCAGACCGGCTGGCAGCCGCTGGCGTTCGCCCTCGACTGGCAGCGCCCTGCGCGCCACATGAACAGCACCTCCTACTTCTATAACCACTCCAGCCAGTGGCGCTATGAGACAGTGACTGCCCAGGAACTGCTCTCCCCGATGGCGGATAAATCCCGCTATAGCGGTCATCTGATTGACTTCAACGTGCGCGCAGAGCGCATGGGCTGGCTGCCGTCTGCACCTCAGCTGGGCACCAACCCGCTGCGCATCGCGGAAGAGGCGAAGAAGGCGGGCATGTCCCCGGTGGATTACACCGTTAAATCCCTCAAAGACGGCTCAATCCGTTTCGCGGCAGAACAGCCGGAAAACGGTAAAAACCATCCGCGCAACCTGTTTATCTGGCGTTCCAACCTGCTGGGCTCGTCCGGTAAAGGCCACGAGTACATGCTGAAATACCTGCTCGGTACCGAAAACGGTATCCAGGGTAAAGATCTCGGCAAGCAGGGCGGCGTGAAGCCGGAAGAGGTGGAGTGGAAAGACAACGGTCTCGACGGCAAGCTGGATCTGGTGGTGACCCTCGACTTCCGTCTGTCCAGCACCTGCCTGTACTCCGACATCGTGCTGCCAACCGCGACCTGGTATGAAAAAGACGACATGAATACCTCGGATATGCATCCGTTTATTCATCCGCTGTCTGCGGCCGTTGACCCGGCGTGGGAATCGAAAAGCGACTGGGATATCTACAAGGACATCGCGAAGAAATTCTCTGAAGTCTGCGTGGGACACCTCGGCAAAGAGACCGACGTGGTGACGCTGCCTATTCAGCACGACTCCGCTGCCGAACTGGCGCAGCCGCTGGACGTGAAGGACTGGAAAAAAGGCGAATGCGACCTGATCCCGGGCGTGACCGCGCCGCACATTATTCCGGTGGAACGTGACTACCCGGCAACCTACGAGCGCTTTACCTCTATCGGCCCGCTGATGGAGAAAATCGGTAACGGCGGGAAGGGCATCGGCTGGAACACCCAGACCGAAATGGATCTGCTGCGCAAGCTTAACTACACCAAAGCGGACGGCCCGGCCAAAGGCCAGCCAATGCTGAACACGGCGATTGATGCGGCAGAGATGATCCTGACCCTGGCGCCGGAAACCAACGGCCAGGTGTCGGTGAAAGCCTGGGCGGCGCTGAGTGAGTTTACCGGGCGCGACCATACGCATCTGGCCTTAAACAAAGAAGACGAAAAGATCCGCTTCCGCGATATTCAGGCCCAGCCGCGCAAAATCATCTCCAGCCCGACCTGGTCTGGCCTCGAAGATGAGCACGTGTCCTATAACGCCGGCTATACCAACGTGCACGAGCTGATCCCATGGCGCACCCTGTCCGGCCGTCAGTCGCTGTATCAGGATCACCAGTGGATGCGCGACTTCGGTGAGAGCCTGCTGGTGTACCGTCCACCAATCGACACTCGCTCGGTGAAAGCCGTGATGGGCAAGAAATCCAACGGCAATCCGGAGAAGGCGCTGAACTTCCTGACGCCGCACCAGAAGTGGGGGATCCACTCCACCTACAGCGACAACCTGCTGATGCTGACCCTGTCGCGCGGTGGCCCGATTGTCTGGATGAGCGAAACGGACGCTAAAGATCTGGGTATTGAAGATAACGACTGGATCGAAGTGTTCAACAGCAACGGTGCCCTGACGGCGCGAGCGGTGGTGAGCCAGCGTGTCCCGGCCGGGATGACCATGATGTACCACGCGCAGGAACGTATCGTTAACCTGCCGGGTTCAGAGATCACCGAGCAGCGCGGCGGGATCCACAACTCCGTGACCCGTATTACGCCGAAGCCGACCCATATGATCGGCGGTTATGCCCAGCTGGCCTACGGCTTTAACTACTACGGCACCGTAGGATCGAACCGCGATGAGTTCGTGGTGGTACGTAAGATGAAGAATATTAACTGGTTAGACGGCGAAGGTAATGACCAGGTACAGGAGAGCGTAAAATGAAAATTCGTTCACAAGTCGGCATGGTGCTGAATCTGGATAAATGCATCGGCTGTCATACCTGCTCGGTCACCTGTAAAAACGTCTGGACCAGCCGCGAAGGTATTGAGTACGCCTGGTTCAACAACGTGGAAAGCAAGCCGGGCACCGGCTTCCCGACCGACTGGGAAAACCAGGAGAAGTGGAAGGGCGGCTGGATCCGTAAAATCAACGGCAAGCTGGGGCCGCGCATGGGTAACAAAGCGCTGCTGCTGGGTAAAATCTTCGCTAACCCGCATCTGCCGGGCATCGACGATTACTACGAGCCGTTTGATTTTGACTACCAGAACCTGCACAACGCGCCGGAGAGCAAACACCAGCCGATTGCCCGTCCTCGCTCGCTGATCACCGGTCAGCGGATGGACAAGATCACCAGCGGGCCAAACTGGGAAGAGATTCTGGGCGGCGAGTTCGAAAAACGCGCCAAAGACCAGAACTTCGAGAACATGCAGAAGGCGATGTACGGCCAGTTCGAAAACACCTTCATGATGTATCTGCCGCGTCTGTGCGAGCACTGCCTCAACCCGGCATGTGTGGCGACCTGCCCGAGCGGTGCCATCTACAAGCGTGAAGAGGACGGTATCGTCCTGATCGACCAGGACAAGTGCCGCGGCTGGAGGATGTGCATCACCGGTTGCCCGTACAAAAAGATCTACTTCAACTGGAAGAGCGGCAAGTCTGAGAAGTGCATCTTCTGCTATCCGCGTATTGAAGCCGGTATGCCGACCGTCTGCTCCGAGAGCTGCGTAGGCCGTATCCGCTACCTCGGCGTGCTGCTGTACGACGCGGACGCGATTGAAAACGCCGCGAGCACCGAGCACGAGAAAGATCTCTATCAGCGTCAGCTGGACGTGTTCCTCGATCCGAACGATCCGAAAGTGATCGCTCAGGCGCTGAAGGACGGCATTCCGCAGAGCGTCATTGACGCCGCGCAGCAGTCTCCGGTGTACAAAATGGCGATGGACTGGAAGCTGGCCCTGCCGCTGCACCCGGAATACCGCACCCTGCCGATGGTCTGGTACGTGCCGCCTCTGTCACCGATTCAGTCAGCCGCGGATGCGGGCGAGCTGGGCAGCAACGGCATTCTGCCGGACGTGGAAAGCCTGCGTATCCCGGTTCAGTACCTGGCAAACCTGCTGACCGCAGGCGATACCCAGCCGGTACTGCTGGCGCTGAAACGTATGCTGGCGATGCGCCACTTCAAACGTGCCGAAACCGTGGACGGCGTGACCGATACCCGCGCGTTGGAAGAGGTTGGTCTGACCGAAGCCCAGGCGCAGGAGATGTACCGCTACCTGGCGATTGCAAACTACGAAGACCGTTTCGTGGTACCGAGCAGCCACCGTGAGCTGGCGCGTGAAGCCTTCCCGGAGAAAAGCGGGTGTGGCTTTACCTTCGGCGACGGTTGCCACGGCTCAGACAGCAAATTCAACCTGTTCAACAGCCGCCGCATCGACGCCATGGATGTGACCAGTAAAACGGAGCCGCACTCATGATTGAACTCGTCATTGTTTCGCGTCTGCTCGAGTACCCGGATGCTGCCCTTGTGCAGCATCAACAGGAACTCTTTGATGCACTCGCGTCATCGGAAAACCTGGATAAAGAGGATGCCCAGCGGCTGGGCATTTTCCTCCGCGACCTGTTAGCGCGCGATCTTCTGGATGCGCAGGCGGACTACAGCCAGCTGTTTGACCGCGGTCGCGCCACCTCGCTGCTGCTGTTTGAACACGTTCACGGCGAATCCCGCGATCGTGGTCAGGCGATGGTTGACCTGATGGCGCAGTATGAGCAGCACGGCATGCAGCTCGACAGCCGCGAGCTGCCGGATCACCTGCCGCTGTACCTGGAATATCTGGCGCAGTTGCCGAAAGAGGAGGCGCTGGGTGGTCTGCATGACATCGCGCCGATCCTGGCGCTGCTCGGCGCACGTCTGCAGCAGCGCGAGAGCCGCTACGCGGTGCTGTTCGATCTGCTGGTGAAGCTGGCCAACGCGTCGGTCGACAGTGAAAAAGTGGCGGAGAAAATCGCCGATGAAGCCCGGGATGATACCCCGCAAGCGCTGGATGCCGTCTGGGAAGAAGAGCAGGTGAAGTTCTTTGCTGACCAGAGCTGCGGCGAGTCGGAAATCTCGGCTCACCAGCGTCGTTTTGCCGGTGCCGTGGCCCCGCAATATTTGAATATCTCTAACGGAGGACAGCAATAATGCACTTCCTGAATATGTTCTTCTTCGATATCTATCCGTATATTGCGGGTTCGGTCTTTCTGATTGGTAGCTGGCTGCGTTATGACTACGGCCAGTACAGCTGGCGCGCCGCCTCCAGCCAGATGCTGGATCGCAAAGGGATGAACCTGGCCTCGAACCTATTCCACATCGGGATTCTGGGGATCTTTGCCGGTCACTTCCTCGGAATGCTGACCCCGCACTGGATGTATGAATCCTTCCTGCCGATGGACGTGAAGCAGAAGATGGCGATGATTGCCGGCGGTGCCTGCGGCGTGATGACCCTGGTGGGCGGCCTGCTGCTGCTTAAGCGTCGCCTGTTCAGCCCGCGCGTGCGGGCCACCACCACCGGGGCGGATATTCTGATCCTCTCCCTGCTGATGGTGCAGTGTGCGCTGGGTCTGCTGACTATTCCGTTCTCCGCGCAACACATGGACGGCAGCGAAATGCTGAAGCTGGTGGGGTGGGCGCAGTCGGTTGTCACTTTCCACGGCGGGGCGTCTGAGCATCTGGACGGCGTGGCCTTTGTCTTCCGCGTGCACCTGGTGCTGGGTATGACCCTGTTCCTGCTGTTCCCGTTCTCCCGTCTGGTGCATATCTGGAGCGCGCCGGTGGAGTACCTGACGCGCAGATATCAGATTGTTCGCGCCCGTCGCTAATCCGCTGTTTTAATCGTAACCCCGCTCTGGCGGGGTTTTTTTTCGCCCCAGCCGAGGTTGTTGCCCGCCGCTGCCAGCAGAATCAACGCCCCGCCCGCCAGCTGAGTGAGATTCAGGGCGTGGCCAAACACCAGATTATCGACAATTAGCGCCACCACCGGATAGATAAAAGACAGCGAGCCGATGATGGGGGTAGGGAGCTTCTGAATGGCGCTGTACAGTAGCTGATACATGATCCCGGTGTGAACAATGCCCAGCGTCAATAAAATCACCCACGGGAAATCACCTGATAAAGCGGGCAGATGCGCCAGTGGCAGAAGCATCACCACGCCGGTCAGGACCTGAATAAAGGCGATATGCTGCGGCGCGATTGTTTTTAACTTCCGGGTGATGATGGCGGTGAGGGCATAGAAGAAAGCCGCGCCCAGCGCCAGGCCGATTCCCGCCAGCCATCCTGTTTCATGCCCGCCGGTCAGCTCGCTGGAGAGCAGAATCACCACGCCGCCAAAGGCGATGAATAACCAGCCCCATTTCACCAGGCTCACTCGCTCGCCCAGCAGCATGCCCATCAGCACCAGCATAAAGGGCTGGGTGTTATAGACCACCGTCGACAGGCCGATAGAGATACGCTCAAAGGCGGCAAACAGCAGCAGCCAGTTCACCACCAGCGCGACGCCGCCGAGAACGGCGAGGCCCAGCGTGACTTTGGTTAACGGGCTGAAAGGCTGTTTACTGAAACGAATAAAAACAAACAGCGCCAGGGCACCGATCAGACAGCGCCAGAACACCACTTCCGTTACCGGTAAGCCCGAGAGCAAAACAAACGCGCCGATAGAACCGGATATCAGCATCGCCAGGCTCATTTGCCAGACGCCCTGTTGAATGTCACGCATCATACACCTCCTGATTAATGGCCTTATTGTTGAAAAAAAGTGTCCGGTTTTACAGCGCTGAATTAAGGTAGGAGGGGTAAATGGCTTTTATAAATTAGGTGAAGGTGATGAATTACCTTATCGATGAGATCGACCGTGCGATTGTGGCCTGTCTGGTGGAGGATGCACGCATGTCGCTGAAGGTTTTGAGCGGTCGGGTGGGACTTACGTCACCCAGCACGGCAGAGCGCCTGAAAAGGCTGGAAGAGCGCGGTGTGATTCAGGGGTATGGCGCACGGATAAACCTGGCAGCGTTAGGCTATAGCCTGCAGGCCCTGGTGCGCGTGCGGCCGTTGCCGGGGTTATTGCATAAGGTGGATAAATATATCCAGGCGATGCCCGAGTGCATCGAGAGCGACAAAGTGACCGGCGAGGATTGTTTTGTTATCCGGCTGGTGGTGCGCTCGATAGAGCAGTTGGATGTGTTGCTGGACGGGCTGGCGGAACACGCCCAGTGCAATACGTCGATTGTGAAGAGTTCACCGGTGACGCGTCGGTTGCCACCGTTGTAGCGTTTTTTGCCGGGTGGCGGCGATGCCTTACCCGGCCTACAAATGTGGCGCGGTTTTGTCGTTTTGTAGCCCCGGTTAGCGCAGCGCCACCGGGGAAAACAAGTGCGCGGAATCGGAGGGATTTGTCTTTATCTGGAATTGATTTTTTACTAAGAAGAGATGGTGGTGGGGGAAGGATTCGAACCTTCGAAGTCGATGACGGCAGATTTACAGTCTGCTCCCTTTGGCCGCTCGGGAACCCCACCAGGGGTAATTCACATTTTGAGGTAAAGCTTGAAGATGGTGGTGGGGGAAGGATTATTCGTCGCTTCGCTCCTCACCCTGCGGGCCGTTGCCTTTGGCAACGTTGTCTCGCTTTCGCTCGACCCGAACCTTAATCGAAGGTTCTCACCCTTCCCGATAAGTGCAAACTTCACGACATCTTATCGGTATTACCACATCGCTGTGGTGAATAATGGTGGTGGGGGAAGGATTCGAACCTTCGAAGTCGATGACGGCAGATTTACAGTCTGCTCCCTTTGGCCGCTCGGGAACCCCACCACGGGGTAATGCTTTTACTGGCCTGCTTCCTTGCGGGAAGCGGGGCGCATCATATCAAATGACGCGCCCCTGTAAAGCCTTCCTTTGCTAAATTGAATCGTTTGCCTGATTTTTACGCATAAAGACGCAAAGCTAATCGATTCATTTTATAAAGGATTAAAGAATAATGGTTCGGTTGCCGTAAACGAATACCCGCTGCGCCAGTACCTGATACAGCGCCCGGCTTAACACATTCTTCTCGACGTCGCGTCCGGCACGCATCATATCTTCCGCCGTGTAGGTGTGATCCACATGAATCACGTCCTGCATGATGATCGGACCTTCGTCCAGATTGTCATTCACGTAGTGCGCAGTTGCCCCGATGATCTTCACGCCGCGCTCGTACGCCTGATGATACGGACGCGCACCAATAAAGGCCGGCAGGAACGAGTGGTGAATGTTGATAATCTTATTCGGGAAGCGGGCAACGAAAGATGGCGTCAGGACGCGCATGTATTTCGCCAGCACCACGTAATCCGGATTGTGCGCTTCGATGGCCTGCGCCATTAAATTGTCATGCTCTTCGCGGGTATGGCCTTCATGACTGACCAGCTCAAACGGAATATCAAAACGTTCAACCAGGGTGCGCAGCGTCTCGTGGTTGCCAATGACCGCGGCGATCTCCACATCCAGGCCGCCGTAGTTGGCTTTCATCAGCAGGTCGCCCAGGCAGTGCGCCTCTTTGGTGACCAGAATTACGACCCGGCGACGACCGGCAGGGGTCAGCTCGCGGACGGATCCTTCCGGCAGCGCACCGTCCAGATCGGCCAGCAGCGTCACGTCGTTGAAAATCCCTTCCAGCTCTGTACGCATAAAGAAGCGACCGGTACGGTGATCAACAAACTCGTTGTTCTGCACGATGTTCAGTTCATGCTTGTAGCAAATGTTGGTAATACGGGCGATCAGCCCTTTCTGGTCGGGACAAATGGTGCGCAGCACTTTGCGTTGTGTTGATTGCATTGCCGGAAAATCCTTTGCGAGTTTGCTAAAACGGTGTTGTCAGGCCTTATTGCCCGCAACACTTTTTAAATTTTTTACCTGAACCACAGGGGCAGGGGTCATTACGACCGAACTGCGGACGTGTACCGTCAATATAGTACCACCGTCCCCCTTCCTTTAAGAAACGCGAGCGTTCGATGATGGCACCCGTTTTCCCCTGCTCGGTAAAGCGGGCAACAAAACTGACGAACCCTTCGTTCTCATCTTTGCCTGCTGCAGTTTCGTACTGGGTCAGCCCGGCCCATTGCGTGTTCGCAAATCCGGCCTCGATCTCCTGACGAAAATCAGCAGCCTGACACGACGGATGCCAGGTCTTAATCAGGTAGTCTGCGTCCCGCATCACAAAAGCGGTGTATCGGGACCGCATAAGTGAGGCCGGGTCCGGTGCAACCTGTTCTCCAGTAAGATATCGCAGGCAACATAGGCTATACTCGAGAGCGCTACCGCAGGGACAGAGTTGAGACACGATTCTCTTCCTGAAACTAAAAAATGAATGGCGCGTAACGCCAGGGTGGCACTATGTTAACTGAGCGGTTGCAATGACGCTATGCCAGGAATCCAGGGGACTATAAACAGGGCTAATGAGAAAAGTTAAAATCGGACTGGCGTTGGGCTCAGGAGCAGCCCGGGGCTGGTCGCATATTGGTGTGATCAACGCCTTACAACGTTTAGGTATCGAAATAGACATTGTCGCAGGCTGTTCAATAGGTTCTCTGGTGGGGGCCGCCTACTCGTGTGGCAAACTCCCCGAGCTGGAAACCTGGGTACGATCCTTTAGCTACTGGGACGTCCTGCGCCTGATGGATCTCTCCTGGCAACGTGGCGGGTTATTACGTGGTGAACGCGTATTCAACCGTTTCCGCCAGGTCATGCCCCTGACCGAATTCTCCAGCTGCCAGATGCCTTTCGGTGCGGTTGCTACCAACCTCAGCACCGGTCGGGAAATCTGGTTTACCGAAGGCGATATCCATCTTGCCGTGCGCGCCTCCTGCAGCATGCCGGGCCTGATGGCACCGGTGCCGCACAATGGCTACTGGCTGGTGGACGGCGGCGTTGTCAACCCCGTGCCCATTTCTCTGACCCGCGCGATGGGGGCCGATATCGTGATTGCGGTCGATCTCCAGCATGATGCCCATCTGATGCAGCAGGACCTGATGCCGGTGAATACCCAAACGGATGACGGCGCACTCGACGATCTCGCCTGGCATGAAAAGCTGCGCGGACGTCTGAGCCGGGTGGCGACGCGTAAACGGGTCGCCGCGCCGACCGCCATGGAGATTATGACCACCTCGATTCAGGTGCTGGAAAATCGCCTGAAACGCAATCGAATGGCGGGAGATCCGCCTGATATCTTGATCCAACCATTTTGTCCACAGATTTCAACGCTCGATTTCCATCGCGCTGAGGCGGCGATAACCGCAGGTGCGCAGGCGGTCGAAAAGAAAATGGATGAATTATTACCTTTGGTGCGGGCTTCTGCCTGAGCACCCTTTTTTTGATTACTTCAGCAAAATCTGACAGGCGATAGTACCGATAGCATGCCACTATTGATCTATTGTCAGCGCCGGGAGAGACCATGACACAGCCATTAGCCGGGAAACAAATTCTGATAGTTGAAGACGAGCCTGTTTTCCGCTCACTACTGGATTCGTGGCTTTCATCACTGGGAGCAACAACAGCACTCGCGGGGGATGGTGTAGACGCCCTCGAAAAAATGGCGGGCCTGAAGCCCGATCTGATGATTTGCGATATTGCCATGCCGCGGATGAATGGCCTGAAGCTGGTGGAGCATCTGCGTAACGCCGGGGACCAGATCCCTATCCTCGTTATTTCCGCCACCGAGAATATGGCCGATATCGCCAAAGCGTTACGTCTGGGCGTGCAGGATGTCCTGCTCAAGCCGGTCAAAGATCTTAACCGCCTGCGCGAAACCGTTCTCGCCTGCCTCTATCCCAACATGTTTAATTCGCGGGTAGAAGAAGAGGAGCGACTCTTTCAGGACTGGGATGCGCTGGTTAATAACCCTACTGCCGCAGCGAAGCTTCTGCAGGAGCTACAGCCGCCGGTGCAACAGAACATCTCCGGGTGCAAAGTGAATTACCGTCAGCTGGTTGCTGCCGATCAACCTGGCCTGGTGCTGGATATTGCCCCGTTATCCGATAACGATCTGGCGTTTTATTGTCTGGACGTGACCCGGGCGGGGGATAATGGCGTGCTGGCGGCGTTATTATTACGCGCCCTGTTTAATGGTTTGCTTCAGGAACAACTTTCTCATCAGGGACAACGCCTGCCAGAGTTAGGGAGTTTACTTAAACAGGTTAACCAGCTGCTGCGTCAGGCAAGTTTGCCCGGGCAATTTCCGTTGCTGGTCGGTTATTATCACAGCGAGTTGAAAAATTTGATTCTGGTCTCTGCCGGACTTAATGCCACGCTTAATACTGGCGAACACCATATTCAGGTCAGTAACGGCGTTCCGTTAGGAACCTTAGGCAACACCTATCTTAATCAAATAAGCCACCGCTGCACCTCATGGCAATGCCAAATTTGGGGGACAGGCGGGCGGTTGCGCTTAATGTTGTCCACGGAATAATCAGTTGGAATTTAAACGGTAGATAGCTTTACCGCCGTTTCCGCGGCAATGCTACTATCGTTGCAAGTTATCATTCGTATTTATCCTAATTAAGCGGTAGCGCGTCCTTTTCAGACCCGGACTTCATCCTCCGACTGATATACTGAACGCGTTATTAATGCAGACTAAAGTTCAAAACATGAACAGTTCAGGAGAGTTTCAATGGCTGCCGTAAATTCGAAAGTGACAAAGGCCGTTATCCCGGTTGCCGGGTTGGGAACCAGGATGCTGCCCGCAACGAAGGCAATTCCAAAAGAGATGCTGCCACTCGTTGATAAGCCTTTAATCCAGTATGTGGTCAACGAATGTATTGCCGCCGGTATTACTGAAATTGTACTGGTAACGCATTCATCCAAAAACTCTATCGAAAACCATTTCGATACCAGTTTTGAACTCGAAGCCATGCTGGAAAAACGTGTTAAGCGTCAGCTTCTGCAGGAAGTGCAGTCTATTTGCCCGCCGCACGTGACTATTATGCAGGTCCGTCAGGGTCTGGCTAAAGGTCTGGGTCATGCGGTGCTGTGTGCCCATCCTGTTGTCGGTAACGAGCCGGTGGCCGTTATTTTACCCGACGTTATTCTCGATGAGTTTGAATCCGATCTGTCCCAGGATAACCTGGCAGAAATGATTAAACGTTTCGACGAAACGGGCAGCAGCCAGATCATGGTTGAACCCGTTGAAGACGTAACCGCATACGGTGTTGTCGACTGCAAAGGCGTCGAGATGAAGCCTGGCGATAGCGTGCCTATGGTAGGCGTGGTAGAGAAGCCAAAAGCCGACGTAGCGCCATCTAATCTGGCTGTAGTAGGGCGTTATGTCCTGAGCGCAGAGATTTGGCCGCTGCTGGCGAAAACGCCTCCAGGCGCGGGCGATGAAATTCAGCTGACCGACGGCATCGATATGCTGATCGAGAAAGAGACCGTTGAAGCTTACCATATGAAAGGTAAGAGCCATGACTGCGGTAATAAACTCGGTTACATGCAGGCTTTTGTTGAATATGGTGTTCGCCACCAGACCCTGGGTGAAGAATTTAAAGGCTGGCTGAAAGAGACGCTGGGCATTAAAAACTAACCAGGCGCTGATGCGCTAAGCAAAAAAACCGGTGATAGCCTGGCTACCACCGGTTTTTTTATGGGCCTTTTCCGCGAAGCTGGCTAGACAGGGGAATAAGGGCGCCTGAAGGTTATATGACAGCATGTTACTGAATGTCACACCGTATAAAATACAGGCATAAAAAATCCCGCATTAAGCGGGATTTTCGAATAACGCTCTGGCTTATTCCTTAATCAGGAAGTCGTCCAGTTGTTTACCTTGCTCTTCCATGGCTTTTTTGATAACAGCTGGGGTGCGACCCTGGCCGGTCCATGTTTTAGATTCGCCGTTCTCATCGATGTAGCTATATTTAGCCGGGCGCGCAGCGCGTTTAGCTTTGGTGCCGGTTTTAGCAGCAGCCATGCTGTTCAGCAATTCGTTAGGATCAATACCATCAGCGATCAGCATTTCACGATATTGCTGCAGTTTACGAGTACGTTCTTCGATTTCAGCAGCCGCGGCGTTTTCTTCTTCACGACGCTCGTTAACAACGACTTCTAATTTCTCCAGCATTTCTTCAAGCGTTTCCAGAGTACATTCTCTCGCCTGGGCACGAAGAGTACGGATGTTGTTCAGAATTTTAAGTGCTTCGCTCATTGTAGTAATCTCAAACTTATAATGTGGGGGGTTTGTTGAAGTAATAATAGAGGCATAAATTGATATATGCAATAGGTCATAATGTAAGGAATTCAAAAAATACCTAATATTTGGCATTATTATTTATAACGCTAACTTAAATTCCGGCGGCGAAAAGCGGGGCTGGTTATCAAAAGATGTGCCATAAACCTGACGGCGAACTCATTTTTTGTGGGCAATTTTCTCCAGGATTATTGTTAGCCAGGATAAATATCAACCTTTCGTATTAGTAATGAAAACAGGGTTTCTTGCCGAAAGTGTTAATTATTCCTGCTCCATTCCTGACCTCGTTGCGGCAATAAAATAACAGATTTTTCCTGAACTTACCGTTATGAAACCATAATTCATTTCATCATTTTATCTGCGGTCATCACCGCAGAATCTATATCCTGACAGAGGAGTGAGTGGCCTGGAACCGCCGTAAAGCGCGCTACAGCACGGAAGACCAGACAAAATATGGTACAATCGCGCATCGGTAATAATACACATTGATTAGGGTTTAACGGCCAATGGCACAACTGTATTTCTACTATTCAGCAATGAACGCAGGTAAGTCGACCGCATTACTGCAATCCTCCTACAATTACCAGGAGCGCGGGATGCAGACCCTCGTTTACACCGCAGAGATCGATGACCGTTTTGGTAGCGGCAAGGTTAGCTCGCGAATTGGTCTGTCATCACCGGCAAAGCTATATAACCCGCAAACCAATCTGCTGGAAGAGATCCGCGCCGAGGTTGCCACTCAGGCTGTGCATTGCGTGCTGGTAGATGAGAGCCAGTTTTTAACGCGTCAGCAGGTGCATGAGTTATCAGAAGTGGTCGATGAGCTGGATATTCCGGTGCTCTGTTATGGCCTGCGGACGGATTTTCGCGGCGAGCTGTTTATTGGCAGTCAGTATTTACTGGCCTGGTCAGATAAACTGGTTGAATTGAAAACCATCTGTTTCTGCGGGCGTAAAGCGAGTATGGTGCTGCGCCTGGATCAGGCAGGTAAACCCTATGCGGAAGGCGAGCAGGTGGTAATTGGCGGCAATGAGCGCTATGTCTCCGTGTGTCGTAAACATTATAAAGAGGCGCTGGTGGTAGGCTCTCTGACGGCCATACAGGACGCCTGTCGTCGTTAAGGACGCTATTTCCGCTCTCTGTTCAGCCTTTATCACAGACATAAAAAAACCCGCCGGAGCGGGTTTTTTATTGAGCGATTAATTAAGCGCTTTTCTTCGCTTTCTTATCCGCTTTTACCGGCACCACTACAGCAGCAGGTGTTGCTGATGCAGGTACGCCTTCAGAGTATTCACGGCCGTAGTAGGTATCCAGCAGAATCTGTTTCAGCTCTGCGATCAGTGGGTAGCGCGGGTTCGCACCAGTACACTGGTCATCAAAGGCATCTTCAGACAGCTTGTCTACGTGTGCCAGGAAGTCAGCTTCCTGAACGCCCGCTTCGCGAATAGACTTCGGAATACCCAGCTCAGCTTTGATGCTTTCCAGCCATCCCAGCAGTTTCTCGATCTTCGCAGCAGTGCGGTCACCAGGTGCGCTCAGGCCCAGGTGGTCAGCGATTTCTGCGTAGCGACGGCGAGCCTGCGGACGGTCGTACTGGCTGAATGCAGTCTGCTTGGTCGGGTTGTCGTTAGCGTTATAACGGATAACGTTGGAGATCAGCAGGGCGTTCGCCAGACCGTGAGGAATGTGGAACTGAGAGCCCAGCTTGTGCGCCATGGAGTGACACACACCCAGGAAGGCGTTAGCAAACGCGATACCGGCGATGGTGGCAGCACTGTGCACACGCTCACGGGCAACCGGGTTTTTAGAGCCTTCGTTATAGGATGCTGGCAGGTTCTCTTTCAGCAGTTTCAGCGCCTGCAGAGCCTGACCGTCAGAGAACTCAGACGCCAGTACAGAAACGTAAGCTTCCAGGGCGTGAGTTACCGCATCCAGACCACCGAACGCACAGAGTGATTTCGGCATATCCATCACCAGGTTGGCATCAACAACGGCCATGTCTGGAGTCAGGGCATAGTCAGCCAGTGGGTATTTCTGGCCGGTGGTGTCGTCGGTTACAACGGCAAACGGCGTAACTTCTGAACCAGTACCGGACGTGGTGGTGATCGCCACCATTTTGGCTTTGACGCCCATTTTCGGGAACTTGTAGATACGTTTACGGATATCCATAAAGCGCAGCGCCAGTTCTTCGAAGTGAGTTTCCGGGTGCTCGTACATGACCCACATGATTTTGGCTGCATCCATTGGGGAGCCGCCGCCCAGGGCGATGATCACGTCTGGTTTGAAGGAGTTAGCCAGCTCTGCACCTTTGCGAACAACGGACAGGGTTGGGTCAGCTTCAACTTCGAAGAACACGTCCACTTCTACGCCAGCAGCTTTCAGCACAGAGGTGATCTGGTCTGCATAGCCGTTGTTGAAGAGGAAACGGTCAGTCACGATGAGCGCACGTTTGTGGCCATCAGTAATCACTTCATCCAGCGCAATTGGCAGAGAGCCACGGCGGAAGTAGATAGATTTCGGAAGTTTATGCCACAACATGTTTTCAGCTCGCTTAGCAACGGTTTTCTTGTTGATCAGGTGCTTAGGACCAACGTTCTCAGAGATGGAGTTACCACCCCATGAACCACAACCCAGAGTCAGGGAAGGCGCGAGTTTAAAGTTATACAGGTCACCGATACCACCCTGAGAAGCAGGGGTGTTAATCAGGATACGTGCGGTTTTCATCATCTGGCCGAAGTGCGCCACACGCTCAGGCTGGTTATCCTGGTCGGTGTACAGGCAAGAGGTATGACCGATACCGCCCATGGCGACCAGTTTTTCTGCTTTGATGACCGCATCGTCGAAATCTTTCGCACGGTACATGGCCAGCGTTGGAGACAGTTTCTCGTGAGCAAACGGCTCGCTTTCATCGACATCGGTCACTTCACCAATCAGGATCTTGGTGGTTACCGGTACGGTGAAGCCTGCCAGTTCAGCGATTTTATACGCTGGCTGACCTACGATGGCTGCGTTCAGTGCGCCATTTTTCAGCAGGATGTCCTGAACGGCTTTCAGTTCCTGGCCCTGCAGCAGATAGCCGCCGTGGCTGGCGAAACGTTCGCGAACGGCATCGTACACGGAGTCAACAACGACAACGGACTGCTCGGAAGCACAGATAACGCCGTTGTCGAAGGTTTTAGACATCAGTACGGAGGCAACGGCACGTTTGATATCGGCAGTTTCGTCGATAACAACCGGCGTGTTACCTGCACCTACGCCGATAGCCGGTTTACCGGAGCTATAAGCGGCTTTAACCATGCCTGGACCACCGGTCGCGAGGATCAGGTTGATGTCAGGGTGGTGCATCAGGGCGTTAGACAGCTCCACAGAAGGCTGATCGATCCAACCGATCAGATCTTTCGGTGCACCTGCAGCGATTGCCGCTTGCAGAACGATATCGGCCGCTTTGTTGGTCGCATCTTTAGCACGTGGGTGTGGAGAGAAAATGATTGCGTTACGCGTCTTCAGGCTGATGAGCGATTTGAAGATAGCAGTAGAAGTTGGGTTGGTTGTTGGAACGATACCGCAGATGATGCCGATAGGCTCTGCAATGGTGATGGTACCGAAAGTGTCATCTTCAGACAGGACGCCGCAAGTCTTCTCATCTTTATAGGCGTTGTAGATATACTCAGAAGCAAAGTGGTTTTTGATCACTTTATCTTCAATGATACCCATGCCGGATTCGGCAACGGCCATTTTAGCGAGAGGGATTCGAGCATCTGCAGCAGCCAGAGCGGCGGCGCGGAAGATTTTATCAACCTGTTCTTGGGTGAAATTGGCATATTCACGCTGGGCTTTTTTTACGCGCTCTACAAGTGCGTTAAGCTCTGCGACATTAGTAACAGCCATAATGCTCTCCTGATAATGTTAAACTCTTTTAGTAAATCAGCTGCCCGACAAGAAAGTAGTATAGTCAGCGTCATTGCCACGTGCTTAACCTACATAAAAACAAGGTGTTAACGTTTCTTTCGTTCCCCTGATTTACTAAAAGAGCCTCCAATCAGTAGCCTGGGTTCAGATACTGAATCTCCGTGGTGGCGTAATCAAGATTACTCACTTCTGAGTACGGAAAACATGATCTGTATCAATTTATCCATAAGCTGATACCTTTCAGCAGGGGTATTTTGGGGTGTTTCATCAAATGTTAAATAATTGCAAAAGCAATTGAACCACAGGAAGGTATTTAGTACACAAATATTTTACATCGTCAAATCACCATAATTCGCAATATTGTGATGAAGTGCATGCGTAAAAAGCGTATCTTCTGCGCGGTTATTGGCATTGCCATCTCTTTATCCTGATTCTTGTTTATCAGCGGAGCTAACTGTGAGCCTATCGCTCTTTGATTTCCCAACCTATTTCAAATTCTTTATCGGTCTGTTCGCGCTGGTCAACCCGGTGGGGATAATTCCCGTCTTTATCAGTATGACCAGCTATCAGACCGCGCTTGCCAGGAATAAGACCAACCTGACGGCAAACCTGTCGGTCGCTATTATCCTGCTGACCTCTCTCTATCTTGGCGACTCTATATTGCAGATTTTTGGCATCTCTATTGATTCGTTCCGCATTGCCGGTGGGATCCTGGTGGTGACCATCGCCATGTCGATGATCAGCGGCAAGCTGGGTGAGGACAAACAAAACAAGCAGGAAAAATCAGAGACTGCTATCCGCGAAAGCATTGGCGTGGTGCCCCTGGCGTTGCCTCTAATGGCCGGGCCGGGTGCCATTAGTTCTACCATCGTCTGGGGGACGCGCTACCACAACCTGATGCATTTGATTGGCTTCTCGATCGCCATCGCGCTGTTCGCATTCTGCTGTTGGGGGGTATTCCGCATTGCCCCCTGGCTGGTGCGACTGCTTGGCCAGACCGGAATCAACGTCATCACCCGTATTATGGGTTTACTGCTCATGGCGTTAGGAATTGAATTTATTGTGACCGGCCTGAAATCAATATTCCCGGGGTTGTTGGGGTAATCATTTCAAATGAAAGCGCGGCGCCAATGGCGCCGTTTTTTTTGTCATTATCAGCAAATCATATAATGAAAGTTGAAAATCGCTTTAACTATAATAAATTTTACTAATAATTTTGTTTTGTTAACTATCAAAGACTTGCCGCATACCCTCGCATCATGCTGTTCACATTCCGCCCAACAAAACTGTTATTTTACTCACACCATACTCTGGGGCTTGCTGCGGGATAACTGAGATGATATTAGTAATTTGGTGAATGATTTAGATGAATGTGCTAAATAATAGACAGTTGTTAATTTTTTGTACAAACAACGCCTGGTCTCCAGCACAACAACGTCATCGTTAAGGACATTTTCTACATCCCATTGAATAGCGGATACATTTTCCGCTTTTGATGCGCGGCAGGGTAGCCCACATCGTTACGGTAACTTCCGTAAAAGAGAATTGGTTAACAAATTTGCAAAATGTATTGGCACCCAGGAAAGCCATTTGATACTTTCCGGCCTTATATTTTCCGCAGAAATTTTTTAGATGAGAATCTTTTTCATTAACGGTTCTGACCTAAAAGAATTAAGACAGGCCTCGACAGGGGAGGACTGTTAAGAATCGACGCAAGGCGGCCAGACGAGCCGTTAGTAATAGTAAAGTCGGTGATAGCGAGAAGTAAAAACGCCTGACAGCAGCATAAACTCCTACGTTGTCAGGGAACCCCAAAAAGGGGAATTAAACAGGCTGGTAAAAAACCAGTAATTATAAAGAGTGGAGTATCAACACAATGTCCATCATCACAAAAAAAAGTCTGGTCGCGGCGGGGATTTTAACTGCGCTAATCGCGGGCAACGTTGCAATGGCTGCTGACGTACCTGCTGGAGTACAGCTGGCGGAGAAGCAAACGCTGGTGCGTAATAACGGTGCTGAGGTTCAGTCTCTGGATCCGCACAAAATTGAAGGTGTACCGGAGTCGAACGTTAACCGCGACCTGTTCGAAGGTCTGCTGGTAACTGACGTAGACGGCCACCCGGTTGCCGGGGTTGCTGAAAAATGGGAAAACAAAGACTTTAAAGTCTGGACCTTCCACCTGCGTAAAGACGCAAAATGGTCTGACGGTTCTCCGGTGACCGCACAAGATTTCGTTTATAGCTGGCAGCGCCTGGCGGATCCAAACACCGCTTCTCCGTATGCGAGCTATCTGCAGTATGGCCATATCGCCAATATCGATGACATCATCACCGGCAAAAAACCGGTTACCGACCTCGGCGTAAAAGCGATTGATGACAATACCTTTGAAGTCACCCTGAGCGAGCCAGTTCCTTATTTCTACAAACTGCTGGTGCACCCGTCCGTTTCCCCTGTTCCAAAAGCAGCGGTTGAAAAATTCGGCGAGAAGTGGACTCAGCCTGCCAATATCGTCACCAACGGCGCTTATAAGCTGAAAGCCTGGGTGGTAAACGAACGTATCGACCTGGAGCGTAATACCAACTACTGGGATAACGCGAAAACCGTTATCAACCAGGTCACTTACCTGCCAATCTCTTCTGAAGTGACTGACGTTAACCGCTACCGCAGCGGCGAAATCGACATGACCTACAACAACATGCCGATCGAACTGTTCCAGAAGCTGAAAAAAGAGATCCCGACTGAAGTTCACGTTGATCCGTATCTGTGTACCTATTACTACGAGATCAACAACCAGAAAGCGCCATTCACTGACGTTCGCGTCCGTACCGCGCTGAAGCTGGCCCTCGATCGCGACATCATCGTCAATAAAGTGAAAAACCAGGGCGACCTGCCGGCTTACAGCTACACCCCGCCGTATACCGATGGCGCGAAGCTGACCGAGCCAGAATGGTTCAAAATGACCCAGGAACAGCGTAACGCTGAAGCGAAGAAACTGCTGGCCGAAGCCGGTTATACCGCTGACAAGCCGCTGACCTTCAGCCTGCTGTACAACACCTCCGATCTGCATAAAAAACTGGCTATCGCCGTCTCCTCCATCTGGAAGAAAAACCTGGGTGCGAACGTGAAGCTGGAAAACCAGGAGTGGAAAACCTTCCTGGACAGCCGTCATCAGGGCACCTTTGATGTGGCGCGTGCTGGCTGGTGTGCGGACTATAACGAACCGACCTCCTTCCTGAACACCATGCTGAGCGACAGCTCGAACAACACCGCGCACTATAAGAGCGCAGAGTTCGATAAGCTGATCGGCGATACCCTGAAAGTCACAGACGAAGCGCAGCGCGCTGAGCTGTATTCGAAAGCAGAACAGCAGCTCGATAAAGACTCTGCGATCGTGCCGGTTTACTACTACGTGAACGCCCGTCTGGTGAAACCGTGGGTAGGTGGCTATACCGGTAAAGACCCGATGGATAATATCTACGTTAAAAACTTGTATATTATCAAGCATTAATGGCAATGAGTGGGGCGGGCAATGCTCGCCCCACGGTGTCTACTCATCGTAATACTATATAGGCACACGCCAGAAGGTACGGGCAATGTTGAAATTTATCCTACGTCGCTGTCTTGAAGCGATCCCAACGCTATTTATTCTCATAACGATCTCCTTCTTTATGATGCGTCTCGCGCCGGGTAGTCCATTTACCGGTGAACGTACGCTGCCGCCAGAAGTGATGGCGAATATCGAAGCGAAATATCATTTAAACGATCCGATCTCCACCCAGTATTTCAATTATCTGAAACAGCTGGCCCACGGCGATTTTGGACCGTCATTTAAATATAAAGATTATTCCGTAAACGATTTGGTGGCCTCGAGCTTCCCCGTTTCGGCTAAATTAGGCGCCGCGGCATTTTTACTGGCCGTTATTCTTGGCGTCACGGCGGGCGTGATTGCCGCGCTGAATCAAAATACAAAATGGGATTACGCTGTAATGGGGGTGGCAATGACCGGGGTCGTCATACCGAGTTTTGTCGTCGCACCCTTGCTGGTAATGATATTTGCCATCACCCTGAAGTGGCTGCCCGGGGGCGGCTGGAACGGCGGGGCGCTGCAATACATGATCCTGCCGATGGTGGCGCTGTCCCTGGCCTATATTGCCAGCATCGCGCGTATCACCCGTGGTTCGATGATTGAAGTGCTGCACTCTAACTTCATCCGTACCGCACGCGCGAAAGGGCTACCAATGCGGCGGATTATTTTCCGTCACGCGTTAAAGCCTGCGTTATTGCCGGTTCTCTCTTATTTAGGCCCGGCGTTCGTCGGTATCATTACCGGTTCAATGGTTATCGAAACCATCTATGGTCTGCCGGGTATTGGCCAGCTGTTCGTTAACGGCGCGCTGAACCGCGACTACTCCCTGGTATTGAGTCTGACCATCCTCGTCGGTGCGCTGACCATTTTCTTTAACGCGATTGTTGACGTGCTCTATGCCGTTATCGATCCGAAAATCCGCTACTGACACTGGAGCTCGCCATGATGTTAAGTAAGAAAAACAGCGAGGCGCTGGAAAACTTCAGTGAGAAACTGGAAGTCGAAGGACGCAGTCTCTGGCAGGATGCCCGCCGTCGCTTTATGCATAACCGCGCGGCGGTTGCCAGCCTGATTGTGCTGGTAATTATCGCCCTGTTTGTGACCTTAGCGCCTATGCTGTCGCAGTTCAGCTACTTCGATACTGACTGGAGCATGATGTCCAGCGCGCCGGATACCGAATCGGGCCACTATTTCGGCACCGACTCCTCCGGGCGTGACCTGCTGGTGCGCGTGGCCATCGGCGGACGTATCTCGCTGATGGTGGGCATCGCCGCAGCCTTCGTGGCGGTGATCCTCGGGACACTGTACGGATCGCTGTCCGGCTATCTCGGCGGCAAAGTGGATTCGGTCATGATGCGTATCCTGGAGATCCTCAACTCCTTCCCGTTCATGTTCTTCGTGATCCTGCTGGTGACCTTCTTCGGTCAGAACATCCTGCTGATCTTCGTGGCTATCGGCATGGTCTCCTGGCTGGATATGGCGCGTATCGTGCGCGGTCAGACCCTGAGCCTGAAGCGCAAAGAGTTTATCGAAGCGGCGCAGGTCGGCGGGGTCTCTACCGGCAGTATCGTGGTACGTCATATCGTGCCGAACGTGCTGGGCGTGGTGGTGGTGTATGCCTCCCTGCTGGTGCCGAGCATGATCCTGTTTGAATCCTTCCTCAGCTTCCTTGGTCTCGGTACCCAGGAGCCACTGAGTAGCTGGGGTGCGTTGCTCAGCGATGGTGCGAACTCGATGGAAGTATCACCGTGGCTGCTGCTGTTCCCGGCAGGTTTCCTGGTCGTGACACTGTTTTGTTTCAACTTTATCGGCGATGGCCTGCGTGATGCCCTCGATCCGAAAGACCGTTAAGGAGTGCCGCCATGACCATTATTGAAACGGCTTCTGCGCCACAAACCCATCAGCAGGGCAATGCGCTGCTGGATGTGAAAGATCTGCGCGTCACCTTCAAAACACCGGATGGCGACGTAACTGCGGTAAACGATCTCAACTTCAGCCTGCGGGCGGGTGAGACGCTGGGGATCGTAGGGGAATCCGGTTCCGGTAAATCCCAGACGGCCTTCGCGCTGATGGGCCTGCTGGCGCAAAACGGCGTCATCGGGGGTTCCGCCACCTTTAACGGCAGACAGATCCTCAACCTGCCGGAGAACGAGCTGAACAAGCTGCGCGCCGAGCAGATCTCGATGATTTTCCAGGATCCGATGACCTCCCTGAACCCCTACATGCGTGTGGGCGAACAGCTGATGGAAGTGCTGATGCTGCATAAAGGGCTGGGGAAAGCCGCCGCTTTTGAAGAGTCGGTGAAGATGCTGGATGCGGTGAAGATGCCGGAAGCGCGTAAGCGCATGCGCATGTTCCCGCACGAGTTTTCCGGCGGCATGCGCCAGCGTGTGATGATCGCCATGGCCCTGCTGTGCCGACCAAAACTGCTGATTGCCGATGAACCGACCACCGCGCTGGACGTCACCGTTCAGGCACAGATCATGACCCTGCTGAACGAGCTGAAGCGCGAGTTCAACACGGCGATCATCATGATAACCCACGATCTGGGCGTGGTCGCCGGGATCTGCGACAAAGTGCTGGTGATGTATGCCGGTCGCACCATGGAGTACGGTAAAGCGCGCGACGTGTTCTATAACCCGGCGCACCCATACTCTATCGGCCTGCTGAACGCCGTTCCGCGTCTGGATGCGGAAGGGGAGTCGCTGCTGACTATTCCGGGCAACCCACCGAACCTGCTGCGTCTGCCGAAAGGCTGCCCGTTCCAGCCGCGTTGTCCGCACGCGATGGAGATCTGCAACAGCGCGCCACCGCTGGAAGAGTTTGCCCCAGGCCGTCTGCGTGCCTGCTTTAAGCCGTACGAGGAGCTGGTATGACTGTCATTGACGAAAAACGTAATGTCCTGCTCGAAATCGCGGATCTGAAAGTCCACTTTGATATTAAGGATGGCAAGCAGTGGTTCTGGCAGCCGGCAAAAACTCTGAAAGCGGTAGATGGCGTAACCCTGCGCCTCTACGAAGGGGAGACCCTGGGCGTGGTGGGAGAGTCGGGCTGCGGTAAGTCCACCTTTGCCCGCGCGATTATTGGCCTCGTAAAAGCCACCGACGGCAAAGTGGCCTGGCTGGGTAAAGATCTGCTGGGCATGAAGCCTGACGAGTGGCGCGCTGTGCGTAGCGACATTCAGATGATTTTCCAGGATCCGCTGGCCTCCCTGAACCCGCGCATGACCATCGGGGAGATTATCGCCGAGCCGCTGCGCACCTATCATCCTAAGATGCCGCGTACGGAAGTGCGTGACCGCGTCAAAGCGATGATGATGAAGGTGGGCCTGCTGCCTAACCTGATCAACCGTTACCCGCATGAGTTCTCAGGCGGCCAGTGTCAGCGTATCGGGATTGCCCGCGCGCTGATCCTCGAGCCGAAACTGATTATCTGTGACGAACCGGTCTCGGCGCTGGACGTATCCATCCAGGCACAGGTGGTTAACCTGCTGCAAAAACTGCAGCGTGAGATGGGGCTGTCGCTGATCTTTATCGCCCACGACCTGGCGGTGGTGAAGCACATCTCCGATCGCGTGCTGGTAATGTATCTCGGCCATGCGGTAGAGCTGGGCACCTATGATGAGGTGTACCACAATCCGCTGCATCCTTACACCAAAGCCCTGATGTCTGCGGTGCCGGTCCCGGACCCGGATCTGGAGAAGAATAAACAGATCCAGCTGCTGGAAGGGGAACTGCCGTCGCCGATCAATCCGCCGTCCGGTTGCGTGTTCCGTACCCGCTGCCCGATTGCCGGGCCGGAGTGCGCGAAAACGCGTCCGGTACTGGAAGGCAGCTTCCGCCATGCGGTCTCCTGCCTGAAGGTCGATCCGCTCTGAGGGGATAACAGGTAATAAAAAAGGCTGCATTCGCAGCCTTTTTTTCGCGCCAGATATTATTCACGCCAGAGTATGTGGCACAGCTTATGGTCTTTCTCACGACACATCAGCACGCGGGCGAAGATGTCATTAATCTCACCGCCGTCGGTATCCGCCAGACCAATCACCACCTCAGCGAAGAAGTCCGGGTTCAGGTCATAATCGACGTGCTCTTCCCAGTCTTCGGACGGGTCGAACAGCTCGGCACCGCCGCGCTCTTCAAACTGGAGGTTGAAGAGGATCACATCTGCCGGATCGAGATTATCGACGGCCAGTTCAAGAAAGATATCGTAGGCCTGCTCGAGCGTTTCGTCTTCGGTCAGGCGATTGTTCAGATCCATTTCCATGATGACTACCTGTTTAACATCGTTGGTTGGGCACGTTTTACAGCAACGGACTAAAGAAGTAAAACAGTCGTTCGGTAATTCGCTGCCACAGCGGCCGTTTCACCCACAGTTGCGCGTCCAGCAAGCGGGAGCGGGAGATATAGTCGTCCTGTACGGCGGCCAAATCGCCACCAAAACCGGCGTCATCGATCACCAGGGTGATCTCAAAATTGAGCCACAGGCTGCGCATGTCCAGGTTAACCGTTCCTACCAGACTCAGCTCTCCGTCCACCAGCACGCTCTTGGTGTGCAGCAGCCCACCTTCGAACTGGTAGATCTTCACCCCGGCGGCCAGCAGTTCGCTGAAGAAGGCCCGGCTGGCCCAGCCCACCAGCACCGAATCGTTCTTGCGCGGCAGGATGATGCTGACGTCCACCCCACGCTGGGCGGCGGTACAGATGGCATGCAGCAGATCGTCGCTCGGCACAAAGTAGGGGGTGGTCATGATCAGGTATTCCCGGGCGGAATAGGCCGCGGTGAGTAGCGCCTGATGAATGAGGTCTTCCGGGAAGCCAGGACCGGAGGCAATGGTGTGGATGGTGTGTCCGCTGGCCTGCTCAAACGGCATAATGTTAGCATCAGGCGGCGGGGGCAGAATGCGCTTGCCGGTTTCGATCTCCCAGTCGCAGGAGTAGACCACGCCCATCGCGGTGGCGACCGGGCCTTCCATACGCGCCATCAGATCGACCCACTGGCCGACACCGGCATCCTGTTTAAAGAAGCGCGGGTCCACCATATTCATACTGCCGGTATAGGCGATGTAGTTGTCGATCAGCACCATTTTGCGGTGCTGGCGCAGGTCCATCCTGCGCAGGAACACACGCAGCAGATTAACCTTTAACGCTTCGACCACCTCTACGCCAGCATTGCGCATCATCGACGCCCAGTTGCTGCGGAAAAAGGTCACGCTGCCGGCGGAGTCGAGCATCAGACGGCAGTGAATGCCCCGACGTGCGGCGGCCATCAAGGACTCTGCCACCTGATCGGCCATCCCACCCGGTTGCCAGATGTAGAACACCATCTCAATGTTATGCCGCGCCAGCTGAATATCGCGGATCAGCGCATTCATCACGTCATCCGACGTCGTCATCAGCTGCAGCTGATTGCCCTTAACCCCGGCAATGCCCTGGCGGCGCTCGCAGAGCTGAAACAGGGAGGCGGCGACGTCGCTGTTCTCTTCGGCAAAGATATGTTTGCAGGATTTCAGGTCGTTCAGCCATTTAGCCGTTGAGGGCCACATGGCGCGGGCACGTTCTGCCCGACGTTTACCGAGATGTAGTTCACCAAAAGACAAATACGCAATAATGCCAACCAGCGGCAGGATAAAAATAATCAACAGCCATGCCATGGCGGAGGGAACGGCCCGACGCTTCATCAGGATGCGTAATGTCACCCCCGCGATAAGCAGCCAGTATCCCAGAATGAGCAGCCAACTCACCACGGTGTAGAAGGTTGTCATAATAAAAAATCCTTTTGAAAGCGTATTGTTAAGAGTTTACGCGTCAGGATTTTTCTGGCAAATAAAAACGCCAGATAAAAGCGCTGGTTTGCCGCAGGCAAGGGTCTATAATGAGCGCTCTGTTTTGGGAAGAGTTGTTAACATGAAGCGCAGTAGAACAGAAGTAGGGCGCTGGCGCATGTTGCGACAGACAGGTCGTCGCAAAGCGCGTTGGCTGGAAGCACAATCCCGCCGTAATATGCGTATCCACGCCATCAGAAAATGCAGTATGAACCGTCATCGCAATGCGTTACTGTTCGCCGTTCAGGATTACTGAATGACACAAGGGCACCCTCTGAGGTGCCCGATGTTTTTTAAAGATTCGCTATTTCAAAAAGGAGGATGAGGTGTTTGCGGATTTTGGTGTACTTAATTTCTGGACCTATGTAGTTGGGGCCATTTTCATCGTTCTGGTTCCGGGTCCCAATACCCTGTTCGTCCTGAAAACCGGTATTGGTCACGGCGTGAAAAAAGGCTACCTGGCGGCCAGCGGCGTGTTCATTGGTGATGCGGTGCTGATGTTTCTCGCCTGGGCAGGCGTGGCGGCGCTGATTCAGACCACCCCGGTGCTGTTTAATATTGTTCGCTATCTCGGGGCGTTTTATCTGTTATGGCTGGGCGGCAAGATGCTCTGGTCCGTGATCCGGCATAAACAGCAGGGTGAAGCGGGCGGTATCGAACCGGCAAAAACCATCATGAAACGTTCGCTGGTACTGAGTATGACCAACCCGAAAGCGATCCTGTTTTATGTCTCGTTCTTTGTGCAGTTCATTGACGTTCAGGCTAATAACACCGGCGTGGCCTTTATGATCCTCGCTATCACGCTGGAGATTATCAGCTTTATCTATATGAGCTTCCTGATTTTCTCCGGGGCGTTCGTCACGCGCTACCTGAAGACTAAAAAGAAACTGGCGAAGCTGGGAAATGGCTTGATCGGTTTGTTGTTTGTCGGGTTCGCGGCGCGGCTGGCGTCGCTGCACTAACGAAAAAGGCTCCTGATAAGGAGCCTTTTTTTATCCTAGAAAACTTTTTTAAACGGCTTCACCACGACGTTATCATACACGCCTGCCGCCACATACGGGTCGTCCTGCGCCCAGGCCTGTGCGGCTTCGAGCGATTCAAACTCAGCAATCACCGTTGAGCCGGTAAAGCCGGCCGCACCCGGATCGTTGCTGTCGACGGCAGGCATTGGCCCTGCGGTCAGTAATCTGCCTTCGTCATGCAGCAGTTGTAAGCGCGCCAGATGGGCAGGGCGAACGGAAAGGCGTTTTTCAAGAGAATCAGCAACATCTGTAGCAAAAATCACGTAAAGCACAGCGGAGCTCCTTAACCGATAAAAGTGTGAATTACGTTATGTGAAAGTGCAGGTGACTGCAATGCAAAGATGGCAACATTGTTAAAACCCTGCTCGTTGCGGGTCTTTTTTCGCCTGATGGACGGTTAATTGGGGCGAAGTGTAACTGGCTTATTGAATATGATTGCTATTTGCATTTAAAATCAGGGCCTGGCTTTTTAACTGAAACGATTATGACTTCAATGACCCTTGAACTCCCTCGCCGCTTTCCCTGGCCGACGCTGTTATCCGTCGGAATTCACGGAGCCGTCGTGGCGGGTCTGCTTTACACATCGGTACATCAGGTTATTGAAATGCCAGCGCCCGCGCAGCCGATTTCTGTGACCATGGTAACGCCTGCGGAGCTGGAGCCCGTGCAGGTCGCGCCACCACCGGAACCTGTTGCAGAACCCGAGCCGGAACCGGAACCAGAAATCGTTCCTGAGCCGCCAAAAGAAGCGCCTGTGGTGATCCATAAACCGGAGCCCAAGCCAAAACCGAAGCCGAAGCCAAAGCCGAAGCCAGAGAAAAAGGTGGAAGAGCGTCCGAAGCGTGAAGAGCGCCCGGTCGAGCCTCGCACCACCCAGCCGGTTGAGAGAGCGGCCCCGACTCGTCCGGTGATGAATACTTCCCCGACGACCACTAAGCCGGTCGCCGCTGCCCCTGCGGGTCCGCGCGCGCTGAGTCGCAACCAGCCACAATACCCGTCCCGTGCGCAAGCACTCCGCATCGAAGGGCGTGTTCGCGTGAAATTTGACGTGACCGCAGACGGGCGGGTGGATAATGTCCAGATTCTTTCCGCCCAGCCATCGAATATGTTTGAGCGTGAAGTAAAAAATGCGATGCGTAGATGGCGTTACGAAGCCGGTAAGCCAGGCAGCGGGCTGGTGGTGAATATTGTTTTCCGCATGAACGGCGGGGCGCAGATGGAATAAATAAGAAAGCCTCCTGACGGAGGCTTTTTTTTGCGGCCTGTATCTCAAATCTGAGGCAGGGGACGAGGCTTCCCGTCGTTATCCACGGCGACATAGATAAACAGTGCTTCGGTCGCTTTGTAACGCTGACCGATAGGCTCAGAAGAGACCTTTTTCACCCACACCTCAATGTTAATCGACACCGAGGTATTGCCGCGCTTTACGCAGCGCGCGTAACAGCAGACGACATCCCCCACCGCGACAGGGCGCAGGAAGGTCATGCCATCGACCCGGACCGTCACCACCCGTCCCTGAGCTATCTCTTTGGCGAGGATCGCCCCGCCCATATCCATCTGCGACATCAGCCAGCCGCCAAAAATATCACCGTTCGCATTGGTGTCGGCGGGCATTGCAAGCGTGCGTAAAACCAGTTCGCCCTGAGGAGCGTCTTGAGTTGTCATTATTATCTCAGCTTATAACGAAGTGGCCAGCGCCTGAGGTGCGCTGGCCGGGGGATCAATTCTTGTCGTCCTGCGGCATGTGGCGGTAAATGTAGACGCCGCTCAGCAGGGTGAAAATCAGCGTTAAGGCGGTCAGGCCAAAGACTTTGAAGTTGACCCAGATATTCTGCGGCAGCCAGAAGGCGATATAGATATTCGCCAAACCGCAAAGAATAAAGAACACCGCCCAGGCAATATTCAGGCGCGACCAGACGCTCTGCGGCAGGGCCAGCTCTTTACCCAGCATGCGCTGAATGAGCGGCTTTTTCATCACCCACTGGCTGAACAGCAGGGCCCCGGCAAACAGCACGTAGATAACGGTCACTTTCCACTTGATGAACTCGTCGTTGTGGAAAAAGATGGTTAACCCGCCAAAGAAGGCCACCAGCACGAAGGTGATCAAGGCCATCTTTTCGACCTTGCGGTAGCGCACCCAGCTGTAGATCAGCACTATTGCGGTGGCGACGATCAGCGCGGTGGTTGCCGCATAGATGTCATAGAGCTTGTAGAAGGCAAAAAAGACAACCAGGGGTAAAAAATCAAGAAACTGCTTCATTCTTCGATTCCATCATCTGCGACGGCCTGGGCGTGGTGCTCAGGCCATCAGAAAAATTACTGACGAATTAGCGTATACAGGCGGAACAAGTAGACGAGCAATACCGCTGAGATCAGGTTGCTCACCGTATTTGCCACTACGGCACCGACGTTCGGGGTCAGTACGGCCAGGTTCGGGGCAAACAGCAGCAGCAGGGTTTTAGCCAGCAGCCAGCTCATTACCGCCGGGGCAACCAGACGCATATTAGACCATGCCAGGCGGATGCTGCTACGCATGGCGACAAAAATGCCCATTCGGTCCTGTACGACCATAATCGGCGCGAAGGCGAGCACAATCGCTAACAGTACCCCCGGCACCACGACCAGCATAATCCCTAACTGCACCAGCATGGTGGTTAAAAAGATCAGGATGAACAGCTTCGGCAGCAGCGGTGCGCTGGCACCAATCGCCCGCAGGGCGCTGACGCGATGGCCGGCCGAGACCAGCTGGATCATTAACAGCACGCCACCCGCCAGAATGGCATTGCCAATCAAACCGGAAAAGGTGGTGGCGGCAGAGGCGCGCAACAGGATCTGCTGCTGCTCTGGCGTCATATTCTGCACCATCTCAAACAGCCCGACGCTGCTGGCGATCTGGTCGCCCTGGCTCAGGCTGGCAATCTGCTCCTCACTCGGCGAAAAGGCATGACCAAGTACCACCGTGATTAATGCGCACAACAAGGCGATCAGTAAAAAGGTAATGAACTGATTGCGGAAGAAATTCCCCGTGTCACGGTAGACAGACTTCGCCGTGATAGACATGCACTCTCCTTGAGTATTGCAGGTATTAATTAGCGGGCAATTGTACCCTGGATAACTCCCCGGTGGCAGTATCAAGCCTTGTATGGAAAAGCATATCTTTGTAAAGCACCCGCAATGCCCCGCTGTAATTTTGTGCGGTTGCTATCCCGCTGCGCTGTATTGACCCGAAACGGCAAAATTGATCCAGATGACCACTACCAATTTTTGCCGTTTGTTGGAAAAATTAATTTAGATCAATGAATGTTAAATTGCTGAATCTAATGTGATCCCAACGAGATCACTTAGTAATCATTTATAGGTATATTCCGTTCCTCAATAAAACCATAACGAGGGAATGGATATGAAAAAAGCAGCGATGGCAGCCCTGATTCTGAGCACGCTTTCCGGCGGCGCAATGGCCCACGAAGCAGGCGAGTTCTTTTTCCGTCTGGGGACCGCCACGGTACGTCCTACCGAAGGCTCGGACAATGTTCTGGGGCTGGGCGGTTTTAACGTCAGTAACAATACCCAGGCCGGAATGACCTTTACCTGGATGGCCACCGACAACGTCGGCGTTGAACTGCTGGCGGCCACGCCGTTTCGTCACAAGGTAGGTACGGGCCCGACCGGGGATATCGCCACCGTACATCATCTGCCCCCTACGCTGATGGCCCAGTGGTATTTTGGCGATGCGGGCAGCAAGGTTCGCCCCTATATTGGTGCCGGGGTTAACTACACCACCTTCTTTGATGAAAAGTTTAACGATACCGGTAAAGCGGCGGGTCTGTCCGATCTGAGCCTGAAAGATTCATGGGGCGCAGCGGGGCAGGTGGGGCTGGATTATCTCATCAACCGCGACTGGCTGATTAACATGTCGGTCTGGTATATGGATATCGACACCGAGGTGCGCTTTAAGGCGGGGGATCAACAGCAAAATATCAGCACCCGTCTGGATCCGTGGGTGTTTATGTTCTCGGCGGGGTACCGCTTCTGATGAAAAGAAGGCCCCGAGGGGCCTTCTGTATTTATCGACGACCCAGCAGCAGGCCGAGGACAATGCCCACTGCGCCTGCGGCAATAAGGCCGGTAAGAGGATTATTTTTTACCGCGTCGGTAACATCAGTCACTACGTCACTGGCCTGCGCGGCATATTTGCGCCCGGCACCTTTCAACTGATGTTTTGGTGAATCAACAAATTCGCCAAACTGCTGCTGGGCAGCACCAGCCGCTTCGTTCAGCTTGTTCTTCGCTTTATCACCAGCATATTGTGCATCATTATCAAGATTTTGTTCTGACATAACGTTCTCCTTTTGTAGTCAATGTAAAGCATAGACTCCATAGAGATATCCTGAAGAAAATGGGATTAATACTTAAGAAACGGGTGGCCAGTCGCCACCCTGGTGTTACTTCTGGATCAGATAACGGATGGTGGGACCATCCTGCTGAATATCCAGCACTGTATAGCCGTGGTTTTTGGCATCCAGCGGAATATTGTTGATGGATTGCGGACAGTCACTCACCACCTCGAGGATCTCGCCTTTTTTCAACTGCGGCATCGCCTCAAGGGTTGCGACGGCCGGGTAGGGGCAAGGTTCACCCACCATATCGAGGCGGTAATCGGGAACGATCTCTTTCATGCGGCTTCCTCACGTCTTTCAGTATTCACGGCAGCGCGACGGAAGAAGCGTTTCTCCTGCGCCAGCACCAGTAAAAAGGCGATCAACAGCAAAAGGTAGGTCACCAGCAGCCCGCCCAGCGGACCGAAGGTATTGAGAAGATTGACCTTATCCCAGTTGGTTGCCAGCGCCGGGGCAAAATCATCCCAGTAATATGCCAGCAGGGTTGAGCCAATCACGTTACCCAGACCGACCCACCAGTAGTGAACCTGACCTTCAACCGCACGGTACATCCAGCCCGTTTCGCAGCCGCCCGCCAGTACAATCCCGAAGCCAAACAGCAGCCCGCCGATAATAGCGTTCGGCCCGGCCCACATGATTTTGGGGGCCACGCCCAGCTGGACGTAGCTAAAAATGCCGATGGCGCTCACCGCCATCCCGGCGATGATCGCTTTCGCCATCATGGTGCGCCCGGTGATCCACATATCCCGGAAGGCCGAGGTAAAACAGATCTGCGCCCGCTCAATCAGCAGACCAAAGCCGACCCCGAACAGCATCGCCAGCCCGAGTTTGGGCTGATCCAGCGCGGTACAGAGCGCCCAGGCCAACATCCCAAAGAGCACCAGCATCCCGAAACGAAAGCGGCGGCGGGCCTGATCGGGCTTCTGGGTCAGCGGCGAGGCGGCGCTCACCTTTTGCATGTTGACCGGGATACGGAACAGCGGCAGCAGCGTGAAGCGTGCGCCAAAGTACGAGCCCACGGCGGTAGCCAGGGCGAAGAACCAGGCGTGCAGGGAGAACTGGGGAATGCCGGTGAAGAAGGCGGCCAGGTTACAGCCCATCGCCAGACGCGCGCCAAACCCGGCGATGATGCCCCCGATGACCGCCTGAGCGATGCGGATCCGGCTCTTCGGCATGCGCAGTTTGACGTTGTTGGCCCACAGTGCGGCAGCGAAACAGCCGCCGAACATACCGATGATCATCATCCCGTCGATACGGGTGAGCGGTGTGCCTTCGAGATGGATCAGTTTGAAATAGCCCCACTCTTCGGTATGCACGCCCGCCAGCTGCAATAGCTGACCGCCCCAGCGGGTGAATTCGCCAGTGACGGCCCAGAAGGTGCCGGTGATGCCGAAGTAGTAGGTAGAGAGGATGCCTGCTGCAATAACCGCAGGAACGGGGGACCAGAACTTAATCAAATAAGTCTGTTTAAAGTGTTGCCACGACATAGATAAGCCTCTGAACTCAGAAGGTTTAAGGAGTAAGAATGAAAATACGGGGGGGATAATACGCCGGGAAACACATTTGAACAGCGTTAAATGCACGAAAGCTCGAAGGGATCAATTTACGCAAGATGCCGCCTGGCAAAACCAGACGGCGGTTGTCTTACTGCGGACGGGTCGCCGCTTTCATGGCGCTAGCGAAGGTTTTCAGCTCGCTCAGCATCTGCTCAGGCTTATCGACGTTGTTTTCGATAATTTTCACGATCGCCGAACCGGAAATCGCCCCGGCAGCACCGGCCCCCAGTGCCGCAGAGACCTGCTCCGGGGCCGAAATACCAAAGCCCTGCAGCGGTGGTGCGGCATTGTACTCTGCCAGTTTCTCTACCAGATGGTGCAGCGGCAGGGCGGCTTTGTTCTCCGCGCCCGTCACCCCGGCGCGGGACAGCAGGTAGGTATACCCGCGTCCGTGGGAGGCGATCTGACGCAGCAGTTCGTCGTCGGCGTTCGGCGGGCAGATAAAGATCGGCGCGACGTTATGACGCATCGCCGCCTGGCGGAACGGGGCTGACTCCTCGACCGGCACATCGGCCACCAGCACGGAATCCACCCCCACGCGCGCGCACTCGGCGTAAAACTCGTCGATGCCGCGGTTAAACACCAGGTTGGCGTACATCAGCAGCCCAATGGGAATGGTCGGGTATTTCTGGCGAATCGTCGCCAGCATCTCAAAGCACTGGGACGGGGTCACGCCTGCGGCAAACGCGCGCAGGGTGGCGGCCTGGATGGTCGGGCCGTCGGCCAGCGGATCGGAGAAGGGAATACCCAGCTCCAGCGCATCGGCACCGGCTTCAATCAGGGTGTCGATAATTTTCAGCGACTGCTCCGGAGAGGGATCCCCCAGGGTAACGAAGGGAACAAAAGCGCCTTCCTTGCGAGCCTTCAGCTCAGCAAACACGTTATCGTAACGTTCCATCAGATTTCCCCTCGTGCTTTCAGAATATCGTGAACGGTAAAGATGTCTTTATCACCGCGACCGGAAAGGTTCACCACCAGCAGCTGCTCTTTTTCCGGGTTGTCTTTGATCATTTTCAGGGCATGGGCCAGCGCGTGCGAGGACTCCAGCGCAGGAATAATCCCCTCTTTACGGCACAGGGTTTTAAACGCTTCCAGCGCTTCGTCATCGGTGATCGATACGTATTCGGCGCGACCGATGCTGTTCAGATAAGCGTGCTGCGGCCCGACGGACGGGAAGTCCAGCCCGGCAGAGATGGAGTACGACTCTTCAATCTGGCCTTCGTCGGTCTGCATCATTGGCGCTTTCATACCGAAGTAGATCCCCACGCGGCCATGCTTCAGCGGCGCACCGTGTTCACCGGTTTCAATCCCGTGACCGGCCGGCTCCACGCCAATCAGGCCCACGCTGGTATCGTCGATGAAGTCAGCGAACATACCGATGGCGTTAGATCCGCCGCCCACACAGGCGATAACTGCATCCGGCAGACGCCCCTCTTTTTCGAGGATCTGCGCTTTGGTCTCTTCACCGATCATCCGCTGGAATTCACGCACGATAGTCGGGAACGGGTGCGGACCCGCGGCGGTACCCAGCATATAGTGGGCGTTTTCATAGTTACCGGACCAGTCGCGCAGCGCCTCGTTACAGGCATCTTTCAGCGTGGCAGAGCCGCTGTAAACCGGGATCACTTCCGCGCCCATCAGACGCATACGGAAGACGTTTGGCGACTGACGCTCAACGTCCTTGGCACCCATGTAGATACGGCATTTCAGGCCGAGCAGGGCGCTGGCCAGCGCCGAGGCCACACCGTGCTGACCGGCACCGGTTTCGGCGATGATTTCAGTTTTACCCATCCGTTTTGCCAGCAGCGCCTGACCCAGCACCTGGTTGGTTTTATGTGCGCCGCCGTGGAGCAGATCTTCACGCTTAAGATACAGCGTGGTGTTGGTGCCCTCGGTCAGGTTACGGCATTTGGTCAGGGCCGTCGGACGACCGGCATAGTTTTTCAGCAGGTCGGTAAATTCAGCCTGGAAGAGCGGATCTTTTTGCGCGCTCACGAACGCCTCTTCCAGCTGGCGCAGGGCGGGCATCAGGATCTGCGGCACATACATGCCGCCGAATTCGCCAAAGTAAGGGTTTAATAATGTGGTCATCTTCTCTTCCTTAATATGCACGCAGCGTTTTAAACACCGAAGCCAGCTTGCCGGCATCTTTGATGCCCGGCTGCGACTCAACGCCTGAATTGAAATCGAGACCTGCGCAGCCAGATTTGGCGGCTTCAACGCAGTTGTCCGGGCTTAAGCCCCCGGCGAGCAGGACGTTATCCAGCGTCTCACCGTTGAGCAGCGACCAGTCAAAGCGCTGCCCGGTTCCGCCCTGGCCATTATCCAGAACATATTTATCAACATGATTAAGCGTGCGCGGCGGCAGGGTGTCGGCCACGCTCAGCGCTTTCCAGATCTGCACCTGCGGAGGCAAGGTTTCACGCAGGGTATCGATATAGCGCTGGTCTTCGCTGCCATGGAGCTGAACGGCGGCAAGAGAAAGGGCCTCTGCCGTGGCAACTACCTTGTCGATGGCCGCATTGCGGAATACGCCCACGTACTGCAGCGGTGCGGCAGCGATCACCTCGCGCGCCTGGGTTTCGCTGACGTTGCGCGGGGAGGATTCAACAAAGATCAGCCCGCCGTAAATAGCACCCGCTTCATGGGCCGCCGCGGCATCCTGAGGACGGGTCAGGCCGCAGACCTTGTTTTCACCCAGCAGGACGCGACGCACTGCCGCGCTGAGATCGGCCTGCTCCATCATCGCCGAACCAATCAGGAAGCCGTTGGCGAAGTGGCTCAGCTCGCGAACCTGGGCATAAGAATTGATGCCGGACTCGCTGATCACCGTTACGCCTGCGCCCAGACGCGGCGCCAGCTGGCGGGTGCGGTTGAGGTCGATAGAGAGGTCGCGCAGGTCGCGGTTATTGATCCCCACCACTTTCGCCTCCAGGGCGATGGCGCGCTCCAGCTCCTCTTCGTTGCTCACCTCGGTCAACACGCCCATGTTCAGGCTGTGCGCCACCGCGGCAAGCTGGCGGTACTGCTCATCATCCAGCACCGAGAGCATCAGCAGGCAGGCGTCGGCCTGATAAAAGCGTGCCAGCCAGATTTGATACGGGTCGATAATAAAGTCTTTGCACAAAATCGGCTGCGGGGCGATCCCGCTGACGATCGGCAGAAAATCAAAGCTGCCCTGGAAATACTTCTCATCGGTCAGCACCGAAATGGCCGAAGCGTGGTGCTTATAGATGGCGGCAATTTGTGCCGGGTCGAAATCATCGCGGATCACCCCTTTCGACGGAGAAGCCTTTTTGCACTCCAGGATAAACGCGGTTCGCGCGCCCCGCAGGGCCTCATAGAAACGACGGCTGCTCGGCACCACCTCATTCTGGAAACTGGCGAGCGGTTGCTGCGCTTTACGGGCTTCAACCCAGATGGCCTTATCGGCAACGATTTTCGCTAATACGGTCTGCATTGTTTACCCTCTTGCCGCAAGTGCGGTCACTCGGTCGTAGGCTGCGCCAGAGCGCAACACGTCCATCACTTTTTGTGCATTAACCTGGAGATTTTCTTCGCCGTGCAGACGCATCAGCATGGCGACGTTAGCGGCCACGGCGGCCTCATGCGCAGGCTCACCTTTACCTTGTAACAGGCGCGTCAGAATGTCACGGTTTTCTTCCGGGGTGCCGCCTGCCAGCTGCTCCTGGTGATACGGCGTCAGGCCAAAGTCGGCGGCCTCAAGCTGATAGCTTTTGATTTCGCCGTTATTCAGCTCGGCCACCAGGGTCGGCGCATGCAGGGAGACTTCGTCCATCCCGCCGCTGTGCACCACCGCGGCGCGCTGATAGCCGAGCACGCGCAGGGTTTCGGCAATCGGCAGCACCAGCTCCGGGCTGTAGACGCCAATCAGCGCCAGCGGCGGGTGCGCCGGGTTGATCAGCGGGCCCAGCACGTTAAACAGGGTGCGGGTTTTCAGCTGCTGACGCACCGGCATCGCGTGACGGAACCCGGTGTGATACTTCGGGGCGAACAGGAAGCAGACCCCCAGCTCGTCCAGCGCATCGCGGGATTTCTCCGCGTTCATGTCCAGATTGATGCCGAAAGCGGCCAGCAGATCCGACGATCCGGAACGGCTGGAGACGCTGCGGTTGCCGTGCTTCGCCACCTTCAGCCCACAGGCTGCGGCCACGAAGGCGCTGGCGGTAGAGATGTTGATACTGTTGCTGCCGTCGCCACCGGTGCCGACGATATCCGCGAACAGATAGTCCGGACGCGGGAACGGGGCGGCGTTTTCCAGCAGGGCGGTGGCGGCCCCGGCGATCTCCTGCGGCTGCTCGCCACGCACTTTCATGCTCACCAGCGCGGCGGCCAGCTGCTCCGGCTTCAGCTCGCCGCGGACCACGGCGGAGAAGAGCTGGTGGCTCTCCTGCTGGCTCAGGGTTTGCGCCTGATAGAGTTTTTCCAGAATCGGCTGCAGGGTGTTGGTCTGCTCCAGCTTCTGCAGCGCCCAGTTGAGGGTCTGCTCCAGCAGGCGTGCGCCCTGGGAGGTGAGAATGGATTCCGGGTGGAACTGCATGCCGCACACCCGGTCTGCATCGTGACGCACCGCCATCACCATCCCGTTGAAATGGGCGTTGATAGTCAGGCCTGCCGGAATATTACTGCCCACCAGCGAGTGATAGCGTGCCACCGGCAGCGGGTTCATCAGCCCGGCAAACATCGCCTGGCCGTCATGTTCAATACTGGAGGCTTTCCCGTGCAGGATCTCACCGGCCTGACCAACGTAACCGCCGTAGGCCTCGACAATCGCCTGATGACCCAGACAGATGCCGATGATCGGCAGCTTGCCGCGCATGCGGGTCAGCAGCTCCGGCATACAGCCCGCTTCACTTGGCGCGCCCGGGCCCGGGGAGAGCATCAGCACCGGGTTTTGCATGGTCGCCAGGCGGTCGATTAAGGTCTGGGCCGGAACATGGTTACGGTAAATCACCACGTTGTGACCGTTTGCACGCAGCTGATCCGCCAGGTTGTAGGTAAATGAGTCGATATTATCGAGCAGCAGAATGTCAGCCATCAGAAAATCTCCTGTGCGTGATGGGCAGTCGCAATTGCGCGCAGTACCGCGCGGGCCTTATTGCGGGTTTCGTCAGCTTCAGACTGCGGAACCGAGTCGAGCACGATGCCTGCGCCCGCCTGGACGGTGGCAATGCCTTCTTCAACGTAGGCGGAGCGGATCACAATGCAGGTGTCCAGATCGCCATGGGCGGTAAAGTAACCCACCGCACCGCCGTAGCTGCCGCGGCGGCGGCCTTCGGCCTGAGCGATAAGCTGCATGGCGCGGACTTTCGGCGCGCCGCTCAGGGTGCCCATGTTCATGCAGGCGCGGTAGGCGTGCAGCACATCCAGATCCTGACGCAGCTCGCCCACCACGCGGGAGACCAGGTGCATCACGAAGGAGTAACGGTCCACTTTGGTTAAATCCGCCACGTAGCGGCTGCCCGGAGTGCAGATGCGCGCCAGATCGTTACGCGCCAGATCTACCAGCATCAGATGCTCAGACATCTCTTTCTGGTCGGTGCGCATCTCCAGTTCAATGCGGCTGTCGAGATCGCGGTCCAGAGAACCGTCGGCGCGGCGACCGCGCGGGCGGGTTCCGGCAATCGGATAGATTTCAATCTGACGGCTGGTGGCGTCGTACTTCAGGGAGCTCTCCGGCGACGCGCCGAACAGCGTAAAATCGTTATCCTGCATAAAGAACATGTACGGGCTGGGGTTGCTCTTCTTCAGCACATCGTAGGCTGCCAGCGGCGAAGGGCAGGGCAGGGAGAAGCGACGGGACGGTACCACCTGGAAAATCTCGCCCGCGCGAATCGCTTTCTGCATCTGGCGAACCACCACGCCGTACTCATCGTCCGTCTGGCTGACGTCGCAGCGCATCTGCTCTACGCGCTGCACCGGCAGTTCTGGTGGGGCTTCATTCATCTGCGCCTGCAGCTGGGCGATACGTTGCTCCAGACGCTGTTTTTCTGCCAGCAATGGCGTAAACAGGCTGGCCTGAATGCGGGTGTATTTTTTCTGGTGGTCGATCACCAGTAAGGTTTCCGCCAGGTAGAAGCAGTAGTCCGGGCAGCGGTTGCCCTGTTCAAGCTCCGGAAGCTCTTCAAAGCCGGCGACCAGGTCATAGGCAAACAGCCCGCCGAAGAACATCGCTTCGCGCTCATGTTCCGGGACATTCACCAGGCCCTGTAACAGACGGAAGGCATCAAATACCGACAGCGAGCAGAGGCGGGCATCTTCGTCCAGCAGCTGGCTGACCGGCGGGAAGTGCAGGATCCGCTGGTCCGGGCGATGTTCATTCTCAATGCCTGCCGGCAGCACGCCATCCAGTAAACAGAGCAGCGCTGCGCCATTTTCAGAAAGCGCCTGCAGGGTGACGGTGTTACCCATAGCGGTGATGCGCAGCGCACTGTCGACCAGCAGCAGGCTTTTCAGGTCATCCTTACTGTCGATATCCGCCGACTCCAGCAGCAGCGTGGCAGGGCGTGCGCCGCAGACCTGATGGAACAGGGCGGTAGGGTTGTGGCGATACGCCGCCTCACGGGTCAGCAGTTCAAGGGTCGGTTTGGCTGTTTGCATTTTTTGTTCTCTTTATTCTGTTCATAAAAAAGCCCGCTCAGTGGCGGGCCAGGTATCTGTTTGCATGACGCAGACGTACGACACTGCCCGATAATCAGGAAGTGCGCCACCATCTGTGCAGAGTGAAATGTGCAGTCATTTTCAGATACCTCGTTGAGTGAACTTGCGTACTAGTTAACTAGTTCGATGGCGTAATGTCAACCCCCCGATTTCAGAATTTCACCACATACCGCTATTATGGCGGCGCAGATATTGAAGATGAGTGACGGGAGCCGCTTTGAGCGACACGAATTACGCAGTGATTTACGACTTACACAGCCATACTCAGGCCTCTGACGGCCTGCTTACGCCCGAAGAACTTGTCCATCGCGCCCATGAAATGCGTGTCGGGACGCTGGCGATCACCGATCACGATACCACCGAGGCCATTGCGGCCGCGCGGGCGGAAATTGCCCGCAGTGAATTGCCGCTTACACTGATAGCAGGGGTGGAAATTTCCACCGTCTGGGAAAATCATGAGATCCATATCGTCGGGCTGAACATCGATATTGAGAACCCGACCATGTGCGCGTTTCTGGATGAGCAAAAGACGCGTCGCGTTTTGCGCGCAGAACTGATAGCCGAGCGGCTGGATAAAGCCCATATCCCCGGTGCCTGGGAAGGGGCGCTGCGTCTGGCTAACGGCGGTGCGGTAACCCGGGCGCACTTTGCCCGTTTTCTGGTCGAGGCCGGGAAGGCGAATAACATCGCGGATGTATTTAAAAAATACCTTGCACGGGGGAAAACCGGATACGTTCCTCCCCAGTGGTGTACAATAGAACAAGCTATTGATGTCATTCATCATTCTGGCGGTAAGGCAGTGCTGGCCCATCCCGGGCGGTATGATCTTTCTGCCAAATGGCTGAAACGTCTGCTGGCATACTTCGCCGAACACGGCGGAGACGCGATGGAAGTCGCGCAGTGCCAGCAGGCACCCAACGAGCGCAGTCAACTGGCTGAGTATGCCCGCCAGTACGGCCTCCTTGGCTCCCAGGGCTCTGATTTTCATCAGCCTTGCCCCTGGATCGAGCTGGGACGCAAGCTCTGGTTACCCGCAGGCGTCGAGCCGGTGTGGGGACTCTGGGAGCAGCCAACGTCAATTGAAGAGAGGGAAGTATGAGTCAATTTTTCTATATCCATCCTGACAATCCGCAGCCGCGTTTGATTAATCAGGCCGTGGAGATCGTGCGTAAGGGCGGAGTTATCGTCTATCCAACCGATTCGGGTTATGCGCTGGGTTGTAAAATCGAAGACAAAAGCGCGATGGAACGTATTTGCCGGATCCGTCACATCCCTAACGGGCATAACTTTACCCTGATGTGCCGCGATCTCTCTGAGCTATCGACCTACTCCTACGTGGATAACGTGGCGTTTCGGTTGATTAAAAATAACACGCCGGGTAACTACACCTTTATCCTCAAGGGGACGAAAGAGGTGCCGCGTCGCCTGCTGCAGGAAAAGCGCAAAACGATCGGGATGCGCGTGCCGTCGAACCCAATAGCGCAGGCGCTGCTGGAGACGCACGGCGAGCCGATGCTCTCGACGTCGCTGATGCTGCCGGGCAGCGAGTTCACCGAATCCGATCCGGATGAGATCAAAGAGCGCCTGGAGAAGCAGGTGGATTTGATAATTCACGGCGGCTATCTCGGCCAACAGCCGACTACGGTCATCGATTTAACGGAAGATGCGCCAGTGGTGCTGCGTGAAGGGGTGGGTGACGTAAAACCTTTCTTGTAACGATGTAAGCCGCTATACTACGCGGCCATCAGTTTAGCGGTAATTTCTCCGCTATAATGACCCTATTCGACGCCTGTGAAGGCGACACCTGAAGGAAGCTCAATGAGCGAGAAATTACAGAAAGTGCTGGCCCGCGCCGGCCACGGCTCACGCCGTGAAATCGAAACCATCATCGAAGCAGGTCGTGTCAGCGTGGACGGTAAAATCGCCACCCTGGGTGACCGTGTGGAGATCGTGCCAGGCCTGAAAATCCGTATCGATGGCCACCTGATCTCAGTGAAAGAGTCTGCCGAGCAAATTTGCCGCGTGCTGGCCTATTACAAGCCAGAAGGCGAGCTTTGTACCCGTAACGATCCGGAAGGCCGTCCGACCGTGTTCGACCGTCTGCCAAAACTGCGCGGTGCGCGCTGGATCGCCGTCGGTCGTCTGGACGTTAACACCTGCGGTCTGCTGCTGTTCACCACTGACGGTGAGCTGGCAAACCGTCTGATGCACCCAAGCCGTGAAGTCGAGCGTGAATACGCGGTTCGCGTATTTGGTGAAGTGGACGAGAATAAAATCCGCGATCTGTCTCGCGGCGTGCAGCTCGAAGATGGCCCGGCCGCCTTTAAAACCATCAAATTTACCGGTGGTGAAGGCATTAACCAGTGGTACAACGTGACCCTGACCGAAGGCCGTAACCGCGAGGTGCGTCGTCTGTGGGAAGCCGTTGGCGTGCAGGTTAGCCGTCTGATCCGCGTGCGTTACGGTGACATTCTGCTGCCGAAAGGGCTGCCGCGTGGTGGCTATACCGAGCTGGATTTAACCCAGACCAACTACCTGCGTGAGCTGGTGCAGCTGACCCCGGAAACCACCTCGAAGGTGGCGGTAGAAAAAGATCGTCGTCGCATGAAAGCGAACCAGATCCGCCGGGCGGTCAAACGTCACAGCCAGGTCAGCAGCAATAATCGCCGCTCTGGTAGCCGTAACAACAACGGCTAAAAAAACAAAACCCGGCATCGCCGGGTTTTTTCTTAATAGTCGATACCGATTTGCGCCTTCACGCCAGCATCAAAGGCATGTTTGACCGGGCGTAACTCGCTCACCGTATCCGCCATCTCCAGTATATCCCGATGACAGCCGCGCCCGGTGACAATCACCGTCTGGTGCGTCGGACGGTTGTTAAGCGCATCCACCACCTCCTGCAAGGGCAGGTAGTCGTAAGCCACCATGTAGGTGATCTCATCCAGCAGCACCAGGTTGAGCGACGGGTCTGCCAGCATGCGCTTCGCCTGCTCCCAGACGGTCAGACAGGCGGCGGTGTCGGTGTCGCGGTTCTGGGTATCCCAGGTAAAACCGGTCGCCATCACCTGAAACTCCACTCCATGAGGCTCGAGCAGATTACGCTCACCATTCGGCCACTCACCTTTGATGAACTGGATCACGCCCACCTTTTGCCCGTGACCGACGGCGCGGGTCGCCGTACCAAAGGCGGCAGTGGTTTTGCCTTTACCGTTGCCGGTAAAGACAATAATAATCCCACGCTCATCCTGTGCGGCGGCAACGCGGGCATCGACCTGCTCTTTCAGGCGCTGCTGGCGCTGCTGATGACGTTCATCACTCATTGCGATATTCCTGGTTTACGGCCGGGTTGGGCATCAAAGGTCATGCCGGTTTTGCGGCGACTGTCATCGCCCATCAGCCACAGATAGAGCGGCATGATATCGGCAGGGGTTTTTAGTTTAAGCGGATCTTCTGTCGGGAACGCGCTGGCGCGCATGCCGGTGCGCGTGCCGCCAGGATTAATGCAGTTCACGCGCAGGTGGCGGCTTTGATACTCCTCGGCCAGCACCTGCATCATCCCTTCGGTGGCAAATTTCGAGGCGGCATAGGCACCCCAGTTGGCCCGTCCCTGGCGCCCTACGCTGGAGGAGGTGAACACCAGCGAGCCGGAATCGGACTGCAGTAATAAAGGAAGCAGTGCCTGGGTGAGGAAAAAGGTGCCATTGACGTTGACCTGCATCACCTGCTGCCAGATCTCCGGAGTCTGCTCCTCCATCGGGCGCACTTCACCAAGGAATCCGGCATTGTGCAACACCCCGTCCAGACGCGGATACTCTTCGGCGATACGCCGGGCAAGCTGCTGGCACTCCTCCGGAGTACAGTTTAACAGGTCGAGAGTATATTCACGCGTCGGTGCACCGCCCTCGCTGGCGATCGCCTGCGCGACGTCGCGCAGTTTTTCTTCATTACGCCCCAACAGAATGACGCGAGCGCCATGGCGGGCGTAGGTCAGCGCCGCCTCACGGCCTATACCATCGCTGGCACCGGTGACCAGGATGATACGGTTTTGCAGTAAATCTTTTTTGGGTTGATAGTGCAAGGTCACTCCTCGGGCGCGCGTTGGCGCGGCCCATGCTGTGCGGTCTCTTTTCGGCTTTATGCCCGAAAGCGCGCCTGATTACAATCAGTCTACCGGTGAGTTCGCTGTAAAATTAACAATTTGCAAAGATTTCATTCATAAATAAACATTCCTGAAGACGCCTCGCAAGGTTATCGTCAGGTGCGAGACGCCTGGCGGAGGCTGTTGTACACTGGGTGAGAAAACAAGTGGTTAAACCAAGGTGGATGCGTGGAATTACTTTCTGAATACGGTTTATTTCTGGCCAAAATTGCAACGGTAGTGATTGCCATTGCGGTGATCGCCGTGCTGATTGTCAACCTGACGCAGCGCAAACGTCAGCGCGGCGAGTTGCGGATTACCCGGTTAAGCGAGCAGTACACGGAGATGCAGGAAGAGATGTCGGTGGCGCTGCTCGACCCACATCAGCAAAAACTGTGGCACAAAGCGCAGAAGAAAAAGCACAAGCTGGATGCCAAAGCCGCAAAGCAGAAAGCAAAGCTGGAGCAAAGCCCGGAGGCGGCAAAACCGCGGGTCTACGTGCTGGATTTTAAAGGCAGCATGGATGCGCATGAGGTCTCATCCCTGCGCGAAGAGATCACCGCCGTGCTGGCTGTGGCCAGAGCTGAAGATCAGGTTGTGCTGCGTCTCGAAAGCCCCGGTGGGGTGGTGCACGGCTACGGGCTGGCTTCCTCGCAGCTGCAACGTCTGCGTGATAAGCAGATCCCGCTGACGGTGGCGGTGGATAAGGTCGCGGCCAGCGGTGGCTATATGATGGCCTGCGTGGCCGATAAAATCGTTGCCGCGCCTTTCTCTATTATTGGTTCGATTGGCGTAGTGGCTCAGATCCCGAACTTCAATCGTTTCCTGAAAAACAAAGATATTGACGTTGAGCTGCATACGGCGGGTCAGTACAAGCGTACCCTGACGCTGCTCGGCGAAAATACTGAAGAAGGGCGGCAGAAGTTCCGCGAAGATCTTAATGACACCCACCAGCTGTTTAAAAGCTTTGTGCACCAGATGCGTCCTTCGCTTGATATTGAGCAGGTGGCAACGGGTGAACACTGGTACGGCACTCAGGCGCTGGAGAAGGGGCTGGTGGACCAGGTCGGGACCAGCGACGATCTGCTGCTGGGGCTGATGGAGGGCCGCGAGCTGGTGGGCGTGCGCTATACCCGGAAGAAAAAGCTGATGGATCGCTTTACCAACAGTGCCGCGGAGAGTGCGGATCGGCTGCTGCTACGCTGGCTACAGCGTGGACAAAAACCCCTGCTGTAACTAAAAACGCGAGGCCAGTGCCTCGCGTTTTGTTTTAATCGACCAGGTGATACTTTTCTGAGAGCGCATGGGCCAGGTATTTAAACATGTTGAATACCGCCGTGCTGCGTGGGGTAGGTAACCCCTGCTCATCAAGAAAGTACTCGCCGCTGAACACCAGCACGCCGTTGCGCTGTTCCACTCCAGTGGCTTCGATCCCTGCAAGGGTGTCTTCGTGTTCACGAATGAGTTTATTTGCTTCAACAAGCAGCGTTGCGCGGTCAATGGGTTGGGTAGTTTGCTGCATTATCCCCTCCTTAAACAGTGATATTAGTCTACGCCGACGCGGTCCCGGGAGCAAATTTTCCCCGTTTTCAGGCATGCAGGGCAAGACGGACAGCGCTGGCGTGATTTGCTTTTGCATGCTAATAAAGTTGCGTAACGGATTTTATCAGGTAGAGTGTGCGCTTTCGTCATTCTGGCAATAGATTTGCTTGACATTCGACCTAAATCTCGTCGTGCAGTCACACCGGAGCGAGAAAAAGCCCGTAAACTCAACCACCTGGCTGAGGTCGTTTTTGGCGACTGGTTCGAATGGGGGTTGATATCCACTGATGGCGTCGTTATATAGATGTCTCGTCGCCAGTGGAAGGTGAACTCACGCGACGTATTCCTGGAAGAAACAAATTAGGTAAAGGTGAATATGGGTAAAGCTCTCGTTATCGTTGAGTCCCCGGCAAAAGCCAAAACGATCAATAAGTATCTGGGTAGTGACTACGTGGTTAAGTCCAGCGTCGGTCATATCCGCGATCTGCCGACCAGTGGCTCAGCCAAGAAGAGCGCCGACTCTACCTCCACCAAAGGGGCCAAAAAGCCTAAAAAGGATGAACGTAGCGCGCTCGTAAATCGCATGGGGGTTAACCCGTGGGATAGCTGGCAGGCACAGTACGAAGTGCTGCCGGGTAAAGAGAAAGTCGTCTCCGAGCTGAAACAGCTGGCGGAAAAAGCCGACCACATCTATCTCGCAACCGACCTTGACCGCGAAGGGGAGGCCATTGCATGGCACCTGCGGGAAGTGATCGGGGGAGATGACACCCGCTACAGCCGCGTGGTGTTTAACGAAATTACTAAAAACGCGATCCGTCAGGCTTTTGAAAAGCCAGGCGAGCTGAATATCGACCGCGTTAACGCACAGCAGGCGCGCCGTTTTATGGACCGCGTCGTGGGTTACATGGTCTCTCCACTGCTGTGGAAAAAGATTGCCCGTGGCCTGTCTGCAGGCCGCGTACAGTCTGTGGCCGTGCGTCTGGTGGTGGAACGTGAACGCGAAATCAAAGCGTTTGTGCCAGAAGAATTCTGGGAAATTGACGCCAGCGTGACCACTCCGGGTGGCGATACCCTGCCGCTGGAAGTGTCGCACCAGAACGATAAGCCGTTCCGCCCTGAAAACCGTGAGCAGACGATGGCTGCGGTGGCACTGCTGGAGAAAGCCCGTTATCAGGTGCTGGATCGTGAAGACAAACCGACCAGCAGCAAGCCGGGCGCGCCGTTTATCACTTCCACGCTGCAGCAGGCGGCAAGCACCCGTCTGGGTTACGGCGTCAAGAAAACCATGATGATGGCTCAGCGTCTGTATGAAGCGGGTCACATTACTTATATGCGTACTGACTCCACCAACCTGAGCCAGGACGCAGTGAACATGGTGCGCGATTACATCGGCGATAACTTCGGTAAGAAATATCTGCCGGAGAGCGCCAACCAGTACAACAGCAAAGAGAACTCGCAGGAAGCGCACGAAGCGATTCGTCCTTCTGACGTGGCTGTGCTGGCGGAATCCCTGAAGGATATGGAAGCCGATGCGCAGAAGCTGTATCAGCTGATCTGGCGCCAGTTTGTCGCCTGTCAGATGACGCCAGCGCAGTACGACTCCACCACGCTCACCGTCGGTGCGGGTGATTTCCGCCTGAAAGCGCGTGGCCGTATTCTGCGTTTCGATGGCTGGACCAAAGTGATGCCAGCGCTGCGTAAGGGTGATGAAGACAAAACCCTGCCAGCGGTCAACGCCGGAGATGAACTCTCCCTGGTTGAACTGACGCCGGCCCAGCATTTCACCAAGCCGCCGGCACGCTTCAGCGAAGCCTCGCTGGTGAAAGAGCTGGAAAAACGCGGTATCGGTCGTCCGTCCACCTATGCGTCGATCATTTCGACCATTCAGGATCGTGGCTATGTACGTACGGAAAACCGCCGTTTCTATGCCGAGAAAATGGGTGAAATCGTTACCGATCGTCTGGAAGCTAACTTCCGCGAGCTGATGAATTACGACTTCACCGCGCAGATGGAAAACAGCCTTGACCAGGTGGCTAACCACGAAGCCGAGTGGAAGAAGGTGCTCGACAGCTTCTTCGGCGACTTCACCAAGCAGCTGGAAAAAGCAGAGAAAGACCCTGAAGAGGGTGGCATGCAGCCGAACCAGATGGTGCTGACCAGCATCGACTGTCCGACCTGCGGTCGCAAGATGGGTATCCGTACTGCCACCACCGGCGTGTTCCTCGGCTGCTCAGGGTATGCCTTATCGCCGAAAGAGCGCTGTAAGACCACCATCAACCTGGTGCCGGAAAACGAAGTGCTGAACGTGCTGGAAGGCGACGATGCGGAAACCAACGCATTACGCGCTAAGCGCCGCTGTAATAAATGCGGCACAGCAATGGACAGCTACCTCATCGATCCGAAACGTAAGCTGCATGTCTGCGGTAACAACCCGACCTGCGACGGTTACGAGATCGAAGAGGGCGAGTTCCGCATTAAGGGCTATGACGGTCCGATCGTGGAGTGTGAAAAATGTGGTTCTGAAATGCACCTGAAGATGGGGCGTTTTGGTAAGTACATGGCCTGCACCAACGAAGAATGCAAAAACACGCGTAAGATCCTGCGTAACGGTGAAGTGGCACCGCCGAAGGAAGATCCGGTTCCCTTGCCGGAGCTGCCGTGCGAGAAGTCCGACGCCTACTTCGTCCTGCGTGACGGTGCGGCGGGGGTCTTCCTGGCGGCTAACACCTTCCCGAAATCGCGTGAAACCCGTGCACCGCTGGTAGAAGAGCTGTTCCGCTTCCGCGATCGCCTGGCTGAAAAGCTGCGCTATCTGGCCGATGCGCCACAGCAGGATCCGGAAGGTAATAAAACGGTTGTGCGTTTTAGCCGTAAAACCAAGCAGCAGTATGTTGCTGCTGAAAAGGACGGTAAAGCGACCGGTTGGTCAGCATTTTATGTTGACGGGAAATGGGTTGAAGGCAAGAAATAAGCCTTAATTACCGCGACTTACCTTTGAAAGGGCCGGACTTCCGGCCCTTTTTTATTGCCCTGTTATTATTTTTTGTTACGGGCTATACAGCAATGATATAAATGATATAGTGGTTATAGTTAACCCTTTTCTTATTATCAAATCGTCTTAAGCGATTGCCCGTGTGCGCTCAATCGGATGGTCCGGCATGAAACTACAGCAGCTTCGCTATATCGTTGAGGTGGTCAACCACAACCTTAACGTCTCTTCGACCGCAGAAGGTCTTTATACTTCGCAACCCGGTATCAGTAAGCAGGTTCGTATGCTTGAAGATGAGCTGGGGATCCAGATTTTCGCCCGCAGCGGTAAACATCTTACCCAGGTAACGCCAGCGGGGCAGGAGATTATCCGTATCGCCCGCGAAGTGCTGTCGAAGGTTGATGCCATCAAATCCGTGGCGGGTGAGCACACCTGGCCTGACAAAGGCTCGCTCTATATCGCTACCACTCACACCCAGGCGCGCTACGCTCTGCCAGGCGTGATTAAAGGGTTTATCGAGCGCTACCCTCGCGTTTCGCTGCATATGCATCAGGGCTCGCCGACGCAGATTGCTGAAGCGGTCTCCAAAGGCAATGCGGACTTCGCTATCGCCACCGAAGCGCTGCATCTTTACGACGATCTGGTGATGCTGCCTTGCTATCACTGGAACCGTTCGATCGTGGTGACCCCGGAACATCCGCTGGCGGCCAAAACCTCGGTGTCAATCGAAGAGCTTGCTCAGTATCCGTTGGTGACCTACACCTTTGGCTTTACCGGCCGTTCGGAATTGGATACCGCCTTCAATCGCGCAGGCTTGACGCCACGCATCGTCTTTACCGCCACCGATGCCGACGTGATCAAAACCTACGTGCGGCTGGGGCTGGGAGTAGGGGTGATTGCCAGCATGGCAGTGGATCCGATAGCCGATCCCGACCTGGTGCGCCTGGATACCCAGGGTGTGTTTGGCCACAGCACCACCAAAATAGGTTTCCGCCGCAGCACCTTCCTGCGTAGCTATATGTATGATTTCATTCAGCGATTCGCACCGCATTTAACCCGCGATGTGGTGGATACGGCAGTGGCGCTGCGCTCTAACGAAGACATCGAAGCGATGTTTAAAGATATTAAGCTGCCAGAAAAATAATCCCATCCGGTATCTTTCCTGCGGGAAAGATACCGTTATTGCCGTTTTGTCAGACCCGGTAACAAAAAGGCAACTAAAATAGAAAATAAATAGCCGCTACGCAAATCCCTCGTTTCATTTATATATATCCGCTCAAAAGATTAAATATTTCCCCGTATACGATTCGTAAATTCGCTGGATTTTCAACTAAAGTTTCTTTAGGATTTATCTCAGTGATGATTACTTATACCAATTGTTTGGTAGCCAAATGATAAGCAAAGTCGATTGTATGGGGTTAGCAATGCCGTCAGGAAGTCATGAGCCGCAACGGGATCCAGGGCTCAAGCGCAAAGCCTGGCTGGCGGTGTTTCTCGGTTCCACGCTGTTTTGGGTGGTAGTGGCGTTACTGATCTGGAAATTCTGGGGTTAACTATGACGGTACAGGGGCGCAGTGAAGCAGTGAAACCTATGTGTCAGCAACGTGACACTCGCCGCAAAGTCCGTAAAGAAGTCACCGCTCAGGTACCTGCTTCCTGGACGCTGTCACCGCAGCAGCAAGCTTTCATTGATTCGTTCGCAGAAGACGATAGTAAAAAACAATAATTATGCCGTTCGGGCGTAGTGCATTAATAATCCGGTGCGCTTTTGTACTCTTTAATAAATACACTTCAGCAATACCGAACTGAGCCAGACTCAGCCGTAAACAAATAAATAAAGACGGGTGTCACAATGATGAATAATATATCCGGAGTCAAATACTGGTCGTGGATCGCCGCCTTCTCTCTGTCGATTCTCTTCTGGTACCAGCTTATCTGGCTCACCCTACACTGAAAAATACAGCCTCGCGAATGCGGGGCTTTTTCTTTTTGACCTCTCCTTTTCTCTGCAAATTTGTCCATTTGGGTTGTTATCAAATCGTTACGGTGACGATGTGTTATCTTTAATTACGGCCCTGATAAAGGTCAGGGTATCGCAATCCCGGTAATTAAGGAGGAGCTTATGTCGTTAACCTTACGCGAAGCCAGTAAGGACACACTGCAGGCCGAGAATAAAACCTATCACTACTACAGCCTGCCGCTGGCCGCCAGGGAACTTGGAGACATCGACCGTTTACCCAAGTCGCTTAAAGTGTTACTGGAAAATCTCCTGCGCTGGCAGGACGAGGTCTCTGTCACCGCTGAGGACATTCACGCCCTCGCCGGATGGCTGCAAAATGCCCATGCCGACCGGGAGATAGCCTATCGTCCGGCCAGGGTCCTGATGCAGGATTTTACTGGCGTCCCGGCGGTGGTCGACCTGGCGGCGATGCGCGAGGCGGTCAAACGTCTTGGCGGGGACACCGCCAAAGTCAATCCGCTTTCCCCAGTGGATCTGGTGATTGACCACTCGGTGACCGTGGACCACTTTGGCGACGATGAGGCGTTTGAAGAGAACGTTCGCCTGGAGATGGAGCGTAACCACGAGCGTTATGTCTTTCTGAAGTGGGGCCAGCAGGCCTTCAGCCGCTTCAGCGTTGTTCCACCCGGCACCGGCATTTGCCACCAGGTCAATCTTGAATACCTCGGCAAGGCGGTGTGGAGCGAACTGCAGGATAAAGAGTGGGTGGCCTACCCGGATACGCTGGTCGGCACCGATTCGCACACCACCATGATCAACGGGCTTGGCGTGCTGGGCTGGGGGGTAGGGGGTATCGAAGCCGAGGCCGCCATGCTTGGCCAGCCGGTGTCGATGCTGATCCCTGATGTGGTCGGCTTTAAGCTGACCGGCAAACTGCGCGAAGGGATCACCGCCACCGATCTGGTGCTCACCGTAACCCAGATGCTGCGCAAGCACGGTGTGGTGGGCAAATTTGTTGAATTTTACGGTGACGGGCTTGATTCGTTGCCGCTGGCGGATCGGGCCACCATCGCCAACATGGCGCCGGAATACGGTGCGACCTGCGGCTTCTTCCCGATTGACGGCGTGACGCTGGAGTATATGCGCCTCAGCGGGCGCAGCAGCGAACAGGTCGAGCTGGTCGAAGCCTATGCTAAAGCGCAGGGAATGTGGCGTAACACCGGTGATGAACCGGTATTCACCAGCACTCTGGCACTGGATATGGGAGAAGTTGAAGCCAGCCTCGCCGGGCCGAAGCGTCCTCAGGATCGGGTAGCCCTGCCGGACGTGCCGAAGGCGTTTGCCGCCAGCAATGAGCTTGAGGTTAACAGCGCGCAGAAAGATCGTCGGCCTATTGATTATGTTATGAACGGCCATCAGTATCAGCTCCCGGATGGCGCGGTGGTGATCGCGGCCATTACCTCCTGCACCAACACCTCTAACCCCAGCGTGCTGATGGCGGCCGGGCTGCTGGCGAAAAAAGCCGTTACCCTCGGCCTGAAACGCCAGCCGTGGGTCAAAGCCTCGCTGGCCCCGGGCTCCAAAGTGGTCTCAGATTATCTGGCCCAGGCCCGATTAACACCCTACCTGGACGAGCTGGGCTTTAACCTGGTCGGCTACGGCTGTACTACCTGTATCGGTAACTCCGGGCCACTGCCGGATCCTATCGAGACGGCGATCAAGCAGGGCGATCTGACGGTCGGGGCGGTGCTGTCGGGCAACCGTAACTTTGAAGGCCGTATTCATCCGCTGGTGAAAACCAACTGGCTGGCGTCACCGCCGCTGGTCGTGGCTTATGCGCTGGCCGGTAACATGAATATCAACCTCGCAACCGAGCCGCTGGGTCACGATCGCAAAGGGGATCCGGTTTATCTGAAAGATATCTGGCCGTCGGCGCAGGAGATCGCGCTCGCGGTGGAAAAAGTCTCCACGGACATGTTCCGCAAAGAGTATGCCGAAGTGTTCGAAGGTACGCCGGAGTGGAAAACCATTGAGGTGGCGCGCTCGGATACCTACAGCTGGCAGGATGATTCTACCTACATCCGCCTGTCGCCTTTCTTCGACGAGATGCTGGCAGAACCCAAACCGCTGGAAGATATCCATGGCGCGCGGATGCTGGCTATCCTGGGGGACTCGGTGACCACCGACCACATCTCCCCGGCGGGCAGCATTAAAGCGGACAGCCCGGCAGGACGGTATCTGCAGAGCCGTGGCGTGGAGCGACGTGACTTCAACTCCTACGGTTCCCGTCGCGGTAACCATGAGGTGATGATGCGCGGCACCTTTGCCAATATTCGCATCCGCAACGAAATGGTTCCCGGCGTTGAAGGTGGGATGACCCGTCATCTGCCGGGCACGGAAGTGATCTCGATTTACGATGCCGCCATGAAGTATCAGCAGGAAGGCACCCCGCTGGCGGTGATTGCCGGGAAAGAGTACGGTTCCGGTTCCAGCCGCGACTGGGCAGCAAAAGGGCCAAGGCTGCTGGGCGTGCGCGTGGTGATCGCCGAGTCGTTTGAACGTATTCACCGTTCGAACCTGATCGGGATGGGGATTTTACCGCTGGAGTTCCCGCAGGGGACATCACGTAAAACGCTGGGGCTGACCGGGGAAGAGCGTATTGATATTGCGGATCTGCAAAATCTGACGCCTGGCGCCACCGTGCCGGTCAAACTGACGCGAGCGGATGGGCAAACTGAAGTCGTGAACTGTCGCTGTCGTATTGATACCGCGACGGAGCTGACCTACTACCAGAACGACGGCATCCTGCACTATGTCATTCGTAATATGCTGAATTAAGGCTGTGACCAGCCCGGCACGCGTGGCGCTGCCGGGCTGTTTTTTTTACTCGCTGAGCAGATGCCCAAGCTTCGCCGCTTTGGTATCCAGATAGTGCTCGTTGTTTGGGTTACGACCTACGATCAGCGGCACACGTTCGACGATGTTGATCCCCGCTTCGGTCAGGATCTCGACCTTACGCGGGTTATTGGTTAGCAGACGCACTTCGTCCACGCCCAGCAGCTTGAACATATCGGCGCAGAGGGTGAAATCACGTTCGTCGGCAGCAAAGCCTAACTGATGGTTAGCTTCCACGGTGTCGTACCCCTGATCCTGCAGGGCATAGGCGCGGATCTTGTTCAGCAGGCCGATATTACGCCCTTCCTGACGGTGATACAGCAGAATGCCACGGCCTTCTTCCGCAATGTGCGACAGGGCGGCTTCCAGTTGAAAACCACAATCGCAGCGCAGGCTAAACAGGGCGTCACCCGTCAAACACTCGGAATGGACGCGGGCAAGCACTGGCGTCTGCCCGGAGGTATCCCCGAACACTAACGCAACGTGATCCTGCCCGGTTGCCAGTTCTTCAAAACCCACCATCAGGAAATCGCCCCAGGGGGTTGGCAGATTAGCTTCTGCCACACGTTTAAGCTGCATGTGATTCTCCAGAAAATGCTGACACGCCTTGTGTCTGTTGCCTGTTTGGCTGTCGGTATTGTCTTATTTTGCCACAAGCTTCACAGGTTCACCTAATCACCGCCGGCTTAACGAACGTTAAACGCACAATCCGACATTTTTACGCAGGGCTGATTTTTCGGTTATGATTGTGAGGCTTATCGAAAAAAGGAGATGACATGCTTTCAATTGCCCGCCGTACGGCGGTTGGCGCAGGGGTACTGCTCATTATGCCTGTCGCTGTGTGGATATCCGGCTGGCAGTGGCAGCCGGGCGCAAATAGCGGATGGTTGAAGGCGCTGTTCTGGATCACGGAGACGGTCACCCAGCCCTGGGGCATCATTACGCACACGCTGTTGTGCGGCTGGTTTTTGTGGTGCCTGCGTTTTCGTCTGCGGGCGGCCATTATGCTCTTTGCTATTCTTGCGGGGGTGATCCTGATCGGCCAGGGCCTTAAATCTCTGGTGAAAGATCGGGTTCAGGAGCCGCGTCCGTTTGTCGTCTGGCTGGAAAAAACGCACCATGTCCCGGTCAACGACTTCTACAATTTAAAGCGTAAAGAACGCGGTGAGCTGGTAAAAGAACAGCTTACTGAACAACAGGCTGTGCCGACATTTTTACGTAAGCACTGGCAAAAAGAGACTGGTTTTGCCTTCCCCTCCGGACACACGATGTTTGCCGCCAGTTGGGCATTACTGGGGGTAGGGCTGCTGTGGCCGCGTCGGCGCACCTTGACCATCGCCTTCCTGCTGGTCTGGGCGACGGGGGTGATGGGGAGCCGCCTGCTGCTCGGCATGCACTGGCCGCGTGACCTGGTGGTCGCCACTCTGATGTCATGGCTGCTGATCACCTGCGCCACCTGGCTTGCTCAGCGCGTCTGCGGACCACTTACGCCGCCGACAGAAGAGAAGCGGGAAATCGCCGACAGAGACCAGGAAAGCTGACAGCGGTTGAAAATCTCATATTTAGCCGCAGATCTAAGGGCGGCGCGATGCTTTTTCCGTTTCGCGCCCGTCCTGAAAATGGTAGTTTATAAGGCTGGCTACGCTATGTTGAACACTCTTTATTCGCTCAAACCACATAACGGGAAGTAATGTGAAATATTTACTCATTTTCTTACTGGTGCTGGCGATTTTTGTCATTTCCGTCACATTGGGTGCGCAAAACGATCAACAGGTAACCTTCAATTATCTGCTGGCGCAAGGCGAATATCGGATTTCCAGCCTGCTGGCAGTACTCTTTGCGGCAGGATTTGCGATCGGCTGGCTCATTTGCGGCCTGTTCTGGCTGAAAGTTCGGGTATCACTGGCCCGCGCCGAACGTAAAATTAAACGTCTTGAATACCAGATTGCGCCTCCGACCGACGTTCCGGTAAGTTCAGGTGTGCCGGTAGCGAAGGAATAATCGAAGATGCTGGAGTTGTTGTTTCTGCTTTTGCCTGTAGCCGCAGCCTATGGCTGGTATATGGGCCGCAGAAGTGCGCAACAAACAAAACAGGATGAAGCTAACCGCCTTTCACGCGACTATGTCGCCGGGGTTAACTTCCTTCTGAGCAACCAACAGGATAAAGCGGTAGATCTGTTCCTTGAGATGTTGAAAGAGGACACCGGCACCGTTGAGGCCCATCTCACTCTCGGCAATCTGTTCCGTTCCCGCGGGGAAGTTGACCGCGCCATTCGCATCCACCAGACCTTAATGGAAAGCGCCTCATTAACCTATGAGCAGCGTCTGCTGGCCGTACAGCAGCTCGGTCGTGACTACATGGCGGCAGGGCTGTACGATCGCGCCGAAGAGATGTTTAACCAGCTGGTGGATGAAACCGATTTTCGCATCAGCGCCCTGCAACAACTCCTGCAGATTTACCAGGCCACCAGTGAATGGCAGAAAGCAATCGACGTTGCCGAACGTCTGGTGAAACTGGGCAAAGACAAACAGCGCGTTGAAATCGCCCATTTCTACTGCGAACTGGCTCTGCAGCAGATGGGCAATGAAGACATGGATAAAGCCATGGCGCTTCTGCGCAAAGGCGCTGCCGCCGATCGCAGCAGCGCGCGCGTCTCCATCATGATGGGGCGCGTGTACATGGCGAAAGGCGATTACCAGAAAGCGGTAGAGAGCCTGCTGCGGGTTATCGATCAGGATAAAGAGCTGGTCAGCGAAACCCTTGAGATGCTGCAAACCTGCTATCAGCAACTGGGCATGGCGGAAGAGTGGGTAGCCTTCCTGCGTCGCTGCGTGGAAGAGAATACCGGGGCCTATGCGGAGCTGATGCTGGCGGATGTGGTCCAGCAGCACGAAGGCAGTGACACGGCGCAGGTCTACATCACGCGCCAGCTGCAGCGTCATCCCACCATGCGCGTGTTCCACAAGCTGATGGATTACCACCTGCACGATGCGGAAGAGGGGCGCGCCAAAGAGAGCCTGATGGTGCTGCGTGACATGGTCGGCGAGCAGATCCGCAGCAAGCCACGCTATCGCTGCCAGAAGTGCGGTTTTACCGCCTATACGCTGTACTGGCACTGTCCGTCATGCCGCGCCTGGTCCACCATTAAGCCGATTCGCGGCCTCGATGGGCAATAATTTTTAAAAAAAACTCATTTTAGTTACAACATACTGATGGGTGGGCTTTAAGCCTGGACGGTGCGCGCTGCGGTCTGGCAGGAATGTAAATGGAACCTGTTCATTTCGGTGACGCACAGGTAGAATGCACGCCGTTTACCATTCCCGCGCCGATGCGGCGCCCATCGACGAGAAGGTCCGGTCATGACGTCTGTAGCTCCCTCTTCTTCCCGCGCAGTTACTGAATCTCCTGTTGTAGTCGCTCTGGATTACAACAATCGCGATAACGCGCTTGCGTTCGTTGATCGTATTGACCCGCGCGACTGCCGCCTGAAAATCGGCAAAGAGATGTTCACGCTCTTTGGCCCGCAAATTGTGCGTGACATGCAGCAGCGCGGTTTTGATGTCTTTCTTGATCTGAAATTCCACGATATTCCTAACACCACCGCCCATGCGGTTGCCGCGGCGGCCGAGCTGGGCGTGTGGATGGTCAACGTTCATGCTTCTGGTGGGGCGCGGATGATGACCGCAGCCCGTGAGGCTCTGCTGCCCTTTGGCAACGATGCGCCGTTACTGATTGCTGTTACCGTGCTTACCAGTATGGAAGCCAGCGACCTGCTGGATCTTGGCGTGACGTTGTCACCGGCAGAGCACGCCGAGCGTCTGGCGCGCCTGACGCATAGCTGCGGGTTGGATGGTGTGGTGTGCTCAGCTCAGGAAGCGGTGCGCTTCAAAAGCGTTATCGGTCAGGACTTCAAGCTGGTTACGCCAGGCATTCGTCCCCAGGGTAGCGATGCCGGCGATCAGCGCCGCATTATGACCCCGGAGCAGGCGCTGGCGGCGGGTGTGGATTATATGGTTATTGGTCGCCCGGTGACCCAGTCTGCGGATCCGGCACAAACTCTGAAAGCCATCAACGCATCACTGCAAAAGGGGGCGTAATGCGCGATACCAATAGTCGCCTGGTCTACTCGACCGACACCGGGCGCATCGATGAACCAAAAGCAGCCCCTGAGCGCCCGAAGGGCGACGGCATCGTACGCATTCAGCGTCAGACCAGCGGACGTAAAGGGAAGGGCGTATGCCTGGTGACCGGCATTGATGCTGACGATGCTACCCTGGCTTCTATTGCCGCCGAGCTGAAGAAAAAATGCGGCTGCGGTGGGGCAGTTAAGGATGGCGTCATTGAAATCCAGGGCGACAAACGGGATCTGATTAAATCCCTGCTGGAAGCCAAAGGGATGAAAGTGAAATTAGCGGGCGGTTAACGCGGCTCAGAAACGAATAAGCCACGGCCTGAGCCGTGGCTTAATAATCTATTTTCTGCTAAGACCAGATACTACAAGTGTCTTATAAAGGATTGCAGTGGCAATCGGTATTTATTTACTTACTCACCTCGTGACCGATAATACCACCCACAGCGGCACCACCTAAGGTCCCCAGAGCACTACCATCAGTTAAAACAGAACCACCAATTGCGCCAGCACCGGCACCAATCGCGGTGTTACGACTCTGTTTGCTCATGCCAGAACATGCGCTCAATGATAGCGCCAGCGTGACAGCCAGCATAGCAGCGGATAATTTTTTGCTGTTAATAGACATAACTCATTCTCCTGAAATAGTGATCCACGGAAATAGCTCTGCTTAATAAGTGTAAAACTCTTAAGCCAGTTTTCCATGAAACTGTTCGCGCAGGCGTTACGAAATCACGCAGGTGATAGTCACTTCCTGTTATATCGCTAACATTAATTCTACGTCTTTATCACTGATCCAACAGGTAAATAGTCTTAAAGGAATGGTCAGAATAATCTCAGAGCGGCAGAGCAGGGGAGAACGCCCGACGAGGCGGGCGTAGGAGACGTTTCAGGCAGGTTTTTTGACAATATCGACGATCAGGCCGTCGCGCTGCAGCGTCTCGCTGTGAGCCGCTTTGATGGCCTCGTCGGTGATCACCCGGCTGAAGCGGGAGAGAGGCCCCATGGTATAAGGATGCACTGCGCCAAATTTGGTGCTGTCGGTCAGGACAATGGCCTCTGCGCCTTTCTCAAGCACCGCGTTCACCACGTCCGAACGCATCATATCCCGTCCGGTAAAACCGGTCTCCGGCTGCCAGCCATCGATACCGATAAAGGCTTTGCTGAAATGAACCTGCTGAACATACTGGCGCGTCAGCGGGCCAACCATGCTTTCGCTTTTTTTCTGATAGATGCCGCCCAATAAAATCACTTCGCTGCGCGTCTCTTTCAGAAGATGAGCGATATAGCTGCTCACTGTCACGATGGTGACATCCTCTTTCTGCTCGGCCAGGGTACGCGCCAGCAGGGCGTTGCAGCTGCCGTTCTCGATAAACACCGTTTCGCCGCTGTTGACCAGGGATGCAGCGAACTCCGCCAGTTCACGTTTCAGGGCGTAGTTATTCATCATGCGCGTTTCGACATCTTCGCTGTCGAGCGGCACGGCATACCCATGCGCGCGGCGCAGATAACTCATTTTTTCCAGAAGATTAAGGTCCTGGCGGATGGTGACTTCAGACACGCCGGTGCTTTTAGCCAGATCAACGACGCTCACACGTCCTGTGTCGATCACCATCTGTAATATTATTTGTTGTCGGGAATTCATAGCATCCATATTAAAACGGCTGAGCCGTTAGTTGAAAACTGACATAACCACGCGAGCAGCAGCGACCTTTAAACTTCCCACGGCGATTTAGAACGATCTGCACCGACGTTTTTCTGCGCGCCAGCCTGAGCCAGTAATTCTGATTTTAATATCTCAAGATTACGCAGAGCAGAGTTCACATCACCTGCAACCAGAATATCCAGCACAGTATCAATACGTTGGGCAACTTGCAGTGCATCGATATCAGACATAATCTCATCCCTAAATGAAAAGTGAATAAATTCAATGATGCAGAAATTACGGGCAAAAGAGAAGGGAAAAAGTGTGCTAACGAAAGTACATTAATAGTAGTGATATTTTCATACATCTTTATACAGAGGACTTGGGTAGTGGATTAGTCTACTTCTGCGCGCAAGGCGCTTTTTTCTATGAGGAATTAGGCTATGACAATTATCAATCAGGCTACCTGTAAACTGTTCACTGATTCTGTACGATTCACCCAACTCGCAGCTTACTATGAAGAGGAAAGACGCACCGTGTGGATGATGCTGCGAGCTCAGCCACGCCCATGCTTCAATCATGCCTTGATTGAAGAGATCATGAACCTCTCCTGGCTGGTAAGACAGTCCGGGTTTGAGGTCGATTTTTGGGTAACCGGATCGCTGGTACCGGAGATGTACAACGCCGGCGGCGATCTGCGCTTCTTTGTCGAGTGTATTGAGAATGGTCGTCGCGAAGCGCTTCGGGCCTATGCCCGCGCCTGCGTGGACTGTGTCCACGCTGCGTCACGTGGCTTCGATACCGGGGCAATTACCCTGTCGATGGTGGAGGGCAGTGCGCTTGGCGGCGGATTCGAGGCCGCGCTGGCGCACCACTTCCTGCTGGCACAGCGTGATGCGCGTATGGGCTTCCCGGAAATCGCCTTTAATCTCTTCCCGGGGATGGGAGGTTACTCGCTGGTGGCCCGCCGTTCAGGCATGAAGCTGGCCGAGGAGCTGATCTACAAAGGGGAGTCACACACGGCGGAGTGGTATCAGCAGCAGGGGCTGGTGGATGTGCTGTTTGAACCCGGTCAGGGATACGTCGCCACACGAACCTTCATCGACACGTTACAGCCTAAAATGAACGGCGTCAGGGCCATGCTGCGCGCCCGTCAGCGGGTGTTGCAACTGCCGCGCAGTGAGTTGATGGACATCACGGAAGACTGGGTGGACGCCGCATTCTGTCTGCAGGCGAAGGACGTGGCCTATATGCAGCGGCTGGTTCAGCTCCAGGATCGCCACACCGCATCAGGCCTGCGTAAAGCCAGCTAACGCGCGTTGCGTGACTGATAGCGTTTAAACCATCGCTCGAATGCGACAGCGGGCATGGGCTTAGCAAAAAGAAAACCCTGTCGTTCGTTGACGCCATTCTTTGTCAGAAAGGCGTCTTCTTTCGCGCTTTCGACCCCTTCGGCAATCACCTGTAAATTAAGCGCCTGGGCAACGGCAACAATCGCGCGCACCAGAGACTGCGACACCGACTGCTTATGAATATCCCGGACAAAAGCCTGATCGAGCTTGATGGCATCGATGGGGAATCGGGCCAGTTGCGACAGGGACGAATAACCGGTACCGAAGTCATCAAGATGGATCTGCGCCCCCAGCTTGCTAAACTGCTGGATGACCGACAGCGCCAGCTCTTCGTTTTCAATCAGACAGCTTTCCGTCAGCTCAACATCAACCGGGCAGTACTCAAAATTGAGATCTTTCAGCGCCTGTTTCAGATCGCTGAATATGGTCTGATCCGCCAGCTGGCGGGCAGAGACGTTGACCGCCACGCGCAGGTTGATGCCTTTATCACGCCATTTCGCCACCTGGCGCACCACATCCAGCATTACCCAACGGCCCAGCGGCACGATGAGCCCCGACTCTTCGGCATAAGAGATAAACTCCAGCGGCGGGATCAGGCCGCGCTCTGGCGACTGCCAGCGAACCAGCGCTTCGAGGGTTTTCACCTCGCCCCGCCAGGTAATTTTCGGCTGGTAGTGGATCACCAGCTGGTCATTATCCAGCGCCTTGCGCAGGTTGGTGTCCAGCCACAGGTATTCAAAGACGCGCTGATTCATCTCCGGGGAGAAGACGCAAAAGGTGCCGCGCCCGTTCTCTTTGGCGGTATACATGGCGGTATCGGCATTGCGGATCACGCTTTCACGATCGGTCCCGTGCTGCGGGGCGAGGGAGATCCCTAGCGAACAGCCGGTATAGACTTCGATTAAACCAATCCGGAAAGCCTGGCGCAGCCGGGTGAGAATGCGCGAAGCCATCGCTTCCAGCGCGCCCTGCGAGGTGCCGGTGGCCAGCACGATGAACTCATCCCCGCCCAGACGGGCCAGCACCTGACCATCTTCCAGACAGCTGAGGATCGCCAGCGCCACGGCCTGTAAAAGCTGATCGCCAAACATATGCCCGTAGGCGTCATTCACTTTTTTGAAGTTATCGAGGTCAAGATAGACCACGCCGACCTGGGTGTCGCCGCGCGAGTCGATCGCTTCGCTGATCATATCGTGGATGGCGTTGCGGTTTGGCAGCCCGGTGATGGTATCAGTATTGGCGAGCACCCGGAGTCGTTCCTGAGCGCGACGCTCTTCGGTGATATCCGTCCCGGAACAGATAAGGAAAATTTCATTTTTGCCGCTGCCGCTGTGCACAAATTTGTTACGAAACAGAAACAGTCTTTGGCCTTTACGGGTTTTGATCCAGCGCTCCACTTCATAGGAGCTACCGTCCCGGAAAAAACCGCTGATATTGCGGCGCGAGGCAGCGGCTTCGCTGCGGCTCATAAAGAGTTTGAACACGTTCTGGCCGATAACCTCGTGCTCTTTCATCCCGGTGTATTCTTCGCTCAGGCGGTTAAAGCGTTGAATGTTGCCGTGCCGGTCGAGGATGACGATAACCGAGTTGGCTTCAGAAACCACCTGCTCGGCAAAGGAGAGACCCTGCGCCAGGTCGCGGGCGACAGCGGAGGTGTCGTGCCAGGCGGAGGCGGTGCCGGCCCACTCTTTTTTCGTGATTTTACGGCCCACCAGATGCACGGGTACCTCGGTACCATACAGGGAGAGCGTCATGGTAATGCTGGAGGTGATCACCGTCATCTGGCGGATATGACTGGCCTGCTCGTCGGTCAGAGCGACAACTTGCGTCGTATCGGCGCTTTCACTGGCCGCAAGATGGAGAGCATTGCTGTCCGCCGTCAGCCGCCACCAGGGACTGTGGGTGCCCATGTAACGAAACAGCAAATTTTGCTCCAGATCGTCAATCATGCTCTCTCCCAGGCGCACTTAATTGCACAGATTGTGCATTTCCAGTCGGTTAAATCGCGCTAAAACGGCGGTGATGCCGAGCTAAACTTATTGTTTTTTCCCGGTATTCTTATATTAGAACGAGAATGGCTAAAAAGGATACAGACGAATGAATATTCCTGTAACCCATTATGACGGCTATCGGCCCGTCGCTAATAATTGTGATCGCTTTTTGCCATTTGTGGGAGGAAAAGGTAAGGAAAAATAATGAGTGGGAGGTTTCAGCAGTAATAAAAAAGTCGGATCGCCCGTGAGGGCGAATCCGACGTGTATTGCAGGGGACAATCAGACGGCAGGGCGGGCAATAACGCTGCGTGTTTCCATGCGTACTTCAGCGATAGTGACGTCGATAACTTCTGTCACCTTATAAGCCACTTCGCCTTTGATCTGAACGGTGCCGTTCTCCTGGCTGCAAACCAGTTCGTCACGCACGGCGTGCAGGAACGGGGCCGGAATGAATGCCACGGCGCCGTTATCCACCAGGCGAACGCGCATCCCGCCACGGCTGATATCGATGATCTCGGCCGCGAAACGGGTGTCAGTCCCGGCTTTGTCTTTCAGGAAGCGGGCATACAGCCAGTCACCCACATCGCGCTCCGCCATGCGGTTAAGACGACGACGCTCCGCCATCTGCATGGTGGTCTCGTCCTGCGGACGGGCGATGGTTTCACCCTTGACGATCGCTTTCAGCAGGCGGTGGTTAACCATATCGCCATACTTACGGATCGGGGATGTCCAGGTTGCATAGGCTTCCAGACCCAGACCAAAGTGCGGACCCGGTTCGGTGCTGATCTCAGCGAAAGACTGGAAACGACGAATGCGGCTGTCGAGGAAACCGGACGGCTGTGCATCCAGCTCACGGCGCAGCTTGCAGAAGCCGTTCAGGGTCAGGACTTCCTGCGGATCGACGTGCACGTCGTGGGTCTTCAGCAGGGCAGCCAGCGCTTCGCTGTTGGCCGGGTCGAAGCCGGTGTGCACGTTGTAAATACCGAAACCGAGTTTGTCGCGCAGCACGCGGGCCGCGCAGATGTTCGCCGCAATCATCGACTCTTCAACAATGCGGTTAGCAATACGACGCGGTTCGGCAACGATATCCAGCACTTCGCCTTTTTCACCGAGAATGAAGCGGTAGTCAGGGCGATCCTTGAACACCAGCGCGTGGGTCTTACGCCACTCGCTGCGGCTCAGACAGACGCGCTGCAACAGACGGATCTGTTGGGCGATGGCGTCGTTTGCAGGCTGCCAGCTACCGCTGTTTTCCAGCCAGTCAGACACCTCGTCATACACCAGCTTGGCTTTCGATTCGATAGTGGCAGCGAAGAATTCGATGTTCTCTTCGATGGTGCCATCGGTGGCAATGGTCATGCGGCAGGCGAGAACCGGACGCACTTCATTGGCACGTAGCGAGCACAGGTTGTCAGACAGTTCGCGCGGCAGCATCGGGATGTTGAAGCCCGGCAGATAGTTGGTGAAAGCGCGGATTTTGGCAGACTCGTCCAGCGGGGTGCCTTCAGCAATCCAGGCCGTTGGATCGGCAATCGCCACGGTTAACAGCAGCTTGCCGTCAGCCTGCTCCTCCACATACAGCGCATCGTCCATATCTTCGGTGCTGGCGCTGTCGATGGTCACAAAATTGAGGGCGGTGAGATCGCGACGCTCCAGACCTTCGTCCAGCATCTCAGCAGCCGCGCCTTCCGGAGCTTCTTTTTCCAGATTATGGCGTGCCAGGGTGACCCACCATGGCACGAAGTGGTCGTCGCCAAAGGTAATAAACTGGGTCAGCTCGGCATAGAAACCGCGGTCGCCCTTCAGCGGGTGACGGCGCATTTCAGCCACGGCCCAGTCACCTTCTTTAAAATCATGCGCAACGCCGCGCTCGGCGCGGCAAGGGATGGCGTCTTTCAGCAGGGGATGGTCCGGGATGATGGACAGACGGTCATCTTTATTACGCAGCACCTTACCCACAAAGCGGGTCAGGAAAGGTTCGATCAAGGCTTCAGGCTCGGCAGATTCACGATCCTTTTCGCTGTGGATCACGGCGGTAATACGATCGCCGTGCATCACTTTCTTCATCTGCGGTGGCGGAATGAAGTAACTTTTCTGTGCATCGACTTCAAGGAAGCCAAAGCCTTTTTCCGTGGCTTTTACGACCCCTTCAGCACGTGGCGTCTGGGAATGCAGTTGCTGTTTAAGCTGCGCTAGCAGCGGGTTGTCCTGGAGCATAGTGATCTATTTTCGTAGCCATTGAGCGGCTGACAGTTTTACGCGAATCTCACTGCTACAGCAAGCGCTCTTTAGGTAATGAGTAGGGTTATTCGCCTTTGCCGATGGCAATTTTGAGACGGGTCAACCAGCCGCAAAAAGCGCTCCAGGTCAGCAGGTTGATAGCCTGATCCGTGGGAAGACCCTCCTCCGTCAGCGGGGTAAACTGCGCGGCGCTGAACCGATCCGGGGAGCGTGCCAGCTGCTCTACGGCGCGTCTCACCGCCTCATCCGGCGCATCGGCTGGCTGCGCAGCATGGAGCCCGCTGACCAGGATTTCACCGGTGTAATCGAGGATCGCCGGCTCATGGCACAGCACCGGTGTGAGCTGCTGCAATAGCGGCTCGGCCTGCCAGCGCTCAAGCGAGGCCAGCTGTTGCGCGCTGGCGTTCCGTTGCTCAACGCCCGGCACTGCAGCTTCCCAGGTGTCCATGTTCAGCGCGTTATCGTCAATCAGGGCGTGCGGTGGGATGTGGTGGCCGGGCAGCCAGCGAACAGGGTGTCCGAGCAGGGCCTGGAACACGGCCACCACCCGCGCCTGAAAACCGACAAAGCCGATAATCTGGTTAATGGTCACGATGTCATACACGGTCAGGCCGACCTCATCGAGCTCCTGCTGCGCCTTGCTGTCGATGACGTCGGGTGAACTGGCAAGCTGGCGGGCATACTGGGTGATCTGGGCGAGGCGGCGATTACTTTCCCGGGAGGAGTCAGGACCGGGGAGCGGGGCGAGAAGGGCAGCGTAGTGATTACACAGACGCTGCACGCCACACACCTGGGCGACCGTCAGGGCGGTGCTGAAACGGTCATACGCGCTCAGCGTGCGCAGGCGATTTACCGGTACGGCGCGCGGGAAAAAGAGGTCACACAGCGCCCGGGCGGGGGTTAACCAGCGCTCACAGGCCGCCAGCAGCGATGCCGGTAAAGTGAGGTTCAGCAAAAAACGATCCGCAACCTGTGCGGCTTCGGGAACCAAAGGCAGGACTTCCGTCGGGCTGCTACTGGACTGGGTCTCATGATACCAGTGGCCTTTGCCAGAAATACGGCGTTGTTCCATGTGCTTTCCTTGATCTCAAAATGGCGATCAATATCCTGGCGTAAGGCGGATAAGCGGAAAAATATTGTTAGGTGATAACAAATAGCGGAACGGAATAACGAGGGCAAAAACGGGACGGAACGGCAGGCAAACCTTCCCGCCGCAGCGGGAAGGTAACGAACTTATTTGATTTCCAGCTCGTTCATTGCAGCGATGTTGAAACCGCCGTCAACGTGAACCACTTCGCCGGAGATGCCCGCAGAGAGGTCAGAGCAGAGGAAGGCCGCAGAGTTACCCACGTCTTCGATGGTGACGGTACGACGGATTGGAGTAACCGCTTCGCAATGCGCCAGCATTTTACGGAAGTCTTTGATGCCGGACGCGGCCAGGGTACGGATTGGACCCGCAGAGATCCCATTTACGCGCACGCCTTCCGGACCCATCGCGTTCGCCATGTAGCGCACGTTAGCTTCCAGAGAGGCTTTCGCCAGACCCATCACGTTGTAGTTCGGGATGGCGCGCTCAGCACCCAGATAAGAGAGGGTCAGCAGGGCGGAGCCCGGGTTCAGCATGCTGCGGCAGGCTTTTGCCATCGCCACGAAGCTATAGGAGCTGATGTCGTGAGCAATTTTGAAGCCTTCACGGGTGACCGCATTCACGTAGTCGCCATCCAGCTGATCGCCCGGAGCAAAACCGATTGAGTGAACGAAACCGTCAAATTTCGGCCAGGTTTTTGCCAGCTCAGCGAACATGCCATCGATGCTTTCATCTTGCGCAACGTCGCATTCCAGAACAATGCTGGAACCCAGTTGCGCGGCAAACTCTTCTACACGGCCTTTCAGCTTGTCATTCTGGTAGGTGAATGCCAGCTCAGCGCCTTCGCGATGCATCGCCTGTGCGATACCGTAGGCGATAGACAATTTGCTGGCAACGCCAGTCACCAGAATGTGCTTACCGGAAAGAAAACCCATAGCTCTAATCCTTTTATTCATTGTTGTGGCGGTCGTCACCTGCGCGGACAACCGTCGTTAAATCGCGGCGATAATAGCATGTGTCGCGTAGGGTGCAATCCGACCACTCTGTGTAGGGCAGGTCAGCGATCTTTGCGCCATGCATCGGCGGTTAAGGCTTCGCCAAAATGGCCGGCGATTAAGCGTTTGGTCAGATCGTGCAGCGGCGAGGCCAGCACCGACGCGGTACTGCCGCGCTCTACCACCGAGCCTTCATGCATCACCATCACCTGATCGCTGATGTGCTTCATCATCCCCAGATGCTGGGTCACGTAGATATACGAGATACCCTGTTTCTCCTGCAACTCCAGCATCAGGTTGATTAACTGTGAACGCATCGACATATCCAGCGAGGCCAGCGCTTCGTCAGCGATAATCACTTTTGGTCGCAGGATCAGGGCGCGGGCAAGGCCGAGACGCTGTTTTTGCCCGGGGGCCAGCATGTGCGGATAATAGCTGACGTGATCCGGCAGCAGCCCGACCATCCGCAGGGTTTCAATGATCTGCTTACGTCGCGCTTCAAACTCGAGATCGGTATTCAGACGCAGCGGGAAATCGAGGATCTGTGAGATACGCTGGCGCGGGTTCAGCGAGGTCGAGGGATCCTGAAAAATCATGCGGATCCGCTGACTGCGGAACGAATAGTCGCCAAATTTCAGCAGATGGTCGTCAATCAAGACTTCGCCATCGGAGGGTTCGATCATCCCCGCCAGCATTTTCGCCAGCGTCGATTTCCCGGAGCCGTTTTCACCGATGATCGCCAGGGTCTGCTTTTCCCGCAGGGTAAAGCTCAGCGGCTTTACCGCTTCGACGGTCTGGCGATGGAACAGACCGGTGCGATAGCGAAAGGTCTTACTCAGGTTGCGCACTTCCAGCAAGGTTTCGACCATGTCACTCTTTCTCCATGTTCAGCGGGAAATGGCAGGCAAACAGATGGTTTCTCGGGCCGGCAAGGCGCGGGGTTTCGATACATTTCCGCTGCGCATAGGGGCAGCGCGGCCCCAGGCGGCAGCCGATCGGTAACTGCTCCAGCAGCGGGATCGCCCCCGGCAGGGTGTTAAGACGGCTTTTATGCGGCATGGAGCTGCCAAAATCGGGGATCGCACGGATCAGCGCCTGGGTATAGGGGTGATGCGGCATGGTCACCAGCTCCTCGCTACCGGCGGTTTCGACGGTCTGACCGCAGTACATCACATCGATCTTATCCGCCCACTTGCTCAGCATCTGCAGGTCATGGCTGATCAGCAAAATGGTGGTGTTGTTGTTCTGATTAAGGCGCGTGAGCAGGCGGAAAATTTGCGCCTGGGTGGTGGGCTCCATTGCGTTGGTCGGTTCGTCGGCAATCAGCAGGCGCGGCTGGTTGGCGAGCGCAATGGCGATCATCACTTTCTGGCACTCGCCGTCGGTCAGCTCGTAGGGGAAGCTGCGCATGGCGTCTTTATGATCCTTGATCCCCACCCGGTGCAGCAGCTCGATGGCGCGACGTTTACGCCAGCCAAAACGCTGCCACCAGCGACCTTTATAGGTCCAGGCGGGGATGTTCTGCATCAGCTGTTTGCCGACCCGTTCTGACGGATCGAGACAGGACTGCGGCTCCTGAAAAATCATCGACACGTTGTGGCCCACCAGCTTGCGTCGCTCGCGGACCGAGAGGCGCAGCAGGTCGATATCATCAAAGCGCATGCGGTCGGCGGTGACGCGCCAGTTATCTTTTGCCACGCCGCAAATGGCTTTGGCGATTAAGCTCTTGCCCGAGCCCGACTCGCCCACCAGGCCGCGGATCTCGCCTTCGCTCAGGGTGATGCTGACCCGGTCCACCGCTTTCACCCAGCCTTCGCCGGTTTTAAATTCAATCGTCAGATTGCGAATATCCAGTAACGGCATTATTCCACCCCCGCCACAATGGCGCGACGAATGCCGTCGCCAAGCAGGTTAACCAGCAGCACGCTGATCATGATCGCCGCCCCCGGCAGCATTACCGTCCAGGGCGCCACGTAGATCAGCTCCAGCGCGTCGCCCAGCATTGCTCCCCACTCCGGGGAAGGAAGCTGCGCGCCCAGATCGAGAAACCCGAGGGCGGCAATATCGAGGATCGCCATCGACAGGGCGCGGGTGATCTCGGTGACCATCCCGGAGGCGATATTGGGCAGCACCGCGAACCACAGAATATTTAAGGTGGTGGCACCATCCAGACGGGCGGCGACCACGTACTCTTTTTCCAGCTCATCGTGAACCAGGCTATAAACCGAGCGCACCATGCGCGGCAGCAGCGCCAGCCATACCGCGAACATGGCGTGGATCAGGTGCGGCCCGGAGAAGGCCACCACGATGATGGCCAGCAGCAGCGACGGGATCGACAGCAGGGTATCGAGAATATGGTTTGTCACCGCCGAACGCAGGCCGTGGGTTGACCCGGCGACAATGCCCAGCAACAGACCGCACAGCGTCGCCGCCAGGGTGACAATAAAGGCACCGCCTACCGTGGGGGCTGCGCCGCTCAGCAGGCGGCTCAGGACATCGCGCCCGAGGTCATCGGTGCCGAGGAAGAAGGAGACTTCGCCGTAACGCGACCAGGAGGGCGGTAACAGCTGATAGCCGAGGAACTGCTGGTCGATGCCGTAAGGGGCAAACCAGGAGCCCAGCAGGCACAGCAGCACCAGGCCGCCGCAGCCATACAGGCCGATCATCGCCGTGGTGTCACCATAGAAATTACGCCACGCGGTGCGCAATGCCCCGGGTGTGCGCTTTTCACTGTATACGCTATCGTAAGGCATACCATTCCTTATGTTTCAGCGGGTTAGCCATAGCGCCCAAAATATCTGATATCACGTTCACAATAATCACCAGCGCGCCAATGACCATCACCCCAGCGGAGATGGCGGCGTAGTCCTGCTGGCGGATGGCGTTGATCAGCCAGCGCCCCAGCCCCGGCCAGCTAAAGACCATCTCGGTGATCATCGCCAGGGTCAGCATGGTGGAGAACTGCAGGCCAAGACGCGGGATCACCGGCGGCAGGGCATTATGCAGGACGTGGCGACGTAAAATCGTCAGCCGCGACAGCCCGCGCGTGGCGGCGGCTTTGACATAGTTCTGATCGAACACCTCGATGGTGCTGATGCGCATCAGGCGGATCACTTCGGTGGTCGGCGCAACGGCCAGCGCCAGCACCGGCAACACCATGTGGCGCACGGCGCTGATAATCATCTCATGGCGCCAGACCGAATCTGAGAGCCAGGCGTCAATAATCGCGAAACCGGTGACCGTCTTTACCGCATACAGCAGGTCGAAGCGTCCGGATACCGGCAGCCAGCCAAGCGTCAGCGAGAAAAAGAGCGTCAGCAGCAGCGCCAGCCAGAATACCGGCACCGAAAAGCCAAGCAGGGCGAGGGCGCTGATGAGCTTATCCTGCCACTTGTTGCGGGTGATCCCGGCGAGCATCCCTACCGGGATCCCCACGACCAATGCAAAGCCGAACGCCAGGATGCACAGCTCCATGGTGGCGGGGAACACCTCCTTCAGCTGCTCGGCGATGGGCTGGCCGTTAATGCTCGAGACGCCAAAGTCCCAGTGCAGCACGCCTTCAAACCAGAACCACCAGGCATTCCACAGAGAGGCGCCCTGCAGCGGCGCATGGGGCGTGAAATAGCTCAGACTGAAGCCGACAAAGGTCAGAAAGAAGAGGGTGATCAGCAGCAACAGCAGCCGACGTAAGGTAAAAATAATCATGGTTTTTTCACCTCTTCTTGCGGCTCGCGGGAGACGCCGGCAAAGGACGCGTTACCAAACGGGCTGAGCACCAGGCCTTTAATGTCGTAACGGTAGGCCTGCAGACGCAGGGAGGAGGCCAGCGGCAGCACCGGCAGCTCTTTGGCCAGAATAACCTGCGCTTCGTCATAGGCATCAATGCGCGCCGCTAGCTGCTGCGTCGACAGCGCTTTACGCAAAATGTCGTCAAACTCGCGGTGGCACCAGTGGGCGTAGTTGGTCTGGGAGTCGATCGCCGCGCAGCTCAGCAGCGGCCGGAAGAAACTGTCCGGGTCGTTACTGTCGGTTGCCCAGCCTGCAAGCGTTAAATCATGATTCATGTCCATCAGGCGCGCCTCCTGAAAACGGCCTTCTACCGGGATGATCACCACCTTGACCCCCACCTGCGCGAGGTCGGCCTGCAATAGCTCGGCGGTCTTCAGCGGACTCGGGTTCCAGGCCTGGGAGCTGGTGGGCACCCACAGCTGCAGGGTAAGGTTCTCCGCCCCCAGCGCCTTGAGCTGCTCCCGTGATTTATCCGGATTGTATTCGGTAATTTTAGCCTCGCTATCGTAAGCCCACGAGGCGCGGGGCAGGATGGAGGCGGCGGTTTCTGCGGTACCGTAATAGATGGACTGCATCAGACGCTGGTTATTGATCGCCAGCGCCAGAGCGTGACGCACCGCCGGGTTGTTCAGCGGCGGCTTATTGGTGTTAAACGCCAGGTAGGCGATGTTCATCCCCGGACGCAGGGTCAGGCGCAGGCGCGGATCGTCGCGCAGGATGGTCAGCTGGCTGGCGGCGGGCCAGGCCAGCACATCGCACTCGCCGGTGAGCAGCTTCGACAAACGACCTGTGCCGCCGGAGCCTAAATCCACCACCACCTGCGGCATCAGCGGCTTGCCGCGCCAGAATTTTTCATGACGCTGCAGGCGCACATACTGCCCGGCGCGATACTCTGCCATCTGGAAGGGGCCGGTACCTACCGGCTGTCGATCCATCAGCTCCTGCTTATCCTGCAGGGTCAACTGGGTGGCATATTCGGAGGACATCACCGAGGCGTAGTGCGTCGCCAGATGCCACAGGAAGGAGGCATCCGGACGGGCGAGGGTAAACTCCACCGTGCGGTTGTCCAGCTTGCGTACGTTTTTTACCGTATCGGCAAACTGCAGACTGTCGAAGTAGGGGAAGCTGCCGCCGTTAACGTAGTGCCACGCATGGTCGCGGTTAAAAATACGCTGGAAGGTGAAGACCACATCGTCCGCATTGAGTTTGCGGGTAGGTTTAAACCACGGCGTGGTCTGGAAGTTCACATCGTCGCGCAGACGGAAACGGTAGGTGGCACCGTTGTCCAGGACTTCCCAGCTCTCGGCCAGCTCCGGCACCAGGCGGTACGTGTAGGGGTCGACATCCAGCAGACGGTCATACAGCTGTGCGGCGAGGGTATCGACGATCAGGCCGCTGCTCGCTTTTTGCGGGTTGAAGGTGTTGACCTGCCCACTGACGCAGTAGACAAAGCCGCTGTCGCGAATATCGGCGCGATCTGCAGGCGTGGGCGCAGCAAAAGCCTGGCTACTTAACAGACCGAGCGCAATCAGGGACGAGAAAACCAGACGCATAATTTTTAAGGTTTTTAGTGACGATCTGCAAAGTGTATCGCACTTACACCTGCTTCGTAAAAATGTCTGCGGATAAGTGCTGATATTGTCAGCGCATTTGATGCTTTTTGAGCAATGCCCTTAACTGATGGTAGGTCAGCCCCAGCAGCTCAGCCGCGCGTTTCTGATTAAATTTCGCCTCCCGCAGACTCTGCTCCAGCAGCTGCTTTTCCTGCTCATGCTGGAACTGGCGCAAATCCAGCGGCAGGGCAGGCGAAGCTGCGGCGCGGGGCTTCTCCACGGGCGAGTGGGTGGGACGATTAAAGGGATCGATTACAATCTCATCCAGCTCGGTCTCGCTGCTGCCGTGGCGATAGACGGAACGCTCCACCACGTTTTTCAGCTCACGAATATTGCCCGGCCAGCGGTAGTCGAGCAGCGTTTCGCGGGCGCGCGGGCTGAAGCCAGGGAACAGCGGCAGGCCCAGCTCGCGGCACATCTGGATGGCAAACTGCTCCGCCAGCAGCATGATATCGCTGCGCCGCTCGCGCAGCGGCGGCAGGTTGACAACGTCAAACGCCAGCCGATCCAGCAGGTCGGCGCGAAACCGCTCCTGCTCGACCATCTCCGGCAGATTGGCATTGGTGGCGCACACCAGCCGCACATTCACCTGTAGCGGCTGACTGCCCCCCACGCGTTCCAGCTCGCCATACTCAATGACGCGCAGCAGTTTTTCCTGCACCAGCATCGGGGCGGTGGCCAGCTCGTCGAGGAACAGCGTCCCGCCGTCGGCGCGCTCGAAGCGCCCGGGGTGACGCCGCTGTGCGCCGGTAAAGGCCCCCGCCTCATGGCCGAAAAGTTCGGTATCAAGCAGATTCTCGTTCAGTGCCGCGCAGTTCAGGGAGATAAAAGGCCCATCCCAGCGGCCAGATAAATAGTGCAGGCGGTTGGCAATCAGCTCTTTCCCGGTGCCGCGCTCGCCGATGATCAGCACCGGTTTATTCAGCGGTGCCAGGCGTGAAACCTGCTCCAGTACCTCGAGAAAGCTATTAGCTTCCCCGAGTAATGTATCTTTAAATTCAGCCATGATGAAATTAACCATTTATTGGTGTGATTCACTAAGCGAGAGTAGGGTGTAACGGGCGAAAAAGCAATCACCTTACGTAAAATCAATAAGATAAAAACCTGGCACGGGATTTGTATTAGCTAAACAGCAGGGCTTAGCCCGATAACAGAAATGTGAGGATTCAATTATGGGTATTTTTTCTCGTTTTGCCGACATCGTGAACGCCAACATCAACTCGCTGCTGGAGAAAGCAGAAGACCCGCAGAAGCTGGTACGTCTGATGATTCAGGAGATGGAAGATACGCTGGTCGAAGTGCGTTCCACCTCTGCCCGTGCGCTGGCGGAGAAGAAGCAGCTCTCGCGCCGCATTGAACAGGCTACCGCTCAACAGAACGAATGGCAGGAAAAAGCCGAACTGGCGCTGCGTAAAGATAAAGACGATCTGGCCCGCTCTGCGCTGATCGAAAAGCAGAAGCTGACCGACATCGTGGCAACCCTGGAGCAGGAAGTTACGCTGGTGGATGAAACTCTGGCCCGCATGAAGAAAGAGATCGCGGAGCTCGAGAACAAACTGAGCGAAACCCGCGCCCGTCAGCAAGCCCTGACCCTGCGTCATCAGGCGGCTAACTCTTCCCGCGACGTGCGCCGTCAGCTCGACAGCGGCAAGATTGACGAGGCCATGGCCCGTTTCGAATCCTTTGAGCGCCGGATCGATCAGATGGAAGCGGAAGCCGAAAGCCACAGCTTTGGCAAACAGAAGACGCTGGATCAGCAGTTTGCCGATCTGAAAGCGGATGATGAAATCAGCGAGCAACTGGCCGCGCTGAAAGCCAGAATGAAACAAGACAATCAATAATAATACCTGCGGCGTCGGCTGGCGCCGCCACTCATCGTAAGACAAGGAGTAGACATGAGCGCGCTTTTTCTTGCCATTCCGCTGACCATTTTCGTGCTGTTCGTATTGCCGATCTGGCTGTGGCTGCATTACAGCAACCGTTATTCCCGGGGGGAGTTGTCCCAAAGCGAACAGCAGCGTCTGGCGCAGTTAACCCAGGACGCGAACAAAATGCGTGAACGTATTCAGGCGCTGGAAGCGATCCTGGATGCAGAACACCCGAACTGGAGGGAGCGTTAATGGCCAAACTGAACCTGAATAAAAAATTGTGGCGTATCCCCCAGCAGGGGATGGTGCGTGGCGTCTGTGCCGGGCTGGCGCACTACCTCGACGTGCCGGTTAAGCTGGTGCGCGTGGTGACGGTGCTCTCCATTTTCTTTGGCCTGGCCTTTATTACCCTCGTAGCCTATATCATTTTATCCTTCGTGCTGGACCCAATGCCGGACAGCGCGATGGGGGATGAAAATGCTCCGACCAGCAGCGAACTGCTGGACGCGGTGGATGCCCAACTGTCAGCAGGCGAGCAACGTCTGCGTGAGATGGAGCGGTATGTCACCTCTGATACCTTCTCGCTGCGAAGCCGTTTTCGTCAGCTTTAATAGAGAGATCTGATATGAATCAACGCTGGCAACAGGCCGGGCAGCAGGTTAAGCCGGGCCTGAAATTCGCAGGGAAGCTGGTGTTACTCACCGCACTGCGTTACGGCCCGGCAGGCGTGGCGGGCTGGGCGATCAAATCCGTTGCGCGTAAGCCGGTCCGGATGCTGCTGGCGGTGGCGCTGGAGCCGATGCTGAAAAAGCTCGCTAACCGGCTCTCCGGTAAACTGAAATAGACCGCAACGGCACAGCGCTGAACGTGCCGTCGCGGCGCTTTTATTCCCTTCTCCTTGTCCCCATGTCATATTTCTCAGAATAATAATTCCTTCAGGCAGAACAGGATGGCGATGAAGCGATTTAAAAACGAACTCAATTCTCTGGTTAACCGTGGGGTTGACCGTCATTTGCGCCTGGCGGTCACCGGACTGAGCCGCAGCGGCAAAACCGCCTTTATCACGGCGATGGTCAATCAACTGCTTAACCTGCATGCCGGGGCGCGTTTACCCCTGCTGAGCGCCGTGCGCGAAGAGCGTCTGCTCGGCGTGAAGCGCGTGCCCCAGCGCGATTTTGGCATTCCCCGTTTTACCTACGACGAAGGGCTGGCCCAGCTGTATGGCTCCCCGCCCACCTGGCCGACGCCGACCCGTGGGGTGAGCGAGATCCGCCTGGCGCTGCGCTATCGTTCTAACGATTCGCTGCTGCGTCACTTTAAAGAGACCTCCACCCTCTATCTGGAGATCGTCGATTATCCCGGCGAATGGCTGCTCGATCTGCCAATGCTGACGCAGGATTACCTGACCTGGTCCCGGCAGATGACCGGCCTGCTGCAGGGGCAACGCGCTGAGTGGTCTGCCCGCTGGCGCGCGCTGTGTGAAGGGCTGGATCCGCTGGCCCCCGCCGACGAAAACCGGCTAGCGGCCATCTCGGAAGCCTGGACTGATTACCTGCATCAATGCAAAAAAGAGGGACTCCACTTTATTCAGCCTGGCCGCTTTGTGCTCCCGGGGGATATGGCGGGGGCCCCGGCGCTGCAATTTTTCCCCTGGCCGGACGTGGATGCTTTTGGCGAATCGAAGCTGGCTCAGGCGGACAAACACACCAACGCCGGGATGCTGCGCGAGCGTTTCAACTACTACTGCGAAAAAGTGGTCAAGGGGTTCTACACCAACCACTTTTTACGCTTCGATCGCCAGATTGTGCTGGTGGATTGCCTGCAGCCGCTCAACAGCGGGCCGCAGGCCTTTAACGACATGCGTCTCGCGCTTACTCAGCTGATGCAGAGCTTCCACTACGGGCAGCGCACGCTGTTCCGTCGCCTGTTCTCCCCGGTGATCGACAAACTGCTGTTTGCCGCCACCAAGGCGGATCACGTCACGGTGGATCAACACGCCAATATGGTGTCGCTCCTGCAACAGCTGGTGCAGGATGCCTGGCAGAACGCGGCCTTTGAGGGCATCAGCATGGACTGTCTGGGGCTGGCCTCGGTGCAGGCCACCCAGAGCGGGCTGATTGACGTCAACGGGGATAAGATCCCGGCGCTGCGCGGCCACCGTCTGAGCGATGGTGCCCCGCTGACGGTCTATCCCGGCGAAGTCCCCGCCCGGCTGCCCGGTCAGGCATTCTGGGAAAAACAGGGTTTCCAGTTCGAAGCCTTCCGTCCGCAGACAATGAATGTTGACCAGCCGCTGCCGCATATACGCCTCGACGCCGCGCTGGAGTTTTTAATTGGAGATAAATTGCGATGACTGAACCCTTAAAACCGCGCATGGATTTTAGCGGTACGCTGGAGCAGGAGCAGCATGAGGCCTTTAAGGCGGCTCAGACTTTTGATTCAACTCAGGCCGGGCAGTTTTCCCCGGTGGTCACCGACATGCTCCCCGCCGAAGAGGGGCAGGCCGAAGCGGTGGTTGAGGCCGCCCTGCGCCCTAAACGCAGCCTGTGGCGCAAAATGGTCAGCGCCGGGCTGCTGCTGACCGGCGTCACGGTAGTGGGGCAAGGCGCGCAGTGGGCGATCAATGCCTGGCAAACCCAGGACTGGGTGGCGCTGGGCGGCTGCGCGGCCGGGGCCCTGATTGTCGGGGCGGGCGTGGGCTCCATCGCCACCGAATGGCGTCGCTTATGGCGACTGCGCCAGCGCGCGCACGAGCGTGACGAAGCCCGGGATCTGCTCCAAAGCCACGGTACCGGCAACGGGCGGGCGTTTTGCGAAAAGCTGGCGAAACAGGCCGGGCTCGATCAGTCGCACCCGGCGCTGCAGCGCTGGTATGCCGCGATCCATGAAACCCAGAACGATCGTGAGGTGGTCTCGCTGTATGCCCATCTGGTGCAGCCGGTGCTGGACAGCCAGGCGAGGCGGGAGATCAGTCGCTCGGCGGCAGAATCGACCCTGATGATCGCCGTCAGCCCGCTGGCGCTGGTGGACATGGCCTTTATCGCCTGGCGCAATCTGCGTCTGATCAACCGCATCGCCACCCTCTACGGCATTGAGCTGGGCTATTACAGCCGCCTGCGTCTGTTCCGCCTGGTGCTGCTGAACATGGCCTTCGCCGGTGCCAGCGAGGTGGTGCGCGAAGTGGGGATGGACTGGATGTCGCAGGATCTTGCCGCGCGGCTCTCGGCCCGTGCAGCCCAGGGGATTGGTGCCGGACTGCTCACCGCACGACTGGGGATCAAAGCCATGGAGCTGTGCCGTCCTCTGCCGTGGACAGCGGACGATAAACCGCGGCTGGGGGATTTCCGTCGTGAATTAATCGGCCAGCTAAAAGAAACCCTCAACAAAAAACCGCAGTAGCTATTTTGCCTCGCACATAATTCCGCCACTCGCTTCACAGGCTGTCAATATTTGTTGACAGCCTGCTTCCCGATTGCCGATATCTGGCTTATCATTTCAGAGTTACTGTTTATAGAGTGATTTTCCCATGCGTCTGGAAGTGTTTTGTAAGGACCGTATCGGCCTGACTCGCGAGTTACTCGATCTCCTTGTTTTGCGTAGCATTGATCTGCGCGGGATTGAGATCGACCCTATCGGGAAGATTTACCTGAACTTTGCTGAAATTGCTTTCGATACATTCAGCAGCTTAATGGCTGAAATCCGCCGTATCGCTGGCGTTACGGACGTGCGCACCGTCCCCTGGATGCCCTCCGAGCGTGAGCATCTGGCCCTGAGCGCGCTGCTGGAAGCGATGCCGGAGCCGTTCTTATCCCTGGATCTGAAGGGCAAAATTGACCGGGCCAACCAGGCAAGCTGCCAGCTGTTTGCCCAGGAGCCGGACAAGCTGAGCAGCCAGAATGCCGCCCAGCTGATCCCCGGCTTCAACTTCCCGCGCTGGCTGGAGAGCAACCCGCAGTCGACCCACAGCGAACATGTGATCATCAACGGGCAGAACTTCCTGATGGAGATCACCCCGGTCTACCTGCAGGGCGACAACGACGACCGCACCCTGACCGGGTCGGTGATTATGCTGCGCTCGACGGTACGTATGGGGCGTCAGCTGCAAAATCTGTCGAGCCAGGATGTGGGTGCCTTTAGCCAGATTATTGCCGTCAGCCCGAAGATGCGCCACGTGGTGGAGCAGGCGCGCAAGCTGGCAAACCTGGCGGCACCTCTGTTGATCACCGGCGATACCGGCACCGGGAAAGATCTGCTGGCCCATGCGGTACATCAGGCGGGGCCGCGCGCGGCGAAACCTTATCTGGCGCTGAACTGCGCCTCTATTCCGGAAGATGCCGTCGAAAGCGAGCTCTTCGGCCACGCGCCGGAAGGGAAAAAAGGCTTCTTTGAACAGGCCAACGGCGGTTCGGTGCTGCTGGACGAGATTGGCGAAATGTCGCCGCGCATGCAGGCCAAACTGCTGCGTTTCCTCAACGACGGTACCTTCCGTCGGGTGGGGGAAGATCATGAGGTCCATGTGGATGTGCGGGTGATTTGCGCCACCCAGAAGAATCTGGTGGAGCTGGTGCAGAAGGGCGTCTTCCGCGAAGATCTCTATTATCGTCTCAACGTGCTGACGCTGAATATCCCGCCGCTGCGCGATTGTCCGCAGGACATCATGCCGCTGACCGAGCTGTTTGTGGCGCGCTTTGCCGATGAGCAGGGGATCCCGCGACCGAAGTTCTCAGCCGATCTCAATACCGTGCTCACCCGTTACGGCTGGCCGGGCAATATCCGTCAGTTGAAGAATGCGATCTATCGGGCACTGACTCAGCTTGAAGGCTATGAGCTGCGGCCGCAGGATATCTTGCTGCCGGATTATGACGCCGGTACGGTGGCAGTAGGCGAAGAGGCGATGGAAGGGTCGCTGGACGACATCACCAGCCGCTTTGAACGCTCGGTGCTGACGCAGCTCTATCGTAACTATCCCAGCACGCGTAAGCTGGCGAAAAGGTTGGGTGTTTCGCATACCGCTATCGCCAACAAGCTGCGCGAGTACGGTCTGAGCCAGAAGAAGGGTGACGAGTAAAAAAAAAAAGCCTCCGCAGGGAGGCTTTCTTTTTGCGCTTACGCTTTCAGCGCTTCAAGCGCCGCAGCGTAATCCGGCTCGGTGGTGATTTCATTCACCAGGTGGCTGAACACGACGGTGTCGTTTTCGTCGATCACCACAACCGCACGGGCGGCCAGGCCTTTCAGAGCACCTTCAGCGATACCCACACCGTACTGCTCCAGGAATTCCGGGTTGCGCAGGGTGGAGAGGGTGATAACGTTGCTCAGACCTTCAGCACCGCAGAAACGGGACTGGGCGAACGGCAGGTCGGCGGAGATGCACAGCACAACGGTGTTGTCCATTTCAGTCGCCAGCTGGTTGAATTTACGCACAGATGCGGCACACACGCCGGTATCGATGCTTGGGAAAATGTTCAGCACTTTACGCTTGCCGGCAAACTGGCTCAGCACGACGTCAGACAGATCTTTTGCCACGAGCGTAAACGCCTGCGCTTTGCTGCCAGTCTGAGGAATGGATCCTGCAACAGAAACCGGGTTGCCCTGGAAATGAACGAGTTGTGACATAGTTATCTTCCTGTTTACATATAGTTAACGTCGCCGTTAGTGTATGTCATCAGCCAATAACACAGCAAACCCTATTTACGCGAAGCCGCTATACAGGAGTGAGTGATGAGAACCCTCAAGGTATATGAAGAAGCCTGGCCATTGCATACGCCGTTTGTGATCTCCCGGGGCACCCGGAGCGAAGCCTGCGTGGTGGTGGTGGAAATAGAGGAAGAGGGTGTCAAAGGGGTCGGGGAATGTACTCCTTATCCGCGGTATGGTGAGAGCATTGCCTCGGTGATGGCGCAGATTATGGCGCTGGGGCCGGAACTTGAGCAGGGGCTTAGCCGGGAAGCGCTACAGACGCTGCTGCCCCCCGGGGCGGCGCGCAACGCCATTGACTGCGCCCTGTGGGATTTAGCCGCGCGCCAGCAGGGGATCCCGCTGGCTGCCCTGACCGGCGCGACGCTGCCGCAAACGGTAGTGACCGCGCAGACGGTGGTGATCGGCGAACCCGCCCAGATGGCCGCCAGTGCCAAAGCCCTGTATGCCGCCGGGGCGCGCTTGTTGAAAGTGAAGCTGGACGATCATCTCATCAGCGAACGTATGGTCGCTATTCGCAGTGCGGTTCCTGAGGCCACACTGATTGTCGATGCCAATGAATCCTGGCGTAGCGAAGGGCTGGCTGCCCGCTGTCAGCTGCTGGCGGATCTGGATGTCGCGATGCTCGAGCAGCCTTTGCCGGCGGGCGACGATGCCGCGCTGGCGAATTTTATCCACCCGCTGCCCATCTGCGCTGACGAAAGCTGTCACACGCGTGAGAGCCTGCCCGCCCTGAAAGGGCGCTACGAGATGGTGAATCTTAAGCTGGATAAAACCGGGGGGATCACCGAAGCGCTGGCGCTGGCTACCGAGGCGCGGGAGAAGGGTTTTGCGCTGATGCTCGGCTGTATGCTCTGCACCTCGCGGGCAATTAATGCGGCGTTGCCGCTGGCGAGCGAGGTGCAGTTTGCCGATCTGGATGGCCCGACATGGCTGGCGGTGGATGTCTCACCGGCGCTGCATTACACCACCGGTGTGGTTCATCTCTGAGGTTCCCAGCGCAGCAGATCGGTCATTGCTCTCAGGTACTTCTCGCTGGCCTCGTCTGACGAGATCGGCGGGAACTCGGCGGTGATGCAGTGCAGGCTTAAATCCGCGCACCAGCTGCCGAACGATCCCGGGGTCTCATAGCCGACGCTGGTCACCAGCGGCAGCGAAAAGGCCTCCGCCAGCCAGCGCCCCAGTGCGGTATGGTCAGGGTCTTCGATGCAGGCCAGCGGATCGTGAAACGACACCACCCATGCCGGATGCAGCTTGTGGATCAAATGACACAGCGCTTCCGTTTCCGGTTCTGAGCCGGGTTTATCCCCGGTCAGCAATACCACATCCCGATCCTGTGCAGCACTGTTCCAGCGATAGACCGTCTCGCCCTCTCGCCAGTTGGCCGCCGGGAAGTTACGGTTCAAATCCACGCCACGGGCATTGGCGCGCAGCCCCAGCTGACAGCCGTCCGGATTGACGGTTAACACCACATGGTGACGACGCAGCTCAGGTGCCAGGGTGCGCAGGGCGCAGGAGAGGGTCACAATGGAGGAGTTTTCATCGCCGTGGGTGCCGGCAATGATCAGGCCGCTGTTGCGATCGGCCTGCGGCGCAGGGAACCAGATCAAGGGCGCGCCGAGGAATGACCGGCCATAATGTTCGGTTCCAGGCGGGAAAGCGCCACGCTCCGTTCTTGGGCGAGTGAGGGACATAGACGTTCCTGAATCAGAGTTATACTACTGGCAGTGTTGTGCAAAACACGCGGTTAATCAAATAGTTTCAGCGCCGGGGCAAAACCGGCAGAGTTCAACTTTCCGACGGAAGTTGTTTGCATTTCCCTGTTCTGAAACAAATAATTACGCATCTGCTCGTTACCCATCATTTTAAAGGGGATCTCATGAAGCATCCGGTTTCGTTGATTTGTTCTGCCCTGTGGTTGTGTGGCCTCTCTTCTTACTCCTTTGCTGCGGATGTTCCCTCCGGGACGACCCTGGCACCAAAGCAGGAGCTGGTGCGTCATATTAAAGATGAACCTGCTTCACTGGATCCCGCCAAAGCGGTGGGGCTGCCCGAGATTCAGGTGATCCGCGATCTGTTCGAAGGCCTCGTTAACCAGAACGAAAAAGGTGAACTGGTGCCGGGCGTTGCCACCCGCTGGCAGAGTAACGATAACCGCGCCTGGACCTTCACCCTGCGCGAGAACGCCCAATGGTCGGACGGCACCCCTGTCACGGCGCAGGATTTTGTCTACAGCTGGCAGCGCCTGGTTGATCCGAAAACCACGTCGCCATTCGCCTGGTTTGCCGCGCTGGCGGGGATCAGCAACGCCCAGGCCATCATCGACGGCAAGGCTACGCCGGATAAGCTGGGCGTGACCGCAGTGGATGACAGAACCCTGCGCGTCCAGCTGGATAAACCGCTGCCGTGGTTTGCCAACCTGACGGCCAGCTTCGCCTTCTACCCGGTACAAAAAGCCAACGTCGAGAGCGGCACGGAGTGGACCCGCCCCGGTGCGCTGGTGGGCAATGGGGCATACATCCTGAAAGACCGCGTGGTCAACGAGAAGCTGGTGGTTGAGCGCAACAGTCATTACTGGGATAACGATAAAACGGTGCTGCAGAAAGTGACCTTTATCCCGATCAACCAGGAGTCATCCGCCACCAAGCGCTATCTGGCGAACGATATTGATATCACCGAATCATTCCCTAAAAACCTCTATCAGAAGCTGCTGAAGGACATTCCGGGCCAGGTCTACACTCCGCCGCAGCTGGGTACCTACTATTACGCTTTTAACACCCAAAAAGGGCCGACGGCGGATGCCCGGGTGCGTCTGGCGCTGAGCATGACCATCGACCGGCGGATCATGGCCGAGAAAGTGCTGGGTACGGGCGAAAAACCGGCATGGCACTTCACGCCGGACGTAACGGCAGGCTTCACCCCGGAGCCATCACCCTTTGAACACATGAGCCAGGAAGAGATGAACGCGCAGGCCAAAACGCTGCTGCAGGCGGCAGGCTATAACGCGCAGAAACCACTCAAGCTGACGCTGCTGTACAACACCTCGGAGAACCACCAGAAGATCGCCATCGCGGTGGCATCAATGTGGAAAAAGAACCTCGGTGTCGACGTGAAGCTGCAAAACCAGGAGTGGAAAACCTATATCGACAGCCGTAATACCGGTAATTTCGATGTGATCCGCGCCTCGTGGGTGGGAGACTATAACGAGCCGTCGACCTTCCTCTCGCTGCTGACCTCCACGCACACCGGCAATATCTCCCGCTTCAACGATCCGGCGTATGACAAGGTCATGAATCAGGCGTCGCTGGAGACTACCGTCAAGGCCCGCAATGCGGACTACAACACGGCAGAGAAAATCCTCGCGGAGAAAGCACCGATCGCGCCGATCTATCAATATACCAACGGGCGCTTGATTAAACCCTGGGTGAAAGGCTATCCGATAAACAACCCGGAAGACGTGGCGTACAGCCGCACGATGTATATCGAGAAGCATTGACAGCGTAAGGCTCTGCTAACACTCTCACTGGCGCGGTTCTCCGCGCCAGTTTTCATTTCTCCGGCTGTAAATTCATTACTGTCATTTATTTCAGTTAAAAGAATGATTGGATATTAATATAGTATTCGTCCCGCAAACAAATGCATTTCATTTTATTTGGGTGCGAATGATCAGAATTACGAATGTATTTTGGTGTTTAATATTGTTCGCTGGCGGTAATAAAAGATAACTCTTTGAGTGAAGTCTACTTTTGGACCATCTGTTAGTTGATCCATTGCAATTGTTTGTTTTAATATCGCCTTTGCAAAAAATGTAGTTTTACTTAATAACTCTTCCTTAAGGAAAAGGGACTGCTATGGCTGATACATTTCAGAATGAAGTGCCCAAGGCACGCATAAATTTAAAGTTGGCTCTGCATACGGGGGGTGCACAAAAGAAAGTTGAATTACCGCTTAAGCTCCTTTCCGTGGGTGATTTCAGTAATGGCAAAGAAAATCGGCCGTTATCGGAACGCGAAAAGGTTAACGTCAATAAAAATAATTTCGATAGTGTACTTTCAGAATTTAACCCGGAAATTAATCTCGCCGTACAAAATACGCTGGCTGGCGAGGTTTCGGAAGAAAATATCCGACTGCAATTTTCCAGCCTCAAAGATTTCGAACCTGAACAGGTTGCCCGCCAAATTCCTCAACTCCGCGCCATGCTGGCGATGCGTAATTTATTACGCGATCTGAAATCCAATCTTCTTGATAACGCCACTTTCAGAAAAGAACTCGAGAAAATCCTTAGGGATCCGGCGTTGTCTCAGGAATTACGTGACGAAATGAGTGCGCTTGCCCCGAAATAAATACGGGCATCTCTTTTAATGGATTAACCGGGAATATGCTGATGTCTGTAAATACTGAAACTGGCTCTGCGCAGGGGCAAACTACTGTACTGGAAAAAGAGGGCGTTTACGCCTCCCTGTTTGAAAAAATCAACCTTACCCCGGCGTCCAGCCTTGGGGATATTAATGCGTTTCTGGATGATGCTGCACTGGCTGATGCGCCGGCCGGCGAGCGCCTGACGGCTGCGATGCAGGTCTTTATGGACTGTATCCGTAAATCCGGCCAGCAGGTGGAAAAGCTCGACAAAACGCTGATTGATCACCATATCGCCGAGCTGGATTTTCAAATCAGCCGCCAGCTGGATGCGGTGATGCATCATCAGGAGTTCCAGAAGGTCGAGTCTCTCTGGCGCGGCCTGAAACAGCTGGTCGACAATACTGACTACCGCCAGAACGTGAAAACCGAAATTCTGGATGTATCCAAAGATGATTTGCGCCAGGACTTCGAGGACGCGCCGGAGCTGATTCAGAGCGGTCTTTACTGGCACACCTATACCGCGGAGTACGACACCCCGGGCGGTGAACCTATTGGCTCGGTGATCTCTGCCTATGAGTTCGATGCCAGCCCGCAGGACGTGGCGCTACTGCGCAACATCTCCAAAGTCTCAGCTGCGGCGCATATGCCGTTTATCGGAGCGGTCGGACCAAAATTCTTCCTGAAAGAGTCGATGGAAGAGGTGGCGGCCATTAAAGATATCGGCAACTATTTCGACCGGGCCGAGTACATCAAATGGAAATCCTTCCGCGACACCGACGACTCCCGCTATATCGGTCTGGTGATGCCGCGCGTGCTTGGACGCCTGCCGTATGGCCCGGACACTGTGCCGGTACGCAGCTTTAACTACGTTGAGCAGGTGAAGGGCCCGGATCACGAGAAATACCTCTGGACCAGCGCGTCTTTTGCCTTTGCCTCCAACATGGTGAAGAGCTTTATCAATAACGGCTGGTGCGTGCAGATCCGCGGTCCGCAGGCCGGTGGCGCAGTGAAAGATCTGCCGATCCATCTGTACGATCTGGGTACAGGCAACCAGGTGAAGATCCCGTCTGAGGTGATGATCCCGGAAACCCGCGAGTTCGAATTCGCCAATCTCGGTTTCATTCCGCTGTCGTACTACAAAAACCGCGACTACGCCTGCTTCTTCTCCGCTAACTCAACCCAGAAACCGGCGCTATACGACACCGCTGATGCGACAGCTAACAGCCGCATTAACGCGCGCCTGCCTTATATCTTCCTGCTGTCCCGTATCGCGCACTATCTGAAGCTGATTCAGCGCGAAAACATCGGTACGACCAAGGACCGTCGCCTGCTGGAGCTGGAACTGAATACCTGGGTACGGGGTCTGGTGACCGAAATGACCGACCCGGGCGATGAACTACAGGCCTCCCATCCGCTGCGCGACGCGAAGGTGGTGGTGGAAGATATCGAGGATAACCCGGGCTTCTTCCGTGTCCGACTGTACGCGGTGCCGCACTTCCAGGTCGAAGGGATGGATGTGAATCTGTCCCTGGTTTCCCAGATGCCGAAAGCGAAAGCGTAAGGCGGGCGCAGGGATGAAAATTTATCGTCCGCTGTGGAACGAGGGGGCATTGTTGTCCCCTCAGCAGTTCCAGCAACAGTCAGAATGGGAATCCTTCCGAAGCACAGGCGTTGCGGCGCTCGCCTCACCGTTTGCGTGGGGCGTAGAGCGGGCAGAGTTTGATGAAAGGCTGCTGGGATCGGGCCTTCTTCAGATTACCCGACTGCGACTCTGGCTGCCTGATGGCACGCTGGTAGATACAGGCACCAGCGATCTGCCGCCGGAACCACGCGAACTGGAGTTATCACAACGTTCAGACGTGGTTACGGTGATGCTTGCCCTGCCGCTTATGCAGTCCGGGCTGAATAACGTGCAGCAGGAATCCGTCATGGCGGATCGGCCGCTTCGCTACCGTGAGGAGTGGGTCAGTATTCAGGATGCGTTTGGGAGTGAGGAGGAATCTGTCGCTGTCGCGCGCTTTAACCTGGCGATCCGTTTTGAACATGAGGATAACGCGTCGTGGCAGTGCTGCCCGGTTGCGCGTTTGATCCGTGACGGACAGGAATGGCGTCAGGATCCGTCATTTATTCCGCCGATGGCATTATTTTCGGCAAGCCCGGCGATGCGGGAACGACTGGTTTTACTGAACCGCCAGCTTCGCTCCCGTCGACAGCGCCTGATGTCCATGCGCCGCGAAAGCAACGAGCGTCTGGCCGATTTCGCGGTGGCAGACGTCTCTCTTTTCTGGCTGCTCAATGCGCTGAACTCCCATGCGCGGGTATTAACGGAGTTTGAACGTTTCCCGGACCGACATCCAGAGCAGGTGTGGGCGGAGCTCGCGCGTCTGGCCGGCAGTATGCTGACGTTTTCTCTCGACAGCGATCTGGATGTTATTCCCGGTTATGACCATGCCGAACCAGAAAAAACATTTCCGCCACTTTTTGAACTGATTACCGTCTTACTGGAAGCAAGCCTGCCTTCCCGCGTGATCGCCCTGGAGATGTCTCGCCCGGACGATCAGACATGGAAAGCCTCTCTGCATGATATCCGTCTGCGCGAAGAAGCCGACCTCTACCTTTCCGTCAGGTCTGATGTTCCCGCCTGGCAGGTAGCAGACAAGTTCCCAGCCTTATGTAAAGCAGGTTCACCGGATGATGTGAATTCGATTTCCACCGTCGCATTGCAGGGGATCCCGCTAATTGCTGTTAACCGCGTTCCGGCAGCGCTGCCGGTGCGGATGGAAAACCAGTACTTCGCGCTGGATATGGACTGTGCTGCAGCTCGCGACATGGTGGATCAGGGAGTCTGCATGTTTTACGTGCCTGCGCTGCTGGGACGGCTTGAACTCGAACTGTTTGCGGTACTGCGATCATGACAAAAGACATTGATATTGATGAATTAATGGCGGAAACCTGGCTCATCGTCACCTTGCTAAAGCAAGGTGCGACAACGACCGATGGCGATGTGCTGTATGCCACCTGCTGTAAACACGTAGAGCGCGTGCGCGAGGCGCTTGGTCGTGCCGGATATGATGAAGCCAGTATTGATCATATCTCTTATGCGCAGTGCGCGCTGCTTGACGAAGTGGTGATGAGCGGAACGCCGCGAGAAGGCGCCCAAGCTGACGCGGGTCGGGCAGCGTGGCGAAAGGTGCCGTTGCAGGCGAGCTATTTCGGGTCGTTACACGCAGGCGAAGCGCTCTGGGATCGTATTGCCGAGGTCTTACGCCAGCCTGCGCCGAATATGGCCGTTCTGACTTGCTACCACCGGGTGATCGCGCTGGGTTTCCGCGGGTTATACAGCATGAGTTCTGTCAGCCAGTCTCAGCGCGAAGAGGTGATTAAAGCCCTTGCCGAGCGAGTCCCCCCTCTGGATGCGGACATCTCTCTGGTTGTGCACCGGACCGGAAAGCATCGCAATAGCCTGCTGCGTTCCGTCTGGTTCTGGATCGTGGCGGCGGTTGTGGTTACTGGCATTGCCTGGTGGGGAGGGCACCTCTGGCTTCAGGCACTGTTGTCAGAGCAGTTACTGGAGCTACCCCACTAATGCGTAAATCAGCCCTGGTCTCTCTGATATTTCACGTTCTGGCGGTTGTCGCGGCGCTTGTATGGCTACTGTGGGGATTCATTCCGGCTGGCACACTGTTTAAAGGGATGATGACGGCAGGTATTGCCGCACTGACTGTCTGGTGGGTCCGGAGAAAAAACCGTTCCAGCCAGATAAAGGCAGAGGGAGAAACGTCCGTCGGCGAACTGCAGCTTTTTGATGCCGGGGGGCCTGTTGTTCTCGTCTGCGGGGATGAACTGGACGCCTTATTCGTGGGGCAAACCCTGCGCAAAACCGCACAGGGTTGGTGGCTGCGGGTGAACGACGTCAACAGGCTGAGCGAGATGGTTCGAGATATTCACGAACAGCAGCCGCGCCAGACCGGACAGCTGGCGGTGATGTATGTCTGCCAGCCCGAAAGACATCAGGATGAAGCGGTGCTGCGCGCCTCCCTGAAAACGTTGCGCCAGCAGATGAAGCAACTGAGCCAGATTGCCGGATTCTCTTTGCCGTTGATGCTGAGCGGCGAGTTTTCCGGCCCCTCCACCCCTTGGCTGGTTGTGCGTGGCGATAAAACGGTGGTTTATCCGACTGATGCAACGCCACAGGCGCTGGATGACTGGCAACAGGACGAACATCTGGCGCTGATGCCCGTCCTGCGGGAGGCCTTTTCTTTTATGCGTACTGTTCTGGTGGATGAGCTGGCAAAAGAGGACCGGTTATTCCCGGCGGTTCATCCATTTGCGGTGGCGTTCAGAAGCGCTTTAGCACATGCCGACACGGCTTCGCTTTGGTCGCAGCACCTGTATCGGCTGACGCATCTGATTTTACCGCAGGCAGCCAGCGCGACAGAGGTATCAGGGCGTTTTCCGGATGCGGTATTACCGATGCTCGCGCCTTACTGCGCGCCCGTACAGGGGGGGCAGCGCTCCCGACGTCTCGTCATATGGATTCTGGCATGTGTTCTGACCGCGCTGGCTTTTTCTGCCCGGAATAACGCTGTGCTTATCCGTCACGTAGGGATGGATTTGCAGCGCTGGTATGCCATCCCTGAGAACCATTATGAGCCAAAAGCGCAGTCGCTGGAGACGCTGAAACAGGATGCCCTGCTGCTGGAGCGCTGGCAGCGTCAGGGGGAGCCGCTCAGGTATGCACTGGGTTATTACCCGGGACAGCGCCTGTGGCTGGCGTTACAGAAAGCGATTGATTCCTATGTTCCCCCTCCGGCTCCAGCGACTAAAACGCAACCGAAAATCATCAGCCTGGACAGCATGTCGCTATTCGATACCGGCAAATGGGCGCTGAAACCGGGGTCGGTAAAACTGCTGGTCAACTCGCTGGTCGGTATCAGGGCGAAGCCCGGCTGGCTGATAGTAGTAACGGGCCATACCGACAGCACGGGGGATGACAAATCCAACCAGGTGCTCTCCCTTAAACGCGCCGAATCGGTGCGCGACTGGATGCGTGACACCGGTGACGTGCCGGAAAGCTGTTTTGCGGTGCAGGGCTATGGCGAAGGCCGTCCTGTCGCCACTAACGACACGGCAGAAGGCCGCGCGCTGAACCGCCGTGTCGAAATCAGTCTGGTGCCGCAGGCGAATGCCTGCCGGCTGCCGGGCAACACCCCCGCGTCATCGCAGGATGATGGCGCGTCAAAAAATGAAATGGAGTAATTAACATGGCAATTCCTGTTTATCTGTGGCTGAAGGACGACGGCGGCGCGGACATTAAAGGTTCCGTGGACGTGAAGGACCGTGAAGGCAGCATCGAGGTGGTGGCGCAGGAGCATAAGCTGTACATACCGACCGACAACAACACTGGCAAGCTGACCGGCACGCGTATTCACACGCCGTTCCTGTTCACTAAAGAGATCGACTCCTCCAGCCCGTATCTGTACAAGGCTGTGACCACTGGGCAGACCCTGAAATCTGCGGAATTCAAGTGGTACCGAATCAACGACGCGGGTCAGGAAGTGGAGTACTTCAATACGAAGCTTGAGAACGTGAAGCTGGTGAAAGTGAATCCGAAGATGCACGACATCAAGGATCCTGCTTTCGAGAAGCACAACCACCTTGAGCAGATTGAACTGCGCTACGAAAAAATCACCTGGACCTACAAAGACGGCAACATCATTCATTCCGATTCCTGGAACGAACGTACCACCGCGTAATCCTGATGCGGGCAGGTTTTTCCTGTCCGCAGTTTTTTGCTGAGCACCTGAAATGCGGGTGTTCAGCAAAGAGAAAACACAATCTGCCTGCCTGACCCAGTGCGCTTTGGGTTCCTTTATGGAAAAGCGATGGGCGGTAGCGTGTCCGGAACTAATAAGAGAATATCTCATGGAAAATCCAGCCATCCTGTTACGTCGACTTAATCCTTATTGTGCCCGTGCGATGGAGAGGGCGGCTTTCCTTTGCCAGACTCGCGCGCATGCGGAAATTATGCCCGAGCACTGGCTACTGAAACTGCTGGAGCAGGGTGAGGGCGATCTGACGGTGTTGGCCCGTCGCTATGAGTGGGATATGGATGCCATATGGCAGGACTTACTGGCGTTTATGGACGCATTACCCCGCTCTGTACGCAACCGCCCACAACTCTCGGATAATATTCAGACACTGATGCAGGATGCGTGGCTGACAGCCTCGCTGGCAGGCGAAGAACAGATCCGCAGTATTCACCTGCTAATGGCGCTGGCAGATAAACCAAAACTGGCGCGTTGCGACGGCCTGTGGCCACTACTGACGCTGGCGCAGAGCCAGCTTGAGCGCCTGCGCGGGCTTCTCGACGCCCAGTCGGACGAGCGTCCGGAGATACAGCAGGAGGCGGAACTGGCGCATGGCGGTGAGGTGGAGTTTGTGGGCCGGCCAGTGGGTGTTGAGATAAAGGAAGGGGAGCTGAGTCCTGCACTTCAGAACGCGCTGGACAAGTTCACCCTCGACGTCACCGCCCGCGCCCGGGACGGCAAAATCGACCCTGTTTTTGGCCGTGACACCGAAATTCGCCAGATGGTGGATATTCTTTCCCGTCGCCGTAAGAACAACCCGATTCTGGTCGGCGAACCCGGTGTCGGCAAAACCGCGCTCGTGGAAGGTCTGGCGCTCAGAATCGCCGAAGGAAATGTACCGGACGCGCTAAAGCCAGTATCTGTGCGCACCCTGGATCTTGGCCTATTGCAGGCGGGCGCAGGAGTAAAAGGTGAGTTTGAACAGCGCCTGAAAAACATCATTGAAGCGGTGCAGCACTCACCGCTGCCGGTGTTGCTGTTTATCGACGAGGCGCACACTATCATCGGGGCAGGCAACCAGGCGGGTGGCGCAGATGCGGCCAACCTGCTGAAACCGGCACTTGCCCGCGGTGAACTGCGGACCATCGCCGCCACCACCTGGAGCGAATACAAGCAGTACTTCGAGCGTGACGCCGCGCTGGAGCGCCGGTTCCAGATGGTGAAGGTCGACGAGCCGGACGACGAAACCGCCTGCCTGATGCTGCGTGGCCTCAAGTCACGCTACGCTGAGCACCATGGTGTACACATCACCGACGAGGCCGTTAAGGCCGCCGTCACGCTTTCAAGGCGCTACCTTACCGGACGGCAACTGCCGGATAAAGCGGTGGACCTGCTGGATACCGCCTCTGCCCGCATCCGCATGAGCCTTGATACCGTGCCTGAGCAACTGACCCGCATGAAGGCGCAGCTAACGGCGCTGGATATGGAGAAGCAGGCGCTGCTAAAAGATATTGCGCTGGGTAGCAATACCCACGGTGAGCGTCTGGCGAGCATCGAACAGGAAGAGATCCATATTATCCTGGAGCGCGATACACGGGAAACCCAGTATGGGCAGGAACTGAAGCTCACTGAAGAACTGCTGGCCTGCCGCGCGGACATATCCCGTCAGGCAGACATTGTTAATTTGCAAAACCAGCTAAGCACCGTTCAGCAAAATAACCCTTTACTGGGTTTGGATGTGGATGCGCGCACTGTCGCCACCGTTATCTCCGACTGGACTGGGGTGCCACTCTCTTCCTTGATGAAGGATGAGCAGACAGAGCTGTTGAGCCTCGAACAACACCTGGCGAAACGCGTGGTGGGTCAGGACGGGGCGCTTAATGCCATTGCGCAGCGACTCAGGGCCAGCAAAACCGGGCTTGCGCCAGAGAACGGCCCGCAGGGCGTGTTCCTGCTGACCGGCCCGAGTGGCACCGGTAAGACCGAAACCGCACTCGCACTGGCCGATGAACTGTTTGGTGGCGAAAAATCGCTGATTACCATCAACCTTTCCGAGTATCAGGAACCGCACACTGTTTCTCAGCTAAAGGGTTCGCCGCCGGGCTACGTCGGCTACGGCCAGGGCGGCATTCTCACCGAAGCGGTGCGCAAGCGCCCGTATAGCGTGGTGCTGCTCGACGAAGTGGAGAAGGCGCATCGCGACGTGATGAATCTGTTCTACCAGGTCTTTGACCGGGGCTTTATGCGCGACGGCGAAGGGCGTGAGATTGATTTTCGCAATACCGTTATTCTCATGACTTCCAACCTCGGTAGCGACCACATCATGCAGATGCTGGACGAACAGCCGGAGGCGACGGAGCCGGACCTGCAGGAACTGCTTCGTCCGCTGCTGCGCGACCACTTCCAGCCAGCCTTACTCGCTCGTTTCCAGACGGTAATTTATCGTCCATTGGCACAGGAGGCCATGCGCACGATTGTCGGAATGAAGCTGAAACAGGTGAGCCAGCGCCTGGCGCGTCACTACGGTATGCAAACCACTATCGATGAATCCCTGTACGTCCAGCTCACGGATGCCTGCCTGCTGCCGGATACCGGGGCGCGAAACGTCGACAGCCTGCTGAACCAGCAGATACTACCGGTGCTGAGCCAGCAGTTGTTAAGTCATATGGCGGCGGGGTTGAAACCGCAGCATCTGCAGCTGGGCTGGGATCAGAGCGAGGGGATTGTGATGTCATTTGACGAAGGTGCGGACGTATGAGCGATTCTTTGTTAACTGATACGCTGAACCAGGTGCAGAAACTCCTGGGCCAGTCCCGCTACCGGCTGGACGTTCATGACTGTAGTGAGTTTTTTGATGTGCTGAAATTCAGCTCGGTGGAGTCGCTGAGCAAGCCCTGGCGATATGATATCTCCGTGACCTGTGCCACGCCGGATATCGCCAGTACCGCCGTACTGTTAAAACCAGCGTCCTTTACGTTCCAGAACCCGGTATATGACGGGACGCCGGCTATCCCTGTGCGTACCGTCTATGGAGTGGTGGCGTCATTTGAACGTGTTTCAACCTCAAAAGAGGACACGGTCTACACTCTGGCGCTGGTGCCGCGTATTGCCCTGTTAGCGAAAACGAAGGGCTGCGATATTTTTCTTAATCAGTCCGTGACGGAAGTCGTGGAAAAGGTGCTGCGCAGGCACGGCCTGGAAGGCGCTGACTTTGAGTTCCGTCTATCCCGCGAGTATCCGGCGCGGGAGCTGATTACCCGGTGGCGTGAAACCGACCTTGAGTTTATTGAGCGCCTGCTGGCTGAGGTAGGGATTTTCTGGCGGTTCGAGATGGACAACCGCCTTGAGCAGGATGTCATCATTTTTCAGGACTCCCAAGAGCATTACCAGTTTGGTGTGAACCTCCCGCTACGAAATCCTGCCGGAATGAGTGACAACGGCAGGGAAAGTGTCTGGGATATTCACACCGCTTACCACGTTGTTAGCGGCAGTGTTTCGACCCGGGATTACAATTACCGGGAAGCACTGACGCCGCAGGATAGCACGGTAAGTCTTGGCGGGCTGGAAGACATCACAACCGGTGAAACCTACCACTACGCAGAGCCGTTTCTAACAGCCGGTGATACGGAAAGTCCTGAGTCCGGCGCGTTCTTTGCCCATCTGCGCCACGAGCGCATCCTGAATGAGCAGTACACCGTCAGCGGGCGCACCTCTAGCGCGCATCTGACGCCGGGACAGGTGCTGGAAACCGATGCCGGCCTGCCGGATGTGGTGAAGGACGGCATAGTTATCGCCACGGTAAAAGCCAGTGGCTCGCGCCAGGACAGCTTTCAGATGGCGTTCAGGGGTATCCCCTATAGTGAAACCGTCTGTTTTCGCCCTGAATCTCTTAATCGCCCGGTGATTTCCGGTGCTCTGCCTGCGCGCGTGGAGAGCATGCAGAAAGGGGATACCTATGCCTGGCTTGACCCGCAGGGTCGTTATCGGGTGAAGCTGGACTTTGACCGCAACCACAGCGAACAGGGATACGCTTATCTGTGGCTGCGGCTGGCGAAACCGTATGCCGGTGACACTTACGGCTGGCATGCGCCGCTGATTGACGGCACGGAAGTGTCGGTGATGTTTGAAAGCGGAGACCCTGACCGACCGTATATTGCGTATGCGCAGCATGACTCTGAACACCCTGACCACGTCACCAGTGATAACCACACGCGTAATATCCTGCGCACCCCGGCGAATAACAAACTGCGGCTGGAAGACAAACGCGGTGAGGAGCATATCAAGCTCGCCACGGAATACGGGAAGAGCCAGCTCAATATGGGGCATCTGGTTAACGAGCATCGCGAACGTCGCGGTACCGGTTTTGAACTGCGTACGGATGAGTATGGTGCCGTTCGTGCAGCCAGGGGTCTTTTACTGACCGCGCATGTACAGCCAAAAGCCCAAGGGCAGGTGCTGGAAATGACTCCGGCGGTGAATCAGATTACTCAAGCCAACAACCAGATGCAGGCGCTGAATGGTGCCGCCGAAGCGGCCGGGGCGCTGGTCTCCGATATTAGTACCCAAGTGAACCTGGTCAGGGACAGGCTGAAAGATTTGCAATCCTCTGTGCTGCTGGCAAGTGCCCCGCATGGCGTAGCGCTGACTTCTGGCGAGCACCTTCAGCTGACCAGTACGAAGAACACCATGATTAACGCCGGTGAGCATCTCGATATTGGGGCAATGCAGAATCTGTCCGTGACGGTTGAAAAGGCGCTGGGGCTGTTTGTGCATAAAAAAGGGGCGAAGCTGGTTGCGAATCAGGGGGATGTTGAGATTCAGGCACAGCACAACACAATGGCGTTGTTCTCTGAAAAGCAAATGACCGTGACGAGCAGCGAAGACGAAATCATTATTTCCACGCCGAAAATCTTAACGCTAAACGGCGGCGGGTCATATCTGAAGCTGAGCAAGAACGGGATAGAGCATGGCTCTGAAGGGATGATGATAATGAAAGTAGCTGATTACCTGGTGCCTGGAACCGGAGCGTCAATGAAAAATGTCACGCAAGTGTTCGAGAGAACCAGCCTCAGACAGGTCCCTGTTTCCCCGGTGGAAAAACAGCAAGGTGAAAATTCACAACCACCACTGCAGCGGCGCGGAAAATTTTCCCGATAAGGAGTATCTATGAAAATTTGCTATCCCATCAGGAACACCAATGGCCAGGAGTTTCGCTCGCTGGATGAAGTCATGCGTCTTGTCGACGATGAAGCTCACGGAACATGGCTACTGGGTGCAAATAGACTGTGGCATGGCGGGATCCATATCAGTGATGTCTCTAATCCCTTTTCGGCCCTGAACCCGGATGCACTCAATACCGGAGAGCTTGTACCACTCCAGTTTATGGCTGACGGTACTGTGGTTGCGTACCGATTAAATAATGAGTATCTCACTGCCCCATACTGTGGGCAACAGCTACGTTACAGCAGCAGCTTTGTGCTGGTTAAATCGCTGTGTAAACCGGATCCGCAAAAAGAAAAAAGCTGGCTGGAATTTTACAGTCTGTACATGCATCTTGCCCCGGTTGCCGATTATCCGGCTTCTCCCTGTTATAAAGTCAGGGACGGGCACAGCGGCATATTGTTACGTCAGTATAAAAACGGGCAGAACGGTTTGCCGGAGGGGGAGCCGGACAACGGTGAGGCCGAAAAATATCCAGCGCCAGTCAAAACGAAGAAGATCCTGAAGGCAGATGACCGTTTTTTCTCTTCCCGGACGGGGCGTTTTTATGTCACGAAGAAGGGAAAAACAACCCTGACAACTTTTGGGCTGGTCCGTTTACTGAAAAATAATATTCCGGGAAAAGAGCAGTACTGGGTAACGCTGGATCCTGAACTGATGGAACCGGACGGAGAAATACAGGGGCTGATGCCTGAATGGATGCAGAAGGCGAAGCAAAAAGGTGTTTTTGATTCTGTAGAACTGACAGGGGAAACGGAAGAATGGAAGGTCAGCGCCGGAGCGCCTGTCGGATTTATGGGGTGTACGGAATCCCCGGGAGAGGGAAGTCGGCTTGTGGACAGGGAATGGTTTGTTCATCTGGAAGTGCTGAGTACAGACAGCAGGATGCCCGGTTTTTTGGCCAATCCGGAATGCGTGAAGGGCGATAAAAAGTCAGTTCTGGCATCAAAAGGAAAGCTCCTGTTTACCCGGCAGGATGCAACAGGCCAACCGGTATTTACCCCGATATCAGCCAGACTGAGCGCGCAGTGCCTGCTCACACGGGGAGCAACAACACCCGTTGCGGATGAATCACAGAAATGGTGGTACAAAATTACCGGGAGTGGCTGGTTACCGCAAAGTGATGTTGAAGAAGTGAATCAGTATGATTTACTGAAGCTCGGGTTTCAGGCGCTGGAGGAAGACTGCGGCGGTGATGTGATGGACAGCCCGTATGAAAGCTGGGTGCCTCAGTCCTTTGAGGCAATAAGCCGTTCAGCAGAACAGGGCGCGGGATATCAGTACGGTCTGGTGCCGCCGTTTTATCGTGATCTGATGGCGGAGATGGACAGCAACTGTGACGGGAAAATTACTGCAGAAGAAATCAGACAGGCGCTGGCAGTGCGCGATCCGCTGGTGAAGAATGTGGTGAATCGTCTGGCGGTAAAACATCACAGCGAATGGAGTAAGGGGCGTTCAACCGGACGCTGGGAAGGCTTTTATAAAGATCTGGATACGTTGGAAGTGGAGTACTGTGAAAAATGGCAGGCGGATCTGGAGTGGATGAGCAGGGTGCCACCGTTTGATAAAGATGAGGCGGTATGGCATTTTCATCCGATGGTGTTTTTGGATGCGATCAAGGATGTATCAGAGTATGAGATCACTGTAATATTAATTGAAAAATTGCTTGGGCATACAGGGCCTTGGTTTACAGGCAAGCGTGGTGGGAAATTTTTTGCTGAAAACTTTAGAAAAAATTATTCTAATGTTTTTGAATTTGATAAACAAAATTTTGTCAACCTGCTTAATAATGAGCTTATGTTTTACGGAATAACAGGGCCTTATCATAAAGCTCATTTTCTTTCTCAATGTTTACATGAGTCAGCACATCTTGACACTACACTAGAATTTGGTTCGGGGGAGAACTATGATCCAGGTAGACATAAAGATGCTATTAAAAATGGAAACACTGCAGTCGGCGACGGTCCAAAATATAAAGGTCGGGGCTTGATTCAACTTACATGGAAAAATAATTACAAGCGTTTTAGTACGTTCTCAGGTGTCAATTGTTTAGCAGATTCAGATTTGATCGCTTCTGACATGAGTAATGCAATTAAAGCTTCATGTTGGTACTGGCGCAATAATGGTACTATTCATACGAAATATAGCGCAAAAGGGGATATTAATGTATTGATTGATAACGAGAGGGATAATGTCCAATTAATAACCCTTGCAGTTAATGGGGGGGGGAATGGTTTGTCGGAGCGAGAGGGTTATTTTTCTGCCATTAAGAAAGAATGGGGGTTGACGTAATGAAGTCTAAGTTTAATTATGTTTCAATAATGTTATTTATTACGGTGCTTAGTGGTGATAGCCTTGCTGGAACATGTGATATCCATACTTGCAATGGCTATGATATACCAGAGTCAGCGAAAAACTTCATTATCAATGGATATTCTGAAATAAAAGTTGCACATTTGCAAAAAGAAACTTTTTTGTTTTTAAATAGTGTGGGGGATATAAATAACTGCTTTGTATTGTTCAAAATCGAAGATGAAAAGATTGATAAAGAACCTGTAATAGGTCAGAATGGGAATTTTTGCAATGTTACTCAAGTGGGTGATGCTATAATAAGTACTTGGCGAGAGCAGGGAGTATGGAATAGTAATGTATATCGGATCAATTCATTAGGTAAATTTGAGTTACTTTATAATGATTCGTGTATAGATTGCCAGCAAGTGAAAAGAACATATTTCAATAATGGGGATGTAACAAGAAAAATCCTTTTATCCAAAGGCGATGGATACTTGTCGAGGAAGGAGCTTGAAGGATATATAGTCATCCCAAAGGCTTCGTTATATCAGAAACCTGATGTAAGACAAAAAACAAAGGCATACCTTATTAAAGGCGATTCTTTTTTTCTGATTGATATGTCTAATGATGGTTTTTTTTATGAAATAGATTATAAATCTTCATCTGGAAATTGGGCGCAATATTGGATTAAATCTGACGATTTTGAGATTAAAAAATAAAATAATACATTATCCCTGTCCTGATGTTTATTACAGGTTAGTGCAACAGGGGAAGATAACGTAAAGATTATTCTTTGTACAACTCAATGACTGCGTATGGAACGATTCGTAATGGTGGAACCAGAGAAAATGCTGCACGTGATCTATATACTAAACCTTATGGGAAAGTGGTAGCAATTTGTGATGATAAGGTTTTTGGTGAAAATTCCTTATACAATGGAATGAGTGAGATAGTTATTATTCATATGACAACAGACCGGCGTAAATTTATTGTCAGATAAGGAGGGTTTGATCCACGGAGCATTTAAGTAAATGTTGGGTTAGTAAAACAAGGGCAACATATAGGTAATACAGGCAAACTAATAAATCCGATGGCTAGTCAACCAACATACTTATCCAGACGTCCACACGTGCCAAATAACAATGGTGTTGTTATTGTTATTTCTGATGTGACATTTGGACGAAGCATAGACCTTGGGCAACAATCGAGAATATATAAATAGTCCTTTTTTAGAATTGGAAAAAGATGCCAAGCCATTATCTGACTCATTGAAATAGTGGCTTTTAGACAGCATGATGAAACAAAGTCCCTCAGTTTTACATCTTGCAATGAAATAAACTATAAAGTACCTAAATATGAAAAAACACTCACCCGAAAGCAACAGTACTTTCTTTTTAAAACAGTATGCGAGCATCAATATAAGGCTAAAAAACGAGTTCTTGCCAATGGGGTAGATATTGACAATGTATGAATCACAGTCGATCTCGATTCTTTTGAACAAAAATTACACATCATTCACAGTTCCATCAGTAGCAGCTAGGGTTGAAATGAAAAATATACAAACAGATTTTAAACAAGGTAATTTCGCTGATATTCCTGTGCGGATTAGGTCAATGAAGAGACTTTTGGTAGGGAAAGAATTGGACGGGTTAATTAAGCGGAGATAAGGTGAGTCGAAACTATTTGAAGAAGGATTGGCGCAATGAAAGTTTTTGTTTTACTTATCTTAACTAGCTTTTCTGCCTTCTCATTTGAGAATTGCAAAAGTGAAAATATTAAAATTTTAGAGCGATGCGCTTTTGATAACTATAAAAAGGAATATGCGTATTTGAATTATTTGTATAACACCATAATTACGACATATCCTGAACTAAAAGAAGATATGAAAAACACGCAAAGATTCTGGGTTAATTCTAGAGATAGTATGTGCACATATACGTCAGTAGATGGTGAGGAATTACCAATTTATAAAAACTCTTGTCTGTACGAACAGACATATGAACGCAATCGAGAATTAAAAGCTATCTTATCAAAACAGGAAGTTGCAATTTCACATTAAAGTAGCACCTCAAACTCCTTTTGGGATGAGTATGTGAAACAGCATTGTACCTTTATGAAGGGCAAATTTTCTGATAATGATTGTATGAAAAGAAATGAATTCCTTCATTATCATGAGTGAGATTAGTTGTCACAATGGATATAAGCCATATATCTGGCGCCCTATGTTGCTTATAAACAACAGGGAAGTTAGTCAGACAGAAATGTGGCAGGCATCCAGCGTTACTACACCAGCGCGGAAGATTTGCAGGCGGGGCGCGCAGCCGGAAAACTGGCTAAAGACACGCCCGTCACACTGAGTGACACCATAGTGACCCGCAGTCGCGATCAGCGTCAGTTTACTGAAGTGGCCATTACCAGTGACACGAAAAATGCTGCAGGAGAAACGCTTACAGCAGGGACGAAAATCTGGACAGTGTCTGACCGGGGCTCACTGAAAGCGGCGGCGTCAGCGCCCGTTCCCTCCTGGTGGGCAAAATGCGCGCCGGCTTACACCACTCAGTCAGAAGGAATGGTGAACTGCACCTCGCGTACAGACTGGTCATACTATCTGAGCCGTGAAGACGTACTGCAATATAAAAATGCAGGCAGACTGACGGCAGATTTCCCGCTTTCTTACGAGCCCGGTAATACCGCACAGCAGGTCATTCGCCCCGGTAAGAACGCCGGCGATGCAGCAAGAACATTCAATTTGGTCACTCTGGGCCGGGATAAAGATAAGCTGAAAAAGGGCGACCGGGTGTGGGTGGTGTCAGATGGTGAGAGCCTGACGGCTGCCCCAACGGCATCAGGTAGTGAGCCTGTTTTCAATGATGTGCATGTCCCCTCCACGCCTGTGCCCGTCAGTGCCGGAGACAGTCTCGGGCATATGGGCTTTTACCAGCTACCGGAAGAAAATGGCAAACGCTCGCGCTACCAGGTGCACATCGAGTGCCTGAGCATGGATGATATGGAGACGTTTATCACCAATCCCGTAAAGGCGGGAGAGGATGCCCCAGCATACCTGACCTGGCAGAAGGATGCGCCATTATCTGACAAGAGCGATACCGGAATAACAGCCGGCAGCCGTAAAACAAAGGCCCCGGGTATTCTGACGCTTGCAAATGTGCCCGGTGCTGATGCAGCAGGAAATACGCTGACCGGTAATCAGGACGCGGCGTATTATCAGATACGCCCTGAGGGTGGATGGTTGTCCGCAGCCAGTGTGAAGAAAGTGTCGCAGTATGCGTTAGGCGAGCTCGGGTTTGTCACGCTGGACAAGGCATCTGCAAGTTTTGAACTGATTGATGGCATTCAACAACCGAACAACGTGGTGAAGGGCATTCTGGAGCAGCTGTATAAAGCGGCGCAGGATGAAACGCGTACGACTCACGCACTGAACAAATATAACTACCAGCGGTTGCTGGAGTTGATTGACAGCAACCATGACGGTTGTTACTCGGAGCAGGAGTACCTTCAGGCGGTGCATAATGTCTCCTACCGCGACCGCTTATACCGTGTGATTGCGAAGCACGGGAGTGAATGGTACTACGTCAAAGATGACCCACCGTGGAAGAAGTATCTGCGTAAGATTCCGGGGATGAATATGACAGTACAAAAGGGCATTTAGTTAGCGTTCGAGTCATAGCATATGCATCTGGCGGTAATTTAAATACCGTCTCTAACGAACAAAGAGTGATTGTATTTCCGCTTGAGGATAAATCGAACGCTAATATTAGCGAGATGTGAAGTGATTATTACCAGGATGCCATCTTCAAATAATGGCTTTTTCATTATCTCATTTTGAAGTTTTAAAAAGCTTACGAAGAATAAGTGTGGATACCAATTTTTTTTGCGACATAGTCGATTGATGTGTTGTTATTTTTTTTTTAACAATTAATTACTGAGGTTGTAAATGCAGCAAATAATTCGAAAAGGCGACAAAACTACTCACGGTGGTTCAGTAATGACCGCTTCCGAAACGATGAAATTCGGCGGTATCGGTGTTGCCCGCAAAGGCGATAAGGTTTCCTGCCCAATTCCGGGACATGGTCCAACAACTATCATCGAAGGCAACCCAAATTATCTTGATAACGGGATCCCGGTTGCCTTTCATGGGCATAGATGTGGGTGTGGCTGCACATTGATAAGTTCTTTTACTCCTGCAAAGGTTGCCTGATTATGCCCGTCTGGCTGGATGCCATTCCTGAAAAGGCTGAAAAAGTTGTACGGCCAAATACCCGCCGCTGGTTACTATTCCTGGCGTTCATAATGCTGGCTGGTATTACCCTGACGCTCTGGGGATGGACCTCTGAGCGTACGGGGTTTGTATTCTGGTTTACTGCACTGGGTCTGCCATTCTGCTCATGGGGGCTTATTTTTGGGCTTCGCCGGTTCGCCTATAAGGCGGAACAGACTGGAGCGGAATCCCGCAATGTAGAGCGTGAGCTTTTGATTGAGAGTGAAATTCAGCGGGGTCAGCGCTGTGCGTGGATACTGGGTACCTGCGTTCAGCATATTGCCGGAAATAAAACGAGTGTACTGATTAAAGCTGTAGCGAACTCTACCCCAGCGGTACAGATTTCAACCCCTCGGGGGAGTGTTTCTGCTGTCAGGTATGCAGCTTTGAACGCCTTCCAGACTGATCCAGATGCAGAAATCATCTCTTCTACGTCAACACTTGTCGCCCGGATACAGAAGATAACGGAAAGGCTCCCAAAAGATATTCCCTGCTGTCTCATGCTGGACTGTGACGATGATATTCGCCCCAGGGTTGCTGAACACTTTAGAAATGAACTCTCAGCCCAAACTGGACGCTTTTTCAGGCTTCTGGCTGGCAAAGACCTGGCGGCATTTGATGTCTGGCTCGACCAGTGTTGGGAGCAACCGGGCATTTTTGTGGCAGTGACGTTTTCGTTGCCAGCGCAACCAGATGAAGGAGATGCCGATGCCATCACGATGCTGGTACTCAGCAACCGAAAGGCTGTCGCCTGGCCTGAGGCTGTGTGTCTCCATCGTCCTGAAAAGGGGCAGGAAGCCGGGCTTGAAAAAACCCTAAATCGGGCGCTGTTATGGGCTGCAACAAGCGCTGAGACATTGAAGGCAGGCTGGCATACAGGCCCAGCGATAGCCAGCGGAAGTGGCTGGAATATGGCCTGTGAGAATAATGGGGTGGCATTCAGTTTGTCGAAAGATAACCGCAGTATTGATATTGCGCTGGGATATGCCAGGCGTGCTGCGCCATGGCTTGCCATTATTCTTGCTTCTGCTGCCTGTAACGACAATGGCCCGCAGGTTATCGCGGCGCAGCCTGCCTCAGATGAAGATGATGTCTGGGTCACCATAATCACTAAAGAAGTTCGCAAGGGATCATCAGGGAATGTCTAAGGTCAAAGTCAAAACACTCATCGGCTCTGTTGTTACTGTCATTTTTTTCCTGACAGTCATCGTTGCATTTTTGTTTTATGCCTTTCCGGAAAATGTGGCGTCGTCCACTGGGTTGGGTCCATATGACGGACAACGGATCCTCTCATTTTGTGCGGTGCTGGTGGCGGCATTGTTACTCCTGGGCTGGCTGGTCGAAAGGGCATTCGATTTTGCGGGTAAATCAGGTCTGTACCTCCAATGGAATCAGAATAAAAAGCAGATTATCACCCCTGTAGCGCAGGTTATTGCAGGGGCAGAGGATGACAGTGAGCCTGTTTTCCAGCATGAACCGGTAGCAGAGCATCTTCGCCTGCGGTACGGCCGTCGCTGGCAGCGTCAGGTCAGGATACTGCTCGTTATGGGAAATAAAGATGAGATTCATAAGGTGGCTCCAGGGCTCTCCTGCGATCTCTGGCAGGAAGGTGACGGCAATGTGCTTATCTATGGTGGCGATGCGCAGTCACAGCCGGATGAACTTTTCCTGACTCAGGTAAAATACCTGCGTTCGCGTAAACCCGTTGACGGCATCATCCAGGTAATAAACACCTCAGCGTTACCAACCGACGCTGAGCGTGACGCCTTCTTACGTTGTCGCCAGAAGGCCGATCATCTCCTGGGCTGGCAGGCTCCCGTCTGGTTATGGCTGACCGACAAAGAAACGGCTACCGATGATAAGAGTGAACCGGTAGCCACCGGCGCGCTGTTCGGTCCCGGCGCCACCCCGCAGAATGCATTCGCTACACTGGATACGTTGATACCGCATTTACGTCAGGCCGGGATGTCTCAGGTGCTCAATAATCCGCAGCACAACTGGTTGCTGCAACTTTCCTCCCACCTACAGGGCGAGCTGAAAGCTGGTCTGAACGTGCTGTTGAATGGGCTGATGCAGGGAACGGCGGCATACCGTTTGCGGGGAATGATGTTCAGTCCTGAACTGGCGGTTGCCGGTTCGGTGCCTAATACCCGGATCGATACGTCTGGCTGGAAAACCGTTATTGATGACTGTACCGCCGTGCGCGCCAGAAAATTGACCTTCGACTGGCTTAAGGGGCTGCATTTGCTGCTGCTTACCTTGATTATCCTCTGGGGGACCGGAACGTTCGTGTCTCTCGCCGTCAACCGGGCGCAGATTTACCAGGCGCAGAGTACCGCCCGTCTTGCCGCCGATACAAAACAACCGTTGACTGAACGTCTGCGTAACCAACTCGTGCTCCAGCAGGCCATTGCCCGGCTGCAGAACCGAGAGACGACCGGTGCACCCTGGTACACCCGCTTTGGACTTAATCAGGACCGCGACACGCTGGCGGCGTTCTGGCCGTTATATGCCCGCAACAATGCCCTGTTAATGCGTGATGCCACCGCAGCACACCTTAAGCAGCAACTGAACATCTATGTGCAACTCCCACCAGCCAGTGACGCCCGCGCGCAGGGAACACAACGGGCTTACGATGTGCTGAAAAGCTATCTAATGCTGGCCCGGCCAGACAAAGTAGATGCCGGATGGCTGGCGAAAAGTGTGCTGAAGGCGTGGCCGAAGCGTCAGGGTGTACCGGAAGGTGCCTGGCATCAACTTGCCCCAAAACTGCTGGGCTTTTATGCCCAGAACCTTCCGGAGCATCCTGAATGGAAAATTAAGCCCGATGCTGAACTTGTCACGACCGTGCGACAGATCCTGCTCAAACAGATTGGCCAACGCAATGCTGAGTCCGGGCTGTATCAGGACATGCTGAAGCGTGTGGCCAGTAACTGGCCGGATTTAACGCTGGCGGATATGACCGGCGACACAGATGCTTCGACGGTTTTCAGCACGGACGAAGTAGTGCCTGGGATGTTTACCCGCCAGGCCTGGGAAGAACAGGTACAGGATGCGATTAACGACGTGGTCAAAACCCGCCGGGATGAGATCGACTGGGTACTGACGGATAAAACACGTCAGCCAGGGAGCGATATCGCACCTGAAGCCCTGAAAGCCCGGCTGACCGAACGATACTTTACCGATTTTGGCAATGCCTGGCTGAATATGGTCAACAGTATTCAGTGGCAGGATGCAACCTCGCTGTCAGAAGCCATAGCTCAACTCAATTTGATCGGCGATGTTCGCCAGTCGCCGCTGGTGGCGCTAATGAACACCCTTAACTACCAGGGCAGCACGGGAGAGAAGGGCGAAGCGCTGGCGGATTCGATAGTGGATTCGGCGAAAAAACTGGTTGGCCGAAAAAAATATGCCCGACAGTTCATCGAACAGGCGCGGGGGCCGAAAGGACCGCTGGATGACGTGTTTGGCCCGCTGACGGGATTTATGGAGGGAAAAGAAGGCACCGGACGTAACGGTAACCTGAGCTTCCAGTCGTGGCTTGCCCGCGTGACGCAGGTGCGACTCAAACTTCAGCAGGTCACCAGCGCGCCGGATCCTCAGGCGATGTCTCAGATGCTGGCCCAGACGGTCTTCCAGGGCAAGGCTGTCGATCTGACCGACACGCGTGATTACAGCAGCCTGGTGGCGGCGAGCCTGGGGCAGGAGTGGAATGGATTCGGTCAGTCGCTGTTTGTGCAGCCGCTGGATCTGGCCTGGCGGCAGGTACTGGCTCCGGCGGCGGGAAGTCTTAATACCCGGTGGCAAACGACCATTGTCGATCAATGGAACAAAGCCTTTGCCAGTCGCTATCCGTTTAAAGCCACCGGCAGTGATGCTTCACTGCCTCTGCTGGCGCAGTTCCTGCGCAGCGATTCTGGACGCATTGCTACGTTTCTGAAAACCAGCCTTGGCGGCATTCTTCACCAGGAAGGGAACCGCTGGGTGGTTGATCCTTCAGCAAGTCAGGGGATGGAAGTGAACCCTGACTTCCTGCGGGCAATCAACCAGTTAGCTGAACTGTCGGACATCGTTTTTGCCCAAGGTGATGCGAATATTCACTTCGAACTGATGGCGCGTCCTTCCCGTGATGTGGCCCGCATGCAGCTCACAGTAGACGAGCAAAATCTGGACTTTTTTAATCAGATGGAAAGCTGGCAGAGCTTTACCTGGCCGGGAAACACGTACTACCCGGGGGTGAACCTCCGCTGGCGCAGCGTTAACAGCGGGATGCAGCTCTATGACAGTAACCAGGGGAACTGGGGATTCATTCGGCTACTGGATAAAGCCCAGATCACGCCACTTGACGCAAGCCGAACGCAGCTGGTGTGGATAGCGGCGGACGGTAATCCCCTGAAGTTTGTGATGCGCAGCGAGCTGGGCGACGGTCCGCTCGCCCTATTGAAGCTTCAGGGATTTACGCTGCCTGACGCCATATTCACGGTCGCGGCCAGCGCTCAAGACGCCGAATAATGATGAGATAAGGAATAATATGAGTTCACCGGAAGCCCTGTTATCGGCATGCACCACAAATCAGGAAGAACAGCAGCAACTTATCGAAAAAGCCTCGAGTGCCCTGTCACTGTGGGATAACTGGTTAAAGCCCATCAATCCCGAAACGGAAGCGGGCGATGATCCGGCTTATGACGACAATTTCCAGCTGATGCGCGAAGAGATCAATAAGCTCTCGGGAACCGATCCAGACCTGCTCTGTACGCTGGCGGAAAAGCTACTCTGCGAAACCGCCAAGGATATCCGCGTCGTTACCTGGTATACCCTGGCCCGGCTGAGCCGCGACGGTGAGAAAGGTCTGGCAGAAGGGCTGTTACTGCTGATCGCAATGATTTCCCGCTATGGCCAACATTGTCATCCGCTGCGCGCTAATGCGCGAAAGGCCGCCCTGGAATGGCTCAATGGTACAAAGATCCAGGATACGCTTTCGCTCTGGCCAGAAGTGGAGCGGGATGATGCCGGTCTGACTGCGGGAGCCATTAGCCTTCTGGCAAAACGCGTTGCCGGGTGGGCTGAAAATGAAAAACCTGCCTTTGCAGGTCTCTGTTGCGCACTGGAAAACCGCCTGGCGCGATCTGGCGGGGTGGATGCACTGATCCCCCAGAACAGCAGCGCGCAGGAAACCGGGCGCGACGCCATCCTTTCTCCGTCGCCACAGCTGACCGCTGTGAAGTCCGGGCGTGATTTGCTCGATCAGGCAAAATTACTTTCCGGCTGGCTGGGTGAGCAACCGCAGGGATGGCTGGCCTCTCACCGGCTGATGAAAACCATTCGCTGGGATACGGTCGATCAGATTCCGCCGCTGGACAGTGTTGGCCGTACCCGTTTGCTTCCCCCTAAACCTGAGTACAGGGCGCAGCTTAAGCGTCTGTATCTGCAGAAAAACTGGACTGAGCTGGTCGAGCAGGCCAGCCAGATGTACTGCGAAGCGGTGAACCATTTTTGGCTCGATCTCCAATGGTATCTGTGGCAGGGGCTCAGCCATGCTGGGCAGCCGTGGGAGAACCTGGCGGAATCAATCCTGTTGGATCTCCGGCTGCTCCTCAAACGTCTGCCAGGACTTGACGGTCTGGTATGGAATGATGGTACCCCGTTTGCCGATGAAGTGACCACGGGCTGGATAGCAGAAAAGGTGAATGAGGAGGGACTGTCATTTGGCAGTGAGCCGGTCAAACTTCCCCCCGGACACGAAAACGACGTGTTGTCGCTGGAAGCCGAAGCGATGGAAAAGGGGGACAGGGAAGGGCCAGAAGCCGTGCTCGCCTGGCTCCAGTCTCGACCAGGAATGGATACCCCGCGTCAGCGCTGGCTGGTTCGTCTGCTGATGGCCAGAGTAGCCGAGCAGTATGGTCGCAACGACATGGCGCTGCATCTGCTGGGAGAGCTGACGACTTCCGCCCCGCGAATGACGTTGGGGGATTGGGAGCCGGGCCTTCTGTTCGAAGTCCAGGCCCGCCGCCTGAAGCTTCTGCGCATGAAAGCCAGCCGCAGCGAGTCCGATAAAACGCGGCTGATGCCCGAGATGGATGCGCTGCTGGCGGGGCTGATTGCCATCGACCCGGCCCGGGCCATGGTGCTGTGTGGCTAAAATATATTGTTAACAATCAGGACGACCGTACATGGATGACCTAACACTGCGTTATTACGAGGCCGAAATGCGCTATTTGCGCGAAGCGGGTAAAGAATTTGCCCGGGCCCACCCGGATCGCGCGGCGATGCTCAACCTGGATAAACCCGGTGCGCGTGATCCCTACGTTGAGCGTCTGTTCGAAGGCTTTGCCTTCCTGATGGGCCGGCTGCGTGAAAAGCTCGATGACGATCTGCCGGAGCTGACCGAAGGGCTGGTTAGTCTGTTATGGCCGCACTACATGCGGACTATTCCTTCGCTTGCCATCGTTGAGTTTATGCCAGACTGGCGGAACCTCCGGCAGGCAGAAACGCTGGCTGAAGGGTTTTCGGTGTTGTCGCGCCCTGTAGGGCCGCACAAAACCGTCTGTCAGTACCGTACCACGCGAGATGTTCCCTTACAGCCCCTGCACCTTACCCGCGTGCATCTGCATACCGAAACGGACGGGCGTTCTGCCATTCGCCTGCGTTTTGAATGCCCGGAAAAAGTTGACTGGAGCAAGGCCGGACTCGAGAAAGTCGCCCTTTTTCTCAATGCCGAAAGCCCGGTCAGCTCAGCCTTGCATCTGGCGATGACTCGCCATGTACACGCGATATATGCCCGTCACGCCGAAACCGGAACTGAACGTCATAAGTTTGATGGCTGGTGCAGGCCGATGGGCTTTGATGACCATGACGGCCTGTGGAAGAAAAGTGACACGGCTTTTAGCGGCTACCAACTGCTACTGGAGTACTTCAGTTTCCGTCCGAAGTTTATGTTTGTGGAACTGTGCGGTCTCGACGCTATAGGGCTTACTGCGGCCAGTAGCTGGTTTGAGGTAGACATGGTGCTCAGCGAAGCATGGTCACCCGATCTGCCGTTTGAGACGGATAATTTTCGCCTGCACTGTGCACCGGTGATCAACCTCTTCACGCTTGAGGCGGACCCACTGACGCTCAGTCCGCTGGAGAATGAGTACCTCCTACGGCCGCTGCGCCTTCAGGACGGGCACACCGAGATTTACAGCGTGGATAATATCCATGGTGCGGTGAAACTCGGTAAGCACCAGTATGTCCCGTTCGCCAGCTTCCGGCACCGGGGTGGCATGATGCGCCACGATGCGCCAGAGCGTTACTATCACACGCGTGTGAAGCGCGGCGCATCCGGTCTCTATGACACATGGCTTATCCTCGGCGGACGTTCATTCGAGCTGGATCAGTTGTCTGAAAAACCGGAATCCCTCTCAATGCGGATCACCGGCACTAACGGCCAACTGCCGCGTAAAGCTCTGGAAAGTACCCTCCTGGACAGGGTGGTTAAAGCAGGCAAGGTTCCGGTCAGGATACTCAACGTCACGGCTCCCACGATGCCCCTTTATCCCCCGGCTAATGATCGGTTCCACTGGCGAGTCATGAGCCATCTTGGCTCAAACTTCCTCAGCATGATGGATAATCCGGAAGTGCTGCGCGGAACGCTGGCGCTTTACGACTGGACTGATGATGAGATGAACCGACGTCGCCTTGAAGCCATCGTTGCAGTGAAACACACGCTGGTCCGCCGCTTTGAGAAAGGCTTTATGTTACGGGGTGTGGATATCGAGGTCACGCTGAATATGGACAACTTTGCAGGCGAGGGCGACGTGAACCTGTTCGGTGAGATGCTGCACCGGTTCTTCGCGCTCTATGCCGATATTCACCTCTTTAACCAGCTCACGCTGGTGCTGCAACCTACAGGGAAACGACTGAGATGGCGCGAGAATCACAGCCAGCACGTACCGGGCTGACGCTGGCTCTTAACAAAGATATCTGGCGAGCCAATTTCTATCGATTCTGCCAAATGCTGGAACAGGAAAATCCGGACGCACCTAAACTAGGTTCCACCAGTTATCCGGGCGACGATCCGATACGATTCAGGCCCTGGCCAGGTATGGGCTTCCCGGTCAGTACCCTGAAAACGGTTGAGATCGACGAAGACCATCCGTCATTACCACCAACTGTCCGCACGACATTTCTCGGGATGTATGGGGTGGACTCCCCTCTGCCGACGTCCTACCTGGATGACATTGCGCAGCGCCGTGAAGGACACGAGGCGATCACTTCGTTTCTGGACATTTTCAGCCACCGGATCACCACGCAGTATTACCGGATCTGGCGAAAATACGCGTATCCGGCGACCTTCGAGGCTGGTGGTCGCGATGCCACATCACAGTGTCTGTTGGGGCTGGTGGGACTCGGTATACCTGGCACGGCGGAGCAAGTAGCCACGCCGGTTTCCCGTTTCCTGGCTCTGCTGGGCACCATGCGATTACCCACCCGTAATGCCGAAGGCATTCGGGCCCTGGTGAGCCTGCTGGCGCCGAATACCCGGGCAATAATCACCGAACCCGATCCGGTTAAGGTCCATATCGATAATCGCAATGGGCTGGGGGCCGGAAGCCGTATCCGCCTTTCGCAGCGAGCCACGCTGGGTAAAACGGCAAAGGAAGCATGCAGCCGGGTACTGATGACGCTGCAAACAGAGGATCCGTGCGAGGCGGAAGGCTGGTTACCCGGTGGTGTCCTCCATACCGATTTGCTGGTTCTGCTGCGTGTCTATCTCGGCTACCGCAGTGACACCCGACTGCGTCTCACTGTACCCGTGCGGTTATTGCCTGAGCCTCGCCTTGGCAAAGGTAGGCGTATCCAACTGGGCCGTACCGGTTTGCTGGGCCTGAAAGCAGGCAAGCTTAGCAATGGCCGGGATAGTCTGACCGTCATCCTGGGCTGCTATGAAGGGCTGCAATGTTCTGCATTAACCCCTGCTGAAGACGCCCATTACCGCTTCGAATAATCACGTACACCCACTCTCAATAAAGGAACTTTTGAATGGCAACAGTAACCCGCTGTCGGGCGCTGACGCTTATTGCCTGCGGTCTGCTCGCAGGCTGCGGTCTGACCCAGACCGTCACGGACGGTACGGTCAGCATCACAAAATCCCTCTTCTACAAGAAAATTAAAACGCTGCATCTTGATTTTACCCCGCGCACGGCCATTAACGCCGATGGCGCGCAGACGCCACTGGCGACAATGGTGCGGGTTTATCAGCTCAGGGATCGTAAAGCGGTTGATGCCACCGATTACCAGACGCTGCTGCGCAACGCCGATAAGGCACTTAAGGACGACGTGCTGGCATCAAAAGAGCTGCTGGTGATGCCCAACGGTAGCGTGACGCTCAACGTGCCCATGGATGAAGACGCTCAGTTCGTGGCTGTGGCGGGGTTGTTTAACCGACCTGATCTGCAAGACAACCGCTGGCGTCTGGTATTGACGCGTGATGACCTCGATCCGGACAACCCCCGCACTATTGAGCTGGGTGATGGCTGGCTCAGACTTGTGCCGGTAAAGGAGTGACGTGATGGATAACTGGTCAGCGCTTTTTGACGGACAGACGCGCTATTTTCTGGATATCAATGACAGCACAGTGAAACCGGATGTTTTGCGCTTTCGCGGCAGGGAAGCGCTGAGCAGGCCATTCAGATGGGACATCGAGTTCACCACGCCGCAGGCGAACATTGCCCCGGAACAGGTGCTGATGAAATATGCGTCGTTGCGAATGCGAAGCGGCAAAAATGTCCACGGCATAGTGACCTGCCTGGAATGGCTGTCCACATCAAAGGACCAGTCCCACTACCGCCTCACGCTCAGTTCCCGCCTGGCGCTCCTGGGATACACCCGGCAGTGCGCCGTATTTCAGAACCAGTCCGTCCCGGAGGTGGTGGAGCAGGTGCTGCGCAAACACGGGCTGGAGGGGCCTGATTTTGAATTCAGACTGGAGCGCACCTACCCGTCGCGTGAAATTATCACCCAGTGGCAGGAAACGGACCTGCAGTTCATCCAGCGCATTCTGTCTGAGGTGGGAATTTACTGGCGCACGGAAATGGATGACACCCGCGAACTGGATGTGTACATCCTGGCCGACAGCCAGCTGAACTACCAGTTTGATGTGCGCCTGCCGTACAGCGAGCCATCGGGCCTGTTCGACGGCGCGGCAGAATCGGTCTGGGATGTGCGGACCTGGCACAACGTTGCCACCGGCACCGTCGCCACGCGGGATTACAACTACCGGACTGCCAGTGCGCCGATGGATTCGACGGTCAGCGTGCGTAATGATGCGGTCACCACCGGGGAGCATTACCGCTACGCGGCACCGTATCGTGAAGCGGGTGATGACGCGAACCCGGAGCCGGAAACCGAATCCGGCGCGTTCTACGCCCGAATTCACCATGAGCGGGAGCTCAACAGGTCGGCCCGCATTCACCTGTTCAGCAATGCTTCCGGTCTGACGCCCGGGCAGGTGCTGGAGCCGCAGGGCGATGTCATTACGGCCCTGAAAGAGGGCGTTATCCTAACGCTCGTGACCTTTCGGGGGGCCCGTGATTCTCGTCTGCACGTGTCGGCCTGGGGAATGCCTTACACCGAACGTTACTGTTTCCGCCCGGCGGAACTGCCGCGTCCGGTCATCCCGGGTACGCTTCCGGCGCGGATTGAGAGCCGGGAGAAAAACGATATCTACGCTCACCTGGATGAGCAGGGGCGCTACCGGGTGAAGCTGGATTTCGACCGGGAAGGAACAGCGCCGGGCTACGGCTACCTGTGGCTGCGGATGGCGAAACCTTATGCCGGTGAAACGCTGGGCTGGCACACGCCGCTCATCGACGGCACCGAAGTGGCGATAGCGTACAGCAACGGTGATATCGACCTGCCGTACATCGCGTATGCGCTGCACGACTCTGAGCACCCGGACCATGTCGCCCGCGACAACCACACCCGCAACGTGCTGCGCACGCCCGCGAACAACAAGCTGCGGATGGAAGACAGGCGCGGTGAGGAGCATATCAAGCTCGCGACGGAGTATGGTAAGACACAGCTTAACAGCGGGAATCTGGTGGACAGCAAAGGCCAGCTGCGCGGTAAGGGCACAGAGCTGCGCACCGATGAGTGGGGAACCCTGAGAGCCGGGAAGGGGCTGTTTGTCAGCGCGGATGCGCAGGCGAAAGCACAGGGTGAGGCGCTGGATATGAGCGCCGTGCTGAAGGAAATCGACCGGCTTAACCAGCAACTGCAGCAGCTGGAAATCGCGGCGGAGCAGGCGCAGGCGCTGAAGGCGGATGTTGACAGCCAGATAGCGATGTTTGAGCAGCGGCTGAAACCGCTCAATGAAGCCGTGCTGTTCTCGGCACCTGAAGGCGTGGCCCTGACCAGCGGGGAGCATATGCAGATGACAGCCACAAAAAACGTTGCCATGAATGCCGGAGGCGATTTCAGTGCTGGCGTCATGGGTAACATGACCGCCCTCGCTGGAGAAAAGCTCGGTCTGTTTGCCCGCACCGGCCAGTTGAGTCTGAAGTCCGGAGAGGGACCGGTAGAAGTGCAGGCGCAGAACGCCAGTATGCGTCTGTTCGCGGAGAAGAAAATGACACTGAGCTCGGCGAGTGACATCTCGTTTGCCGGTAAGAAACGCATCACGCTGATTGGCGGCGGGAGTTACCTGCGACTTGAGGCGGGAAGGGTTGAGTACGGCACGACAGCGACGTATATACGCAAAGTGAAGCGGACGATGGCGGCGGGTGCTGCATCAATACCAGTTAAGGCGACAACGGGTGGCGGTATCTGCCTCAGTTGTCTGATGAAAGCGGCGATGAATGGTGACACTTTTGTTGTAAGAGGTGAATCATGAGCAGTGTCAGCTTTTGCCTCGCAATGCAGTTCCTGATTCATTCATCAGACGTCTCAGTGTTTGCTTTAGTTGATGGCCTGCAGTATGAGCGCTTCACCGGTTATGAACTGAAAATAAAACAGGATGTTTGTTTGCCCTTATTTGATACCTGGCCGGATTCGCGTATTGCCTTTGCCGGACCGTGGCTAATCAGGATGAATGAAACAATGGCAATGAGGGAGCAACTGGAAGCTCTGGAAATCGCATTACCCGGCGTGTCCTGGATAGTGTCAGACTCCCCGCCGGAGGAACTGGTTGCGCATTTACAGAGATATATGAACACAGGACTTCCGGACGGACAGGCTGCTTTACTGCGTTTTCAGGATCCGCGTGTTCAGGTTCGTCTGGGGACGATGCTGAACAGTCAGCAGCACCGGGAAATGACAGGTTTAATGCGTGAATGGCTGACAACAGTGAACGGGAAAGTATGGTCATTTAAACAAAGGGAATTCATATGCTGAAGCTGTCTGAAGAGCAGTGTGCCGGTGTGGACAAAATGGAAGATGATGATTTTGTTCGCGATACCGCGCAAAGACTGAAGAGGAAATTTCCTGGGATTAACGAACCGGATGGCACGTTCCATGTTCGCCTGAGAAAGGCACTGGATCATGCCAATACTCTTCCGCTGAAAGAAAAGAATGTGAAGCGAGATTTTTTGTTTCTGGAAGCGTTCTGGCCGGGTTTTTATCTGAAGCCCGAAGTGGATAAATGGCTGAGAACCCCGAATGGTTATTCAGTTGATCAGCGGGTTGAAGATTATATGCATGTGATGATAAACAGGGAAAGGAGGGGACTCTGATGGTTATGATCCCACCGGTGGTGACAGGGGGAATGGGCGGGGCTGCAACCGGAAGTGTCGGTGTGGCTGGAGGTTCAACCGGAACAGCAACATTTCCCGGAGCAGGAGGCAGCCGTGGCGGCTGGGAAGATGAGAATATGTCATATCCAGGTTCAGGAAATGCGCAGTCCCGGAGCCTGGGGGGATTTGATTATCAGGGAAAACAGTATGATCCGATACTGAATGACCCCATGGCGGTCAGTGCAGAGACGCACGGTGATTTCTGGGAAGATGATATGGATTACTCAGAAACGGTAAGTTATGAGGGCGTCGATACCAGAGCAGGAGCACAGGCGAAGACGGATGAAAAAACCTGTGAGAACTGCCCTCCGGAAGGGAAGGTGATGCCGATGATCAGGCGTTGTTCGCGATGGAGTATGGTGACAATCAGCTACCAGACGCGTATCTGCGGTACATTTTATAATCCGGAAACGCAGCAGATCCAGGAGTTTAAATACTGCGGTGTATCGTTTGATGGGTGGAAAAATAAACTTTGCCAGTTCTGGGAGGCCAAAGCGCGGTATGATCAATTTTTGATTAGCTCTCGACAAAAAAAACATTGGTGGAAAGGTGATAGGAGTGCAGTGAAACAGGCTGCCCGACATCAGGCTGTTGCAACAATAAATCAACCATTAAAAGTGGTTTGGATTTTTATGCAACCGATTAGCTTTGCCTACTTTCAAAGGATATTTATTGGATTTAAAGACATAATTGTAAGGTATCAGCCATGAAGTTAGATTTCAGAATAGAACATGAGTTTGACCGCTGTGAATCAATAAAACCAGTAGAACTTGCAACTCTTTTTCAAGGAGTTACCAAACAATTAGATGAACTTTTAGGGACTAAAAGATCATGGTACGAACAAGGATATTCAAGAAAGCAGGCCCTGCAATACAAAATATTCACTGAGGATGGGCTATCCGAAGATGTTCTTAGCCGTTGGGAGAATGAGTATAAAAAAGACTATCCGAATTGGACCGCTGGTATTTGGGATGGTGGGTCTGATGAAGATAGTGCAGGAGTGGATTGTTATCAGTCATATTCAAGTACTCACCGCAGGAAAAATCCTCTAAGCTTGGTTGTCAGTTTTTCTGTAGAGTTGAATCAAACAAGTATTAACGCTGAAAAAATGATTGATTTTTTAACTTTTTTGTTACATTCATCCGAAGGCTGTACTTATTCTTGTGTGGAATCTGGTGGTTATAGTTTTACCGAAATAATCCCTAAAGAAAATGGATACGATGAAGTATATAAAAAAGTATTTCCTGACAGGATATCTTGCGGGTGGATGTTATTCATGCCTGCCATTATTTTACCTGACTTGATTCCAGATGCTGCCAGAGTTGTTCCTGTCCGAAAGGGTGGTAAACAGATTGGAACAATCGTTGTTTCCACGGAACAAATATTTGATGGAAATAACAAAGAACACATAGGCAAAGCTAACGATATTGAAATTAAGCTTCTGGATCTTGGCTTGTTGCCACTGATGACAGAGCTTTAATTCTGACAGTCGCGAAGTAGGAATTTACTGGCGCACGGAGATGGACGACACCCGTGAACTGGACATGTACATTTTTACCGACAGCCAGTTTAACTACCGGTTTGACGTACGCTCCCCTACAGCGAGCCATCAGGCCTGTTTGACGGCGCGGCAGAATCGGTCTGGGACGTGCGGACCTGGCACAACATCGCCACCGGGACCGTCGCCACGCGGGATTACAACTACCGGACAGCCACTACGCCGATGGATGCGACGGTCAGCGTGCGTAATGATGCGGTCACCACCGGGGAGCATTACCGCTACGCAGTGCCATATCGTGAAGCAGGTGATGACGCGAACCCGGAGCCGGAAACCGAATCCGGCGCCTTTTATGCACGCCTTCACCACGAGCGGGAGCTCAACAGGTCGGCCCGCATTCATCTGTTCAGCAACGCGGCACTCCTCGCACCCGGGCAGGTGCTGGAGTCGCAGGGTAATGTCATTGCAGCCCTGAAAGAAGGTATCGTCCTCACGCTGGTGACCTTCCGGGGAGCCCGTGATTCCCGTCTGCACGTGTCGGTATGGGGCATGCCCTACACCGAACGGTACTGTTTCCGCCCGGTGGACATCCCGCGCCCGGTAATTCACGGCACGCTTCCGGCGCGGATAGAGAGTCGGGAGAAGAACGACATTTACGCTCACCTGGACGGGCAGGGGCGCTACCGGGTGAATCTGGATTTCGACCGGGAAGGAACAGCGCCGGGCTACGGCTACCTGCGACTTGAGGCCGGGAAGGTCGAGTACGGTACGACAGCGATGTATGTGCGCAAAGTGCGGTGGACTATAGCGGCAGGTGCAAACGGCCTACCAATTGCGTCATTGAAGCAGTTGATAATGATCATTTAGTTTTACGACAGAACGTTTAGTTTCTCTTCAAATGTCAACTATCGTGTTGAAACAGTGGATGGAGAGGAATTACTTTTTGGCTCGGGTACAAATGGATATATCAAGCCGGACGTCATCAAGCTGTTGCGGCAGTAAATAAACCATTAAATGTAGTTTGGATTTTTATGCAGCCAATGAGTTATTACTATTTTTCAAAAATATTCATAAGGTTTAAAGCTATTATTGTTAGATGGGAGCCTTGATTATGGGTACACGTTTTGTTGTAAACTTTGATTATCGTACCAAAAATGATGACATTCAGTTTTCACAAATAATTGAACACTTTACATTTATCATAGCGCAACTTGATAAGTTAACTCAGGTGAAAAAGAATTGGTATGAAACGGGTTATTCCAGAAAAGAAGCTATAAATCAGATAGCTTTTCAGAATGGAAGTATCACGGATACCACTCGTTTGAAATGGGAACGCCGATATAAAAAAATATGCCGATGTTTGTAGATAGCGTTTGGGATGCCAATGATGATGAACATAGCTGTGACATCTCTTATAGAAAAATGTTCTACGAGGAAAAAATAGAGTTTCCGTGGAGTTAAATTTAGTTTTAAATAATGAAGAGAATTCATTGCTCCGATTTATAACGCTCATATCAAGTTTGGCTCTGTCTTTTGATTGTTCACATATAAGCATCGATTCAAATGGATATAATTTGTTTGGGCGAAACGTATTCCCTGACAGATTGGCTGTAGGTTGGATGCTATACGTCCCCCACATAGTCTTAACTGAATTAATTCCAGAAGCAGCCAGAGTTGTGCCAGTAAAGGATGGCGAGAATCAGAAAGGCACCATTATTGTGTCTACTGAGGAAATATTCGATGGAAAAAAAAGAGAACACATTGGTAAAGCTAACGACATTGAAATTAAACTTCTGGACCTTGGCTTATTGCCTCTTATGACCGAACTTTAATTTTAGCAGTTAAGAAGTTGGGATTTACTGGCGTAAGGAGATGGACGACGTGCGTGGTCTGGATACCTACATACTCGCCGGGTCCGTCACCACGTGTGATTACAACTACCGGATTGCCAGCGTGCCATTGGATGCAACGGTCAGCGTGCGTAACGATGCTGTTACCACCGAAGAGCATTACCGCTACGCGGCACCCTATTGTGACGCGGGTGATGGCGCCAGCCCGGAGCCGGAAACCGAATCTGGCGCGTTCTACGCCCGAATTCACTATGAGCGGCAGTTCAAAGGTCGGCCCGCATTCATCTGTTCAGCAACGCAGCGCACCTCGCACACGGACAGGTAATGGAGCCGCAGGGTAATGTTATAACAGCCCTTAAAAAAGATGTTATCCTTACGCTCGTGACCCCGTTAATATTCCGTATTGGACTGATGCAGTAGGCCAAATTCCGTTCGTGGTTGGTACCTATCGAACTTTCCGCACGATAAAAGCAACAGTTGAAACAGGAATGACATGGGCTACGGGAGAACCGTTGGATGCATTAAAGCAGAAATCGGATTCAACTAATGAGTACGATAATTTCTTTGTGCCTCGAGGGGCTTTGTATTCTAGCCAAAAATTTACATATAGTGTTAACCCTACAGGTAAAACCTATCCAGCCGTTGAAGTTACAGAATCATCGGTTGATGTAAATGCTTAAATGCCAAGGAGAAGCATAACCAAAGAGGAGTTGGAACGGTGTGGAGTTTGCAATAAACAGTTAAATTGCTTTAAAGATATTTATCTTCATTTGTTCGGTCATTGTAATAAAGAAGGTTGTAAATCATGATAAATTTCTCATTTGTTATAAGTTTAAGGGGTTTGGACAAGATATAGTAAGGGTTATCACAAATGATAATGAATTTATTAAATGTCTTTGTGAGGAAGGTTTAGAACCTACAGGGCCAGAAAGTGTATTTCCTGATAAAAGTTTCAGTGATTATGCTAGTCTGCAAGGAAAGATGTCGTTCTGGTGGGATGTATATTGGGAACCATTTTGGAGAGTTTGAAAGTGATCTGAATGAAAATAAACGCTGAGCAACTCGCATTGTTTAGAGCGTATGACGGTAAATAATTCTAGTGCGGTGATAGCCATTCTTTATTTTTCCAGGACCGATTGGCTATGGTACATACGAATTTACTAAGCGACAAAACCCCATAGGCATTAAAATCATAGGGTAAAACACATGAATTCTAAAAATATAAGCCAATCATTTCGGTAAGATTCCTGAGGTCAACATGCCCGATAGAACATCACCATCTTTATACGAAATTCTTACAGGCAACTTCACAGGGGACCTTCCCGTTGAAGTTGTAAACGAAGCAGACCAGGTCATTCTGTCCGTGCTGGATAATATCCAGCGTATTTTGAACGCCCGGGCCGATACCGTATCCCATCTTCCAGATTATGGTTTACCGGATATGACCAAAATTTTACAAGGCATGCCTGGGACAGCCCATGAGTTGATTGATACGCTAGCCAGCGTAATACTCAAGTATGAACCCCGTTTGCAGTCACTCAATATCACTTTACTCGAACAGAAAGTGCCCGGCGAGCTGCGTTACGCCATAGACGCGGAACTCAAAGGCATCGGCCTGGTGCGTTACGGCACCGAATTTATGCCCGAAGGCCGGGTGCTCATCCGCCATTTAAAACAGCAGCAGTATCTGGACGCCCGCTCCGCAATCTAGTCTTTATTCTGGCAGAACCCTCATGACAACACTCTCTGAACGCCGCCTTAAAACCGGCGATGACCCGCGCACGCTTGCGGATTATGCTGCGCTGCGTAATGAAACCAACAAGCTGACCCATCCCGCGCGTCCGGACGTGAACTGGCTGCTGGTGGAAAATCTCTCCCTGTCGCTGTTTGAACACAACGGCGTGGAACTCCAGACCGCCGCGTGGTACTGCCTTGCTCGCACGCATCTGGCCGGACTGCCTGGACTGAATGAGGGCCTGGCGATTTTGACCACGCTGGTCACTCATCAATGGAGCAGCCTGTGGCCGCAACCGGTACATGCCCGAATAGAAATCTTCAGTGCCCTCAGCAAACGACTGCAGCAGGTCCTGCGCGCCCGGACTCTGACACCCGCCGATCTCAGCCAATTGAAGCGGATGCAGGAGTACCTGCACGTTCTGGACGAGGTATTACAGCGCATGGAATTAAAGCCTGTCAGCCAACTCGATACGCTACGCGCCCAGATAGATAGCGCGGCGGTCCGACTGGAGGAGAGCAAAAGCGGGCGGGATCAGCCGGCTGAAATGTTGCCCCCCCTCAGTGACGCTCCCGGTGAGGCAGTTGAGTGCGTTAAAAGGGTGTATGTGCCGGAGTTTAAACCGCTGCAGGCGTACCCGCCGCGAGCAAAACCCTGGAGGCCTTTTGCCGCCGGTATGGCGAGCATGCTGGTGCTGGTCGGGATCCTGGCGGGAGGATGGCTGGCAATGCAACAACCCCATCCATCGCCTGAAACTGATATTCCCCAGACGCAGCAGCAGCTAGCGAAACTATTGCATTTGAAGCCAGACTGGGCTCTCAGCGATGGCGATCGCCTGGTCCAACAAACACTCAGGATGTGGCCCGAGCAGAGCAAACCTATGGCGCAGCAGTGGCAACGGCAGAAGGCGGCCATTGCCCTGGCGCCAGAAAACCTGAACGGCTGGCATGAGGGAGTGACGCAGCTTGAGCAGCTGGCGAACCGGCTAAACGCTCTGGATGAGCAGAAGGGTAAGTACATGACCGTCAGCGAACTGAAATCGGCGGTTTTCGCTATCCTGCAGTCGCTTAATCGCACCGTGCCGGTGGAGGAGCAGTTGCGCCAGCTCTCGGTTATCCCCGCAGAGCAAGAGGGTAAGACCGTCCGGCAGCGCCAGGTGGAACAGCATCTACAGCAGTTAATAGCCACCTATTCGGCGCTGAAACACTCCCCGACGGAATAATCGTTAAAAGATCACAGGGACCACAACGTGTCAGCCAGAGAACGCTTTTTTAACAAAGTACAGCACAATAACAACAGAGACTCTTCCGGCATAAAATCCGCTGACGCAGAAGTCAGGGCATTCAGCTCAAGAATGGATGAACTGGCGCAGCAAATCAGCATGTGGTTTGCGGGATCCGGCATTGAGGTGACGTTATCCACCAGACATCTCCACGATCTGAGCGCGGTGGGTTACAGCCTGAACAGCGGCATATGCCGTTATGACATCACCGCCATTCGGTTGCAAAACGGCGACCGTAGCGTCCGTGTTCTTCCGGAGCAGCTCTGGAATGGCACCGAGACAGGTATTGTGACCCTGCATGTCGATGTGCCCGGAATCAGGCAGGTATTTTATCTGAGCATGGCGCCTGAAACGGGCTGGTTTATCCGACGTGATTATCAGAACGCAAAAGAGAACGCGATCATGACCGAAGATCGCTTTTTTGATGCAGTGGACAGGCTGGCGTAAAAACACCCAGCCTGTTCACTATCTGCCTTACTTCTGCAACAGTTCGGCAAATTTCGCCAGCCACTGCGGATGCGCAGGCCAGGCGGGAGCCGTAACCAGATTGTCGTCAACGTACGCCTCATCAATACCGATCTCCGCATAGTATCCGCCGCTGAGCCGGACTTCAGGCGCACAGGCAGGATAGGCACTGCAGGTACGTCCTTTCAGAACATCAGCAGCGGCAAGGAGTTGTGCGCCGTGGCAAACAGCGGCAATCGGCTTACGCGCCTGGTCAAAAGCCCGTACCAGTTCGAGTACCTTTTCATTCAGGCGCAGATATTCCGGTGCCCGTCCGCCCGGAATTAACAGGGCGTCATAATCCTCTTCTTTCACCTCAGTGAAATCGGCGTTGAGAATAAAGCGGTGGCCGGGTTTTTCGCTGTAGGTCTGGGCACCGTCAAAATCATGGATCGCCGTCATGATAAAGTCGCCTTTGGCTTTATCAGGACAGACCGCGTCCACCTGATGACCAATCATTTGCAGAGCCTGAAACGGCACCATGGTTTCGTAATCTTCAGCGTAATCCCCGACCAGCATCAAAATCTTCTTGCTCATCTTATCCACTCCTCAAGGAATAAATTGGAAGACAAAGGCGGCATCACGCCGCCAGCACTTTATTACGACCATCATTCTTTGCGCGATACAGCGCATCGTCCACGCGCTTAAACAGATCGTCGATACTTTCCTCCGGGTTATGCCTCGCCACTCCGATACTCACGGTGAAGCGGGGCAGGCCGGAGATGGCAATGCGGGCGATAGCCGCTCGCAGGGTTTCTGCGATCTGCATTGCTGCGTCCAGCGACGTGCGGGGCAGCAGCAGCACAAATTCCTCGCCACCCCAGCGGAAAACGTAATCGTCTTTCCGGCAACAGCTCTCCAGCATCCGCGAGAGGGCAATCAATACCTCATCACCTTTCTGATGGCCAAATACATCGTTAATGCGCTTAAAGTGGTCCGTATCCACCAGCAGCAGGCTGAACTCCTGCTGGGCCGGAAGATGATTCGGCGAGGCCCGATCGGTAAGGTTATAAAACTGACGGCGATTGAGCAGACCGGTTAACGAATCACGCAGCGCGGCGTGCTCAAGTTCCTGTTCCAGCCGTTTTTGCTCGGTAATATCGTGAATGATGCACAGCATCAGTTTATCGCCGTAAATCTCAATCGGGCCGGCATAGGTCTGTACATGTCGGGTAGAGCCGTCAGCCAGGCGATGAACAAAGTTGAGCGGCTTATGGCCGCCGGGCAGACGCGCGATCTCCGTCATCACCGGCAGAATATTGCGCCCGAGGGTGTTGATCTCCCAGGTATGCTTGCTGCACATCTCCTCATGGGTATAGCCATAAAAAGTGAGCGCCGCGAGGTTGGCATCAACTATCTGACCGTCCCGGGCGGGATCGATTAACAGCATGGGGGCACTGTTGGTCTGGAAGAAACGGGCGTAGAACCCCTGTTTTTTGCGCTGGTAGGTGCCAGAGCTGGTGGCTTTGAGGCCGGATACCGGCTGTCGGGCAATGCCCTCAAAAATAATGACCTCGCCGCAGGTGTCAAAAGCGGCCAGCGAGAGCCGACAGCTGAGGCTACCCGGCTGATTATTTACCGGCACGCTCCAGATTTCGATAATCTCTTGTTGGGTTTTCAAGTCGGGTATATACATCGCAAGCCTGGCCTGCGCATGTGCCGAGCAGACGCCTTTACGCAGATCGTCCAGCGTCGCGTCCTGCATAATCTTTTTTGCTGCTGTATTGGCGTACAGAATATCCTCCGGGATCGGGGATACGACCCAGACGGGCGTTTTAAGCATATCCAGCGCAGCAAACCCTGTAGGCGACATAGCTCAGTCTCATTTATCGGCACATCAAATGTCTGAGATCCACGACGAAGCGGCACGCGTGGGCTTCTTTGAACATACTCTACTTCCCACCGTCAGGCAGAATTTTTTTGTGATACTCGTATGAAATTCGTATTAATTTTACCAACTGGAATAGTTTTATTCTTCACTGGCGCAACAGCAATTAATGAATCATTTTTACCATCCGATCAGCGGTGAAGAAGCACTGTTTTGAGCGAAAATGTGTTTAGTATCGGATTAACGATGAAAAACATGAGCGCTTTTTTTAATAAAATCTAAAAAAACTAATCAATATTGATTCATTTAAGCCCGGCTAAAGAATACCGGCTCAGAGAGGGTCTGTAGCTTAACTTTGAAATTTTTCGGTGCAACGCTTTTTCTTTTAATCGATGGGTTAGTCATTTTTTTAGCACCACAAACCTTTCTGTTAATTTTACTTAATAGTTTATTTGTCATCGCATTCCTGTTCCTGCTGTTCTACATGACCCAATACCTGGTTGTTCCCATCAATACGGTAAAAAGAAGCATCGAAGAGGTGGTCTCGGGCAATCTGGGCGTCACCATCCCCGAATTTGGTGATAACTGCGCGGGGCGACTGATCCCAGGTATTAACACTCTGTCGAGCAACATCGCCACCCTGGTGCGTGAGATCCGCTCCTCCTCCGCAACCGCCATGAGTCTGTCTGACCAGCTGGCTGCCCGCAGTACGGCGCTGGCGGCGAAAACAGAGCTCCAGTCCGCATCGCTGATCCAGACCTCAGCCAGCATGGAGCAGATGGCCGCCACCACGAAAAACACCGCTGACAACACCCGCCTTGCCAACGAGAAGGCCAACGTGGCGACCCGGCAGGCACAAAAGGGCGGCGAACTGATGGGCCAGGTTGCCAATAACATGCACTCCATTACGGAATGTGCCCAGCAGATGACCGAGATCATTACCATGATTGACGGTATCGCCTTTCAGACCAATATTCTGGCGCTCAACGCAGCGGTCGAAGCGGCCCGGGCGGGCGATCATGGCAAGGGCTTCTCGGTCGTGGCCGGGGAAGTGCGCAGCCTGGCGCATCGCAGTGCCGAGGCGGCAAAAAGCATCAAATCCCTGATCGCGGTGACCAGCAGCAACGTCAGCCAGGGGGCGATGGTGGTGGCGGAAGCCGAGAAGAATATGCAGGAGATCGTCAGCGGATCCGGCCAGGTCAGCAGGCTGATGGATGAGATCTCCACCTCAACCTATGAACAGGAGAAGGGCATCGCGCAAATAACTCAGGCGTTGTCCGATCTGGAAAACGTCACCCAGAGTAATGTGGGGATGGTGGAAGAGCTGTCCGGCTCTTCGGCAGTGCTGAAAAATCAGGTGGTTGAGCTACAGACCCGCACGCGTAACTTCCATCTGGAACCAGCATCCTCTGCGCCTTTATACGACGGGCAATCTTTCCCGGCGCGTGCCTGACCCGCCTTCAACCCTGAAAGCCTGGTTCGCCAGGCTTTTTTATGCGCCGCGTTTGCGTCAGGAATAGTCTCTTTTATGAGCAAATTCAGCGCGATGGCGGGGGAAATGGTTGCTTAACCTGCCAGGGTGGCTAGACTGACTGCAAAGAACAGCTACTGGCGGAGGCGCTGTGGAAGGCATAAAAGGATCGGAAGTTAACGTTCCTGACGCAGTTTTTGCGTGGTTACTCGACGGGAAGGGCGGGGCAAGACCCCTTACCAACGACGATATTATCGATCAGCAACATCCCTGCTGGCTGCACCTGAACTATACCCAGCCGGAGAGCGCCCACTGGCTGGCCTCGACCCCCTTATTGCCCAACAACGTGCGCGACGCGCTGGCCGGAGAAAGCCTGCGCCCGCGCGTGACCCGCATGGGGGAAGGGACACTCATTACCCTGCGCTGTATTAATGGCAGCACCGATGAGCGGCCGGATCAGCTGGTGGCGATGCGCCTCTATATGGATGAGCGGCTGATCGTCTCGACCCGTCAGCGAAAGGTGCTGGCGCTGGACGACGTTGTCGGGGATTTGAAAGAGGGCACCGGGCCGGAGGATTGCGGTAGCTGGCTGGTGGACGTCTGCGACGCGCTCACCGATCACGCCAGCGAGTTTATCGAAGAGTTGCACGATAAGATTATCGATCTGGAAGATAACCTGATCGATCAGGTTATTCCGCCTCGCGGATTTCTGGCGCTGCTGCGTAAACAGCTGATCGTGATGCGCCGCTACATGGCCCCACAGCGCGATGTTTATGCCCGTCTGGCGAGCGAACGGCTCCCCTGGATGAATGACGATCAGCGTCGCAGAATGCAGGATATCGCCGACCGGCTTGGGCGCGGTCTCGATGAAATTGACGCCTGTATTGCCCGTACGGCGATCCTGACCGACGAGATCGCCCAGGTCATGCAGGAGTCGCTCTCCCGCAGAACCTACACCATGTCCCTGATGGCGATGGTCTTTCTGCCCAGCACCTTCCTGACCGGGCTGTTCGGCGTCAATCTGGGCGGGATCCCCGGGGGAGATTTCCGCTTCGGCTTTTCGCTGTTTTGCATCATGTTAGTGGTTTTAATCGGCGGTGTTGCGTGGTGGTTGCATCGCAGTAAATGGTTGTAAATTTGCGCTATTTTGACGTTCTGTTGCGCCTGAAACGCCATTTTAATTGAGCGAAGTCAATAAACAGTTTAGCCATAAGGTGCACTATCTCTCCCGCAGGTGAATGCAACGTCAAGCGATGGGCGTTGCGCTCCATATTGTCTTACTTCCTTTTTTGAATTACTGCATAGCAAAATTGATTCGTACGACGCCGACTTAAATAAGTCGGCTTTTTTTTGCCTGCAACCCAGCAGCGACTACCCTAAAAGAGACAACCTGATGCCCAGGAGGGTAATATGGCCATGCTCTTAACACTGCTGCTGCAAACGCGGCAATCGGACCCGGTACCTACCGATCCGGTGCCCGTTCCTGAACCGATCCCACGCCCGCAGCCGATGCCGGATCCGCCACCTGATGAAGTCCCGATTAAAATGTCGCATCAGAGGCGCAGATCTGCGAGGATACGCGCCTGCTGACTGTGAGCCTTTTTTACCGCGAGAATAACTGTGACTGCTTTTTCAACGCTGAACGTACTGCCTGCCGCCCAACTCGATAACCTTAACGAGTTGGGTTATCTGACGATGACCCCTGTACAAGCTGCCGCGCTGCCAGCGATCCTGGAAGGACGTGACGTCCGCGTGCAGGCTAAAACCGGCAGTGGCAAAACGGCGACCTTCGGCCTTGGGCTGTTACAGCATATTGACGCCACCCTTTATAAGACCCAGTCGCTGGTGCTTTGTCCGACGCGCGAGCTTGCGGATCAGGTGGCTGCTGAGCTGCGTCGTCTGGCGCGTTTTCTGCCGAACACCAAAATTTTGACCCTCTGCGGTGGCCAGCCGTTTGGTGCCCAGCGTGACTCTTTGCAGCATGCGCCGCATATCATCGTCGCCACGCCGGGCCGTCTGCTCGATCACCTGCAAAAGGGCACGGTCTCTCTCGATGCGCTGCAAACTCTGGTGCTGGACGAAGCCGATCGGATGCTGGATATGGGCTTTAGCGAGGCCATCGACGAAGTGACCCGTTTTGCCCCGCCATCGCGTCAGACCCTGCTCTTTTCTGCCACCTGGCCAGAGGCGATTGCCGCTATCAGCGGTCGCGTACAGCAAAACCCGCTTGCCATTGAAATTGATACCGTCGACGCGCTGCCAGCGATTGAACAGCAGTTCTTCGATACCACCCAGCGTGGCAAAATCCCGCTGCTGCAGAAGCTGCTCAGCGTCCACCAGCCCGCCTCCTGCGTGGTGTTCTGTAACACGAAAAAAGATTGTCAGGCAGTGTGCGATGCCCTGACCGAGGCGGGACAGAGCGCCCTGTCGCTGCATGGCGACCTCGAGCAGCGCGATCGCGATCAGACCCTGGTGCGTTTTGCCAACGGCAGCGCCCGCGTGCTGGTCGCGACCGACGTCGCCGCCCGTGGTCTGGACATTAAATCTCTGGAGCTGGTGGTCAACTACGAGCTGGCCTGGGATCCGGAAGTACACGTTCACCGTATCGGCCGTACCGCTCGTGCCGGTAACAGCGGCCTGGCGATCAGCTTCTGTGCCCCGGAAGAGGCCCAGCGCGCCAACATTCTGGCGGAAATGCTGCAAATCAAACTCAACTGGGTGGATGCTCCGGCTAACGTCGGCATTGTGCCGCTGGCTGCCGAGATGGCAACGCTCTGTATCGACGGCGGTAAAAAAGCCAAAATGCGTCCGGGTGATGTGTTAGGGGCGCTGACGGGTGATATTGGTCTGGATGGGGCTGATATTGGCAAAATTGCGGTGCATCCGGCGCACGTGTATGTGGCGGTGCGTCAGTCTGTGGCGCAGAAAGCGTGGAAACAGCTGCAAAACGGCAAGATTAAAGGCAAAAACTGCAAGGTTCGTCTGCTGAAATAAGCGGGCTGAAGAGCGTCTCAGCGGCATCGCCGAGACGCTTTCAAATTACTTCACTTCAATCACGTTCAGACGCATCTCGTCCAGCTGAGTGTCATCTTCTTCCGGCTGCCAGCCCGCAGGTTGCATCGGGATCTCTTCACGATCGAAGGCCAGATCGCCGCCATTCACCACTTCCGAACCGTGCTTAATGCCTTTGAAATCAAACAGGTTGATATCGCTCAGGTGAGAAGGCACCACGTTCTGCATCGCGCTGAACATGGTCTCGATGCGGCCCGGGTAGCGTTTGTCCCAGTCGCGCAGCATGTCGCCAATCACCTGACGCTGCAGGTTCGGCTGGGAGCCGCACAGGTTGCACGGAATGATCGGGAAGGCTTTCGCCTCGGAAAAACGCTCAATGTCCTTCTCGCGGCAGTAGGCGAGGGGACGGATCACGATATGTTTCCCGTCGTCGCTCATCAGCTTCGGCGGCATGCCTTTCATTTTGCCGCCGTAGAACATGTTCAGGAACAGCGTCTGTAAAATGTCATCGCGGTGGTGGCCGAGGGCGATCTTGGTCGCGCCCAGCTCGGTGGCCGTGCGGTACAGAATGCCACGACGCAGGCGAGAGCAAAGCGAGCAGGTGGTTTTCCCTTCCGGGATCTTCTCTTTAACGATGCCGTAGGTGTTCTCTTCGACAATTTTGTACTCAACGCCCAGCTGCTCAAGGTATTCCGGCAGGATATGCGCCGGGAAGCCTGGCTGCTTCTGATCCAGGTTGACGGCCACTAACGAAAAGTTGACCGGCGCGCTCTGTTGAAGATTGCGCAGGATCTCGAGCAGGGTGTAGCTGTCTTTGCCGCCAGACAGGCAGACCATGATGCGGTCGCCTTCTTCAATCATGTTGTAATCCGCAATGGCTTCACCGACGTTGCGGCGCAGACGCTTTTGCAGTTTGTTGAGGTTGTACTGGTCTTTCTTGGTAATTTCTTGATTTTGCGACATTTAATAGTGGCTCAATTCGTTTGTGGCTACTGCCGCCCAGGCGGCCCACCGTTAAGATGGGGGGCAGCGGGTCAACATGAAAAAGTATGGCGTGTATGGTACGGATTACGGCGGTGAATGTCAGCACGTTTTACAGCAAACGCCTGCCGCCTGGCTGGTTTTCAGCAACACCGTCTATAGTTGTAGTCCATCCATAAAAACGGGAGGTAGTCATGCAGTATGTTGAAAAAGATGACCCGCGCGAGGCCCCGGAGTCGGGCGATAAAAAGCCCCAACCCGTGAAAAAATAGCTGACCGTGCGTCATGCCCACGCCACCGGCAGTCGCTGGTGGCTTTTTCATGGCTTTATCCCGGTCCGTTCCACCCTAACATCGTTCCTTGCTGGCTCAGTAAGTAGTGCTGTATCAGCCTTGCGCACTCACCAAAAAGGCGCATGTGTTGTTGAAGATCAATTCTGTACGATAAAGACGAGACAGGTACTGAAGACGATGGTCAGCAAAAACAAGACTGATACGATGAGGTGCTAACGATGAGTAAACAGTGGCAATTACTACTGGGTATGTTTGTTTTAATGGCAGTGTTTTCCTCTGCCAGAGCGGACACTACGGCGATGGGGCTGACGTTAGGGAAAACCACGCTGCCGCAGTTCACCAAAGCCTATCCTTCCGCCCAGCATGAGGGGCGCAGTAAGTGGAGCGACGGCGATATTTTCTCAATCCCGAATAACGAGTTGGGATTAGAGGGCGCAAAAAATAACGCGGTTATCTTCAATCAGTCGGGAAGGATCACCGCCATTATGCTTGAGCTGGATAAGAACCGCTTCGATGAGATTCAGAGCATGCTGGAGCATAAATATGTGGCGGTTAAAAAACAGATCTCCTTCGCCGGTGATAAATACGCCAAATACCAGAACGAAAATGATTTAATTGAACTCGATGCCCCGTATCTGTCGCCGGTAATGAAACTCACCTACTCGGAACAACTTTTTCAGGAAGCCTGGCTGAAAAAGAGTGCCGAGGAATTTAGCCGCCGCTGATGGCTGCGCAGAGGGAAAGGCTGATTTACACTTAGCCGGTACGCGGCGTGCTGACGCGCCGCCCGTTTGGGTTATCCCTTTCGAAAAGGAGCCTGTTATGGCGAATAAACTCTCTGCCCAGTGTCACTGCGGTGCGGTCAGGTTTACCGTTGAACTGTCGGATGGATTTAACACCATCCGGCGCTGCAACTGCTCATTTTGCCGGATGCGCGGGGCAATTGCGGTCTCTGCGCCGTTAGCCGGGATCGACATTATTCAGGGCAAATCACTGCTGACCGAATATCGTTTTAACACGCAGGCGGCGGTGCACTATTTTTGTTCAGTCTGCGGAATTTACACCTTCCACCAGCGACGTTCCCGTCCGGATCAATATGGCGTTAACGTCGCCTGTATTGAGGGCGTCTCGCCGTTTGATTTTCCGGAGGTGCTGGTGATGGAGGGAAGGCATCATCCCAATGATGGTGGTGGGGGCGTGGCCGGGGTGTTGAGCTATCGTGCTACGGATACGTCAGAGAACTAATCGGTATCCAGATGCAGCAGGATATCTCCAAGATGGCCGACGATGTTGGCAACATCAAAAATAAGGGCGAACCACAGGCAGGTCAGGAGAGCCAACGCAAAAAGTGCGAAACGATTGATCATTGGATTCTCCTCCTGTATGGGATGCGCAATCAGGCAATTTTTCTCTCTTTAAATTTGCCTTTTACCACGCCGTCATAAAAACGCCCTTTTGAAACCACATTCAGGAAGTCATTAAAGATACGTGCAGGGACGGGCTGATATTGCCAGGCACTATGGTCACGAAAACGCACTTCAAGCGTTTCGTTGCAGGTGTCGTAGGCAATCGAGGCGATGCGCGAAGATTTAACAGCATGATGGTTCACGATAGCGAATCCTCTACAGCCGGGCAAACATAAGATTTATCTTGTATCAGATCCTCCGGTTGGCGCAACCAAAATAAAGCGTTAGCCCGCGCCGAAGCGCGGGCTAATTGCATCAGAACTGGTAAACCAGACCGAGCGCAATGGTGTCATCGGTGCCGATGCCATTGTCTTTGTAGAACTGGTCGTCTTCATCCAGCAGGTTGATTTTATAATCAACGTAGGTGGACATGTTTTTGTTGAAGTAGTAGGTCGCACCCACTTCAGCGTATTTAACCAGATCCTGAACGCCCTGGCCGTTCAGGTCTTTCCCTTTAGACTGCAGGTAAGAGACCACCGGACGCAGACCGGAATCGAACTGGTACTGAGCCGTTACTTCGAAGTTCTGGGTTTTGTCAGCAACAGTATTTTCTTTATCACCGTTACCGTAAGGGGTCATATTACGGGTTTCAGAGTACATGGCCGCCAGATAGATATTGTTGGCGTCATACTTCAGGCCGGTGGTCCAGGCGTCCGCTTTGTCGCCGTGAGCCGTTGTATTTTTCACCTGATCGTTGGTACGGTCAGAAGAGGTGTAAGCCGCCGCGGCGCTGAAGCCCATGCCGAAGTCGTAAGAGGTGGAGATACCGAAGCCGTCACCGTTCTCATTACGCACGCCACGACCATTGCTGTTGTTGGTGCCTTCGTTGCCGTTACCGGTGCCTTCGTTGTTGCCCTGATACTGCAGGGCGAAGTTCAGGCCCTGAACCATGCCGAAGAAGTCAGTGTTACGGTAGGTCGCCACGCCGTTCGCACGGCCGGTCATGAAGTTGTCTGCTTTGGTGTAGGAGTCGCCGCCGAACTCTGGCAGCATATCGGTCCAGGCTTCCACGTCGTACAGCACGCCGTAGTTACGACCATAATCGAATGAACCGTAGTCACCGAATTTCAGACCGGCAAACGCCAGACGGGTCCAGGACTGGTTAGAAGACCCTTCGGTGTTGTTTGCCTGAATATTATATTCCCACTGGCCGTAGCCGGTCAGCGTATCGCTAATCTGGGTTTCGCCTTTAAAGCCGAGACGCATATAGGTCTGGTCGCCGTCAGCGCTGCTGTCGTCAGAGAAATAGTGCAGACCGTCAACTTTACCGTAGAGATCTAATTTGTTGCCGTCTTTATTATAAATTTCTGCGGCATGTGCAGCGCCCGCCATTAACAGAGCAGGGATCATTAAAGCCAGTACTTTTCTTTGCATTGTGACTATTCCTTATGCTGTTTTTATATTAAATATTTTTAAACTTTCCGTGGAACTTTCTACGTTGGAAAGAGGTCTCATGCTAAATCACTCTTCCTTGCGGAGATAAAGCATAATTGTTACCAATTAAGTAAAATCTAAAGGATTTACTGCCAGCGAAACAGTCATAATTTTGGTGAATGTATTAATTAAATCTATATAAAACAAAAATTACTCATTTCCTCATAAAATCAGTAGACTCAGCCTTGTTATATGCCTGTAGTATTTTAATCCGTATATTTAATGATCAGGTTTGAAATTCGCAACTGTTATTTATTGCTGAACAGGATTGCCCGCCAGAATATTACTGGCGGGTTTTTTTATGCCCAAAGAAAAGCCCGGACATGCCGGGCTAGACGCTATTCGCTGGCGGTTTTTTCCGCCTTTCCGGCTAATTGCGCCAGGAAATCGTAGCGTTTTTGCAGATCGGCCGCGGCATCTTTCCACAGCTGCTCTGCCACTTCGGGCTGCTGGGCATTGAGGCGACGGAAGCGTTGCTCCTGCATCAGCGTCTCGGCCAGCGCATCTGACGGCGGACGGGAATCCAGCGCCAGCGGCAGTTTACCCTCATCGGCACGACGCGGGTCGAAGCGGTACAGCGGCCAGAAGCCGGTCGCCGTCAACTGGCGCATCTGATCGTGGCTCAACGCCAGATCGTAGCCATGCTCCTCGCACGGGCTGTAGGCGATGATCAGCGATGGGCCAGGGTAGGCTTCCGCCTCCTGAATCGCTTTCACCGTCTGGTTCAGCTGCGCCCCCAGTGAGATCTGCGCCACATAAACATGACCGTACATCATCATGCTCACGCCCAAATCCTTGCGCGCCTTGCGTTTGCCGTGCTCGCCAAACTTGGTTACGGCCCCCAGCGGGGTGGCTTTAGAGGCCTGGCCGCCGGTATTGGAGTAGCACTGGGTATCCAGCACCAGAATATTGACGTTCTCGGTCAGGCTAAGGACATGATCGAGGCCGCCAAAGCCGATGTCATACGCCCAGCCGTCACCGCCAATCAGCCAGATCGATTTCTCGACCAGCGCATCGGCATCGGTTAACAGCTGTTCAGCGCCTTCAACGCCCGTCAGATGCTGACGCAACTCCGCCACCTGCTGACGGCGCACGTCCGGGGTTGCCTCGCTGTGCAGGGCGCTGTTCAGCTCTGCCGGGATCTTATCGGCAAACTGCTCCAGCAGGCGCATCACGCGGACCCGGTGCTGATCCACCGTTAAGCGGAAGCCCAGGCCAAACTCGGCGTTATCCTCGAACAGTGAGTTCGCCCAGGCCGGGCCGCGGCCGTTGGCGTCGGTGGTATACGGCGTGGACGGCAGGTTGCCGCCGTAGATCGACGAACAGCCGGTGGCGTTGGCAATCAGCATCCGGTCGCCGTAGAGCTGGGTCAGCAGCTTGATATACGGCGTTTCGCCGCAGCCGGAACAGGCACCTGAGTATTCGAACAGCGGGGTAATCAACTGCGAGGTACGGATATCAATACGCTCAAGGCTGTTGCGGTCGATCTCCGGCAGGTCGAGGAAGAAGTCGTAATTCACTTTCTCTTCTTCCACATGGTCAAGGCGCGACATCATATTGATGGCCTTGATCTCCGGGTTCTGGCGATCTTTCGCCGGGCAGACTTCCACGCACAGGTTACAGCCGGTGCAGTCTTCCGGTGCCACCTGCAGGACATATTTCTGGCCGCGCATGTCGCGGGATTTCACATCCAGCGAGTGCAGGCTGGCCGGGGCGTTCTCCATCGCCTCAGGAGAGACAACTTTGGCGCGGATCGCCGAGTGCGGGCAGGCCGCCACGCAGTGGTTACACTGGGTGCACAGCTCCTCTTTCCAGATCGGGATGGCTTCGGCGATGTTGCGTTTTTCCCAGCGGGTGGTGCCCATCGGCCAGGTCCCGTCCGGCGGCAGGGCAGAGACGGGCAGGGCATCCCCCAGACCGGCAAGCATTGCGGCGGTCACGGTTTTGACAAAGTCCGGGGCGGCATCGGAGACCACCGGCGGACGGTTCGGGCTCTGCGCGTTCACCGGCTGCAACGGCACCTCTGCCAGCGACTCCCGGGCCAGCGCCAGGGCCTGCCAGTTACGCTCCACCAGCTCCTGACCTTTGCTGCTGTAGCTTTTGGCGATCGCCCCTTGCAGCTCAATCAGGGCGCTATCGCCCGGCAGGATCTGCGTCAGGTGGAAAAACGCCATCTGCATGACGGTATTGATACGCGCCCCCAGGCCGCATTCGCGGGCGATTTTCGCCGCGTTCACAACATAGAACTTCGCTTTTTTCTGGTTCAGCACCGCCTGCACTTCCTGCGGCAAACGTCCCCAGACCTCATCGGCGCTGTACGGGGTATTGAGCAGGAAAATCCCGCCCGGCTTCAGGCGCTCGGCCATCTGGTACTTGTCGATAAACTGCAGCTGGTGGCAGCCGACGAAATCGGCCTGAGAGACCAGATACGCCGAACGGATCGGTTGCTCGCTGACGCGCAGGTGCGAAACCGTCAGACCCCCGGCTTTCTTCGAGTCATAGACGAAATAGCCCTGGGCATACCACGGGGTGGAGTTACCGATGATCTTGATGTTGTTCTTGGTGGCCGACACGCTGCCGTCGCTGCCCAGGCCGTAGAACAGCGCTTCCAGCTTCGCGGTGGAGGGCAGGGTATTTTCCGGCAGCGACAGAGAGAGATTGGTCACGTCGTCATAGATGCCAACGGTGAAGCGCGGCTTCGGCTTCGCAGCGCTCAGCTCGTTGAAGATGGCCAGCACGCACTCGGGGCCAAACTCTTTGGACGACAGGCCATAACGTCCGCCAATCACCCGCGGCAGGGTTTCGCGCTCGCCGCCGTTAAAGGCCTCGGCCAGCGCGGTCATCACATCCAGATAGAGCGGCTCGGCCTGAGCGCCAGGCTCTTTGGTACGATCCAGCACCGCCACTGATCGGGCACTCTCCGGCAATACCGCCAGCAGGTGTTTCGCGGAGAAGGGGCGATAGAGGCGCACTTTCAGCACGCCCACTTTCTCGCCCCGGCTCAGGAGTTCATCCACCACCTCTTCACAGGTGCCAATGGCCGAACCCATGATCACAATCACGCGCTCTGCCTGCGGATGGCCGTAATACTCGAAGGGTTTGTACTCGCGTCCGGTGGCGGCGGCAAAATCAGCCATCGCCTGCTCAACATGGTCATACACCGCGTTGTACCAGGGGTTGGTGGCCTCACGGGACTGGAAGTAGGTGTCCGGGTTGGCGGAGGTGCCGCGGATCACCGGATGTTCCGGGTTCAGCGCCCGGGCGCGGTGGGCGTCGATCTCCGCTTGCGGAAGCAGGCTGCGGATGGTGTCATCGGAAATCGACACAATCTTATTAATTTCGTGCGAGGTGCGGAAACCGTCGAAAAAATGGATAAACGGCACCCGGCTTTTCAGGGTCGCCATGTGGGAGATCAGGGCAAAATCCTGCGCCTCCTGCACGCTGGCAGAGCAGAGCAGGGCGCAGCCGGTCTGGCGCACGGCCATCACGTCGGAGTGATCGCCAAAAATCGACAGCGCATGGGTGGCGATGGTGCGCGCCGCAACGTGCAGTACGAACGGAGTCAGCTGTCCCGCCAGCTTGTACAGCGTCGGGATCATCAGCAGCAGACCCTGGGACGAGGTAAAGGAGGTGGACAGCGCCCCGGTCTGCAGTGCGCCGTGAACGGTGGCAATCGCCCCGGCTTCAGACTGCATTTCGACCACGCGAGGCACATCACCCCAGACGTTTTTCAGCCCGTTTCCGGCCCAGGCATCGGCCTGTTCAGCCATCGTGGAGCTGGGGGTAATGGGATAGATGGCGATCACTTCACTGGTGCGAAACGCGACGGACGCGACTGCGCCATTCCCGTCAATAGTTTGCATATGACACCCTTACATTGCGCAAAGAAAGAGGGACCCGTGATACATCGACGAGTCCTGTAATTATCTTTTTATTTTAGCAAAGGCCCGCTGAAACGATTTTCGCTTTTGTGTCCTGCTTATTAATGCCATCAATGGTTTGATCAAACTTTTGCCTGAAAATAGTCGGTAAATGTTTTGACAGCGCAGAAAACCGCGCTTCGGATCTCGACGGCAGGGCGTGGGATGCCTATTATGCATAGGTTTTGCAATTCAACATGGGGAGAGATTATGCGCGCAGCATTTTGGGTTGGGTGTGCCGCTTTGTTACTGTCGGCCTGCAGCAATGAACCTGTTCAGCAGGCCACCGCCGCGCACGTCGCGCCGGGGATGAGGGCGGCAATGTCCAGTTCCGGGCAGGCAAATTGCGCCATGGTGGGCGGGTCGCTGTCCGTTGCGCGTCAGCTGGATGGCTCGGCCATCGGCATGTGTGCGCTGCCTAACGGCAAACGCTGCAGTGAACAGTCGCTTGCCGTAGGATCCTGCGGAGCTTACTGATTACTCTGCGCGTTTAAAGACCAGCGTCGTCTCAGCCGTCGCCAGGGTTAACACGTCTTCCGTCAGGTCGACCTGCGTCCCGTTACGCAGCATGGTGCCGATCGCGTGATCGAGGTCATTGAGCTGTGGCTCGGTACACAGCTTGCGCGTCATGGCGAGCGCTTTCACCTTAAGCTCGCCGTCAGATAGCTTGCCCTGGCCGCTGAAGCGGTTACACATTACGCCTGATACCGCCAGGTCTTCACCAAAGGCGATCTCCGGCGGCGTGGTCGCCGGGTTGATGGCGGTGCCGTTCATACTTTGCAGCACAAAGCGGTGCTGCTCGAGCTGTTCTTCCTGAACAGAGGCCTTTCCTGGATTAACACAGCCTGCCAGCGCCATGCTGAGGATCGTTACTGCGACGAGCGTTTTCATGGTTCTTCTCAATTATTCACTTCATAAATAGCTTATGCATAGTCTATTGCGCTGGCGGGGATTGTCTTGCGGGATAATCTGAAAACAGGGCGGGCTTAATTCCCTCTCCCATCAGGGAGAGGGGAAATGACGTCAATCAGAACAGCGCGTTCGGGCACGCTTCGCCTTTTTCGATCTGGCTGAGGTTACCCAACGTGGTCTCCGAAATGCTGATCAGCGCCTCGGCGGTCAAAAACGCCTGGTGCCCGGTAAACAGCACGTTGTGGCAGGCGGACAGGCGACGGAACACGTCATCCTGAATTACGTCGTTCGACTTATCTTCAAAGAACAGATCGCGTTCGTTCTCGTACACGTCCATCCCCAGCGCCCCGATTTTTTGCGTTTTCAGGGCCTCAATAGCCGCCTGGGAATCCACCAGGCCACCGCGGCTGGTATTGACGATCATCACGCCATCTTTCATCTGGTCGAACGCGCTCTGGTTCAGCAGATGGTAATTGTCTGCGGTCAGCGGGCAGTGCAGGGAGATCACGTCTGACTCGGCGTACAGGGTTTTCAGGTCAACATACTCCACACCCAGCTCCAGCGCGGCGGCGCTCGGATAGGGGTCAAACGCCAGCAGGCGCATACCAAAGCCCTTCAGGATCCGCAGCGTCGCGACGCCGATTTTACCGGTGCCGATCACCCCGGCGGTTTTGCCGTACATGGTGAAACCGGTCAGCCCTTCCAGCGAGAAGTTGGCGTCACGGGTGCGTTGATAAGCACGGTGAATACGACGGTTCAGCGACATCATCATGCCGATGGCATGTTCCGCTACGGCTTCCGGGGAGTAGGCCGGGACGCGCACCACCTGCAGACCCAGCTCTTTGGCCGCGTCGAGATCGACATTGTTAAAGCCCGCGCAGCGCAGGGCGATGTACTTCACGCCCTGTTTTTTAAGTTCTTCCAGCACGGGACGACTGCCGTCGTCGTTAACGAAAATACAGACCGCATCAAAGCCATGCGCGGTTTTGGCCGTTTTCTCGTTAAGCAGAAAGTCGAAAAATTCAAGTTCGAAGCCATAGTCCTCGTTAACATGTTGCAGATACTTTTTGTCGTACTGCTTTGTGCTATATACCGCGAGTTTCATAAGACTTTCTCCAGTGATTTTGGAACTACGTTAGCATGATTAAAATAATCATACAAATATTAAAATATTATTGAATTCAATAAGTTCTGAGAATGATTCTACACTATCCCGCCTGCCGAAGGTGAGTCAGAGAGAGTGTGCTTTTCATCTTGCGATAAACCGATATAAAACATCAGCATAAAATTAATCTGTTGCCGTCCCGCTCGATATAACTATAAGCGTAACTTATAGTTTCAGGGTGGCGATTTGCTGCATCTACAACCGGAGTTTCAACATGAAATCCACCGTACAGAACGTCTCAAAAGACCAACCTAAGCAGCCGCAAAAAAACCAAAAAGATGACCAGAGCAAACAGAAACCGGGTAAATCGAAATAACCTCTCTTAACGCAGTTTGACGGAGGCTTTATGGCTGATCGTCCAGATTATATTGATCCCATTCCTGATGATGAACCGCTTCCTGGTGGCAGCGATCCCCTTCCGGGTGACACAGATCCTCTTCTCCCGGGTGATGACATACCTGATGTGAATGACCCGCTGGATCCTGATGACCCCGACGTGATCAGAAGATAGGGTTAGAACGACTTTTTTAAACCGCCTTCGGGCGGTTTTTTGTTGCCCTGAAGAAGGGTAAGCGCACAATAAAAACGCTTACATTCAGCAGCATCACATCTATCCTTAAACAGGCCTTCGCTTCACCTGCCAGACGAAACATGCCACACTATTCGATACTATCGGCTAATTTTTTCGCTAAATCAGGATATTAACTGCCCATGAGGGGTAAATACAAAGCCGCCATCGCGCTACTGCTGCTGATCGTTCTATTGCCGCTGACGCTGCTGCTGACCCTTGCGCAGTGGGTACCCACCCTTGCCGGTATCTGGCTCCCCGCAGGGACCCGGATCGCCTTCGAAAAAAGTCCGCGTCTGACCCGTAATGCCCTGGTGATCGCCGATCTGCGCTACCTGGTGGACGACTGCGAAATCGCCCGCATCGAGGACGCCACGCTCAGCCACCCGAGCCGCTGGAAAATCGACATCGCCGGGCTGGATCTCAACAGCGCCTGCCTGAGTAAAATCCCTGCCAGCGAGCCCACGCCCGCGGCACCGCGTACTCTGGCGGAATGGCAGTCGCTGCTGCCCAATACCTGGCTGACCATCGATCGCCTTACGCTCTCGCCCTGGCAACAGTGGCAGGGGAAGTTAACCGCCTCGCTGACCCCGGCGCGACAGGACATTAGCTATCATGGGGATCAGTTTAGCCTGCGCGGCACACTTCGTGGGCGTTCCCTGACCGTCAGCGACGTCACGCTCAACCTGCCCGATAACCCGCAGCCGGTAACGCTGGTGGGGGATTTTACCCTGCCGCTGGTGCCGGACGGCCTGCCGGTGCAGGGACATGCGGTGGCGACCTTCTCGGTGCCGCAGCTTCCATCGCTGGTGGATGCCGATCTGGCGTGGCAGGACAATCAGGGCCAGCTGGTATTGGTTGAGCGGGAGAGCCGCGAACCGCTGCTGGATCTCCCCTGGCAGATCACCGCCCAACAGCTGACCATCAGCGACGGGCGCTGGCGCTGGGATCAAGCTGGTATTCCCCTGAGCGGACGCGTGGGGATAAAGATCGACAACTGGCAGCAGGGCACGGAAAACGCCGTCATCAGCGGGCGCATGAATGTCCTTACCCAGGGCGATGCCGGGAAGGGTAACGCGGTACTGACCTTCGGCCCGGGCAAGCTGAGCGTGGATAACAGCGCCATGCCGCTACAGCTTACTGGCGTCGCCAAACAGAACGATCTCATCCTCTATGCCGGGTTGCCCGCTATGCTGACCGGCAGCCTCGCCGAGCCCCGGCTGGCGTTTGCGCCGGGGGCGCTGCTGCGCTCCCGCGGACGGATCATTGATTCTCTCAATATTGACGAGGTGCGCTGGCCGCTTGCTGGCGTGGCCCTCACCCGCAAGGGTATCGATGGTCGTCTGCAGGCCATTTTGCGCGCGCATGAAAAGGAGATGGGTGATTTCACCCTGCACCTGGATGGCCGGGCGAATGACTTCCTGCCGGATAGCGGCCTGTGGCAGTGGCGCTACTGGGGAGAGGGCAACTTTACGCCGATGCAGGCCCGCTGGGACGTGGCGGGCAGGGGCGAGTGGCGCGATAGCGTGATTGAACTGAAGGCGCTCTCGACCGGATTTGACCAGCTGAAGTACGGCACTATGCATGCCAGCACGCCGCGGATGGTTCTGGACAGCCCGATCCGCTGGCAGCGCGATCCCGCCCACCCACACTTTAGCGGCGCACTCTCTTTTGACGCCGGAGAAACCACCTTCACCGGCGGCAGCGTATTACCGCCCTCGACGGTCAAATTCAGCGTCGAGGGCAGCGATCCGACCCTGTTCCAGTTCAAAGGCACCCTCAATGCCAGAGCGATCGGCCCGGTGCAGCTGAACGGGCGCTGGGACGGGGAGCGTCTGCGCGGCCAGGCCTGGTGGCCGAAGCAGTCCCTGACGGTCTTCCAGCCGCTGGTCCCGCCGGACTGGAAGATGACCCTGCGCGACGGGGACTTGTATGCTCAGGTGGCCTTCTCCGCGGCGGCCGATCAGGGCTTTGAGGCCGGAGGCCACGGGGTGGTGAAAAGCGGCAGCGTCTGGATGCCGGATAATAAAGTGAATGGCGTCGATTTTGTCCTGCCGTTCCGCTTCAGCCAGGGCACCTGGTCGCTGGGGACCCATGGCCCGGTGACGCTTCGCATTGGGGAGGTGATCAATCAGGTCACGGCCCGCAACATTACCGCCGATCTGCAGGGGAACTACCCCTGGAGCGAGGCGAACCCGCTGCTGCTGACCGACGTCAGCGTGGATCTGCTGGGCGGCAAAGTGTCCATGCAGCAGCTGCGGATGCCACAGCACGACGCGGCCCTGCTGCGGGTGAGCAATATCTCCTCCAGCGAGCTGATTAGCGCCGTGAATCCGAAACAATTTGCGCTGTCCGGGCCGTTCAGCGGGGCGCTGCCGTTCTGGCTGGACAACGACAAGTGGATCATCAAAGATGGCTGGCTGACCAACGCCGGGCCGATGACCCTGCGCCTCGATAAAGATACCGCCGATGCCTTGGTCCAGGAAAACCGCTCGGCGGCGGGGGCGATCAACTGGCTCCGCTATATGGAAATTACACAGTCGTGGACGACACTCAATGTAGATAACCTGGGGGAATTAACCCTGGCGTCAACCCTGCGTGGCGCCAGCCGCGTCGAGGGCCAGACGCAGGCCGTTAACCTCAACTACACCCATCAGGAGAACCTGTTCACCCTCTGGCGCAGCCTGCGTTTTGGCGACAATCTGCAGACCTGGCTGGAGCAACATGCAGCATTACCGGATAACCGCTGCCCGACAGGCAAGGAATGTAAGGAACAACCATGAAAAAGCTGGCCGGTGGTTTCACCGCGATTGTCATACTGACGCTGACAGGCTGCACGCCAAGGATCGAAGTGGCGGCGTCGAAGGATCCGATCACCATCAACATGAACGTCAAAATTGAACATGAGATCCATATCAAAGTGGATAAAGACGTGGAGACGCTGCTGAAATCACGCAGCGATCTGTTCTGAGGCTGCCATGAGAAAACGCATTTTACTGATGATGTTAACGCTGGTGCTCTGTGCGCCCGCGCTGGCGCTGACCCTCAACGAGGCCCGCAGTACCGGGCGGGTCGGTGAAACCCTGAGCGGCTATATTGCCCCGCGGAGCCAGGATCGCGAGACCCTGGCGCTGGTGGAGCAGATCAACAAAGCCCGCACCGACAGCTATCAGAAGCTTGCCGACAGCAATAACATTCCGGTTGATGAAGTGGCAAAAATGGCCGGGACAAAGCTGGTCGCGCGCGCCAACCCCGGGGAGTATGTCCAGGGGATCAACGGCAGGTGGATGCAGAAGTGATCAGCGGTGGCGTTTACGGTATTCGCCGGGTGAGACGCCAAAACGCTGCTTGAACGCCGTGGAGAAGTGGCTGTGATCGGTAAACCCCCAGCTATAGCCAATACCGGCCAGCTTCTCATCGTCCCGGGCACCGCGCAGCATCTGCGCGCACAGATCCAGACGCCGATTTTTAATGTACTGCGCCACCACCAGCCCTTTCTCGGCAAACATCCGGTACAGGCTCCTCACTGACATCCCACACTCCGAGGCGATCCACTCCGGGCGCAGGTGTTCGGCCTGAATATGGTCGTCGATCAGGGCCAGCACATTGGTAAACTGTCGCGCCTTGCGCGGCTGCACGCTTTCCCGCTGCTGCAATACCGGGCGTAGCAGGCAGACCATCGCCTCCAGCGCGGCTTCGCTTTCCGTTTCGCTTAATGCCGGGTTGTTCATGCTGTCCTGCAGCAGACGGTAGCTGAGCTGGACGGTGGGCAGACTGTGGGAGAGTTTTTGCGCGCAGGTCACTTCCTGAAAACGAAAGTGCTGCTCGAGGATCTGACGCGGCAGCAGGAGCGAAATCTGACGTGATTTTTCCGGCCAGTAGATCGAGCAGGGGCGGGAGGCGTCAATCAGGGTGATATCCCCGGCGTTGAGTACAATCTGCCTGTCGTCCTGCTCCAGTCCTGCTTCTCCTTCAAGCTGGAACACTGTGTAGAACCAGGCGTCGTTGCTGGTTTTGATCTCCTGACGGGTACGAAACAGGTTCACGCCGCCGGCGGTGACGGTGCTCAGTTTCAGATTGCCGGTCCAGGTGGATTCCAGCTCGCCATAAAACTCGCCGCTCATGGGGCGGGCGGCAAAACTGCCGCAAACCTGGTTAATCTGCGCCAGCCAGTGCTGATATTTGTCCTGTTCGTTTGCACACATGTCTTACCCGCTACGTCACCAATGTTTAAACATTGTTGCATTTATGTTGCTAATTGCCCGTGACCTGGGGCGAAATCCTGCAAAAAACTCCGCCGGACACCAGAGCGAAACGGCGTTATTGTCGCGTTTTGCGGCGCCTGTCACAGCGGGCAAAGCGAATGTCACAGAGATAAAAGCGCATTCGGCAAAGCCATCTTAGACTGCGTTGACACCCTGCGAATAATAAGGAATCGCTATGTCTGATACACAGGTCGCCGTACTGCACAGCGTGCAGCAATTTCTGGATCGCCAACATGGCCTCTGGATTGAGGGACGCCAGTCCGCCTCCGACAGCGAAAAGCGTCTGGAGATCTTTAACCCGGCCACCGGTCAGGTGATTGCCTCGACGGCCGATGCCAGCGCGCAGGATGTGGACCGCGCGGTGATGTCCGGCTGGCGCGCCTTTGTTGCCCGTAGCTGGTCAGGCAAGCTGCCTGCGGAGCGTGAACGCATTCTTCTGCGCTTTGCCGATCTGGTGGAGCAGCACACCGAGGAACTGGCCCAGCTCGAAACCCTGGAGCAGGGTAAATCCATTAACATCTCCCGCGCCTTTGAAGTGGGCTGCACCCTGAACTGGATGCGCTACACCGCCGGGCTAACGACAAAAATCGCCGGTAAGACGCTGGATCTCTCCATTCCGATGCCGCAGGGGGCCCGCTATCAGGCGTGGACCCGCAAAGAGCCGATTGGCGTGGTGGCCGGGATCGTGCCGTGGAACTTCCCGCTGCTGATCGGCATGTGGAAAGTGATGCCCGCCCTGGCCGCGGGTTGTTCTATCGTGATTAAACCGTCGGAAACCACGCCGCTGACGTTGCTGCGGGTGGCGGAGCTGGCTAGCGTCGCCGGGATCCCGGACGGCGTCTTCAACGTGGTGACCGGCAGCGGGGCGGTGTGTGGGGCCGCGCTGACCAACCATCCGCATATTGCCAAAGTGAGCTTCACCGGCTCCACCGCCACCGGGAAACAGATTGCGCGCTCCGCCGCCGACCGCCTGATGGGCGTCACCCTCGAGCTGGGCGGTAAAAATCCGGCCATCGTCCTGAAAGATGCGGATCCGTCATGGGTCATCGAAGGGCTGATGACCGGCAGCTTCCTTAACCAGGGCCAGGTCTGTGCGGCAAGCTCGCGGATTTACATCGAAGCGCCGCTGTTTGATACCGTCGTGAGCGGTTTTGAGCAGGCGGTGAAATCCCTGAGCGTCGGGCCGGGTATGTCCCCGGAGGCACACATCAACCCGCTGGTCTCCCGCGCCCACTGCGATAAGGTGCAGACCTTCCTCGACGAGGCGCAGTCGCGTCAGGCCGAGCTGATCGCCGGTAATCGCGGTCCGAACGGTGAGGGTTACTACGTGTCGCCGACCCTGGTGGTCAACCCGGACGCCAGCCTGCGTCTGACCCGCGAAGAGGTGTTTGGCCCGGTGGTGAACCTGGTGCGCGTCGCCGACGGCGAAGAGGCTCTGCGCCTGGCGAACGATACCGAATACGGTTTGACTGCCAGCGTCTGGACGCAAAACATCAGCAAAGCGCTGGAGTATACCGATCGCCTGCAGGCCGGCACGGTGTGGATCAACAGCCACACCCTGATCGACGCCAACCTGCCGTTCGGCGGCATGAAGCAGTCCGGCACCGGCCGTGATTTCGGCCCGGACTGGCTGGACGGCTGGTGCGAAACCAAATCGGTATGCGTACGGTATTAATGCCCGGCGGCGCTGCGCTTGCACGGGCCTGGGGTTTTGTAGGTCGGGTAAGCGCAGCGCCACCCGACGTAATCTCCCGACTGACGCTTATCCTGACCGTACTGGTACCCTAATCTACGCAACATAACTTAATGCGATTTGGTGTTCATTAATAATATATTTGCGAATCCTTGCTTTGTAGATAATGGTTATAATTAAGCTCATTAAAATCCATAAAAAAGAAAATTCCAGCACACCTAACAGGACATAAATGACAGGCTTGTCTTTCTTGAACTTCTCAATAGATTTAATAATCTCACTTTTATACTCTTCATTGTTAAATGCTTCGCACAGAAATTTTACTAAACCTACAGACGGCGTTAAGGGCAGATCCTGAGGGGCGGTGCATTTTTCAGGTGTGACGGTCCATGCTTTTTCTTTGTTAATGGCAACAGCTTCTGAGGCGGCCTGAAGCGATAAATAAAAATTTTCACCTGTTGCTTTAAAGTAGAGCGACGTTGAGTGTTCAGGGGTATTAGCAACTTTCAGGAACATATTCCCGCAAAATAGCGTGGCTGTTAAAGATGTTATTCCTATGAATAATAAAAATATAATATCGACTTTTGTTATATCAGGAGTTTTGTTCAAAGGGATCTTGATGGCAAAGAAAGACATAATCCGTGTGCTGATACCATTTTTTATGAAAATGTCATCAGGGGCGTTGACTTTCTTACCAACAGAGGCCCTTATCAGAAGGATAATTTGTGCCAGGATAGTAATGGCGGCTGCAATGGTGGCAATTGGCGAGTCAACCATTTCTTTGATAATGAGTTCGGTGACGGGAAGATTATTCATCATATAGACCTTATATATTTTCTTAATATAACCTTCCTTTATTTTGTACCAGTGGTCGTAAGTATTTCAAAGTTTTTATTGCATACCCATAATTAATAATGAGAACCCTATCCAAATTTAAGCGCAGCGCCGCCACCCGACAATACAAACCGCACAGGCCAAAAAAAAGCCGGGCAATCTGCCCGGCTTTTTAACGCTTACTGCGCCTCTTTCTTCTTACCTAACGACGGGGTTTCGTCGAAGAAGTTCCAGGGCTTGAGCAGGGTATGCACCCATTCGGTAGGCATGATGGGCCACTCTTCCGCACGCGCCACGTGGGTGGTGCCGGTGGTCATCCACACCACGTTATCCTGATTATCCAGCGACTCGTTATCCTTGCTGAACTGGCCCAGACCAGTGTCCTGGGTAGAGCGGTTCGGGAATTTCCCTTCCGGGTACATCTCGTTCGGATGGTAGCGGGTCACCCACAGCTGCTTGTCCATAAAGCTCAGGCGGTGGTAGATCCACTCGTCCGGGGCGAATTTCGCGCCGGTCGCCACCGGGTGCGTACCGCCCGCGTACGGGATGATCTGATAGGAGACCGGGTTGCCCATGCGGTTCTCTTTGCTGGTGTTGCTCAGCAGACGAATAGTACCCGGGTCAAATTTCTGCGCCGCCTGCTGCTCGGTATCAATATTGTACTGGTTGATCTGCAGGCTACTGGTGCGCGGGCCCCCGGCGGTGTTCGGTTTGACCTCCGGATCCATCGCCACCAGACTGTTACTGGTGCCATCCACGTCCATATCCAGACGGAAGTTATAGATGTGCTGGTGGGTGGTGCCGACGATGTTGTGGTCGATCAGGGTCCCGTACTTCGTATCCTCTTTCGCACTCGGATCGTGCATGGTTTTCGCCGTCACCCCTTTCACCGCTTCGATACCGGTCGCCCCGGCATCGATGCCGATGGTACCGTTTTCGTGGAAGATCCAGTCAAAGATATAATCGTAGTTCCCGACGGTACTGATCCAGCGCACCACCAGCTCGCGACGTTCGGTGCTGACGTTCGGCTGATTCATCTCCTGGTGCTTATACTCCGGCCCGGCGTAGCGTTCGAAAATCGCTATCGCCCGCGGGATCTCCATCGGCGCACCGGTGTAATCCGGGATGGTCTGATTCAGCAGCACGGCGTTGGACGGCACATCTTTGCCGCGCACCAGCGGGGAGGTCAGGGTGCCCATACCGTAATCGCCCGAGTCCAGATAGGCCTTGAAGTACCAGCCCACGTCCGGGTCGCCGTAAGGGACGATCATTCCGCCGAGCGATCCCTCGTACATCACCTGGCGTTTTTTGCCGTTGTCGTTAAAGGTGACGGTGGAGATGATCGGCCCGACGCGGGAGTCGAGGCTCAGGTGGAAGTCCCAGTTCTGCCAGTGGATCATATTGCCGGTGATGGTGTAGTTCTTGCCCTCAGGCTCAACGATCTCCAGCGGCTTATGGGCGACCGGCTCGCGGTCGCGGCCGTCATACGGACGGGGCTCCATTGGCACCGGAACGATGGCCCCTTCTTCGATTTTGATGATTTTCTTCCCGACCAGATCCACCACTGCGACCAGGTTTTCAATCGGATGCGCCCAGTAGTTACCGTCGCCGGTATCCAGATAGCTCACCACTTTCAGCAGGCGATCTTCCTGTTTCAGGCCATCTTTGCCGTCAAAGTAGCCGACGGTCAGCGGGGTGGTCATCACCTTGCTCGGGTCGTTGATGCCGCGCTTTTTCAGCGCGTCAATATACTCCTGGCTGCCGATGACGATCTTCTGCACCGCCATAAAATCATCCAGCAGCACCATGCCGTGGGCGTCCTTGATCGGCTCCCAGTGCATGATTTTCTTATCCTTCAGATCCACCAGCGCTTCGATCACGAATTTGCCGTCCAGCATGGTGATACTGGCCTGACGCGGCGCATCCACCGCCGTGCCGTTGAGCACAAAGTCCCACACTTTGGCTTTATCCGGCTCGGCCAGCGCGATCTGGGTAAAGCGGGTGTTCGGTTTGAAGTCCGGCGAGGCTTTCACAATCTCGACGGCCTGTTTAATTTCATCTGCGGACAGGGCGTTCAGCGGGTGTGGGGTCTTCTCTACCTGGAAGGTCTGGTCGAGGCCGAACTGGAACACATCGTTAACAAAGGTATCGGAGATCCAGGCCTTGTTGTCTTTCATCACCACCGGCACCTGCAGGGTCAGGGATTTGCCGTTGACGATGGCGGTTTTGGCACCCGGCTTCACTTTGATGAAGGCCCCGTCTTTGGTGATGGTGTAGATCTGGGCGTAGTCGTCCCAAGCCACATCCGCACCAAACTCGGTCAGGGTTTTATCCATCTCGACCATATGCGCTTCACCACCGTGAGCCTGCACCTGACCGGAAAAGAGACAAGCAACGGCCAACGCCAGCACCGTTTTACGTGGAGAAAATATTGAGGAGCTTCCCATGATTAACCTCTGTTGTATGTGTTGTTATCCACTCGGGACCGCTGTTCTGCGCGCGGTTTATTCATTGCCAACATAGCAATAACGCTGTGCGTACCGTTTGCCTGCATTTGCCAGATGTTTTGTCAGATGTGCCAGAAGCCGGGTAACGTGCGCGACGTTACCCGGAGGGAGGGGGATCAGGCGTCAAAATCTCCGTGCTGACGGGAGACGAGGGTCAGGATCGAGTAGAGGGCTACCGGTTGCTGATGCTGGTTGAAGATCTCCACCGACCATTCCACCACGCCGGTCGGCTTCTCTTCCGCCGTGCGCTGCTTCTTCAGAGTCTTGCGCTTACAGGTCAGACGCACCTGAATGGTATCGCCCGGTTTCACCGGCTCGATAAAGCGCAGGTTCTCCATGCCGTAGTTGGCGATCACCGGCCCGACGCCCGCGTCAACGAACAGCCCGGCGGCAGCGGAGATCAGGAAGTAACCGTGCACCACGCGCTCGCCAAAAATCGACTCCGCTGCACCAATCTTGTCCATGTGGGCGTAGAAATGATCTCCACTCAGGCAGGCAAAGTTAACGATGTCGGTCTCGGTCAGGGTGCGGCGCGGGGTCAGCAGGCTGTCGCCCGGCTGCAGCTCCTCGAAATATTTACGGAACGGATGGACGCGATCCTCCTGCACCTGCGCACCGCGCACCCACTGCTGGCTGATGGCGGCCAGCATGCTCGGGCTGCCCTGAATTGCGGTGCGTTGCAGATAGTGTTTCACCGCCCGCAGGCCGCCCAGCTCTTCACCGCCCCCGGCGCGACCCGGCCCGCCGTGCACCAGCTGCGGCAGCGGGGAGCCGTGGCCGGTGGACTCTTTGGCCGACTCTTCGTTAAGGATCTGGATACGCCCGTGGGCCCGCGCGGCCCCGGCGATAAACTGTCGCGCCAGGCGCAGATCGGCGGTGACCAGGGTTCCGGCGAGGCTACCTTCCCCGGCGCGGGCCAGGGCCATCGCGTGTTCGCGGGTCTGATACGGCATCAGGGTGGCGACCGGGCCAAAGGCTTCGGTGGCGTGTACGGCCGGGGTTTCGTCCGGCTGCGGGCAGAAGAGCAGCGTCGGCGGGAAGAAGGCCCCGGCGGCGTTCAGATCGGCTTTGCCGCCCAGACGGACCTGACAGCCCGCCGAGACTAAGGCATCCACCTTCTCCTGCACGTCGGCACGCTGATCGGCATTGACCAGCGACCCCATCTTGATCCCTTCCTGAGCCGGGTCGCCATAGGGCACTTTTTCCAGCCGGGCGATCAGCGCCTGGCTCACGGCCTCTACCTGCGCCTGCGGCACAATGATGCGACGGATGGCGGTGCATTTCTGTCCGGCTTTGGCGGTCATCTCCCGCACCACCTCGCGGATGAACAGGGCAAACTCCGGCTGCTCCGGGGTGACGTCATCCCCCAGCACGCAGCAGTTCAGGGAGTCGGCTTCCATGGTGAACGGAATCGAGCGGGCGACGATGTTCGGATGGACGCGCAGCATCTGGCCGGTGACGGCGGAACCGGTAAAAGTCACCACGTCCTGGCTGTCGAGCTGGTCGAGCAGATCTCCCGCACCGCCGCAAATCAGGCTGATGGCACCGTCCGGCACCAGGCCGCTGTCGACAATCGCTTTCACCATCGCCTGGGTCACCTGGGCGGTGGCGGTGGCCGGTTTGATGATTGCCGGCATTCCGGCAAGCCAGGTTGGGGCCAGTTTTTCCAGCATCCCCCAGCAGGGGAAGTTAAAGGCGTTGATATGGACCGCCACGCCGGACTTCGAGGTCAGAACGTGACGCGCGGCAAAACCGCCCTCTTTCGACAGGGGGATCAGCTCATCTTCCGGCCACAGGGTGTCGTCCGGCAGTTCGCGGCTGCCGAGACTGGCGAAGGTGAAGAGGGTGCCAATCCCACCCTCGATATCCACCCAGCTGTCGGCGCGGGTCGCGCCGGTCTGCGCGGAGAGGGCATAGAACACCTCTTTCTGGCTCAACAGATGTTTTGCCACCGCTTTCAGCATCGCGGCGCGCTCGATGAAGGTCATGGCGTGAAGGGCTTCACCGCCTTTCTCAATGGCGTAACGACGCGCGGCGGCCATATCCAGCCCTTCGCTGGTGACCTGCCAGAGGGTTTCGCCGCTGATGGCGTGCTGAATTGTGCGCTCACGGCCCCGGCCAGACTGCCAGGTGCCGGACAAGAAGCTGGCTAACTGCTGCATCTTTCTCTCCAGATGGTTCGTGATTTCACTATAGATAGTTCGTTTGTGAATCATAAAAAGCAAGTTTCTTGTTAATGATTTATTAACATTGTGATCTCGCCATATCTTCTTCTGTGCGACATGCCGCGCCACATCGGGGCTTGAGAAATGTCTTGCGAGCCGCATCACAAAATAAACAAACACTCCTTGGGGTTATATTTAACCTTTGTGTAACTTTTAAGAAACGAAGTGATTCATCATTGAATGAAATTTACGAGTTAAACGAATCATAAGGGTGATGACGTGACCGAAGAACAACGCTTTGAACAGCGAATCGCGCAAGAGACGGCCATCGAGCCGCAGGACTGGATGCCTGACGCGTACCGCAAGACGCTGATCCGCCAGATTGGTCAGCATGCCCACTCCGAAATTGTCGGCATGCTGCCGGAAGGCAACTGGATCACCCGCGCCCCGACGCTGCGCCGCAAGGCCATTCTGCTGGCGAAAGTGCAGGATGAAGCCGGACACGGTCTCTATCTCTACAGCGCGGCCGAGACGCTGGGCTGCGCCCGGGAAGACATCTATCAGAAGATGCTCGACGGCAAGATGAAGTACTCCTCCATCTTTAACTACCCGACCCTGAGCTGGGCCGATATCGGCGTGATTGGCTGGCTGGTGGATGGCGCGGCCATCGTTAACCAGGTGGCGCTGTGCCGCACCTCCTACGGCCCCTATGCCCGGGCGATGGTGAAAATCTGTAAAGAAGAGAGCTTCCACCAGCGCCAGGGCTTTGAAGCCTGCATGGCGCTGGCCCAGGGGAGCGAGGCCCAGCGTCAGATGTTGCAGGACGCCATCAACCGTTTCTGGTGGCCGGCACTGATGATGTTTGGCCCGAACGACGACAACTCCCCGAACAGCGCCCGCAGCCTGGCCTGGAAGATCAAACGTTTTGGCAACGACGAGCTGCGTCAGCGCTTTGTCGACAACACCGTCCCGCAGGTGGAGATGCTGGGGATGACCGTCCCGGATGCGGATCTGCACTTCGATGCCGAAAGCGGTCACTACCGTTTTGGCGAGATCGACTGGCAGGAGTTTGACGACGTCATCAATGGCCGCGGGGTCTGCAATCACGAGCGCCTGGCCGCCAAGAATAAAGCCTGGGAAGAGGGGACGTGGGTGCGCGAAGCCGCCCTGGCGCACGCAGAAAAACAACACGCCCGCAAGGTTGCGTAAGAGGAATCACGATGAGCAAAACATACTGGCCGTTATACGAAGTTTTTGTCCGCAGCAAACAGGGACTGTCCCACCGCCACGTGGGCAGCCTGCATGCCGCTGACGATCGCATGGCGCTGGAAAACGCCCGCGACGCTTACACCCGTCGCAGCGAAGGCTGCTCCATCTGGGTGGTGAAGGCGAGCGAAATCGTCGCCTCACAGCCGGAAGAGCGCGGTGAGTTTTTCGATCCGGCGGAGAGCAAGGTCTACCGTCACCCCACTTTCTACACCATCCCTGATGGCATCGAGCACATGTGAGGTCAGGGATGAAAACGTTAACGCAATATGTTCTGCGCCTCGGTGATAACGGCCTGGTTCTCTCCCAGCGTCTGGGGGCCTGGTGCGGCCACGCTCCGGAGCTGGAGATCGACCTCGCGCTGGCCAATATCGGCCTCGACCTGCTGGGCCAGGCGCGCAACTTCTTAACCTACGCCGCCGAGCTGGAAGGGGTGGGCGACGAAGATACCCTGGCTTTCCAGCGCGACGAACGCCAGTTCAGCAACCTGCTGCTGGTGGAGCAGCCGAACGGCAACTTCGCCGACACCATCGCCCGGCAGTACTTTATCGACGCCTGGCACGTGGCGCTGTTTACCCGTCTGACGAACAGCCGCGATCCGCAGCTTGCCGCCATCGCCGCCAAATCCCTTAAAGAGGCCCGCTATCACCTGCGCTTCAGCCGCGGCTGGCTGGAGCGCCTCGGTAACGGCACCACCGTCTCCACGCAGAAGATGCAGCAGGCGGTTAACGACCTGTGGCGCTTCACCGCCGAACTGTTCGAGGCCGACGAGATCGACCTGACCCTGGCGGCGGAAGGTATCGCCGTCGATCCGCGCAGCCTGCGCGAGGAGTGGGAAGCGGAAGTCTTTGCCGGGCTGAACGCGGCGACGCTGGGCGTGCCAGAGGAAGCGGCCTACCGCAGCGGGGGCCGTAAAGGGCTGCATACCGAACATCTGGGTCCGATGCTGGCAGAGATGCAGTATCTGCAGCGCGTTTATCCCGGACAGCAGTGGTAACCCAGGAGAGCACCATGCAACACGTCGAACTCGCACCCGCCGCCGTCCCGCAGATCTGGTCCCTGTTGAGCCAGATCCCGGACCCGGAGATCCCGGTGCTGACCATTACCGATCTGGGCATGGTGCGCAGCGTAACTCCGCAGGGTGAAGGCTGGGCCATCGGCTTTACGCCGACCTATTCCGGCTGTCCGGCTACCGACCATCTGATGGGGGCGATCCGCGACACGCTGACCGCCCACGGCTATGCCCCGGTGCAGATCACCATCCAGCTCGACCCGGCGTGGACCACCGACTGGATGACCCCGGATGCCCGGGAGCGCCTGCGCCAGTACGGCATCAGCCCTCCGGCCGGACACAGCTGCCATGCGCATCTGCCCGCCGAGGTGACCTGTCCACGCTGCGCCAGCACCCGCACCACGATGATCAGTGAATTTGGTTCTACGGCCTGCAAAGCGCTATATCGCTGCGACAGCTGCCGGGAACCCTTCGACTATTTCAAATGTATCTGAGGTCGCCATGACAACGTTTCATTCCTTAACGGTGGCAAAAGTAGAACCCGAAACCCGCGATGCGGTGACCATCACCTTCGCGGTTCCCCAGCCTTTGCAGGAGGCGTATCGCTTCCGCCCGGGCCAGCACCTGACCCTGAAGGCCCATCTCGCGGGCGAAGAGCTGCGCCGCTGTTACTCCATCTGCCGCAGCGTACAGCCCGGTGAGATCAGCGTGGCGGTGAAAGCCATCGACGGCGGGCGCTTCTCACGCTATGCCCGGGATGAGATCAAACAGGGGATGGCGCTGGAGGTGATGGTGCCCCAGGGCCACTTTGGCTATCAGCCGCTGGCTGAGCGTGAAGGCTGCTACCTGGCGATTGCCGCCGGTTCTGGCATCACCCCGATGCTGGCCATCATCTCCAGCACCCTGAAAACCGAACCCAACAGCCAGTTCACCCTGATTTACGGCAACCGCAGCAGCCAGAGCATGATGTTCCGCCAGGCGCTGGCCGATCTGAAAGACAGCTATCCGACGCGTTTACAGGTGGTCAACATCTTCAGCCAGGAGACGCTGGACAGCGAGCTGCTGCACGGGCGCATCGACGGCGAAAAACTGCAGGCGCTGGCAAAACACCTGATCGACTTCAGCCAGTTTGACGAAGCCTTTATCTGCGGTCCGGCGGCGATGATGGACGAAGCCGAAAACACCCTGAAAGCGCTGGGGATGCCGGAAAAATCCCTGCATCTGGAGCGCTTTAACACGCCGGGCACCAGCGTTAAACGCGCCCACAGCGTGCAGGTAGACGGGCAAAAAGTGACGGTGCGCCAGGACGGACGCGACCGTGAGATCACCCTTACCGCCGACGACGAAAGCATTCTCGACGCCGCCCTGCGGCAGGGGGCGGATCTGCCCTACGCCTGTAAAGGCGGAGTCTGCGCCACCTGCAAATGCAAAGTGGTGCGCGGAAAAGTGGACATGGTCACCAACTACAGCCTCGAGCCGGATGAGCTGGCGGCGGGCTACGTCCTGAGCTGTCAGGCGCTGCCGCTGACCAGCGACGTGGTGGTGGACTTTGACGCGAAGGGGATGGCATGAGCGATCTGATTGTCACCCGTCAGGGTCGGGTGCTGCTGCTGACCCTCAACCGCCCGGCGGCCCGTAACGCCCTGAACAATGCGCTGCTCGGCGAGCTGGCCACCACGCTGGAAGCCGCGGCAACCGATAGCGAGATCTCGGTGTGCGTGATCGGCGGCAACGAACGTTTCTTTGCTGCCGGGGCCGATCTCAACGAGATGGCCGAAAAAGATCTCGCAGCCACCCTCAACGACATTCGCCCCCAACTGTGGGCGCGGATCAACGCGTTCAGCAAACCGCTGATTGCCGCCGTCAACGGCTACGCGCTGGGCGCGGGCTGCGAACTGGCGCTGCTGTGTGATGTGGTGATTGCCGGGGAGAACGCCCGTTTCGGCCTGCCGGAAATCACGTTAGGCATTATGCCGGGCGCGGGCGGCACCCAACGCCTGATCCGCAGCGTCGGCAAATCCCTTGCCAGCAAAATGGTGCTGACCGGGGAGAGCATCACCGCCCGTCAGGCGGTGGCCGCAGGCCTGGTGAGCGACGTTTACCCCGAAGCCCTGACGCTGGAATATGCCCTCCAGCAGGCGGCGCTGATGGCGCGCCACTCGCCGCTGGCATTGCAGGCGGCGAAGCAGGCGTTACGCCAGTCTCAGGAAGTGACTTTGCAGGCCGGGCTGGCCCAGGAGCGTCAGCTCTTTACCCTGCTGGCGGCCACCGAGGATCGCCGGGAAGGGATCGATGCCTTCCTGCAAAAACGTACCCCCGAATTCAAAGGACGCTAACCATGGATTTCATTCTGAGTCACCTTGAGCAGGGCGTAATGACGATCACCCTGAATCGCCCGGAGCGTCTCAACAGCTTTAACGAGGAGATGCATCTGCAGCTCGCCGAGTGCCTGAAACAGGCCGAGCGCGACGACAGCGTGCGGTGCCTGCTGGTCACCGGGGCCGGTCGCGGGTTTTGCGCCGGGCAGGATCTCAACGACCGCAACGTCGACCCGAACAGCCCCGCGCCGGATCTGGGGATGTCGGTGGAAAAATTCTACAACCCGCTGGTTAAGCGCCTGGCAAAACTGCCGAAGCCGGTGATCTGCGCCGTCAACGGCGTGGCCGCCGGAGCCGGGGCCACCCTGGCGCTGGGGTGCGACATCGTTATTGCCGCCCGCTCGGCGAACTTCGTGATGGCCTTCAGCAAGCTGGGTCTGGTGCCGGATTCCGGCGGGACCTGGCTGCTGCCGCGCCTGACCGGCCGCGCCCGGGCAATGGGCCTGGCCCTGCTGGGGGAGAAGATCGGCGCCGAGCAGGCCCACGCCTGGGGGATGATCTGGCAGGTGGTGGATGATGCCGAACTGACCGACACCGCCCGCCAGCTGGCCGTGCATCTGGCCGCGCAGCCGACCTTTGGCCTGGGCTTAATCAAGCAGGCGATCAACGCCGCCGAAACCAATACCCTCGATGCGCAGCTGGATCTGGAGCGCGACTATCAGCGCCTGGCCGGACGCAGCGCCGACTACCGCGAAGGCGTCAGCGCCTTCCTCAACAAACGCGCGCCGCAGTTTACGGGGAAATAAGATGACAACCATTCATACCGTGGCGGTGATTGGCAGCGGCATCATGGGGGCCGGGATCGCCGAAGTGGCGGCCAGCCACGGCCATCCGGTGCTGGTGTATGACATCAATGCCGACGCCATCTCCCGCGCCATCGACGGGATCCGCACCCGTCTTGAATCCCGCGTGACGCGCGGCAAGCTGAGCGCGCAGACCTGCGAACAGACGCTCCAGCGTCTGCTGCCGGTGACCGACATTCACGCCCTGGCGGCAGCCGACCTGGTTATCGAAGCCGCCTCCGAGCAGATGGCGGTCAAAAAGGCGCTGTTTGCCGAGCTGGCGGCGATCTGCCCGGCAACCACGCTGCTGACCAGCAACACCTCCTCGATCTCGATTACCGCCATTGCCGCCGACCTGAGCCACCCCGAGCGGGTGGCCGGGCTGCACTTCTTTAACCCCGCGCCGGTGATGAAGCTGGTGGAAGTGGTGAGCGGGCTGGCGACCTCCGGGGAAGTGGTGGAACAGCTGAGCCAGCTGGCGGTGAGCTGGGGTAAACAGCCGGTGCGCTGCCAGTCCACGCCGGGCTTTATCGTTAACCGCGTGGCGCGTCCTTACTACGCCGAAGCCTGGCGCGCGCTGGAAGAGCAGGTTGCCGCCCCGGAAGTTATCGACGCCGCGCTGCGCGAAGGCGCGGGCTTCCCGATGGGGCCGCTGGAATTGACCGACATGATCGGCCAGGACGTCAACTTTGCCGTTACCTGTTCGGTATTTAACGCCTTCTGGCAGGAGCGCCGCTTCCTGCCGTCGCTGGTACAGCAGGAGCTGGTGCTGGCCGGGCGCTTCGGCAAGAAGAGCGGGCAGGGCGTCTACAACTGGCGCAGCGAGAAACCCACCGTAAGCTGGCTGGAGCCCGTTGGTGACAGCTGGAGCGCCATGAACGTGCAGAGAAGAAGTGACGGTGTCACTGAAATCGACGGTCTGCTGCTGATCGAGACCCAGGGCGAGACCGCCCAGGCGCTGGCGAACCGTTACGGTCAGCCGGTGGTGGTGTGCGATCGCCAGGAAGGGGATGTGGCCGTTATTGCCCCCGCGGCCAGCAACCCGGCCTCCGCCACCCTGAAAGCGGTCCGTCACCTGCAACAGCAGGGCAAGCGCGTGTTGCAGGTAGCGGATTATCCCGGCCTGCTGATCTGGCGCACGGTGGCGATGATCGTCAACGAAGCCCTCGACGCCCTGCAAAAAGGGGTCGCCAGCGAACAGGATATCGATACCGCCATGCGCCTCGGCGTGAACTACCCCCGCGGTCCGCTGGCCTGGGGAGAACAGCTTGGCTGGCAGCGTCTGCTGCGCCTGCTGGAAAACCTGCAACGCCATTACGGCGAAGAGCGTTACCGTCCGTCATCCCTGCTGCGCCAGCGCGCGCTTCTGGAGAGTAGCTATGAGTCATAACGCCTGGCGCAACGCCCGCGCCATGTATGAAAACGATGCCTGCGCCCAGGCCTATGGTATCGACATTATTGAGATGGACGAGGGCGTGGCCGTGTTGACCATGACCGTCACGCCGCAGATGCTCAACGGCCACAAAAGCTGCCACGGCGGCCAGCTCTTTACCCTCGCCGACACCGCTTTCGCCTACGCCTGCAACAGCCAGGGGCTGGCGGCGGTGGCCTCGGGCTGCACCATTGATTTTGTCCGTCCGGCCTTTGCCCACGACAAGCTCACCGCCACCGCGCAGGTGCGCCATCAGGGGAAACAGACCGGCGTGTACGACATTGAGATTGTTAACCAACAGCAAAAAACCGTTGCCCTGTTCCGTGGGAAATCCCACCGCATCGGCGGCACTATTACAGGAGAAGCATAATGCGTGACGCCTTTATTTGTGACGGGATCCGTACCCCCATTGGCCGCTATGCCGGGGCCTTGTCCGGCGTACGCGCGGACGATCTGGGCGCTATCCCCCTGCGCGAGCTGCTGGTGCGTAACCCGGGTCTGGATGCGGAACGCATTGATGACGTGATTTTTGGCTGCGCCAATCAGGCGGGTGAAGACAACCGCAACGTGGCGCGCATGTCCCTGCTGCTGGCCGGGCTGCCGCAGACCGTTTCTGGCACTACCCTGAACCGCCTGTGCGGCTCCGGCCTCGACGCGCTGGGCTTTGCCGCCCGCGCCATCCGCGCCGGTGATGGCGATCTGATGATCGCCGGTGGCGTGGAGTCCATGTCCCGCGCCCCCTTCGTGATGGGCAAAGCCACCAGCGCCTTCCAGCGTCAGAATGAGATTTTCGATACCACCATCGGCTGGCGTTTTGTGAACCCGCTCATGGCCCAGCAATTTGGTTCTGACAGCATGCCGGAAACGGCAGAGAATGTAGCGGAATTGTTAAATATTTCCCGCGAAGACCAGGACGCCTTTGCGTTCCGCAGCCAGCAGCGCACCGCCCGGGCTCAGGCCAACGGCATTCTGGCGCAGGAGATCGTCCCGGTGATGATCAAGGGCAAAAAAGGGGCGGTGACCGAAGTGGTGCATGACGAGCATCTGCGTCCGGACACCACCCTTGAGATGCTGGCGGGGCTGAAAGCGCCGTTCCGCGCCGGTGGCGTGGTCACCGCAGGCAATGCCTCTGGCGTGAACGACGGTGCCGCAGCGCTGATTATCGCCAGCGAAGAGATGGCAGCAGCGCAGGGCTTAACCCCGCGGACCCGCATCGTGGCGATGGCGACTGCCGGTGTTGAACCGCGTCTGATGGGGCTGGGCCCGGTGCCTGCCACCCGTCGTGTGCTGGAGCGTGCCGGGCTGAGCATCAACGATATGGACGTTATTGAACTGAATGAAGCCTTTGCTTCGCAGGCGCTGGGCGTGCTGCGCGAGCTGGGGCTGCCGGACGATGCTGCGCATGTGAACCCCAACGGTGGGGCCATTGCTTTAGGCCATCCGCTGGGCATGAGCGGAGCCCGTCTGGCGCTGGCCGCCAGCAACGAGCTGCACCGTCGGAAAGGGCGCTATGCGCTCTGCACGATGTGCATTGGTGTCGGTCAGGGCATTGCCATGATCCTTGAGCGTGTCTGAACAATTATAAAAATGTGAGTACCCTACTATGACAACGACAACGACAACGACAACGACAACTGCAACGACAATGACATCGACAACAGCGCTTGATGCCATCGAAACCGCGTCCCTGGATGAACTGCAGGCCCTGCAAACCCGGCGCATGAAGTGGACGCTGGAACACGCTTATAACAACGTCCCGATGTATAAACGCAAGTTTGATGCCGCGGGCGTGCATCCTGACGATTTCAAAGAGTTAGCGGATATTCGCAAGTTCCCGTGCACCACCAAACAGGATCTGCGCGACAACTATCCATTCGACACCTTTGCGGTGCCGATGGAGCAGGTGGTGCGTATTCACGCCTCCTCAGGTACCACCGGAAAACCGACCGTGGTGGGCTACACGCAAAACGACATTGATAACTGGGCCAACATTGTGGCCCGCTCCCTGCGTGCCGCCGGTGGCAGCGCGAAGGACAAAATTCACGTTGCCTACGGCTACGGGCTGTTCACCGGCGGGCTGGGTGCCCACTACGGTGCCGAGCGCTTAGGCGCGACGGTGATCCCCATGTCCGGCGGCCAGACCGAGAAACAGGCCCAGCTGATCCGTGATTTCCAGCCGGACATGATCATGGTGACGCCGTCCTACTGCCTGAACCTGATCGAAGAGCTGGAGCGCCAGATGGGTGGCGATGCCAGCAAATGCTCCCTGCGCGTCGGCGTCTTTGGTGCCGAACCCTGGACCCTGGCGATGCGGCGTGAAATTGAGAAACGTCTCGGGATCACCGCCCTCGACATCTATGGCCTGTCCGAAGTGATGGGGCCGGGGGTGGCGATGGAGTGTATCGAAACCGCCGACGGCCCGACCATCTGGGAAGATCACTTCTACCCGGAGATCGTCAACCCGAACGACGGCACGCCGCTGGCCGACGGCGAGCAGGGCGAACTGCTGTTCACCACCCTGACCAAAGAGGCGCTGCCGGTGATCCGCTATCGCACCCGCGATTTGACCCGCCTGCTGCCGGGCACCGCCCGCACCATGCGCCGGATGGATCGCATCAGCGGCCGCAGCGACGACATGCTGATCATCCGCGGGGTGAACGTCTTCCCGTCCCAGCTGGAAGAGGAGATCGTCAAGTTCGAGCACCTGTCGCCGCACTACCAGCTGGAGGTCAACCGCCGGGGCCATCTTGATTCACTTTCGGTGAAAGTGGAGCTGAAAGAGAGCAGCTTAACCCTGACTCACGAACAGCGTTGCCACGTATGCCATGAACTGCGCCACCGCATCAAATCAATGGTGGGGATCTCCACCGACGTGACGATCGTCAACTGCGGCAGTATCCCCCGTTCCGAAGGTAAAGCCTGCCGCGTCTTTGACCTGCGTAAAGTTGCCGCCAACGGCTAACCCCGTCCTGCTGACCCTCTCCGTATTGGGGAGGGTCGCGCCTGGGGTGCTATGCTATGATTCATCCGGAAAAATAATCACAACAGAATGAATCACATGAGTAAACTCGACGCCTTTATTCAGCATGCGGTCAGCTCCGTTCCCATCAGCGGCACCTCGCTGATCTCCTCCTTGTACGGCGATGCGCTCTCCCATCGCGGCGGCGAAGTCTGGCTGGGCAGCCTGGCGGCCCTGCTGGAAGGGATGGGATTTGGCGAACGCTTCGTGCGCACCGCGCTGTTCCGCCTCAACAAAGAGGGCTGGCTGGACGTGGTGCGTATCGGCAGACGCAGCTTTTACCGGCTGAGCGACAAAGGGCTGCGCTTGACCCGACGGGCAGAGGCGAAAATTTATCGCGCGGAGCTTCCGGCCTGGGACGGTAAATGGCTGCTGCTGCTCTCCGAGGGGATGGATAAAGCCACACTGGCGGATGTGAAAAAGCAGCTGGTCTGGCAAGGCTTCGGCACGCTTGCCCCCAGCCTGATGGCCTCGCCGTCGCAACAGCTGGCGGACGTTCAGACCCTGTTACACGAAGCGGGTGTGGCCGAAAACGTCATCTGCTTTGAGGCGTATTCGCCGCTGGCGCTCTCCCGCGCCGCGCTGCGCGCCCGGGTGGAGGAGTGCTGGCAGCTCAGCGAGCAGAACCTGATGTATGAATCCTTTATCGACTCCTTCCGTCCGCTGCTGCCCCTGCTGCGGGAAGCCACCCCGGAGGAGCTGACGCCGGAGCGCTGTTTCCAGATCCAGCTTTTGCTGATCCATTTTTATCGCCGGGTGGTGCTGAAAGATCCGCTCCTGCCGGAAGAGTTACTCCCGTCGCACTGGGCAGGCCAGACGGCCCGCCAGCTGTGCATCAATATTTATCAGCGCGTCGCGCCGGGTGCGCTGGCGTTTGTCAGTGAAAAAGGGGAGACCAGCGTCGGGGAGTTACCTGCGCCGGGCTCCTCCTGGTGGCAACGCTTTGGCGGCCTGACGCCTCCCTGAAGGAGATAATATGCCTGTGTATCAAATCGATGGAATGACCCCGGTTGTTCCGCCTGAGAGCTATGTTCACCCGACTGCGGTGCTGATTGGCGATGTGATCCTCGGCAAGGGGGTCTACGTAGGCCCCAACGCCAGCCTGCGCGGCGATTTTGGCCGGATTGTGGTCAAAGACGGGGCCAACATTCAGGATAACTGCATCATGCACGGTTTCCCGGAGCAGGACACGGTAGTGGAGGAAGAGGGCCATATCGGTCACGGCGCCATTCTGCATGGCTGTATCATCCGCCGGAATGCGCTGGTGGGGATGAATGCGGTGATCATCGACGGGGCGGTGATTGGCGAGAACAGCATCGTCGGCGCGGCCGCGTTTGTGAAAGCGAAAGCGGAAATGCCGGCGGATCATCTGATCATCGGCAGCCCGGCGAAAGCGATCCGCGTGCTGAGCGAGCAGGAAAAAGCGTGGAAGCAGCAGGGCACCCGGGAGTACCAGACGCTGGTGGAACGCTGCAAACAGACGATGCATCAGGTCGAGCCGCTGCACGAGGTAGAACCGGATCGCAAGCGGCTGGTGTTTGACGAAAACCTGCGGCCAAAGTCGTCCAGCTGAGCGGCAAACCCGCTCGAAAACGAGATCGCGATCACCTAATTATCTGTTTTCATGATATTAAACAATAAAATATAACAGTGCCTGATTAGAGTGTTGACAGTGCAGCTATAATGAGTAAATTAGAACTCAGCACCACAGAGAAATAAATGTTTCACGGTGCGGTAATAAAGCAGTAAAGAGATGCGATAAAGGCCACGAAGTAGTGTAGTTTGGGTCCTGGTAATAAGTAAACGCCAGTGTGAACACGCTTTCAGGCCATGCAGTAAATCAGTACGATCGCATAATGGGGAAGTCAACGCGATGATGTAAGGCCTTGTTTCAAAGAGTAATGGTCGCGATCTGGGGACGTAAGTATGGCGTTAAGAAAATCGCGACGCAATTAAGGCAACGCATCAAGAGTATATATCGCGTGGGTGATGTACACGACAGGAAATGATGTTATTTCACATACTTATCAAAGGAGGTAGCGTTAACTTGTTTTATCGGTAATCCTGTGAGAATACGTACATCTTAGAAGTTGTAGTGTAATTAAGTTGATGAATGTTAAATATTAAATCGGTAGTACCCTAAAAGCCCCGGCAAAATATATTGCTGGGGCTTTTTCATTTCCGCTGTTCGCTGCGTTAAAACAACCATTTAATGCGCAGCCAGCTCGTAAAAGAATGCCGGGTTCGCCTGGATCGTGGCCAGCACTTTTGCCGCCAGGCCGGTTGGGTTACGCCGTCTGGATTCCCAGCTTTTGATGGTGTCCACGCTGGTGCCCAGCGCTTTTGCCATCTCAGCCTGGGAAACGTTGAGCTGCTCTCTGATCGCTTTCACATCAGCAATCTCATAGCGGGTCATGCGGGCAGGGGCCTTTTTCCCGCTTTTGATCTCCACCGCCTCTTCGAGGGAGGTTTTGAGTTCGTCAAAAAAATCCATTTCACACCTCGTTTTTTAGTAACGTTGTCAGCTTTTTAAGTTCAGCTTTTTCCGCATCAGTCAGATTCTCTTTGGCGCTTTTCGGATAAGCGAGCACCAGCCAGATAATCTCGCGTGTCGCCAAAAGGTAAATCACCCTGGCGCTGCCGCTTTTACCCTGGGTACCCGTTGCCATCCGGATTTTTCGAAGCCCTCCAGTATGTTGGATGACATCGCCTTTGTCCGGAAATGCAATTAGCTCTCTCTGTAGCGCCAGGAGTTCATCATCAGTGGCGATCTGTTTAATCTGCCGCGTAAAGAGTGATGTCTCGATAAATTCTATCGCATGGCACACTGTTCTCTCTCCATGTAAGGTACCATGTACACCTGTTGGTGTACATAGTACAGGTCCGTAATTTTTCCGCTGCCAGAAAACGCATCAACTGAAATGGCCTCTGGTATCCGTCGGCATTGTATGAAGTGTGGGGATATCGTGCTGTAAAGCGTGCTGAATCTACGAGGCGTCCCGTAAAGTTCCAGGCTATGACCTGAGGAGTAGCCCTCTCAGTCGAGAGGGCTGGCAAGAAGAGGGTTGTTTACTTCCCGGCTGACGACGCGACGACAGGCTCTTCGCGCCGGTTTTTACCCACCGTTTTCCCGGCTTTATTCTCAATACGATACTCGATAGTCACCGGTTCGCGGCTGGATGGCGTGACGGTAATTTCCTTCACCCTGTTGCCCGAGTCGGGCGGCAGGGTCATGACCATCCTGCCTTCAGCAAGCCGCTGTCCGCTTTGCTTCACCCGCCACGTCAGTTGGCAATCCTCGCAGGCGGACCAGGTATCGTTGATAGCCCACAGGCGTACCGTCGCCTCGCTTCCCTGACGCCAGACGGCGGTCACGGGCTCGATGGAGGGCAGGATCGGCTGATAGGCTTGTTGCAGAGCGTAGTAGCCCGCTTTTGGCTTGCGCAGGTAATCTACCACCCCCCAGTTGATCGAGGGCCAGGTCTCGACAAACATAAAGTGGAAGAGGGCGGTGACGGGCTGATAGCGCTGGCGGCGATAGCTCTCTGCCGCCGTAGCAACCAGCTCCGCCTGATAGCCCTGGGTATTCTCAATCATCTCCTGAATGTTCTTACCCCGCGGGATATTGGCGAACTTAAAGGTCTGGAAAGGCTGAAAGTTGTGGTACTTCCAGAGCGTCCAGCCGGGGTCGTCTGCCGCGGTACTCTTCGGCCATATCAGATGCGGGGGCACAATGGTTTTTAGCGTCGACAGGCGCGGCAGCGCCTGGGCACCAAACTCGGTGATAATGCCGGTTTTGGCCGGGCCGAGCAGGTCGCGCAGGGTGCCGAAATACCACCCCGCCCAGTAGTGCTCTTCCACTGCGGAAAAGCGATGCACGATCCGGGAGGTGTCTTCCGCCAGGGTATCGCCTACCCGTTTCGTCAGGGACTGGTTTAAGTTTTTATTCCAGTCGGGGAAGCGTTTCTCCATCCACGGCGAGTTCCAGGGCGGCTCGTTGTGTCCGCCCCAGACAATAATGGCCGGGGAGTTACCGAACTGATCCATCATTTCACGGGTCTGCCGCACCGCATTGTCGGCAAAGGCGACGCTGTCATCGTAGCCCCACTGGAGGGGGACATCCTGCCAGATCATCAGCCCCATCTCATCCGCCACCTGATAAAGGGCGCGGCCTGCCACATGCCCGTGAACCCGGATCGCGTTGGCGTTCATCGCCTCTACCAGCTCAAAATCCCGACGATACTTACTTCGCGTCATGGTCCCGAGCCAGGGGGAGCCGATGTAGTTGCTGCCCTTAATAAACAGTCGCCGGTCGTTGATGCGCCAGCCTTTGTTGTCCGGCTGCTCTTCCAGCTTGCGTAAGCCGGTTCGCGTCACTGCGGTATCCATCACTCCACGATCGTCCACGAGAGTGGCGCGGATCCGGTACAGGTTCGGCCTGCCATAACCCACCGGCCACCAGAGTCTGGCTTCTTTCATTGGCAGCGTGACGCGCAGGCTCTGCACCTTATCGTCGGTCTTCACCAGGTTAACCGGGAATTCCTGCTGAAAGCGCTGGCCGTTAAAATTATCCGGCGCAGCCGACAGGCGCAGGGTCGCGGGCCCGGTGGCCCGCGCCCGGTAGCGGATTTCGGCGTGAAGGGCCGGGTTTTCCAGCCCCCCGCGCCAGTCAGGGCGCAGGATCACGTCGTCGACAGTCACACCGCGGCTCAGGTGCAGCTTCACCGGGGCCCAGATGCCGCCCGAGTTGGCATCCTGGCCGTGCTCCGACCAGGCTCCGCCGGGGCGGGTATCGTGTTGGTTAAGCACCCCTTTAACCAGCGTTTTGTGCAGTGGCCAGATGGTTTTGGGATCTTCCCAGGGGCTGTCTACCCGAACGGCGAGCTGATTGTGACGGTGTAACGCCTCGCTGACGTCCACAGCGAAGCGCTGGAAATAGCCCTCGTGGCGGCCGAGAGGGGTGCCGTTGAGCGTCACCTCCGCAAAATAGTCCACGCCGTCAAATACCAGGGTTGCCATGGTGTCCGGCGCGCGTTCGGGCAGCGTAAATTCGTGCCGGTACCACAGCGCCCCCTGATGATCGTATCCGGCGCTGTACCAGTTGGCAGGAACCCGAAGCGTACGCCAGTCGTGGTCCGGAGCGCTGGCACCGTTAAAGGCCGTGTCGTTGGCGTCATGTACCCGCCACTGCCCGGCCAGAGACCAGCTTACCGGCTGGCTCGCCAGCGCCAGCGGCGTGGTGAACAGCAGCAGCAGACCCAGTTTAGGGATCATACTTTACCTCCTGCGCTCTGCGGCGTAGCCAGGCTGCGCTGCGGTCGACCTCAGCGAAAAGCGCGCGGCGCAGCATGTTAAGCCCGGCCTGGTCCAGGGATGTCGCCTCACTTTCCAGCTGCTGTAACTGCCCGGCAAGATCGCTGAAACCAAGGGTAATGGCTTCACCGCGCAGCCGGTGCGCAGCCCGGCGCAGGGCCTCGCGGTCGTCATGATCGATGGCCCGGGCGAGGGTCGCTGTTGCCTCGTCGAGCCCCTCCCCGAACAAGGCCAACAGCTCCTGAACCAGGCTGGGATCGTCCGCGCACTGTTGTAAAAGACGCGCTTCGTCCGGCAGGCCCCGGTCTTGCGGCTGACCGACGCGGGTAATTTCATCCTGCAACGCCGCCTGGCTTACCGGCTTGGCAATATAGCCGTCGAAGCCCATCGCCAGACAGCGCTCTTTGTCGCCCTGCATGGCGTGAGCGGTCATGGCAATGGCGGGCTGGTGGCTAAGACCCCGTGCCAGCGTCTCCTCCCGCAGCAGGTGGATGGCGGTTTCCCCGTCCATCTCCGGCATTTGCAGGTCGATGAGCAGCACATCCCAGGGCTGCTCACGCCAGCGCTCCAGCGCCTCACGGCCGTTGTTCACCACCTCGCACTGGTGGCCGAGCCGCTCCAGCAGGCGTCTGGCAACTTTCTGATTCACCAGATTATCCTCGGCCAGCAGCACGCGCAGCCCGGCCTGAGGTGTGGCAGGGGTAATGAGGGGAGCAGGTACCGGGTCCGGAAGCGGGGCGGGTGCAAGGACGCTGGCAATGGTCTGGTGCAGTTCGCGCTGGGCAACCGGCTTGTGCAGATAGTGGTCGATGCCAATACGTTTGAGCATGTTGGCGTCAAAATGGCGGCTCATGGAGCTGAGCATGATGATATGGCTCTGCCCGGCCTGGGGCAGAACCGAAAGCTCAAGGGCGAGCGAAACACCGTCCATATCCGGCATCTGGGCATCCAGCAGGATCAGCGGCCAGTGCGCCCCTTCGGCGACACGCCGCAACACCTCCCCGGCGTTGTTTACACAGGTCGGGGTCAGGCCCATCTGGCGAAGCATGGTATCAAGCAGGCGCAGGTTGGTGCTGTTGTCATCCACCACCAGCACCGGTTCGCCGTTGAAGCGAACCATCGGGGTGCCTGCCGCTGCGGCTGTCTGCTGGTTCTCCAGCGGCAGGGTGAAGGCAAACTCGCTGCCGGTTCCGGGCTCGCTCTGCACCCTCAGTTCTCCGCCCATCAGGCTGACCAGCCGGGCGGAGATGGTCAGCCCCAGGCCGGTGCCGCCGTAGCGGCGGGTGGTGGAGCTGTCGGCCTGGCTGAAGGCCTCGAAGATGGCCTTTTGCTTCTCCGGCGGGATGCCGATGCCGCTGTCGCGGATGCGAAAACGCCACTGCCCCTCGCCGTCGGCGGGCTCTATCGCCAGCAGGACTTCGCCCTGATGGGTAAACTTGAGGGCGTTGCCCAGCAGGTTGGTGAGGATTTGACGCAGCCGGGGGCCATCCACGATGAGCACCTCCGGCACCGCAGGCGAGATATCCACCAGCAGCTCGATACCTTTTTCGCTGGCGGCGGGCATATGCGGGCGGATCAGTGACTGAACGAAGGGGCGGATCTCCAGCGGCTCTACGTCCATCGACATCTTGCCCGACTCGATGCGGGAGAAGTCGAGAATGTCATTGATAATGTGCATCAACGACTGGGCCGAGTTCATCACCAGGGAGAGATATTCCCGCTGCTCCGGGCTGAGCTGGGTGTCCAGGCACAGCTGGGTCATGCCAAGGATCCCGTTCATCGGGGTGCGGATCTCATGGCTCATATTGGCCAGGAAGGCGCTTTTGGCTTCGTTGGCCTCGCGGGCGACCTTCGCCGCCTCGATGGCCAGCAGTTCGGCCTCCTTGCGGCGGGTAATATCCTGCAGGGTGCCAATCACCCGTTCGGCCTGCTGCTGCATACTGAGGGTCACCACCTGACCCGAGATCAACATCCAGCGCCAGCCCTGGGTCGGGTGCTGGACGCGGATCTCACACTCAAACACCGGCATATGATCCTGCTTGGAGGCGACCATCGCCTGGCGCAGGGTTGTGCGATCCTCCTCGTGAACCAGATTGAGCAAAAAGCGTAGCGGATAGTGCAACTGCACACGCGGCTGGCCCACCATCGCCAGCAGGGTATCGTTCACCTGCAGGCTGTCGTGAGAGACCTGCCAGTCCCAGATGCCGATCTGGATCGACTCCGCGGTCAGTAAAAAATCGTCATGCAGCTGGTGGCGGGAGCGCTGCGCCTCATCAAGCTCGGTAATGTCCGTATGCAGGCTGACAATGCCGCCGTCCGCCAGCCGTTGATGCTGCACGTAGAGCCGCCGTTTTCCCGAGTGGCGCACTTCACGATGGTTCGCCTGACGGCAGTTGCGGATAATCGCCTCGCGCAGCGTCTGGCGACGGGCCGGGTCGATGTTATAGCCCGCATCAATAAATTTCTCCGCCAGACTCTCCAGCGTTGCACCGGCAGCCAGCCAGGGGGCAATCACCGGATAGAAGCGCGTCACCTGGTCATTCCAGGCCAGCAGGCGCTCGGCCCGATCGTAGATCATCACGCCCATCGGCAGCGCGTTAAGGTCGAAATGGGATGAGGATGGCATAGCTAATCGCCTCCGGGCTGATAGTGCAGCTCTGCCTGGCGACGCAGATACTCCAGGCCGGGCGCAATCGCCATCGCCCAGGCGGTGAGGATCTCCTCATCGCAGAGCGGATCGCAGGTGCGGACGGTTCTGAGCATCGCCTCCCGCCAGAGGGCAAAGAATCGGGGCGGCAGACGCAGACCTTCATCGCTCTGCTCCCGCGCCAGGCGCTCAAGGAAGTCCGGCACGAACAGCACGCCGTCAACGGTGAGCATGGCGAAAAAACTCTTGAAGATCATCTGCTGGCCTTCTTTACCCGGACGCCGGGCGAAGTGCTGCTCTGTTTCGGGGGAGATATGGCTAAAGGTGTCCCAGAAGGCATCGAAAAAGCGCGTTTTGTCGTGCCCGGGGATCACGCGGTTCAGGCTTGCCTCGAAGAGATCGCGATAAAATTTCATGGTGCGGTCCTCACGGCTCGTTCGCCCGGCAGGCAAAGACCCGGCGGGTTAAATTGATCCGTCGTGCGGCGGGAGAAATAGCTGTTGTCATCCGCCAGACCCTTTTCAAACAGCGGCCCGGCGTTGTGTTTGTACAGCAGGGCTTCCAGCACCATGGCGTTGGTGGAGAGGGTAAGGGTTGGGTTGATGTCCCCGGTCGCCTCCACCCGTCCCTCAAACCAGCCCTGCTCCGGGTTGTTCAGATGGGTGGTCACCGCCATCAGGGCGTCGGTGTAGTCGGTATCCCACAGCGTCCAGAGGACAAACACCGCTTTGGTGGAGACCTGCGCCAGCCGGGGATAATATCGACCATCGTCGCCCAGCGTATTCCACGCATAGCCATTCCCCCAGACGGTGTCCTCCACGTGCCAGGGTGCCTGCGGGAGATAAAAATCGGCGCGCGCGGTCAGCACTTTGTCACGCTCCCAGCGCGTTTTCTGACTGAGCCAGACCCCTTCAGCCCGCTCGCGTAACGTCTTTTGTACCTCCGGAGGCACGCCGGGCGGCTGCCAGCCGAACTCCAGCCCTGGCAGCATGGCGGGCAGGGTGGTCAGCAGCGAGGGCTGCCAGGTGGTGCGCGGATCCCGGGCGTCAACGGCCAGGCTGCGCTGATAGATAATGACGTTGCGGGAAGGGGGAATAATCGCCTTACCCACCGGAAAACCCCACAGGCGGAAGGCGCTGGCGGCGTACTCGCTCTCACCCAGCCGCAGCTCGTCGCGTACCACCGGCTGGCCGTCCTGTAGCGATGCGGATCGCAACTCCCCCTCGTTATCCATCACCGGGCAGAAGTTCCAGCGCAGGATAATTTTATCCAGGTACTCCCGATACTGGGGAGCACGTTCCGCGGTGAGGCGCAGGGCCAGCATCAGCCGCGCCATATCCTTTGCTGACCAGCCGCTTTTCGCCGGTTTGCCGCTGAAGTCTATGGGGGTTGCCGTCCGGCTGGAGTAAAGCCGCCCCGGGGTGCGGGTGTCGGTGAGCGTCAGGCGATTCAGGGTGCCGAGCAGGCGGGTCAGCCGGGCATCAAACTCGGCCTCGTTGATCAGATCCATCTCCCGGGCGGCGAGCAGGGCGATCAGGGTATCGCCCATTTGCCACAGGGTTACGCGCGGCTGCTTGTCGCTGCCGTTGACCAGCCCGGTCTGCGGCTGGGTGTTGTTCTCGAAATAGCGCCAGGCGGTGCGCGCCCACGCCTGCTCCTGTGGCGACAGGCTGCTGATGCGTGCGGTGGTGTGCCAGCCGCCCTGGGTCAGCCAGCGCCACCCGGCACCTTCCCGGCTGAACAGGGCGAAGGCGACGAGCAGCAGGAGTGCGGCGACGGCCAGCCAGCGGGCTAGGGTTTTAAGCATTGCGCGGTCACCGGCGGCAGTTTAACGGGCTCATCCGCGTTGCAGGTGGCGCACTGGCAGGCCTGGCAGGCCGGTCTGGTGCGCTGCGTGGTCCCGGTCTGTTCACACCAGGTTTTAACGGCTGGCGTGCTGTTCAGGAAAGGACGGTTACGCGGGGTGTTATTCGGCTCAAAAAGATCCACCAGCTTTTTGTCCCACAGGGAAGGGGCGAAATCGCGGTTTTTGGGATTGTCGGTGTTGAAGCGCAGCAGCTTGCCCCCTTTTTTGAACAGCAGCGCTTCCAGCATGATGCCGTTGTTATTGGCGGTGAACTCTTTGATCGGGCCGTCGCCGTTTTCATACAGCCCCTCGTAGTAGCCTTTCCCCTCCTCGTTGGCGTTTTCGATGGCGTCCAGCAGACGGTCAGTGTAGGGCGAATCCCATAGCACCCACATCCCCAGCGCGGCTTTCAGCGATACGGCGGCGGTATTAGGTACAAACTGGCCTTTATCGGTGATGGTGTTCCAGTTAAAGCCGTCGCTGAACACGGTGTCATAAACGAAGTAAGGAGACTTATCGAGCTGGTGCTCGGAGCGGGCAGTCAAAATACCGGTGATGGCGTAGCGATTCTCCTGAGCCTGATAGACCCGGTCGGCGAAGTTTTTCATCCACGGATGGGAGTAGTCGCGCGGGCTGTTATCCCGGTCTGTCGGATTATCAAAACCAAACTCCATGCCGTACAGGACGTAAGATTCGCTCACCACGTAGTTATGCTGGCTGGTCTGGCGCGGATCGCGCGAATCATAGGGCACCATCACGCAGTAGATTTCCGCCAGCTCATAGGGCTGGGGGCGGCTGGCCTGGCAGGTGCTGAACCCCCACAGGGAAAAGCCCGCCGCGCCATACTCCTCATAGCCCAGACGTCCCTCCTGCACGTACTTCGGCTGGCCGTTTTCCAGATAAGCGCCGTACAGCGTGCCGCAGGGATCGACCGCGTGGCTAAAATCCCAGCCCAGCACCACGTTGTCGATGCTGTTGCTGTACTCGGGATAGCGCTCTTTTATTACCTTCAGCCATACCAGCATCCTGCCGATGTCCAGCGCCGAAAAACCGATCTCGCCAGGCTTGTTCTGGTAGTTCACCTTCTGGCCGGACATGGTGTTGTAGGCTTTGTTGGGCAGCTCGTTGCGGAACAGATCCAGCTTGTTCAGGGTGGCGAGTAATTTCAGCATCCTGCGGTCAAACTCGGCTTTATCAATAATCCCCAGCTCCCGCGCCGCGGTCATGGCGGCCATGTAGGAGGCACTGTCCCACATGGTGGTGGAGGGGTATTTGTTTACCGCGTTGACCAGCCCGGTGGTGGGCTGAAAGTTAGAGACGAAGTATTGCCAGGCATTTTTGGCAATCGCCATCTCCCTGGGACTGAGTTCGCCGCTGCGCGGCTCGTACCCGGAGGCTGGCAGCCCGGTTGCGGCCTCCGCCGCAGTGAGCGAAAGCCAGATCGCCATGAGCCCGGCCAGAAGAGGAAAAAAGAGTAGCGATTTCAGCTTCATGGCTTAGCTCCTGCTGATGAAGTGGGTGGGGTTGTGGGGCCGAGGCAGGCCAGACACAGCATCTGCCCCCGGGCGATATAGGCCAGGCTTTCGAGGACGATGGCGTTGGTATCGGCGTCGACCACGTCGTTGACGCTGCTGTTAAGGTTCAGCCCGCGCTGCCAGCCCTTGCCGGGAACCTGCAGTTTCTGAACCTGCAGGCGCAGCGCTTCGCTCCAGCCGTTGCGGAACAGGGCATACCAGGCAAAGGCGGTGCGGGTGGAGGTGATGGCCGACTGCTCCGGCGGGTCATCGCGCAGGGCGCTGGTTTGCAGCGGCTGACGGTCAGGCAGATCGTTGACGTAATCCGGCGCGGGCTCGGCGTAGTCGGTGCTGATGGGGGGCTTGCTGACCCGAAGACCGTGGCGGCGCTGCTGGATCTGCATTATGCGCCAGGCGACCTCCGCGCTCTGGGCGTCAAAGCCCAGTTCAAGACCGGTCAACAGCCAGGGAAGGCTGATCAGCGAGGGCTGTCGGCCCCATGGCGTACGCAAACCTTCGTCAGGCACCATAATGCCGTCGATATCGATCATCTGTTGCCCTTCCAGCGGGTTAGTGACCGCCAGGCCCGCCGCGCTGTCGATCAGCCGAAGGGTGTGGCTGGCATACAGGCGATAACCGAAGCTGTTGCGCGGTTCGTCCACCGCCAGCGCCCAGTGGTGGAGCGGGGCCGCGGCCTGAGTGGCCGTGCTGCTGGTGACAAGAGCGCCCAGTGTCCACTGATTAAAAAGATCCCGCACGGCGGGAGCATGCTGAGGGTAACGCCACAGCAGGGTTTGCAGGGCGTTGAGCAGGCGGCCCATTCCGATAGCGGAGGAGTCGGCTTTACCCAGAATTTGCAGGGTATCCGCGTGGTAATAGGCGGCGGGCAGCCCCTCGGCATTGAGCGGGAGCCGTCCCAGGGTATAAAGCGCGGCGGTGATCCGCTCGTCAAACTCGTCGGTTGTCAGAATAGTGAGCTGTTTTGCCGCCACCAGCGCAAACAGGTAGCTGCCGGTGCTCCACAGGCTGAGCCAGGGCTCGCCATCCTGGGCGTTAGCCAGCCCGTTCGGCTGGGTATTGTTGACGTAGTACTGCCAGGCCACCCGCGCCCAGATCGCCTCGTCGAAGGTCAGCTCGCGCGAGGCGGGCAGGGGCGGGAAATCCTGACTTAACGTCATGCCCGTGGTGCTCTCTACGCGCGTGGGCATCTGCTTCTCGACCCAGACGACGATGGCGAAACCCAGCAGAAAACCGATCAGAATAGTGAGATAGCTGCGGGCCGACAGCAGCGCGTCGCGGGTTCTCATTGGCTCGCCTCCTCTTCGGCTGGCGTCCAGATAGCGGCGAGGATCAGCGGCAGCATGGCGGCGATATTTACCGCCCCCCAGAAGATATTGATGACGTAGCCGGAAGGGTCATCAACCTGCCCGCGCGCCACCTGGATGCCACCCCAGATCAGCCCCGCCAGGGTGAGCACGACGATGGCGATCTGCGGTTTGACGAGATAGAGAAAACGGCCCGTCTGGCGCTCTTTCGGGGTCACGTGAAACTTGATCTGCTCCCCTCGCAGAACGGTGTCCAGCGCCTTCAGGTTCATGGAGAAGAAAGAGAGATAAGATGCCCTGCCATCCCAGGCTGAAATCCCCCAGGTACCGAACATAAAGGCCAGCTCGGACACTATAAAAAAGGGCAGAAAATGCAGGTAAAAGGGCTCGGACCAGGCCGACACCGGGGGAATACCGGTGAACAGGTAGATAATGGGCGAAACGAGGAAAATGGTATTCCATACGCAGGCCATATAAGACCAGAAGGTGGTGGCGTACATCAGCGTCTGCGGCAAAGAGAGCTTAAAGCGACGACGGCTGAAAATGTTGTCGTGGAACAGAATATCCAGCGACCCTGCGGCATATTTAAAACGCTGGATCATCCAGGTCAGCATATCCTGCGGGGAGAGCATTTTGGATTCGATCCGCGGGTGCATCACCGAGCGCCAGCGGCGGGCGGCATCCCCGTGTAGCAGGATCGAGGTATAAATATCTTCCGAGACGTGAAACTTATAAGGGGTCAATTCGGTGTCGAAGGCCACATGAGGACGCATGGCGTCCTGCAGGCTTTCGCGCATGGCAGGGTCGCGAATGTCCCGGGTATGGCGGTCGATCTCCTCTTCGACGGTCCAGACGTAGCTGCGCAGGGCCGCCTGCATCACCGCCTCGCGCCGGTGAATGGAGGCCGCGCCGCAGCAGAAGGCGGCGTTAGCCCAGTTGCGGCGGCGTAAAATGACGTCGTAGAACATGCGCGGATCGTTGAAGAAGGGATCACGCCCGAGGGTCACCGGCCCGATGAACTTCTGGGCCAGCCAGCCCAGCCCGTATCCCGCTTTGCCCGCCCTGCGCCCGAGCCAATGCGGCAAACTTTCCCCTTCTGGCAGGTCGAAAAACCACTGCGGAGTCTGGACCCAGGCTACGTCCGGGTCGCGGAAATAGCCCAGCGTATGGCTGAGCAGCGTGGGGAAGACGCGGGTATCGGCATCGCAGATCACCAGGAAGTCACCGTCGGTCTGCTCCAGCCCGTTACGCAGGTTGCCCGCCTTGTAGCCGATGTTGGTCTGGCGGGTAATGTAGTTGGCACCTTCCTGCTCGCAGACGGCTTTCATCTCCGGGCGGCGACCGTCATCCAGCACGTGGACCTTAAAGTCCAGCGGCCCGGGGTAGGCCATTTTCATGGCGTCGCGAATGGAGAGCCTGACCAGCTCCACGTCTTCGGAATAGGTGGCGATAAAGAGATCGACCTTTATCGGCCTCGACTCCTCCGCGTCCTCCGGTCTCAGACAGTCGTTGATCTCCGTCGGGGGCGGGTTTTGCGGCGGATCCTTTTCCTGCCACAGATTGATGGTGAACAGCACCGTGCCGATCCAGGCCAGGGTTTCCGCCAGCACCAGCGGAATGGCATACCACAGCGCGTCGGTATTTAACGATGCGGTCCAGCGCCAGTAAATATAATTGGCACCCAGAATCAGGGCCGCAACCGCTAATACCTGCCAGGTCATCATTACCCAACGCGGCGTCTTTAGCGGTTCAGGCGGCTGCCGGTGTTCAAAACGGGAAAAATAAAAATCCATAGTGAAGGATATCCTGATTCCACGATGACAATTAATTAAAAGCCTGCTACCGGCGGTGAAGGCGTCACGGAAAATAACGTCCACAAAAACATAATTTAAGGTAAGTGTAGAACGCGTAAAAAAATATTCCAGCAGGTTAAATTGCGATAGTTTAGGGCGGCTTAAATAAAACTTAATTAATGGTAAGGTTTATTCACGGATGCCGCAATAATTGCCAGATGAATGCATTTACGCTATCTAAATAATTGGCACGATGCTTTTTCAGGATCATTAACAGGACTCACCATGAGCCAGATTGCGACTGATATACCGCAGAAAGAGAGCGTAAAATCAACGGCATGGCGCTATTCCCTGGCCGGGAATCGCGATCTGCGTATTGATTTTATGCGCGGCATTGCGCTGGTGATGATGGTGGTGGCGCATACGGAAGTGATGTCGATATTTAATATATTTACCTGGGAGCGTTTTGGCCTGACGACGGGTGCGGAAGGCTTTGTTATTCTTTCCGGATTTATGCTAGGGATGTTAAATCGCGCCAGATTACAAAAGGCCGTATTACTCACTATTTCCTGGGGGCTTTACCTCAGAGCATGGAAAATATACCGGGTTAATATTATTATCATTGTGTCCTTTCTGTTGTTGGGGTATTTGCCTTTTATTAACGTCTTTGAGGTGACCCATTTTACCGATCGCTTTTCCGGGACAAGCTGGTCGCTCTATCCGGTAACGCCGCAAATAAAAGAGACCTGGTTTAACATTATTCTCTACCTGCAAATTGGCCCTCACCAGACGCAAATCCTCGGTCTCTATATTTTTCTGCTGCTGTTAAGCCCCCTGTTTTTAGGGATGCTGCAAAGGGGCTACGTCTACTGGCTGCTGGGCTTATCGCTGCTGGTTTACGGCTGCTGGCAGCGCTGGCCGGTGCGGGTCACCCCCTCCGAATTCGAGTTCGCCTTTCTGCTGATGGCGTGGCAATTTATTTTTGTGCTGGGCATGGCCTCCGGCTGGTACAAAGAGGAGCTGCTCTCCTTCGCCCGCACGCCCCCGGGCAAAGTCGTGGTGATAGCGCTGGTGATCGTCGCGCTCGTCCTCGGCTTTGTCGCGCAGAACCATACCAACCCCTTTATGCCGCCCGCGCTCCTGATGCACGTTATCCCGCCGGCAGAGTTTAATGCCTTTTACCATACCTGGGCGGGGAAGAACGGCCTCGGGCCGATACGCGTCCTGAACGATATCTGCCTGATGGTGACGGTCTACCTGCTGCTGACCTGGTTCTGGCAGCCCCTTTACCGGCTGGCAGGCTGGTTTCTCATCCCGCTCGGCCAGCGCTCGCTTTATACCTTTATTTTGCATGTCTACATCGTGCTCGCGGTCAGCCAGTTCGTGACCTTCGATCTCTGGCGGCAGGACTGGATTGTGAACACCTTCGTTCACGCGGCAGCGCTGGGCGTACTGTGGTTACTGGCGAAATATAACGTCGCCGCACGCTGGATACCTAACTAAGGAAAGGCAAATGCGGGAGAAACATTTACTGGCCTGCGTGCTGTTATGCGCCGCCGCGGGTGCCCAGGCGGCTCAGAAAGAGGGGGAGGAGCCGCTACGGGACAAAAACGGCGAGCCGGTGCAGGCGGGGGTCTTCACCAGCCGCTGGGGACGGCTTTTCTCGGGCAATGACGATGTCTTTTCCGGTGCCCTGAGCTTTAGCTCTGGTTTGAAGGAGCAGTGGATGTCCATCCCCAACAGCTCCGATAGCGCAGAGCAGAAGCGCAAATATAACCAGACGCTGAACCTCAGCCTGCAATATTCCCCCTACAGCTACTGGTTTGCCAACGTCACATCGCGCCTGCCGGTGACCGACACCAGCCGCTACACGGCCGATTTCCGCTACAGCTTCGGCTACGATGACTGGCATGCCAACACCCTGAGTCTGGTTTACAGCAACTACGGCGATAACCGTTTCTGGACCTCCGGTAACCAACGCCACACCTACTTTGAGCAGGGGGCCGTGACCCTGGCGTACAAGTTCTCGCTGCCGAAGCCCCTGGAGAACAGCCTGCTGATCAACAAAGGTGACTCTATCATCTGCCAGGTGGGCTACAGCTGGGTTCCGCGCTATTACGATCTGGAGAGCAACGATATTCGCAGCAATAAAAACCTGATGCTGGGGGGATGTGGGTACACCTTCAAGCAACATTTCTTTGTGCGTGCCACGGCCTTCTGGTACCCGGACAGCAGCCAGCAGCAGCCCTGGAACGGCGACTACAGCTACAGCTTTGGCTACGCGGGCTATACGCCCGGATCCTTCTCCGTTCAGTACGCCAACTACTCAGGCACCCGTTATCCCGGCCACCAGAGCGGCAACGGCAAGTTTCGTGAAGGCACGGTCAGCCTTATCTGGTTCTTACCGCTTTAGGGGGGCGTTATGTCAGCACAGCACGTCCTGATTGTTGAAGATTCGCCGGTCTACCGGCGGCTGCTGGCGCGGATGCTTGCCCAGTGGGGCTATAGCGTCAGCGAGGCGGAAAACGGCGTCGCCGCGCTGCAGATCCTGGCAAACCAGCCGGTAAGCCTGGTGATCAGCGACTGGGAGATGCCGGAGATGGACGGCCTTACCCTGTGCCGGGAGATCCGCAGCCGTCAGTTTGGGCACTATGTTTACGTCATTCTGCTCACCGCCCGTGAAGCGCCGGACGATTTGACGCTGGGGTTTGACGCCGGGGCAGATGATTTTCTCAGCAAGCCCGTGGAGCAGAGCGAGCTGCGGGCGCGGCTGCACGCGGGGGCGCGGGTGCTCTCCCTCGAGGCGACGCTTGCCGCGCGTAACGCGCGTCTGAGTGAGGCCCTGCGCCAGATTGAACAGGATCTGGAGGTGGCGGCGCGTATCCAGCAGTCGGTATTGCCTGCGCACCAGCAGCGCTACCGGGACTACTTTTCCGACTGGATCTTCCTGCCGTCGGCCTGGGTTTCCGGGGATATTTTTAACGTCTTCCCGCTGGATAACCATCTGGGGTTCTACTGCGTGGACGTCTCCGGTCACGGGGTCGGCGCGGCGATGATGTCCCTCGCCGTGGCCCGCCAGTTTCTGCACGGCAGGGCGGTGGAGCGTTTTCTGTTTACGGCTGATAACGAGGTGGCGTCTCCCGCCGAGGTCGTGCGGATCCTTAACGGCCGCTTTTGCAGCGATGAAGTGGAGATCGTCAGCTATTTCACCATGATTTACGGCGTCATCGATCTGGCGACCGGCCAGGGCAAGCTGTGCCAGGCGGGGCACCCGACTCCCTTTATTGTCACGCCGGACGGCGAGGCAAGGACGGTGGGCAATGGCGGCGCGCCGGTGGGGCTGATGCCGGATCTCGGCTGGGCGGATGTCAGCTTCTCGCTGGCCCCCGGCGAGCGGCTGTGCCTGTTCAGCGACGGGATTACCGAATGCGAAAACCTGGCTGGCGAACAGTTCGGCCAGATGCGGCTCCAGGCGGCGCTACAGGCTGGATCGGGCCTCGCGCTGAACGCGCTTCTGCCGCAGTTCGCCCGGCATCTCATTCACTGGCGCAGTGGGGAAAACAGCGAACCCCATGCGATGGCCGATGATGTCTCACTTTTAGTCATTGAGCGTACAGGAGAAAAACAATGAATATTGCTACAGAGCGGCAGCCCAACGTGAATATTATGACACCCTCGGTGCGCCGACTGGATGCCTCGGTGGCGGCGGCCTTTAAGGAGGCCATCACCCGCGAGACGGGTGAGGATCGCAAAGCCCTGATTATCGACTTCAGTAAAATTGATTTTATCGACAGTAGCGGGCTGGGGATGCTGGTGTCCCTGCTAAAAATGATGAACGGTAAAGGCGACATGGTGCTCTGTGCCCTGAACCCGGGGATCCGCAATATGTTCACCCTGACCCGGATGGACCGCATTTTCCGTATCTGTCCGGATCGCGCCGCGGCGCTTGCGCAGCTGAATCCGTGATATGTCCGTGACTAACGATATCGCGCTCCCGGCCACCTTAACCTCGCTCTCGCCGCTGGCGGAGTGGCTGGCACACCAGCTTGATCCGCTGCCCGTCGACGAGGCGTGGCGCTTTGCGCTGGATCTCGCCGCCTGCGAGACGGCGACCAATATTATTCGCTATGCGCTGCACGAGGATACGCGCGCGCTTTTCAGGGTGGAATTTATCGCCAGCGACGCGGGGGTGCGGCTGCGCTTTACCGATGCGGGGGCGATCTTTCCGGCGGAACGCCTTGCTGCGGCGCGTAATGAGGCGTTTGAGGACGACGCGCTACTGGCGGAAAGCGGCCGGGGGCTCAGGCTGATCCTGCTGTCGGTGGACCGTTTTGATGTACAACGTCGGGACGGGCAGAATATAGCTACCCTGGAAAAAGGGTGGTCAGAGCAGAAAAGCAAAAACCCTCCCACCGGGCGGTGAGAGGGGGAAATCTTATGCAGCCACCAGGCTGTCGATTGCTGCTTTCGCGTCGGACTGCGCTTTGGTCGCCACTTCCGGACCGTAAGCGATACCTTCAGCGAACACGAAGTTCACGTCGGTGATGCCGATGAAGCCCAGGAACAGGCTCAGGTACGGAGCAACCAGGTCGGTTGGGGTATCTTTGTGAATACCGCCGCGGCTGGACAGCACGATAGCGCGTTTGCCTTTTACCAGACCTTCAGGGCCGTTCTCGGTGTAGCGGAAGGTTACGCCCGCACGCGCCACCAGGTCGAAGTAGTTTTTCAGCTGCGTCGGGATGTTGAAGTTGTACATCGGGGCGTTAATCACGATCACGTCGTGCGCCTGCAGCTCGGCAATCAGCTCATCGGACAGCGCCAGGGCTTCCTGCTGACGTGGGGTCAGTGGCGCATCGCTCGGACGCAGGGCACCAACCAGTTCACCATCCAGTACCGGGATTGGCTGAGCGGCCAGATCGCGGACGGTGATTTCGTCACCGCTGTGCTGTTCACGCCACTGCTCAACGAAATAATCAGACAGCTGACCAGACTGAGAGTACCCTGCCAGAATACTGGATTTAAGAACTAATACTTTGCTCATGGGTGATTCCTTTTATGTATTTGATGAGGGGGGTTGCCCCGTTGCTTGCTGACACTCTATTCACAATCCTGCCGCAGGGATAGCGCAATATATCGAAGCCTATGTTCGAAATTTTTGAATAAGGCGCAAAAACCATCGATGTGGTACTCTATATCAATCATTAAAAAGAGATTTTATCCGGCAGTGCACTGCCCGTTAACGCTATGACAGAACAACAGAAATTAACCTTCCCGATGCTGATGCAACAGCTGGATCCGCTGATGCTGCGTGACAAACAGCGGTTTGCCCGCCGTCTGCACGGGGTGAAGAAGGTTAAAAATCCTGATGCACAACAGGCCATTTACCAGGAGATGGCGAAAGAGATTGAACAGGCAGCGGGTAAGGTTGTGCTGCGCGAAGCCGCGCGTCCGGCTATCACCTACCCGGAAAACCTGCCCGTCAGCCAGAAGAAACAGGAGATCCTCGAAGCCGTGCGCGATCATCAGGTGGTGATTGTGGCGGGGGAGACTGGCTCCGGTAAAACCACGCAGCTACCAAAAATCTGTATGGAGCTGGGGCGCGGGATCAAAGGCCTGATCGGCCATACCCAGCCGCGGCGTCTGGCGGCGCGTACCGTGGCGAACCGTATTGCCGAAGAGCTGCAAACCGAGCCGGGCGGCTGTATCGGCTATAAGGTGCGCTTCAGCGATCACGTCAGCGACAACACCATGGTCAAGCTGATGACCGACGGTATTCTGCTGGCCGAAATTCAGCAGGACCGTCTGCTGATGCAGTACGACACCATCATCATCGATGAAGCGCACGAGCGCAGCCTGAACATCGACTTCCTGCTGGGCTATCTGCGGGAGCTGCTGCCGCGTCGTCCGGACCTGAAAGTGATCATCACCTCGGCCACCATCGACCCGGAACGTTTTTCGCGCCACTTCAACAATGCGCCGATCATCGAAGTCTCCGGCCGTACTTATCCGGTGGAAGTGCGTTACCGTCCGATGGTGGAAGATGCCGACGACACCGAGCGCGACCAACTGCAGGCCATCTTCGACGCGGTAGACGAGCTGGGCAATGAAAGCCCGGGCGATATCCTGATCTTTATGAGCGGCGAGCGCGAAATCCGCGATACCGCCGACGCGCTCAGCAAGCGCGACCTGCGCCATACCGAAATCTTGCCGCTGTACGCCCGTCTGTCCAACAGCGAGCAGAACCGCGTGTTCCAGTCCCACAGCGGCCGCCGCATCGTACTGGCGACCAACGTGGCGGAAACCTCCCTCACCGTGCCGGGCATTAAATATGTGATTGACCCCGGCACGGCGCGCATCAGCCGCTACAGCTACCGCACCAAGGTGCAGCGTCTGCCGATTGAGCCGGTGTCGCAGGCCTCGGCGAACCAGCGTAAGGGCCGCTGCGGGCGTGTATCGGAAGGGATCTGTATTCGTCTCTATTCTGAAGACGATTTCCTGTCGCGTCCGGAATTTACCGACCCGGAAATTCTGCGCACCAACCTGGCGTCGGTCATTCTGCAGATGACGGCGCTGGGGCTGGGCGATATCGCCGCCTTCCCGTTTGTTGAAGCGCCGGATAAACGCAATATCCAGGACGGCGTGCGCCTGCTGGAAGAGCTGGGGGCGATCACCACCGACGAGCAGGCCACCGCCTACAAGCTGACTCCGCAGGGGCGTCAGCTCAGCCAGCTGCCGGTGGATCCGCGTCTGGCGCGGATGGTGCTGGAGGCACAAAAACACGGCTGCGTGCGCGAGGCGATGATCATCACCTCGGCGCTCTCCATTCAGGATCCGCGCGAGCGCCCGATGGACAAACAGCAGGCCTCCGACGAAAAACACCGTCGCTTCCACGATAAAGAGTCCGACTTCCTCGCCTTCGTGAACCTGTGGAACTACATCGGCGAGCAGCAGAAGGCGCTGTCGTCGAACCAGTTCCGCCGCCAGTGCAAGCTGGACTTCCTCAACTATCTGCGGGTCCGCGAGTGGCAGGATATCTACACCCAACTGCGCCAGGTGGTGAAAGAGCTGGGCATTCCGGTGAACAGCGAACCGGCGGAGTACCGCGAAATTCACATCGCGCTGCTGACCGGGCTGCTGTCGCATATCGGGATGAAAGATGCCGATAAGCAGGAATTTACCGGCGCGCGTAACGCCCGTTTCTCCATCTTCCCGGGTTCCGGTTTGTTCAAGAAGCCGCCGAAGTGGACGATGGTGGCCGAGCTGGTTGAGACCAGCCGCCTGTGGGGCCGTATTGCTGCGCGTATCGATCCGGAGTGGGTCGAGCCGGTGGCGCAACACCTGCTGAAACGCTCGTACAGTGAACCGCACTGGGAGCGGGCGCAGGGCGCGGTGATGGCGACCGAAAAGGTCACCGTCTACGGCCTGCCGGTGGTGGCCGCGCGTAAGGTCAACTACAGCCAGATCGACCCGGCGCTTTCACGCGAGCTGTTTATCCGCCACGCGCTGGTGGAGGGGGACTGGCAGACCCGTCACGCCTTCTTCCGGGAAAACCTGAAACTGCGCAGCGAAGTGGAAGAGCTGGAGCACAAAACCCGTCGCCGCGACATCCTGGTGGATGACGAGACGCTGTTCGAGTTCTACGACCAGCGCATCAGCCACGAGGTGGTCTCGGCCCGCCACTTCGACAGCTGGTGGAAAAAGGTCAGCCGCGACACCCCGGATCTGCTCAACTTTGAAAAGAGCATGTTGATCAAAGAGGGGGCGGAGCAGGTCAGCAAGCTCGACTACCCGAACTTCTGGCATCAGGGCAACCTCAAGCTGCGCCTGAGCTACCAGTTTGAACCGGGTACCGATGCCGACGGCGTGACCGTCCACATTCCGCTGCCGCTGCTCAACCAGGTGGAGGAGAGCGGGTTTGAGTGGCAAATTCCCGGCCTGCGCCGCGAGCTGATTATTGCCCTGATCAAATCCCTGCCGAAGCCGGTGCGCCGCAACTTTGTACCCGCCCCGAACTACGCCGAGGCGTTTTTAGGCCGCGTCACGCCGCTGGAGCTGCCTCTGCTGGATTCGCTGGAGCGTGAACTGCGCCGGATGACGGGCGTGACCATCGACCGGGAAGACTGGCACTGGGATCAGGTGCCCGATCACCTGAAAATCAGCTTCCGCGTCGTCGACGAGAAGAATAAGAAATTGCAGGAGGGCCGTTCCCTCACCGAGCTGAAAGACGCCCTGAAAGGCAAGGTGCAGGAGACGTTGTCTGCCGTGGCCGACGACGGTATCGAGCAGAGCGGGCTGCATATCTGGAGCTTTGGTCAGCTGCCGGAAAGCTACGAGCAGAAGCGCGGCAACTACAAGGTGAAAGCCTGGCCGGCGCTGGTGGACGAGCGCGACAGCGTGGCGATCAAGCTGTTCGATAATCCGCAGGAGCAGCAGCAGGCGATGTGGCGCGGGCTGCGCCGTTTACTGCTGCTGAACATCCCGTCGCCGATCAAGTATCTGCACGAGAAGCTGCCAAACAAAGCCAAGCTGGGGCTCTACTTTAACCCGTACGGCAAGGTGCTGGATCTGATTGACGACTGCATCTCCTGCGGCGTGGACCAGCTGATCCACGCCGCGGGCGGCCCGGTGTGGACCGAAGCGGGCTTTGCCCAGCTGCACGAAAAAGTGCGTGCTGAACTCAATGAGACGGTGGTCAACATTGCGAAGCAGGTCGAGCAGATCCTCACCGCGGTGTTCAATATCAACAAGCGCCTGAAAGGGCGGGTGGATATGACCATGGCGCTGGGGCTGTCGGACGTTAAAGCCCAGATGGCCGGGCTGGTCTATCGCGGATTTGTCACCGGCAACGGCTACAAGCGTTTAGGCGATACGCTGCGTTATTTGCAGGCGATTGAAAAACGTCTCGAGAAGATGGCCGTCGATCCGCACCGCGACCGGGCGCAGATGCTGAAGGTGGAGGCGGTGCAGCAGCGCTGGCAGCAGTGGCTCAACAAGCTGCCGCCAGCCCGCCGCGATGACGAAGACGTGCAGGAGATCCGCTGGATGATCGAAGAGCTGCGCGTCAGCTTCTTTGCCCAGCAGCTCGGGACGCCGTATCCCATCTCCGACAAGCGTATTGTGCAGGCGATGGAGCAGATTTCGGCCTAGAAAAACGCCGGGCGGCGCATTCGCTTGCCCGGCCTATGGCGTCCTGTCGGTCCGGTAAGCGCAGCGCCACCGGGCGTTTCCTCAGCCGTTGACCATCGCCAGCGTAAATCCATCCCACCCCTTCACGCCCACCGTTTGCAGCGCCGTTGCGGTGAGGCGTGGGTTCTCGCCAATCATCTCGATAAACCGCCGCACCCCGTGTACCCGGGCATCGTCGCTCTGGCCGTTAACCACCTCCCCGTCACGCACCACGTTGTCGCCGATAATCAACGTCCCTGGCCGGGAGTAGTGCAGCGCCCACTCCAGATAGCCCGGATTATTCGGTTTGTCGGCATCGATAAAGATCAGATCGAAGGGCGGGATGTTATCTAAACGTTCAAGGGAGAGCAGGGCCGGGCCTTCAATCAGCTCAATGCGCTGATCCAGTCCCGCCAGATGGATGTTCTGACGCGCTACTTTCGCGTGAACCGGATCGGCCTCAAGGGTAATCAGCTCTCCGTCCGGCGGCAGGGCGCGCGCCATCCAGATGCTGCTGTAGGCTCCCAGGGTGCCAATCTCCAGAATGCGCCGGGCCTGGGTCATGCGCACAAACAGCGCCAGCAGCTGGCCCTGATTGGCGGCGACGTCGTGCGCCGGTAAACCCGCCCGCTGGTTATTCTCAAGCACCTGCTGGAGCACCTCATCCTGAGGAATAAGCTCGGAAATCATGTAATTATCGACGGCAGACCACTGTTGTTGCATAGATTGACCCCTTAGTGAGAGCGTTGCCCGGCGGCGCTACGCTTGCACGGGCCTACGAAACCTGTAGGCCGGGCAAGCGCATGCGCCGCCCGGCGTTTACGATGCCGACCAACCCCCACCCAGCGCCTTGTACAGATCGATCTGCGCCAGCAGCAGGTTGTTTTTCGCCTGCACCACGCTGGTCTGCACCGAGAACAGTGTGCGCTGGGCGTCCAGCACGTCAAGATAGGACGAATAGCCGTTGTTATAGCGGTTCTGAGCGATCCGCAACGTCTCCTGGGCGACCTCCTGCTGGGCCACCAGCTCGGTCAGCTGCTCGCCGTAGCGGGTGATGGCATCCAGGCTGTCATTTACCTCTTTGAAGGCGTTGCGCACGGTTTTTTCATAGCTGTAGAGCGCCTGATTACGCTGCGACTGGCCGATATCCACCTGGGCGTTCAGCGCCTGCCGGTTCAGCAGCGGGGCCAGAATACTGCCGCCGATGCTCCACAGCTCCAGCGGGTTGTCCAGCAGGCCGGGCAGGGTGCGATCCTGGATCGAGCCGGTGGCGGTCAGGTTGATCGACGGCAGCAGGCTGGCGCGCGCGGAGGCCAGCGAGGCATCGGCGGCGATCAGCTGGCGTTCCGCCTGCACAATGTCCGGACGGCGATTAAGCAGCGAGGAGGGCAGCTGCGACGGAATACGCAGCGGCGTCAGGCTGTCGAAATCCGCGCTGCGGGCGATGGCTCCCGGGGTGCCCCCCAGCAGCAGAGTGAGCGCATTCTCCTGACGGGCAATCTGATTCTGCACCTGCGGGATCTGCGCCCGGGTCGAGCGCAGCTCGGAGTCGGACTGCATCAGCTCCAGGCGCGAGCTGTACCCGGTCTGATACTGCCGCTGCGCCAGGTTAAAGGCCTCCTCCCGCGCGTTGAGGGTCGACTGCGTCACCCGGAGCTGCTCGTCCAGCGCCAGCAGGGTGACGTACCCCGAGGCCACCGACGAAGCCACGGTCAGATCCGCAGCGGCCGCGGCGGCTTTTTGCGCCTCGAGGGTCGCCTGGGCGGCATCGGTGGTACGGCGGTTTACGCCCCAGATATCCACGTCATAGCTGGCGGTCAGGCTGCCTTTGTACAGCGCCCCGTAGGTGGGCAACCCGGTAGCCGCCGACTGGGAGCGGGCGCGTCCGGCACTCAGATCGGCATCGAGGCTGGGAAACAGGTTGCCCTCGCTGGCATAGACCCGCGCCTGATACTCGTTGATGCGCTCCCGGGCGATCAGCACGTCGCTGTTGTTGCGCAGGGCCTGATCCACGTAAGCGTTGAGCTGGTTGTCGTGAAAATTACGCCACCACAGCTGTTCTGCCGGGCTGGCGGGGCCGGTGCTGGCCCGCCACTGGGCGGGGATCTGCAGGGTCGGTTTGGCTGGCGTGACATCCACCGACTGGCAGGCGCTCAGGGCGGCGGCAATCAGCAGGGCGGTAAGCGGGCGGCGGATCATTCTGCCTCCCGGGTATCAATCGTCACCTGCACCGACATCCCCGGGCGCAGTAGCGCTGCGTCCTCTGCCTTACCCAGCACCTCAATGCGCACCGGAATACGCTGGGCAATCTTGACGAAGTTGCCCGTGGCGTTATCCGGGGTAATGGCACTGAACTCCACCCCGGTGGCCGGGGAAATGCTCTGCACCCGGCCTTCATAGGCTTTATCGTTCAGGGCATCGACGGTGAATTTCACCGGCTGGCCGACGCGCAGGTTCGCCAGCTGGGTCTCCTTGATATTGGCAATCACCCAGTGCTGCGGCGGCACCAGGGTGGTGAGGTGAGTCCCGGCGGTGACGTAAGCCCCCAGACGGACGGCAATCTGTCCGAGCTGGCCGTCGCGCGGAGCCACGATGCGGGTGTTTTGCAGGTCGATCTGCGCCAGCTCCAGCGCCGCCTTCGCGTTTTTCACATCGGCCTCCAGCGCGGCGCGGTTGACGATGGCGGTCTGCAGATCCTGGCGCGACATCTCCAGCGTGGCTTTCGCCTGCTCAATATTGGCGCTGCCCTGGGCGGCGCCCGCCAGGGCGGCATCCCGCTCGCGGATCGACAGGGAGCCGTCGGCGGTTAAATCTTTCACCCGCTTCAGGTCGGCCTGGGTTTTCAGGCTCTGGGCGCGGGCGTTTTTCAGCGCCGCATCGTTACGCTGGATCACCGCTTCGGCGCTTTTACGCTGTTGCAGGTTGTTGTTCAGGGCGGCGATTTTCATCGCCAGCTGGGCCTCGGCCTGGTGCACCCGCTGGCGGTAGATACGGTCGTCGATCTGCAGCAGCAGGTCGCCTTTCTTTACCTGTTCAAAATCCTGCACCTTCACCTCGGTGATGTAGCCGTTCACCTGGGGGCTGATAAAAGTGGTCTGGCCGCGCACGTAGGCGTTATCGGTAAACTGCACGTGGCGGGTAAAGGGCGGTAGCTGCCAGGCGTAAAGGATCACCAGCACCCCAACGATGCCGATCGCGGCGGCGGCGAATATTGACACCACGCGCAGATTATTACGGGTATGGGCCTGCTCTTTGGCGGCATCCTGCTGACTCATAACTTCTCCAGAAACATCATTAATTATTATCCGTTACTGATTGCCGGTGGCCTTTCTCAGCGCCAGACGGGCAGTAATGCGCAGGCGCAACAGGCGCCATAAGATCCAGACCAGCGTGGCGGTGGCAATCCCCGCGGTCAGAAGATAAGTATCATTGTAAGCGAGAATATTTGCCTCCAGCGTGCTGACGGTCTGCAACTGGAGCGCCGACTGGGTGCTCAGCAGGGCGCTGTCGCCAATCTGGCTCTGGTACATCTGGCTGTAGAGCTGCAACCGCTCATTGACCAGCGGGTTGAGGCTGGTGAGCTGCTCGGCCAGCAGGCTGGAGTGGTACTTCTCGCGCCAGGTCTGAAAGGTGCCAAGAATGGCGGAACCCAGCAGGCCGCCGATGTTCTGGCTCATGCCGAACAGTACCGAAAAGCTGACCAGGTTGCGCGGGTCGGCAATGACCCCGCCAATCCCGGCCAGCATCGCCGGGGCGAGGAAGAAGGCGCTGCCGAACCCGAGCAGGAACTGGCTCAGCATCAGCTGATCCGGGCGAGTGAGGCTGGTGGACTGGCTGTCCAGCAGCGAGGCGATAATCATCAGCACCAGCGAGGTGACAATCGGCCAGGCAAGTTTAGTCGGTTTGATGGTCAGGCAGCTGGCAACGATACCGCAGAGGATCCCGGCAAAAATCGCCCACGCCAGATGGGTCATCTGCTCATTTTGCAGGCCGACATACTGTAGCCAGCCGATCACCCCGGTGTTCTGCTCCGCCAGCACGATGCGGATCAGCAGCATAATCAGCCCCAGGCGCAGGATACTGCCGCTGGAGAGCCAGCGGGTATTCAGCAGCGGGTTGCTGCGGTTGTGCTCAAAGACTACCGCCGAGACAATCAGCACCAGCGAACCCGCCAGCGCCCAGCCGATCCACGGCGCTTCAAACCACCAGTCGAGCCGCCCGAGCGACAGCACCGCGCACAGCAGCGCCATCCCCGGTGCCAGCAGGATGAAGGTGATGAAATCTTTCTTCTCGAACACCTTACGCCGATCGCCGGGGGGCAGCTTGAGGGCGATCACGCAGCCCAGCGAGATCAGGGCCAGGCCCAGCTCAAAGAGGTAGAGCCCGCGCCACTCGTCGAGCTGCAACAGCTCGGTGGAGAACAGCCGCGCAATGGGGATCGCCAGCGACGAGCCGGTGATGCCGATGGTCAGGGCTTTCAGGCGATGTTTCGCCGGCCAGGCCTGGATCTGATAGTAGATCCCCAGCGAACTGAGGGCCGCAGCGACCATGCCGTGGGCGGCGCGTACCATCAGGGCCGAGCTGAGATCGTTGACGAACAGGTGAAAGAAGGTCACCAGCACATACAGCACCAGGAAGCCTTCGGTGAAGGCGCGCAGGCCAAACTGCTGGCGAAACTTCACCAGCAGCAGGTTGATCGACACGTTGGTCATCACGTACACCGCCGGTAGCCAGGCGATCTCGGTGGACCAGGCGGAAAAGGTGCCCTGCAAATTTTGCAGGTTGGCGGCGACCATCGCATTGCCCAGCGCCCCGGTCAGACAGACCAGCAAACCCACCACCCCGTAGGCGATGCGTTTCGGGGTGCTGTGCACCGGCGTGGACGGGGAGCCTAACAGCATCGGCTTTTCGTGAGGCTGCCACTCGCGAGGAGCATAGGGGTCGCGTTGAGGCAGGCGCATAGCTGTCATTACCTATTGAATTAATGAATAGTTAGAGGGCTAACGATTCTACTTCTGCCGCAAAGTATCTTTCAAGTGAATATGATAATAGCCGGTTAAGCAAATGTGAGCGGTAAGCAGGAGAGCGGCCAGCGATGCTGGCCGCCTGGGGATCAGCGTTCGCTGGTCTGGGCGTTGATGACCGGGGCGCGTTTCACCCGGCTGGCGCAGAAGATGGCAATCAGGGAGATGGTCACCGTGACCGCCAGATACCAGGCCACCGGCACCCAGTCGCCGTGATATTTCGCCAGCAGGCCGGTGGCAATCAGCGGCGCGGTGCCGCCCGCCAGCGCCGCGCCCAGCTGATAGCCGAGGGTGATGCCGGTGTAGCGCACGTTGGCAGTGAAAATTTCTGAACAAAGCGTGCCGAGCACCGCGGTCACCGGCGCCCAGAGCACGCCGAAGGCGATTACGGTCGCCAGCACGATGCCCCAGGTGGTGCCGGTGTTGAGCAGCATAAACCAGGGCACGATAAACAGGCCGAGGACAAAGACGCTGACGGCATACATCCGCTGGCGACCAACCTTATCCGACAGCAGCCCCATCAGCGGGATCATGATGGTCGCCACCAGCGCCCCAAGGGTGACCGCCTCAAGCGCCTGGGATTTTTGATAGCTGAGCGTGGTGGTGGCGTAGCTGACCACAAAGGTGGAGAAGATATAGAACGGCGCGGTCTCAACCACCTTCAGCCCGGCGGCGATCAGCACTTCGCGCCAGTGGTATTTCAGGGTGTCGCGCAGCGGGGCTTTCGCCACCTTGCCGGAGGATTTGACCTTTTTAAACTCCGGCGTTTCGTCGATATCCTTGCGGATCCACAGGCCCAGCAGCACCAGCACCGAACTCAGCAGGAAGGGAATACGCCAGCCCCAGGAGAGGAAATCCTCCTCGCTGAACAGGGTCATCAGCGAGACGATAAAGGTCGCCATCAGCATGCCGATCGTTACCCCCGCCTGCGGAATACTGCCGAAGAACCCTTTGCGCTTCTCCGGCGCGTACTCATAGGCCAGCAGCAGGGCACCGCCCCATTCGCCGCCGATCCCCATCCCCTGAATAATGCGCATCAGGATCAGCAGGGCCGGAGCCCAGAGGCCAATCTGCTCATAGGTGGGTAACAACCCAATCATCACGGTTGCACCTCCCATCAGCGACAGGGTTAACACCAGCGTTTTTTTGCGCCCGATACGGTCCCCGATGTGGGCGAAAATCACCCCTCCGATGGGGCGGATAAAGAAGGTTAATGAGAACGACAAATAGGACAAAATCAGGCCGATGACCGGGTCGACCATCGGGAAGAAGATCTTGTTAAAGACCAGCGCGGCGGCCGTGCCGTAAAGAAAATAGTCAAACCATTCAATGGCGCTGCCGGTGAGGCTGGCGACCAGCACCTTCTTATTTTTGCGTAAAACTGCGGTACTGCTTTCGTGTTGTTGTGTCATACCCGTGATCCCGCCCAGTGGATGATGAAGCGGGTGACACCCGGCGCGCTTCGGGTGCAACCCAGAAACGAAAAAGGTTGTCGAATTGTTAAGCAACTTAGGGAGGGCTGTTACTTTTGGCAAGCAGGGAGCGGCAAAAACTGGTCAGATCACGCTGAAATAAGCAGCAATCGCTGCTTTTTCTGTGGATTTTTCTGGCGCTTAATTTTTTTAATGGCTTAAATTGCAGCACATAATGCAGGTGCAACCGCCTGATTTTTGGACGTTTCTGGTTATTTCAGTTTAATGGCTATTCTTATAAGGTAACTGCCGATTTGGCTTTCAGAGGGATCCTCTGTTAACCGACGGTCCCCGCGTTACCCTGAACATCACTGCTGGAAGGAGGTAACGATGAGTCTCACAATCTTCCCGTCTCTGCCCGATAAAACCCTGGCCGCGGTTAATACCCTTGGAGCCTGGCTCGCTGAAGATAATCTGCCCTACAATCCGCCCGCGCTGCAGGCGGATCTGGTGGTGCTGGCCGGTAATGCGGTGATCCCGGCCATCGAAGCGGCCTGTCGTCTGGCGTCGACGCTCGCCATTCCCTTGCTGATTAGCGGCGGCATCGGCCATTCGACCACCTTTTTATACGCCGCCATAGCGCGACACCCGCGCTACAACCGGGTGCGTACCACCGGCAAAGCCGAAGCCACCATCCTGGCGGAGATCGCCCGGGAGTTCTGGCACATTCCGCCCGAGCGCCTGCTGGTGGAGGATCAGTCCACCAACTGCGGGGAAAATGCCCGCTTCAGCGCTGCGACCCTCCACCATCATCAGCTGCGGGTGAAACGCGGGATTGTGGTCCAGGACCCGACCATGCAGCGCCGCACCATGGCGACCTTTGCCCGGGTCTGGCGCGATAAGCCGGATGCCCCGGCATGGACCAGCCATCCGGGCATCGTCCCGCTGCTGCAAAACAGCGAGGACGGGCTGGTGTTTCGCGGCGGCGGCGAGGGGCTGTGGCCGGTGGAACGCTACCTGTCGCTGGTGCTGGGTGAGCTCCCGCGCCTGCGCGATGACATCAACGGCTATGGCCCGCAGGGCCGCGATTTTATCGTTCATGTGGATATTCCTGCCGAGGTTGAGGCCGCCTGGCAGATCCTGCGTAACGACGCCATCCTCACCGAGGCCCTGACCAGCCGCTCTCTGCTGTAGTCTCTTGCCCGTTTGCGATGACTTTCCCGCAAACGGGCACTCTTTGTTGTGGAAATGTAATTATTTCCGCCTGCTGACCCGTTTCTTTTATGAGATGTCTCACAAAAACAGCGCGATAGGCTGGGATTGCGGATCGGGAACTGTAGTTTTTAACAATAATTTTACTTGTTAAAAACAGTGCAATTACAGGAGCAGGTCATGACAGTACCCGTACAACATCCTATGTATATCGATGGACAGTTTGTAGCCTGGCAGGGTGATGCCTGGATTGATGTGATCAATCCGGCCACCGAAGAGGTCATTTCCCGTATTCCCGACGGCAGCGCCGACGATGCCCGCAAGGCCATCGACGCCGCCGAGCGTGCCCAGGCCGACTGGGAGGCGCTGCCCGCTATCCAGCGTGCGGGCTGGCTGCGCAAAATTTCCGCCGGTATTCGTGAACGCGCCAGCGAAATCGCCGCCCTGATCGTGGCCGAAGGCGGCAAGATCCAGCAGCTCGCGGAGGTGGAAGTGGCGTTCACCGCCGACTATCTCGACTACATGGCCGAGTGGGCGCGTCGCTATGAAGGCGAAATTATCCAGAGCGATCGTCCGGGCGAAAACATCCTGCTGTTCAAACGCGCGCTCGGCGTGACCACCGGCATTCTGCCGTGGAACTTCCCGTTCTTCCTGGTTGCCCGCAAGCTGGGCCCTGCGCTGCTGACCGGCAACACCATCGTCATTAAGCCGAGCGAGTTCACCCCGAATAACGCCATCGCCTTTGCCAAAATTGTCGACGAGATTGGCCTGCCGAAAGGGGTCTTTAACCTGGTGCTGGGCCGCGGCGAAACCGTGGGTCAGGAGCTGGCGGGTAACCCGAAAGTGGCCCTGGTCAGCATGACCGGCAGCGTGGGGGCAGGCGAGAAGATCATGGCCGCGGCGGCGAAGAACATCACCAAAGTGTGCCTGGAGCTGGGCGGTAAAGCCCCGGCTATCGTGATGGACGATGCGGATCTGGAGCTGGCGGTAAAAGCCATTGTCGACTCCCGGGTGATCAACACCGGGCAGGTCTGTAACTGCGCCGAGCGCGTCTATGTGCAGAAGGGGATCTACGACCGCTTTGTGAACCGTCTGGGCGAGGCGATGAAGGCGGTGCAGTTTGGCAACCCGGCCGAGCGCAACGACATCGCCATGGGGCCGCTGATCAATGCGGCGGCGCTGGAGCGCGTGGAGCAGAAAGTGGCGCTGGCGGTGCAGCAGGGGGCAAAAGTGGTGCTGGGCGGTAAGGCGGCCGAGGGGAAAGGCTATTACTATCCGCCGACGCTGCTGCTCGACGTGCGTCAGGATATGACCATCATGCACGAAGAGACCTTCGGCCCGGTGCTGCCGGTGGTGGTGTTTGATACCCTGGAAGAGGCGCTGAAGATGGCCAATGACAGCGACTATGGCCTGACGTCATCCATCTACACCCGGGATCTGAACGTGGCGATGAAAGCCATCAAAGGGCTGAAGTTCGGCGAAACCTACATCAACCGCGAGAACTTTGAAGCGATGCAGGGCTTCCACGCGGGCTGGCGGAAATCCGGGATCGGCGGGGCGGATGGTAAGCACGGCTTGCATGAGTACCTGCAGACCCAGGTGGTCTATTTGCAGTCCTGAGCCTGAAGATGCCGGGTGGCGGCTACGCCTTACCCGGCCTACCACACCCACACCGAACACGTAGGTCGGGTAAGCGCAGCGCCACCCGGCGATGCGGTGCGGCCTGATGCCCTTACCCACAGGGCTGTGGTATCCCCGGTAATCGCTTGCTCTTAACGCAATGAAATAATTACAGGATTATAAAAGACTTACCGCGGCTCCCTGGTCCGGCTGAAAATCGCTGAGGCGTTGACCGCAGGCCGGGGCGAGGCGCACGGATGCGCCGAGAGGGCGTGACCTACATGGATGTAGGATCACGCCCGACCCGAAAGCCGAAGGGAATAAGCCGAAGGCACCGCGAAGCGGCGATTTTCTTTGCCGGGAGCCGGGATTGTTAAGGGGCGGCGGCAAGCCCCTTAACACGTTCACGGGTGACGCGGTTGACAGAGAAGCACAAAACATAAAGTGAACGGAACCACCTCCACAGCCGCATGTTCCCCCTCACCCCAGCCCTCTTCCTGAATGGAGAGGGGGCCGATCGTGCCAATATTTTTTGTGGGGGTCCCTCAACCCACAGGGAGAGGGTGCAAACACTAAAAATGGCAACCCGGGTTGCCGTTTTGCTTATACCTTTGTCTCAATCCAGTTCATCATCAATTCCGGCCAGAGGGCGACCGGCAACCCCTGGGCATCGCGGATGCCAAATCCGTGCTTTCCACGCTCGAAGATATGCATCTCAACCGGCACCCCCAGGCGGCGCAGGGCGCTGAACATCGCCAGGCTGTTCTCGACTTTTACGGCCGGATCGTCGGCGGCATGCAGCAGGAAGGTCGGCGGCGCGTCGCGGGTCGCGCGCTCCTCCAGCGAGTAGTGGCGGATCTGCGCTTCAGTCGGGCTATCGCCGATCAGTTCATGGCGCGAACCCGAATGATGATGCGCATCGCCCATGGTGATCACCGGGTAGACCAGCGCCATAAAGGCCGGACGGGCAGGGAACTCGTCGGCGGCGTCCTCCGGGGCATACACTGCTTCATCGTGCCGGGTGCCGAGGCTCGCCGCCACGTGCCCACCAGCGGAGAATCCCAGCACGCCAATGCGGGCCGGATCCAGCTTCCACTCCGCTGCACCGGCGCGGATCACGCGCATCGCCCGCTGAACGTCGGCCAGCGGCGCGTCGGCTCCCTCTTCATGACCGTCTCCCGGCATGCGGTAGGTCATCACAAACAGGGTATAGCCGCGGGCATTAAAGAAGGAGGCCAGCGCGCTGCCCTCTTTATCCAGCACCACACGACGGTAGGAACCCCCAGGTGCCACCAGAATACCCACGCCGTTCGGGCGGGCAGGGGCGTAAACGGCGATCTCCGGCGCGCGGATGCCGGTGACGGCGCGATCGTAGTCTGAGGTGCCCGTGTGACGGGGTTCTGGGGTAAAAACGGCGTCGCTGGTGCGTGCGCCAGGGGCTTCAGGATCGGGCCAGATGGCAAAGGTGGTCGAGCGGCCAACGGCGTGCGCCATCTGTTGTTCTAGTGTTTCGCGGCTCAGTGCTTCCATGATAACGCTCCCTCTCTGGAAAGCGTTTGTTATAACAGGGTTAACAACATGAAAACCTGTGCCGATTCACAGGTTGCGGACAGCAGGGCTGTCCGCGGTGAGATTACAGGGCAGCGAACTTATCCAGGGTGCGCACCAGCTGGGTAACGAACCCGTACTCGTTATCGTACCAGGCCACGGTTTTCACCAGCTGGACGTCGCCCGCGTCGGTCACTTCCGTCTGGGTGGCATCGAAGATCGAACCAAAGTGCGAGCCGATCACATCTGACGAGACAATCTCTTCGTCGGTATAGCCAAAGGACTCATTGCCCTCGGTGGCCTTTTTCAGCGCCTGGTGGATCTCATCCACGCTCACTTTCTTCTCCAGAATCGACACCAGCTCGGTCACGGATCCAGTTTTGACCGGCACGCGCTGGGCGTGACCCTTCAGCTTGCCGCTCAGTTCCGGGATCACCAGCCCGATGGCCTTCGCCGCGCCGGTAGTGTGTGGGATGATATTTTCCGCTGCGGCACGGGAGGCGCGCAGATCTTTGCCGCGCGGACCATCCACCAGCGCCTGGGTGCCGGTGTAGGCGTGGATCGTGGTCATGGTGCCCGCCCGGATGCCAAACGAATCGTGCAGCACCTTCGCCAGCGGTGCCAGGCAGTTGGTGGTGCAGGAGGCGACGGAGATAATGGTGTCGCTGGCGTCGATGGTGTCGTCATTGACGTTAAAGACGATGGTTTTCATCTCGCCCGCTGGCGCGGAGATAAGCACTTTTTTTGCCCCGGCATCCAGATGCGCCTGCGACTTCTCCTGGGAGGTATAGAACCCGGTGCACTCCACCACCAGATCCACTCCGGCCGCTTTCCACGGAATGTGTTTTGCCTCTTTTTCGGCATACACCGAAATGGATTTGCCGTCGACAATCAGGGCGTCTTCCGTAAAGTCCACGCTCCAGGGGAAAGGGCCGTAGTTGGAGTCATGTTTTAGCAGGTAGGCCAGCACTTTCGGTGAGGTTAAATCGTTGATTGCCACAACGCTGTTACTGTCCTGCGTTTCCAGTAACCGACGAAGAACCAGTCGGCCAATACGACCAAATCCGTTAATGCCAATCTTACTCATGGTGTTCTCCTGGATGATGTACGGGACGTTGAACTCATCCAGGCTTAGACCATGAAGCCGAGCGAGGCAATTGAAGAAGCCTCATCTGCGCGGAAGTTTTTGAAAAGGCGGGGACAAAAGTTAATGAATTTTTAAGGAAAGCTGGTTATTTTAAATTTTTTTTAGCCTTTATCAGGAAAGACTATGCGCAATAAATACACCGGCCTGCAAATTGCTATTCACTGGCTGGTTTTTCTGCTGGTGATCGTGGCCTACTGTGCCATGGAGTTTCGCGGCTTTTTCCCCCGCACTGACCGCCCGCTGATCAACATGATCCACGTCTCCTGCGGTATTTCGATTCTGGTATTGATGGTCGCGCGTCTGCTGGTGCGCCTTAAGTATCCCGCGCCGCCGATCGTCCCTAAGCCAAAACCGATGTATATCGGCTTATCTCATTTAGGCCACCTTGCCATCTACCTGCTGTTTATTGCTCTGCCGCTGATTGGTCTGGTGATGATGTACAACCGGGGCAACCCCTGGTTTGCCTTTGGCCTGGGGATGCCCCACGCCGCCGAGGGCAATTTCGATCTGGTGGACACCCTGAAAGCCTGGCACGTCACCCTGGCGAACCTGGGGTACTTCATTATCGGCATTCACGCCTTTGCCGCGCTGCTTCATCACTACTACTGGAAAGACAACACCCTCCTGCGCATGATGCCGAAAAAGCGTTAAGGGCAGCCCGTGTCCCGCAAACTGCGTAAAGTGCTGCTCGCCACCGGGATCGGCCATTTTGTCGAATGGTTCGATTTCGGGCTTTACGGTACCCTGGCGACCATCATCGGCATGCAGTTCTTTCAGACCGACGACCCGGCAACGGCGCTGCTCTCCTCGTTCGCGGTGTTTGGCGCCGGATTCGTGGTACGCCCGCTCGGCGGGTTGTGGTTTGGCTCCCTCGGCGACCGGATTGGACGGCGTAAGGTGCTGGTCACCGTGATCCTGCTGACCTCCGGCACCACCTTTACCATCGGGTTACTGCCCACCTATGCCCAGGCCGGGCTGCTCGCCACGGTTCTGCTGGTGCTGGTGCGGATGCTCCAGGGATTTGCCGCCGGGGGTGAAAGCGCAGGGGCCACCACCTTTCTGGCGGAATATGCGCCCGCCGACCGTCGGGGCTACTTCACCTGCTGGACCGACAGCTTCGGCTTTATGGCCTTTGTCGCCGGATCGGGTCTGGTGCTGCTGCTCACCGCTCTCCTGGGGGAGGCGGCGATGAACGACTGGGGCTGGCGCATTCCGTTCCTGCTGGCCGGGCCGCTGGGCTGGATTGGCATCTGGCTGCGCAACAATCTTGAAGACTCCCCTGAATTTCAGGCGCTGCTGAACAGCCGACAAACGGAGCCTGCGCCGCTGCACAGGGCCCTGACCACCGGCAGGCGGGCGCTGGGCTTCTGCATCGGCTTTGTCGCGATCAAGGCGGTGGTGCACTGGATGCTGCAAACCTTTATTCCGGCTTATCTGGTGGCGACGCTGCACTACCCGGCGCTGGATGCCTACACCATCACCACCCTCGGGCTGTTGGCCGTCACGGTGCTGGTGCCTTTTATGGGCTATCTGTCGGACAGGGTAGGCCGTAAGCCGCTGATGCTGATGGGATGCCTGGGGTTGATCCTCTTCGCCTGGCCGGCGATGAAGATGATGGCCAGCGGGGAGGTGCTTTTTGCCGGGGTGGGACTGCTGCTGGTGGGGCTGTGCATTGCCGCCTTTGACGGTGCCAGCAACGCGGCGATGGCTGAGCTGTTTCCCACCCGGATCCGCTATGGCAGCATGGCGATTGCCTATAACCTGGCGGTGGCGCTTTTTGGCGGAGTGACGCCGTGGCTGCTGGCCTGGCTGCTGACCGCCACCGGCGATCCGCTCTCGCCGGCGCTGTATGTGATGGCGGCGGCGCTGATTACCCTCCTGACGGTGCTGCGTGCCAGAGAGACCGCCGGACTGCCGCTGCAGAGATAAAAAAGCCCGGCGGGGAAGGCCGGGCAAATAACAAAGCACAACACGTTTGCATCACTTAACAGTTGCTTACTTCAGGTCGCGGTTCGCCATAGCGTTGACCAGATATGACTGACGCTGGCTGAGCCTCACCTCACTGCTGGCGTCATTTTCTCTTCTCAGCTGGAGGGCAGGGCCACTGTCCGGCGAACGGGTACGCTCTGCGTCTCCCGGAATAATCCAGCCGACATCATCACTGGTGCGATGATTATTACGTGCGTTGCGAACTCTTCTTCTCAAATGCAGCATATAACCTCCGCATAATTCATCGAACTGCCTGTTAATGGCGGGGATATTAATACCCCGGTCGCCGTCTCACTATATTGTCTGACAAAAAAGCATCAGCAAGAGAATATATTTTGAAGCTTATGCCGCTGGTTTGCGACCGCCGCCCCGGCTATTTTGCCCGCCTTTTTTTCCGGCTTCGGATGCGCGCTGCGGGTCATTTTTAAAATTCCCGCCGCTGCTCTGCCCACCTTTGCGGCCCGCCTGGGATGCACGTTCCCGGTCTTCAGCGAAATTGCCGGAACCGCCTCGATGTTTAGTCATAACATGTCTCCAGTGTTTCGTTGAGAATATCTATTAAGAGAAAATAACCTCTTCAAATGTGTGCACAAATAAATGTAGACAGAACGGCAGAAACTGCAATAAGCCTTTCGGCGCGTTTTTGTGCTCCGTCTGAATATATTTTAGGCATTTTTTAGGGAGGGGGAGGATATATCCACGCTAATAAATAAGTTAGCAAAAGTTACATGTGGCACGAATAATTTCAGGCGCAATATTTACCGTGATCAAGCGCCAGAAAAATAGACTTTTCTGGCGAAATTAAGACGAGTCTTAACGGCTCTGCTCCAGTTCTATTGCCGCTCTCACCTGCACTAACGCCTGGCGTAAATCCTCCATCGTCACCGACCCAAGGGCAATGCGGATCGCCTGCGGCACCGTGCCGGAGGTGGAGAAGGGCTCCGCGGTGGAAACGGAGACGTTGTTATCCATCAGCTCCCTGACTACCCGGTCGGCTCTGGCTTCGTCCGCCAGCGGCAGCCAGGCAAAGTAGGAGTTGGGATGGGTGATGCAGGGCAGATCCCCCAACACCGTTTTCAGGACGGCCTGTCGCTGTCGGGCATCGTCTCTTTTCAGGGTTTCAAAGCGGGCCACGGTGCCGTCCTGGATCCAGTGGCACACCATGGCGGTCATGACCGAAGGGGTATTCCAGGTGGTGGCCCGGATGGCTCTCTCGAGGGCCGGGCGCAGGTCAGGCGGGCAAATCACCGCCCCGACCCGCAGACCGGTCGCCACATTTTTGGAAAAGCCGGTGACGTACACCGTGCGTTCCGGCGCGAAGCTGGCGACGGGCGGAGGTGGACGGCGGATCAGCCAGCCGTAGGCGGTGTCTTCGATAATCAGGAGATCGTGCTGACGGGCAATCTGCGCCAGGGTTCTACGCTGCTCGCGATTGAGAACCCAGCCCAGCGGGTTGTGCAGCGTCGGCATGGTGTAAATCGCCCGCACGTGACGCCGCTGGCAGAGCTGGCGTAACGCCGCCAGATCCGGGCCCGTTTCTGTGCAGGGAATGGCGAGCAGCTCCAGATGATAGAGCGCCGCCAGGGCCTTAAAGCCCGGGTAGGTGAGGGCGTCCACCGCCACCACGTCGCCGGGCCGGAGCAGCCCCATGACCGCGACGGTCAGGCCATGCTGGGCACCGTTCACGATCAGCACGTTCTCCGCCAGGGGGTGAAACTGCGGTCCTGCGAGGTGCGCGGCGACGATCTCCCGCTCGGTCAGCCTGCCGGCATGGGGCTGATAGCGCAGATGCGATTCGATATCGCCCCCGGCGGCGACCTGTCTGAGCGCCTCCCGCAGCAGCTCCCCCTGGCCCGGCAGGGCGGGATAGTTGAAGTTCAGATCCAGCACATCGGTGGCGACCGCCTGCTGGTCGATCCCCTGGCCGGACGGTAACAGGATCTCCCTGACGAAGGTTCCGCGCCCGGTTTCGCCGCTGACCAGCCCCATCTTCTCCAGCTCGGCATAGACCCGCGTCGCGGTGGCGAGGGAGATATGCTCCCGGACGGCGAGCGTGCGGTGCGTGGGCAGGCGGGTACCTGCCGGGATCCGGGCCGAGCGAATCTGTTCAGCGTAGCGATCGACGATCCCTTTATAGCGGGCTTTCATCAAATGTATCCATGACAATAATTTTATTGTATCAGATTGGCGAGACTACCATCCGCTCAACAGAGGCTCAAGAGCGGGAAGGTAACGGGAATGGATGTTGCGGTAGAGAAAAACGTGTTTTCAGGCTGGCTCAACGGCCTGCTGGGGGTGGTGATTTTCAGCGGCTCGTTGCCCGCCACCCGGGTCGCGGTGCAGGATTTTGATCCCTTTTTCCTGACCTTTGCCCGGGCCTCCCTTGCCGGAGTGCTGGCCCTGCTGCTGATCCTCGGGCTACGGGAAAAACGCCCGCCCGCCGCGCATGTTGTGCCGCTGCTGGTAGTCTCGCTGGGCGTGGTGGTCGGTTTTCCACTGCTGACCGCCCTGGCTTTACAGCATGTCACCGCCGCCCACTCGATTGTGTTTCTTGGTCTGCTGCCGCTGATGACCGCCATTTTCGCGGTGCTGCGCGGCAAGGAGCGTCCGGCCCGGGCCTTCTGGATCTTCTCGGTGCTGGGCAGCCTGCTGGTGGTGGGGTTTGCCCTCTCGCAAGGCGCGGCGCTCTCCCTGACGGGCGATCTGCTGATGCTGGCGGCGGTGATAGTCTGCGGCCTGGGCTATGCCGAAGGGGCCGCGCTCACCCGCGAGTCGGGCGGCTGGCAGGTGATCAGTTGGGCGCTGATCCTGGCGCTGCCGTTTATGGTGCTGGCCTCCCTGCTGACGATGCCGGCATCGTTTGGCGGCATCGGGTTTTCGGCCTGGGCCGCGCTGGGTTATGTGTCGCTGTTCAGCATGCTGATCGGGTTTATCTTCTGGTACAAAGGGCTGGCCCAGGGCGGGATCGCCGCAGTGGGGCAACTGCAGCTGTTACAGCCGTTTCTGGGGTTGGGGCTGTCGGCGACGCTGCTGCATGAGAGGGTGAGTCCGCTGATGATGGTCATTACGTTGGGGGTGATTTTGTGTGTGGTTGGCTCGCGGAGATATGGCCGGTGAAGGTAGAGGATTTGCACGAACTGTTCCCTCTCCCTTGAGGGAGAGGGTGAGGGGGAGGGGGAACATGCGCCTCGCCCCGGCCTGCGGTCAACGCCTCAGCGATTTTCAGCCGGACCAGGGAGTCGCTGTAAGTTGCTTATCTTTATGATATTTCTCTATTGCGGTAAATTTTTTGCGAGGCGGCTTCCGGGAATGACTTTGCTGGCTTGTCGCCTCGTTCTCACCGCAGTATCTTCCTGTTGCGCCTGCAAAATCAGGCGTCGGGATTGGAACCCTGGCTGACTTTATCGATGACATAAGAGACCTTATGTCGTACGCTTTGCTGCACTTCAATGGTGGGCTGGCGGGGGCATCGTAAGATGCGCCGGTATCCGATAAAGCCGGTAGTTCCAACCTCGCTCAGTCCACCGCCATGAGATTGGAACCTCTAACGGTGGGTTTAAAAAATTTATCGGAGGCTGCCACTATGGCTACAACCCCAACTCTTGATCACGCTTTATTTACCACACCGTTCTCCCATAACACCGACTTCACCGAGCTGGCGAACCACTGCGAACGCTTTGCCCATACCCTGCTGGAAAGTGACGATCCCGCTGAAAAGCTGGCGCTCTGCGCCCGACTTTCTGCCTGTCTCGCGTTATTGCAGCCAACGCTCAACGAGCCTATCCCACTGCACCTGGTGGAGCGCTTCACCCTTAACGATCTGCCCTCGCGCCTGCCTGCATTCGAACCGGAAAGCGACCAGCTTGGCCTGTATTGTCAGATCCTCACGCAACTGTTGATCGGCAACGCACTGCCGCCGGAGATGGCGCGCGTGATGGAGGGGCTGCTGTATGAGCTGGTTAACTTCTACGCCGACACGCTCAACGCGCCACGCTGGCTGCAAACGCCGGACGGGCGCGTGGCGATTGATGCGTTGATTAACTGAGGAACACGTAGGCCGGGCAAACGCAGTGCCGCCCGGCGTTTTTCCCCTCTCCCGCAAGAGAGAGGAAGCCGTCCATGCAACGTCCTGAAATATTTACAAAAACAATATTCTCAAACACATTAATCACTTATAAGCGAAGCGGTTACGCAATAAACAGCCGCCGCTGCCTCGTGACTTGCCTGCGCTCCTCGCTACGACTACTGTATATAAAAACAGTATTCGAGGAACGAATCATGGTGTTTTACCAACTTGCAGCGCTGCGCGAGGTGATCGCGCTACCCCTTTTCAGCGATGTCGTGCAGTGCGGCTTCCCCAGTCCGGCGCAGGACTATGTGGAACAGCGTATCGACCTGAACAAATTGCTGATCCAGCACCCCAGCTCAACCTATTTCGTCAAAGCGGCCGGGGATTCAATGATTGATGCCGGGATTGGCGATGGCGATCTGCTGATTGTCGACAGCGCCAGAACGGCGCAGCACGGGGATATTGTGATTGCGGCGGTGGAGGGAGAGTTCACGGTAAAGCGCCTTCAGCTCAGACCCCGGGTGCAGCTTAACCCGATGAACAGCGCTTATTCGCCGATACTCGTGGGCAGCGAAGATTCGCTCGATATCTTTGGCGTGGTGACCTACATCGTTAAGTCGGCGGATTAGCCTGTATGCGCCGGTTAATGCATAACATGCAGCGCAAACATGCCGTGAACAGGGTAACCTGTCGCCCACAAAATAATGAAGAGGCAAAAACATGACTACTTTCAGGCCGTCGGAGGCTGCGCGCTACTGGTCAGCACGTCCTGCACCAGCCAGTCATGAAAAATCTTTACTTCGCTGCGGATCACCGACTGCTGGGGTGTAACGACGTAGTAGGACCATTTCAGCGGCCAGCGGTGGTCAGGATGCAGCTGAACGAGTTGTCCGGTCTCAATCAGCTGGCTGACCAGAGCCCGACGAACAATGGCGACGCCACGACCGCTGAGGGCCGCGAGGATCACCGCGGAGGTGGAATTAATATGCAACCGGCTTTCCCGGACGTCGGGGGCATTCACCGCCTTGAGCACCGCCTCCCAGGAGGGAAAATCTGCGCCGGGGTGGGGCGTGTCGTCATGGATTAATTTTTGCGTAGCGAGCCACTCACCGCAGGCGACTTTCCCGGGCGGCACCAGACGCGGGCTGCAGACCAGCACGGCTTCTTCATCCATCAGCCAGGTTTTGTTCACACCGGGCCAGTCCCCCTGACCACAGCGGATGCCGATATCGGCTTCGCCGTGGGCGACATCCATCAGCTTTTCGGTCACGTTAAGCCGCAGATCGATAGTTTCATGGCTTTCCGCAAAGCGGTTGAGGCGATCCATCAGCCAGTTCATCACCAGCACTTGTGACGCGGTCACCACCACCACCGACCGCGCCCGGCGGCCTCGCAGCTTAGTTAACCCCGCTTCCAGATTGTCCAGCCCCTGGGTAATGTCCTGTAGCGCCTCCCGGGCGTCATCCACCAGGGTAAGCCGCTCTTTGCCCGTGCGGGTGCGGTTTAGCAGCGGGTGCCCGACCCAGGCTTCCAGCGAGCGGACAAGCTGTCCTACGGCGGCAGGCGTCACGCCCAGCTCCTGCGCAGCACCGGTAAAGCTGCCGTGCCGCGCGGTGGCCTCAAAGGCGTGCAGCCATTTCAGACGGTTAAGCGATCGCATTTTTAAATCCCCTTAGCGTAAAAGCCCGCTCATTATACGCCAGCAAGATAGATTTTCTTTCCCGACCCGTCATTTCTTCTGAGTCGTCAACCTGGACGCGCACTGGCATTCTGCTGCCACAGGATCCTTATTCATAACATCATTTCAACGAGGTTAACGATGAACGCGTCTTTTGCGGGTAAAAAGCTGTTAGTGGTGGGTGGGACAAGCGGTATGGGGTTTGCGACCGCGAAACAGGTGCTGAAAAACGGCGGCAGCGTGGTGCTGGTGGGCAACCGTCAGGACAAGGCCGAACAGGCTCGTCAGGCGCTGGCGGCTGAGGGTCAGGTGTCACTGATCGTGGCCGATCTGATGACCGAAGCGGGCATGAAACACGTCACTGAGGTGATTAACGCTGAACATAAAGACATCAGCCTGCTGGTGAACGCAGCCGGAGTCTTCTTCCCGAAACCCTTCACCGAACATGAAATGGCTGACTACGATCTCTATATGAACCTGAACCGCGCGACCTTCTTTATTACCCGCGATGTGGTGCGCAATATGGTTGAGGCCGGGATCAAAGGCGCCATCGTTAACATCGGTTCCATGTGGGCGCAGCAGGCCATCGGGGCGACGCCATCGTCCGCCTATTCCATGGCGAAAGCGGGGCTGCACGCGATGACCAAAAACCTGGCCATCGAGCTTGGCGGGAAAGGTATCCGCGTGAATGCCGTCTCTCCGGCGGTGGTGCATACCCCGATCTACGAAGGCTTTATTGCAAAAGACGACGTAAAAGCGGTGATGAACAGCTTCGACAGTTTCCATCCGATCGGCCGCGTCGGTACGCCGGAAGATATCGCGGAAACCGTGGTCTTCCTGCTCTCGGACAAGGCGGGCTGGGTCACCGGGGCTATCTGGGATATCGACGGCGGGGTGATGGCGGGGCGTCACGCCTGATCTGACACAAGGACCGGCTAACAGCCGGTCCCGGAGGGGGTTATTTCAGGTCCAGCTCGGCTATTACCTGGGCAATCTCCGCGATATCGTCCGCTGGCAGCGGCAGCAGCGGGCGGGGCAGACAGTCGATATCGGTCAGCCCCAGCACGCCTGCCGCGGCGGCCATCACCCGGATGCTTCTGCCATGCTTACGGAAAAGCGCCCATAAAGGTTCCAGACGATCGCTCAGGGCGGTGACGCGGACAGGATCGTTACTCGCCGCGGCCTGGGTGATCTGTTTCGCCGTTTCCGGGAACAGTCCTCCGCAGACGGAATACCACACCTCACAGCCAGCATTTAATCCCAGCCCGGCAAAGGGATCTCCGCTGATCCCAATCGTTACGCCGGGGCGAAGATGGTGGCGTAACGTCGCGACGCGATCGACAGCAGCGGCTGGCGTATCCGGAACGCCCGGGATTTTGACCGAACGCACGCCATCCAGCGACCTCTGCCGTCCATGCAGTTCATCGGTAAAGGTAAAATGGGTAGTGCCCGGATTGTCATAGACGCAGACCGGAACCGAAGCATGTCGGGTAACGGTTTCAAAGAGGCCAAAAACCTCGTCATCCGTGAGCGTCTGATAGCTGACCGCCGGAAGGAGCAGGGCATCCGCGCCTGCCGCCTGCGCATCCTCCGCCAGATGCAAAACAGCATCGGTGCTGACCGCGCCCACGCAGACCATCATCGGAATATCCCCGGCATGCTGCTTTGCCAGGGTGGCAACACGCTGGCGCTGCTCCCGGGTCAGGTAAGCGTAGCTTCCGGTTGAACCCAGAATGCCCAGCGAATCCACCCGGGCTGCCGTCAGGCGGGCCAGAAGTTTACTGAATCCCTCTTCATCAATGCCGCCGGCAGTGAAGGGGGTTAACGGGAAAGCACACAAGCCGGTAAACATGCTGTTTCTCCTGAATGATCCCGAGCCGTCAGGGCTCCGGTGACCGATTTATTTCAGCATATCGACCGCTGGCAAACAAAGTCAATCTCATGAATACAGGCGATTTGTTGGCGCGCGAACTTGCGTTGATGAGTGATGTTCGGATAGTTTCATTCCACTTAGCTGAATGAGTTGATGACGATGACCTTAATAAGGGCAGCAGCGTTAAACGATATTCCCTCTCTGCACACGCTTTTTATGCAGTTGGGCTACCAGACAGATCCTGAGAACCTGAAACGACACATTAACGATGCAAATACCAGTTTCACTATGTTAGTGGCGGAAGCCGAGCAGCAGGTGTGCGGCGTGATTGTGGTGAACTTTATCACCCCGGTGCATGAGAATGGCCTGTGGGCATTGATCTCCGCCCTGGTGATCAACGAGTCGGCAAGAGGAACAGGGATAGGTCAGAAACTCCTTATCGCCGCTGAGCAGCACGCCCTTGATAAAGGCTGCACGCAGATCGAGCTTTCAAGCAGTGAGAAAAGGGTCCGGGCGCACAATTTTTATGAAAATAACGGCTATAAGGAGGTCAGGAAGCGCTTTGTTAAGCGCCTCGCCGATCCTCCTGCTGTGTGATCCCGGACGGTTATGCTCCAAACGCGCCGTCAATCGTGTGCATGGCCCCGGTCACAAAGGAGGCCTCCGGGCCTGCCAGCCAGGCGACCATGCCCGCCACCTCTTCCGCACGCCCGTGCCGTTTGATGGCCATAAAGCTGTGCATCAGCTCCTTCATCGGGCCACTCTCCGGATTGGCATCGGTGTCGATGGGGCCGGGCTGGACGACGTTGATCGTAATGCCGCGCGGGCCAAAGTCACGCGCCAGACCGCGCGCCAGCCCCTGTAGCGCGGATTTGCTGAGCGCATACGCGGCCATCCCCGGAATGGGCATACGATCGCCATTCACTGAACCGATCACAATAATGCGGCCACCGTCCGGCATCTGGCGGGCAGCCTCGACCGCAGCATGGTAGGGCGCGTGGATGTTGATGCGGAACAGACGATCGATGGCATCGCTGTCCTGCTCCAGGGCATCACCGAAGAGCGCGATACCCGCGTTAACCACCAGAACATCCAGCGGCCCGCTGTCCCGCACCAGTTTTATCACCGCATCCCGGTCGGCGCTGTCGGTCTGGATCGCCACACTTCCGGTTTCAGCGGCCAGCTGCGCGGCGGCGTCTGGCGATCCGGCGTAGCTGAAGACCACCGACGCGCCATCGGCAGCAAAGCGCCGGACAATAGCCGCGCCAATCCCACGACTGCCGCCTAAAACCAGTACCGATCTCTTTTGTAATGCAGCCATAACCTGTTCCTCATGATATTGTAGTGAGGATTACAATATGCGTCGGCAACGCGTGCCGTCAAGGAGTAATGTAGTGGTCACTACAAAAAATAGCCGGGCCCCGGGTCGGCCTCGTCGCTTCGATCCCGAGCAGGCCGTTGAAACCGCACAATATCTCTTTCATTCACGAGGGTATGACGCGGTGAGTATTGCGGATCTGACTAAAGCGTTCGGCATCAATCCGCCCAGCTTCTATGCGGCATTTGGCAGTAAATTCGGCTTATATACCCGGGTTCTGGCGCGTTATAGCCACACCGGGGCGATCCCTTTTGCGGCGCTGTTACGCCAGGATCGCCCGGTGGCTGATTGTTTGATGGACGTTCTGAACGAGGCGGCCAGACGCTATGTCGCCGATCCGACGGCTGCCGGGTGTCTGGTGCTGGAAGGCACCCACTGCAACGATCCCGAGGCGCGCGAGGCGGCGTGCGACTTGCATACGGCGGCTGAAAATAGCATTCGGGCCTATATTGCCGAACAGTACCCGCAGGACGCTGTTCGGCTGACGGACTTTATGAGTACGCTGATGTCCGGCCTCTCTGCGAAAGCGCGGGCCGGAGATAGCCTGGCGCGTCTGCAGGAAACCGTGCGGCTGGCAGGTCTGGCGCTACAGCAGCTCCTGCCGCGCTGAGGCCAGACCCTGTTCGGTCAGATGGTCTGTCCGCCCGACACCTCGATACGCTGGGCGGTCACCCACCGGTTGTCGTCACGCAGCAGGCTGGCGACCATCGGCCCAATATCGTCGGGCACCCCGACCCGCCCGAGGGCGGTCATGGCGGCAAACTGAGCGTTGACGTCGGCATTGTCGCGGACCAGCCCGCCGCCGAAATCGGTCTCAATGGCTCCGGGGGCGACGGTATTGACGGTGATACCGCGCCCGCCCAGCTCGCGGGCCATGTAAAGGCTCAGCATTTCGACTGCCGCTTTGGCGGCGGCATAGGCCGAGAATCCAGGGTAGGAGACCCGGGTTAATCCGGATGAAAAGTTGACGATCCGCCCGCCGTCCGCCAGCAGCGGCAACAGCGTCTGGACCAGGAAGAACACCCCTTTGACATGGACGCTGAACAGCCCGTCGAACTGGGCTTCGGTCGTATCGGCCAGGGTGGCAAACTCCCCGTGACCGGCGTTGTTTATCAGGTGATCGAAGCTGTCCCGCCCCCAGACCTCAGCAAGCTGTCCGCGTAAGGTGTCGGCAAAAGCCGGAAAGCTTGCCGTCTGCGTCATATCAAGCTGGAGGGCAACCGCCTTGCGGCCCAGCGCCCGGATCTCCGCCACCACCGCTTCAGCCTGATCCGTATTGCCTCGGTAAGCGACGATGACATCTCCTCCCTGGCGTGCGATGGAGAGGGCGGTATTACGACCGAGGCCACGGTTGGCGCCGGTGACGAGTGCGATTTTGTTCATGATAGTTCCTTGCTGTTGGATGGTGTCCTTACAATAGGGGAAGCCCACCCGCCCGCATTGCCCGATCCTTGTTAATTTTTGCTCATTTCTCTTTCCGGGGTATGTTTCGTCGCCAGATATCGCATACTATCGCTTAAAAACTTGCCTGAAAGGATCCTATGCCCACTGCACTGCTTGAGCTTTGCCGCCGCTATGCGGATACCTGCGCCGACCCGAGTGGGGTGGCCGTTACCCCGGTTCCGGGGTTAACCATTGTCCGCGCGTTGCATCCCGGCGACCTGCAGGCGGCCATCAACAGACCGTTGATTGCCATGCTGTTGCAGGGTCGCAAATGCGTGACCACCGGTACGGAACGGTTTGAGTATGGGCCGGGCGAGGCGATGGTGATTGCGGCGGATGTGCCAACCACCAGCCAGATCGTTCAGGCCAGCCTTCGCCATCCCTACTACGCCCTGGTGCTCGAGCTGGATACCGCTATCCTGCGTGAGCTGCAGGATGCCGTCCCCGCAGAGCAGCAGGACGGCCCCTGTGTCGGTATTGAGCCGATGAACGCCGAGGTCACGGATGCGGCCTGCCGGCTGGCAAGACTGTTTGACCATCCCCACGCGCTGGCTGTGTTGGGCGAGGGGTTGCGCCGGGAACTGCACTACTGGCTGCTGCGCAGCGTGCATGGGGCGGCTATTCGCGCGCTGGGCGCAGTGGATAGTTACGCCGGGCGAATCAGCCGCGCGGTGGCGGTGTTGCGTAAGGATTTTACCCGCACGATAAGCGTGGAGGAGCTTGCCGACGTGGCGGGGATGAGCGTCTCCGTGTTCCATCAGCATTTCCGGGCGATTACCACCACCTCGCCGCTACAGTTTCAGAAACAGCTGCGCCTGATCCACGCCCGGCGACTGATGCTGGCGGAGGGAACGGGCATCGCCCAGGCGGCTTACAGGGTGGGCTATGCCAGCGTGTCGCAGTTCACCCGGGAATATGCCCGGATGTATGGCGTGCCGCCGGGGCGTGACCGGCGGATGGCAAAAGTGAGCGTGTGAAGCGGGACGGCTCCGTTGTTAACTAACGGGCGGTTTTGAGCCAGGAGGCAATATCCTGAGTGGGCAGACTGTTTTTCGCGTTCCAGGTTTCGGACATCGGCCACCACATTCCGTCCCCCCGGGCGAAGGCGGCGCGATAGCGCAGCATCAGGTCATCCGGCTGATTTCGCAGTTCCTCCAGTAACGCGGGCAGGGTCAATACGTGTTTCGCAAAGGTCTGCCCGGTTACGCGTTCAACCGTCTCCGCCAGTTGGCCATAGGAGGTTGTTTCGCCTGCAACAAAGACCACTTCGTTGACGATACGCGGCTGCTGTAAATAGATGGCGGTGGTCAGTCGGCCAATATCCGCCGGGGACGTCACCGTGACCTGGGTGTCCCAGCCCCCGAGCGCATGAATCGTTTTTTGCGATAAATTCACCACATCAAATGCCGGCTCGAAGAGAAAGCTGGTAAACATCCCGGTTGATACAATGACCCATTCCGTTGCGCGCTGTTCCCGCAGCAGGGTTCTGACATCATACTGTTCGTCCCAGACGGGCTGGCCGCTTTCTTTGCCGACCACATCGTAATTGACGCCAAACTGCCAGGGGAAATAGCGCCTCACGCCTGCCTCCAGCACCGCGCGGGTAATTTTTAGCTGCGTCCCCGCGCCCGCCACAAAGCCCATGCAGTTGATCACCGTATCAAAGGCCGCAAAAGAGATTTTTAACACGTCAACCGTGCTGGTCGCCACGTCAACCGGGATAAAGGTTGCGCCCAGATCGGCCAGCTGTTGATGGGCAGCGGAGAGCAGGTTGCCCTGCGTATCGAATGAGCCGGGGGAGACCATGACGCAGACGCTGCCCTGTCGCGCCGTCACCGCCGGGATCAGCGCGTCCAGCACGGCGGCACCCAGTTGTCCCGCCCCCAGCACCAGTACATTTTCGCCTTTGACGATATTATGTTCTTTCATTTTTCTACCTCAGGTGAGTAAGCAGCGTGTTTGCTACGTTAAAGGCAAGTTTATGGCAGGGGGCGGGAATCGATAAGAGGCTGCGGGTGGGTTAGACTGTTCGTTAAAATGGCATAATCAACCTGTTCGGGGGAAGGAGATGGACAAGCTGGCGTCAATGCAGGTCTATGTCTGTGTGGTGGATACCCGTAGCTTCGCCAGGGCGGCCGAAGTGCTTGGCGTGCCGCGTTCCACGGTATCCCGGGTGGTGAAGGCGCTGGAAGCCTGGCTGGGGATCCAGCTTCTGCAACGTACCACCCGCAAACTCAGCGTGACCGCCGAGGGGCAACGCTATTACGCCGAGTGCAAGCGGGTGCTGGCGGATATTGCGACTATGGAGTCGTCCTTTCCCGGTCGGTCGGCACAGCCCAAAGGGCGTTTTAAAGTGGGGATGCCCCAGTCGCTTGCCCGGCATTGCATTCTCCCGAGGCTCCCCGACTTTTTGCAGCACTATCCTGAGCTGGCGCTGGTGCTTTGTTCCAGTGATAACGTGGAGGATATTATTCAGGAAGGGTATGACTGCGTGATTCGGACCGGCAGGATCGATGACTCCACAACGCTGGTGGCGCGGCCTCTGGCGAACTTTACGTGGGCGGTGCTGGCCTCTCCGGCCTATATTGCGGCCCACGGCATGCCGGAGAGTATTGATGACCTCGAAAGGCATCACGCCGTGGGGTATCTCAACCACCGCACCGGGCGCACCACCGACTGGCTTTTTACGCTTGCTGATGGCGATTGCGCGATCCGGATGAAGGAGACCCTGGTGGTCGATGACACCGACGCCTATATTCAGGCCGGTATTCAGGGGCTGGGACTCATTCGCGTCGCCAGCTATCTGGCTGCCCCCTGGCTTCGAAGCGGCGCGCTCGTCTCCTGCATGGAAAACTTCTCGTATGATTTGCCCCTTTCGCTGGTCTATCCGCAAAACAGGTATCTTCCCCCTGCGGTGCGCGCGTTCTATGACTGGAGCCGCGCGGTGCTGCATCAACCGGCAGACTGAGGGGTAAAGCGCAGCATGGCGGTTTTTAACTCTGCCATCAGCCAGTTCAGCGCGGGATCCTGCGCCCGGCGCTTGTGGCGCAAAATGCACAGCGTAAACCTGGGGTAATTGACGGGCGTCGCGCTGGATCGTAACGCAAAATGCTGCTGCCAGCGTTGGGCCAGCCCGTCGGGAACGGTGGCGAAAACGGGGAGGGTGGTGAGCAGCAGCGGAAAGGTCGAAAAATTCCCGGTAACGTAACGCACGCGCCGTTGCAATCCCTGGCTGGCGAGCTGGCGGTCAATTTCGCTGTGGCTGGATTCGCGATACGACACCATGACGTGCTCATGGGCGGTAAAATCGGTTATCGACAAGGGCTCCTCACAGGGGATCTGACTCGCCGACCAGAGCGTGGAGACGCCCATGGTCATCACGGGCTCGCTCAGGATCTCCCCGGTACTCTGCTTGTTCAGCGAAACGGCAATATCAATGACATCCTCTTCCAGCAACCGGCGAACCTGATAGGGATCGGCGGCAACCGTATGCAGCCCCACGCCGGGCGCGTGATGGGCGATGGTGGGCAGCAGATCCGGCATCAGCCAGTGCTCGCTCCAGTCGCTGATGCCCAGCCGAAAAGTGTGCTTTGCCGTGGCGGAAGAAAACTCCTGCGCGCCAAACATCACGCTGTGCAGGTTCTCCATCAGCGGCTGCATATGGACCATCAGCGCGTCGGCGCGCGGGGTCGGCAGCATCCCTTTGGCACCGCGCACGAACAGCGGGTCATTAAACATCTCCCGCAGCCTTTTCAACGCCCCGCTAATAGCCGGTTGCCCGAGATGCAGCACCTCCGCGGTACGGGTGACGCTGGCTTCCCGGTACAACACCAGGAACACCGTCAGGAGATTCAAATCTATCCGGCTAAAATCATTTTCAATGATTTTCTTCATCATATTAATCAATTTGAATGTTAGTGGTGCCAGCAGCATAGTGAGTCTGATCCTGATAAATCAACCCCAGAGAGGCCGTTATGCAAACTTACCGGATGGGCGACACGGTTATTTTTAAGGTGCTGGAACGCGAGATGAGCATCCCCAAAGCGGAGTTATATCCTGATTATCTCCAGCCCGAGGAGGACGACCGGGCCCGGCAGAAGGTTCCGCTTTCGATCCATAGCTGGGTCATACGTACCCCCGACGATATTATTGTGATTGATACCGGCACCGGTAATGGCCGCGATCGCGGCGGTAATCCGTTCTACCACCAGGTGCACTCGCGCTATCTGGAGAATTTTCTGGCCACAGGCATTAAGCCGGAAGAGGTGACGCTGGTCTTAATGACTCATCTGCACACGGACCATGTCGGCTGGAATACCCTCTGGCGGGATAACCGCTGGGTGCCGATGTTTCCCAACGCGCGTTATATCTGCTCTGAGAAGGAGCTTATCCGGGTAAAAAACAGCGAGCGCTACCGCAATTTATGGCTCGACAGCCTGTTGCCGGTCATTGACGCTGGTCTGCTGGAAACCATTGATGTGGCGGCGCAGCCGGTATTCGGCGGCAGAATCACCTATACGCCGACGCCCGGACACAGCCCCGACCATGCGTCACTGATCCTCTCCGCTGGCGGCGAATATGCCTTTTTTGCCGGCGATATCGCGCATTCTTCGCAGCAGTTCAGCCACCCGGAATGGAATTCGGTGTTTTGCGGCGACCATACGCAGGCAGAAAAATCACGGCGTCAGGCGATGGCCTGGTGTGCGGAACATCGCGCCCTGTGGTGCAGCGCCCATTTCTCCGGCTCCTCCTGCGGCTGGCTGAACCTCGATGAAGAGGGACAGTATCACTGGAGTGAGGCAGCCTCTTTTTCCGGGAGTACACAATGATGAATAAGACGTCTACGATTCTGGTTTTTGGCGCAACGGGGCAGCAGGGCGGCTCGGTGGCGAATGCGTTGCTTAACAACGGTTGGTCGGTGCGCGTGATGGTGCGCAACCCCGCCTCGCCGGCTGCACTGGCCCTGCGGGATGCCGGGGCGGAAGTGGTAACCGGGACCTTCGATGATATTGCTGCCATGAGAGGGGCGATGACGGGGGTATACGGCGTCTTCAGCGTTCAGCCCAGTTCGCCCGGCGGGACGGTAACCGACGACGATGAAGTGCGCTATGGCAAAACGATCGCCAGCCTTGCCGTCGAGTGCGGCGTCCAGCATCTGGTTTACTCTTCAGGCAACGCAGCGGGTGATACGCCAACGGGGGTGGCGCACTTTGACACCAAGGCGGAGATCGAACGGCATATCCGGACTTTGCCCCTCACCGCCACCATCGTGCGGCCAGCCGCATTTATGGAGCTGCTGGTGATGCCCGGGTTTGGGCTTGATGAGGGGCACTTTCACTTCTTCATGCAGCCCGAAGGGGCGATGCAGGTGATCGCCGTGGAGGACATCGGCAAAATTGTCGCCGCCGTCTACGCGCAGCCGGCGCGGTTCAAGGGCAAAACCCTGGAAATCGCCAGCGATGTCGTCACCGGTCTGCAGCTGCAGGAGCTCTTCTCCGCCGCGGCGGGGCGGCCCATTCCCTATTCGCGTTTTTCCGATGACGAACTGGCCGCCAGTCCTTTCCTGCAACAGCTGACCGCGCTGGTGGATGACGGGCAACTGACAGGCCAGGCCGATCTGGACGCAATGCGGCAGATGAATCCGCACCTGCAAACCATGGCGTCCTGGCTGGCGGGAAGCGGGCGGGTCGCTTTTGAAGATGCCCTGGCGACCTCTGCCAACTGGGCGTTTAACCGGTAGCCAGCGTCGCGTAATCCATATTCTGTAGATCCTCGAGCAGGCCGGGGCCGGCAGGATGCCAGCCCAGCTGCTGACGCGTCCAGGTGGAGGAGGCGCGCAGGTCCATGGCGGCAAAAATGGCAAACCAGCCAAAATGCGCTTCCGCCTCTGAAGGTGAGAGCGATATCAGGGGCAGATTGAGCTTACGGGCCACGATTTCCGCGATCTGCCGGAGGGGAACGCCTTCTTCGGCAACGGCATGGTAGCGCTTCCCGTTTTCACCCTCTTCCAGCACCCGCCGGTACAGCACGGCAACATCGCTGATGTGCGCCGCCGACCAGCGGTTGTCGCCGTCCCCGATGCAGGCCACAACGCCTTTCTCCATCGCGTGCTGAATGTACCAGGTGATGAGGCCCTGACGCCGGGTGTCATGCACCTGGGGCAGACGCACGACCCGGACATTCACCCCTTCCGCCAGCAGCGCATTGCCCTCAAGTTCGGTAGCCACCCGGGGATTAGCGTTCCCGGCCTTGAATTGATGTTCCTGCGCAATGGCCGTAGCACCGTCATCGCCGATGCCGGTTCCTGAGGTGACGATCAACGGGCGATCGCTGCCTTTCAGCGCCTGGCCCATGGCATGGATAACCCGTCGGTCCTTGTCACAATTCTCGGCGAAACGGTGAAAATCATGATCAAACGCCGTATGGATCACCGCATCAGCACGCTCTGCGCCTGCGGCTAAGGTTCCGGGATCGTCCAGCGTACCGCGATGAACCTCGGCACCCGCACGGCTGAGCGCCTGCGCGCTGCTCTCCGAGCGGGCAAGGCCGATGACCTGATGTCCGGCCGCCAGCAGTTCAGTGAGGATCCGGGAGCCAATAAAGCCACTTGCGCCGGTAAGGAAAACTCGCATAACACACCTCCAGATTAGGGTTCCGGAACAGAGTAGCGCTATAGTCAGACGAGAAAAGTAGAGACATTATCAGGGTATAAACCTTAACAGGATAACGGCGATGCAAACGGCAATGCAGTCACTGGGCGATTTCCTGCGGGCACGGCGTTTGCGCCTCGATCCCGCTGCGTTTGGCTTTATCGCGGGCAGACGCCGCACCCCCGGTTTGCGGCGTGAAGAGGTGGCTCAGCTCGCCAGTATCAGCCCGGTCTGGTACACCTGGCTTGAGCAGGGGCGCGGCGGTGCTCCGTCGCGGGAGGTGCTTAACCGTATCGCCAGCGGGCTGCGCCTGACCTCTCCGGAACGTGAGCACCTGTTTATTCTGGCCTTCGGGCACCCGCCCGGGACGCAGTTCACCGTCTCTGCCGATATCACGCCGCGTTTGCAGCGGGTTCTGGATGCTTTCAGCATCCCGGCAATCGTCAAAACCCTCACCTGGGATGTGATCGCCTGGAATCGTGCCGCCGCCTGCGTGTTAACCGATTATGCGCAGCTCTCCGCGGCGGAGCGTAATGTGCTGCGCCGGTTGTTCACCGATCCGCAGGTCCGCCGGGCGCAGGCTGACTGGCAGGCAATCGCCCGGCTGGTGGTTAACGCGTTTCGGGCTGACGTGGCGCGGGCAGGGACCTCAGCGGAAACCGACAATCTGATTGCCGAGCTGTCCCGTCAGAGCCCTGAATTCGATGGCTGGTGGCGCAGCAACGATGTCGCCAGTCACGGGGAGGGGGGGAAACGTATTTATCATCCCCAGGCCGGGGCGATAGACCTGGAGTTTTCGACCTTTGCGGTGGAGGGGCGACCGGATCTGACGATGCTGGTGTTTAACCCGGCGACAGAGGAGAGCAGCCAAAAAATAGCGTCACTGGTCAGGCTGTCCCTGCCCGATGCCGGGCATATTTCCCCGGCGGAACACCCACATAGCGGGTAAAGGCCACGCTGAAGGCGCTGGCCGAGCCGTAACCAATGCGCTCTGCGACCTCCGCGACCGTGACGCCGGTATGACAAAGCTGCTGCATGGCCAGCGTCATGCGCCAGGAGAGGAGGTAGCCCATCGGGGTGACGCCGGTCAGTTCCGTAAAGCGCTCAAACAGCGTCGAGCGCGATAGCGCGCAGCTGCTGGCCAGCGCGTTCACCGTCCACCGCCTGGCAGGATCCTGATGTATCAGCCGTATCGCCTGGCCGATCCGCGGATCGGCCAGACCCCGCACCAGCCCGGGCGTGGCGAGGGGCGTGGCAGAGCGGATGGCCTCGATAAACAGCAGCTCAATGATACGCGCCAGAACGAAGGCTTTTGCGGATCGCTGGGCCTGCGCTTCATCTTTTAACAATCCCACCAGCAGCGAAAGCCGCTGTTCATCGCGCACAAACACAAACTCCGGCAACAGGGAGACCAGCAGCCCCGCATCGGGGGATTCAGACATGCAGTGGCCGACCAGCGCCAGCATTTCCGGGGCAGCGTGCGTATCCCCCAGCCTGAAATGCCTGTCGGCTATTTCGACGGGGGTGGTGTTCACCTCCAGCGACGCAGGAGGAACAAGGCTCGTCAGGGCAAAGTGATACGCAGCGGGTATCAAAATAAAATCCCCGGCGTGAAGCGGGAGGGGGTCATGCCCTTCAAGCTCAAGGCGACACCCACCTTCAAGCACCGCGCAGTAGAAGGATAACCCCTCGTCAGAACGGCGGATCCGCCAGCTTCCTGCACCTGTCACCGTTTTGGTCAGCACCGCTTTGAGCTTTAGCATGGCGATGGCTTCGGCTAACGGGTCGCTCATTTCCGGACTCCGGCTAATGAATAATGGATTTTTGAATATAGTCCGTCCGGCCTGGGCTGTCTATTATTTGCTCAGGTCAACCCCATCAGGAGTAAATATGAAAACGGTTATGATTACGGGCTGTTCATCAGGTTTTGGTCTGGAAACCGCACGCTATTTTCTGGAGCAGGGCTGGAAGGTGATAGCGACAATGCGTACCCCGCAGGAGGGGCTCCTCCCGCAAAGCGAACGTTTACGCCTTCTGGCGCTCGACGTCACCTCTCAGCAGAGTATCGAACGGGCTGTCGCAGACGCAGGCGATATCGATGTTCTGGTCAACAATGCCGGGGTGGGCATGTTGAACGCCCTGGAAGGCGTCTCCCCGGAGGCGGTGAGGGAGGTTTTTGAAACCAACACCCTTGGCACCCTCGCCATGACCCGGGCGGTAATCCCGCAGTTCAGGCAGCGGCGTTCAGGCACCATCGTCAACGTCACTTCCGCTGTCACCCTGCAACCGCTCCCGCTGCTGGCGGTGTATAGCGCCAGTAAGGTGGCGGTCAATGCGTTCACGGAATCACTGGCGCTTGAGTTGGCTCCCTTTAATATCCGCGTGGGGCTGGTCTTGCCCGGACGCTCGCCAGCGACCCGTTTCGGTGAAAATGCGCAGCGGATCATGGGGGAGATCCCCGAGGCGTATGCCGCCTTCAGCCAGCAGATCCTACATGGCATGCGGGATGCGCATGCGAAGGTGACGCGTCCCGAGGAGGTGGCCCACGCCGTCTGGCAGATGGCAACCGATCCGGATACGCCGATCCGTCTGCCAGCCGGAGAGGATGCATGGGAGATGGCCGGTCAACGCCGGTGAGTCTTCTCCAGACCGGGTCAGCATCTTTAGCGGATATCCGACATACTTACTCTGTACCCTGACGGGAGAGTAGCGCTATGGCTGACTATCGGTTTTCCACCATCTGGCGGGTTGAAGCGTCGGTTCAGGAGGTCTGGGAGATCCTCTCCCATCCGGATTTATGGCCCGAATGGTGGGGAAGCCTGGTGCAGGTTATCGAACTAAAGAAAGGAGATGTGCGGGGGATTGGTGCCCTGCATCGCTATACCTGGAAAGGGGCGCTTCCGTATCGCATCACCTTTGATATCCATGTCTTAACGATCGAGCCCTTATCTCTGCTGGAAGGTGAAGCCAGCGGCGAGGTGGAAGGGCGCGGCCTGTGGTCCTTGACCGCTCGGGGGCGGGAGACCATCGTCCGCTATGACTGGGATATCCGCACCACCGCCCGCTGGATGAACCTTCTTGCGCCGCTGGCAGGCCCGGTTTTTCGCTGGAATCACCACCGGGTGATGCGCGACGGCGCAAAAGGGTTAGCCCGGCGATTAGGCACACGGGTGGAGGTGTGTACCGGTTAAAAGAGCAGGGCGTGAGTAAGGCCTCAAAGGCCGAACAGAGCTTCTATTTCAATTGAGAGATCCGCGGAGAAGAGGCGGCTGACTTCCACCAGCGAACTGGCCGGCAGGTGCTCGCCATAATTTTGGTACAACACTTTACGTAGCGCGTCGATCTCCGCAAAAGAGGTGATGAATATAGTCACTTTAATAAGAGCCGAAAAGTCAGTGCCTTCTGCGCTGGCGATTTTCCTGATTTGGCTGAATATTTCTTCAGCCTGCTCACAAATACCTTGATGTTGAGCCGCAGTGCCAAAGGCAGTAAGACCGGAAATATAGAGCGTGTTGCCATGCTTTACTGAATGGACGTAAGGCGCCTTAACTTCACCTAATTCAGGATAATTCGTTCGAATCACATTACTCATTTCACAGGCCTTTTTTAACGTAAATAAACCACCACCTTACAATATTATCTCCAGATTAGTGACGATTCGGTGGCACCACGGGAAGGGTATATGTAAATGGCATAGCTCGCGCCCGAGCAGCTTATGGTTCGGACAGCCCGCCATTCGACATTGTTCTGAGTCAAACCCACCGTGAGCGACGATACAGAGGTAATGCTTTCTCAAATGCCCAAGGGGTAAGACGTCTGCGAGGAGCGGACGCTGGCGTTCTTTATAAAAATCCGGTTTGTGTTGTTTTGCATTAGTTTAGAGACGAAAAATATTGCGTCGGTGATTTACCCAGTGCTTTTCTGAACATCGTAATAAACGCGCTGACCGAATCATATCCCAGTGTTCCGGCTACGCGCTGCACGGACTGACCTTCAGACAGATGGCTCAGGGCAATCATCAAATGCAGTTGCTGACGCCAGCGACCAAAGCTCATTCCTGTCGCCCCTTTTATCAGCCTGGCCAGAGATCGTTCGCTGATGGCCAGATGAGCAGCCCACTGCTTTAACGTTCGCCGATCATCAGGTTCATTGAAGAGTGCCTCAGCCATATTCCGGATTTTAGGATGGTCGGATACGGGAAAATGGAGCGCTTCAACCGGCACATCCGGAATATGCTCCAGCAACACCGCTGCGAGCCTGGCAGTTTTACTGTCAGGAGAATAAGTCTGTTCCTGCTCTGCCAGAAAAAGAACAAGCTCGCGGACAAGAGGGGTCATAGCAAGAGTACAGCAGGTTTCCGGCATTGCTGCCGCTCCGGGTTCGATAAACAGAAAGCAGGTATCTGCATTCCTCGTGACCCGGCAACTATGAGGGATTTCACCCGGAACCCAGACTGCATGTCCCGGTGGAACAAGCCACAGCGCATCCTCAACCTCACAGCTCACTGCACCGCGCAAAGAGAGAATAAGTTGTCCCTTGCGATGAGCGTGCGGACTCTGCCCGACATATTCACCTGACGATGATACATGCAGGGCAATAGCAGCCTGACTGAAAGCATCGGCGTTAAACTCCTCCGGCGAGGTCACAGGTTTTTTATTAAATGGCATGATTTAGTTATATGTTGTCAGGTTATCTATATTCTGTAACTCATGCGTTCTTTAAAGTCTTTCTTTTTTCCAGAGAAAGCAAAATTTATGTCCCACACTACGAACAAGTGGTCTTCAATCATACTTGTGACCGGCATCCTTTTTATCGCCATTAACCTGCGTGTTCCTTTTACCGCTATCGCACCCGTTTTAGAGTCTATTCGCCATGATTTTGGGCTAAGTATCACAGCCGTTGGGTTGCTTAACTCACTGCCATTACTGGCCTTTGCCGCCTTTTCTCCCGTGAGCGCATCCATCTCCCGCAAGTACGGTCTGGAACGCACCCTCTTTGGTGCCCTGGTCTTAATTTCAGCGGGCATCCTGCTTCGCTCCACAGGCAGCGTCTGGGCGCTTTATGGCGGAACCATATTAATAGGTATCGGGATTGCCCTGGGCAATGTCCTTCTGCCAGGTCTTATCAAACGTGACTTTTCCGGCAACATGGCTTCCGTGACGGGGGCGTATTCCATCACTATGGGTGCCGCTGGCGCCATTGGTTCAGCCATTGTCATTCCTCTGACGCAGAGCTGGGGCTGGAACATCGCATTAGCCATGCTGGTTATAGCACCGCTGCTTGCGTTGCTTTTATGGTTGCCTCAGTTAACGAACAAGCATCAGTTGCCAGCAGCGGGTGAGAAACAAGCGGCGTCCGTCGCGGTCTGGCGCTCGCCTCTGGCATGGCAGGTCACCCTGTTTATGGGCCTGAATGCGATGCCGTTTTATGTTGCGGTGGGCTGGCTGCCGGCCATTCTTACGGACAGTGGACTCTCCTCAGCTCAGGCTGGCGAGGTACACGGCATCCTTCAGCTGACCACCGCCATTCCCGGCCTGATTCTGGCGGCCACGCTGCGTCGTCTCAACGATCAGAAATTAGCTGCTGCTGGCGTCAGCCTGTTAACCGCGGTGTCCTTTATCGGCATCCTGTATTTGCCGAATATGGCGATGCTGTGGGCTGCGCTTCTCGGCTTCGGCTCCGGTGCCAGCATGATGCTGGGTCTGACATTCATCGGGCTGCGTACTAAAAACGCCGGTGATGCTGCCGCCTTGTCAGGCATGGCGCAGAGTGTCGGTTATCTGATGGCGGCGATGGGTCCGCTGTTGCTGGGCAAAGTACAGGAGTTGTCCGGAGGCTGGACGGTGCCATTACTGATGACCGCAGCAATCGCAGTCGCAGGTGCCTTCACCGGAATGGCTGCCGGACGAAACGCTCACCTGGAACCTGCACTGCAGCCGGGCTGAATTCACAGACACAGCAGGGGAACGTTCGGTTCCTCTGCTGAGGGGGTTATTAATTGTCGTACTGAAGAGCCGTCCTCTTACCGGAGCCGTCTTTTACCGGAAAGACCTTTCTCAACTGCGCCTTCGTTGAAAAGTCCGGAGACCCAGTCAGCAAAAGCACGCACGGCGGGAGAGAGAAAACGCTGATGCGGATAGAGCATCGTTACCGGCACGGAGGGGGGCTGCCAGTCCGCCAGAACCTCGACCAGTTTGCCTTGCTGCAGATTCTCCGAAATCACATTCTCAGCAAGCTGAGCCAGCCCAAAACCCTCAAGACACAGTCTGATGTAGAGTCCCGTTTCGTTAACGGCTGCATCCCCCTCAACCGGAACAAAGAAGGCCTCAGTGCCTCGTGTAAAGCGCAGTTCACTAGTACGTCTTCCAGAACCGGAAAAGTAATGAATCGCCCGATGCTGAGACAACGCTTCAGGCGTCTCAGGGACACCGAACTTCCTGAGATAGTCCGGCGAGGCGCAGGTCACCCAGCGAAACCGGCCAAGCGGACGGGCGACCAGTGTGGAGTCCGTTAATTCACCGGTTCGTATGACGCAATCCACCCCTTCCTGCACAAGGTCGACCTGCCGATCGCTCACGCCAATCATCAGGTAAATATCCGGATAAAGCCGGTAAAAGTCTTTCAGGTTGGGCATGACGATGAAATGGGCGATCCCACCAGGCATATCAACCCGCAGTCGCCCCTGAGGGCGTCTGAGGGAATCAGTCAGGCTGGATTCACTATGTTCAATCAGCGACAGGATCTCACGGCACTGCGCCAGATACTGCAAGCCTTCAGGAGTAAGGCTGACCCGTCTTGTCGTCCGGTTAAGCAAACGCACCTGCAGGTATCTCTCCAGGTTTTTAATCGTGCTGGTGACGGTGGAAGAAGGCAGTGAAAGCGTTTCTGCCGCGCGAACAAAACTCCCGGCTTCAGCAACCCGCGTGAAAACCTGCATAGCCTGAATCCGATCCATCGTTCTGCTCCGGGTAAAAGTGAGTCTGATTATTCGCGAATTATGAATTATGAAAACACTTTACGCATCTTTTTCAGGCTAATGGCGTGGCGTATCGTTTCCTCATTGATCAGGAAAGAGGCAAGTTTATGGCCGGTTACATCAGAAATATTGTTAACAACCAAAATGTCACTTCACAGGCTACGTTGATTCGTGGGGCGACGATACTGAGCATGGACGAGAGCGTCGGTAACATTGAGCGTGGTGATATTCTCATCAACGGCTCAACGATTACCGCCGTGGGCCAGAACCTTGATGTGCCGGGTGCGCATGTCATTAATGCAACCAATATGATTGCTATGCCGGGAATGGTCGATTCTCATCGTCATGCATGGGAAGGGCAGCTGCGCCGTATTAATCCAAACGCCACCTGCCTGGACGACTACAGCAACGCCACACATTTCTCGTTCGCAAAATATTACCGTCCTGCCGATATCTATGTCGGCAACCTGTTGACGGCGCTGGGCGCTATTGACGCAGGCATCACCACGATGATTGATAACTCGCACAACAGCCGAACCGCAGCGCATTCCGATGCCGCCGTCGAGGCCCTGCTTGATACCGGTATTCGCGCCATTCATGCTTCCGGCGCACCGGTAGCCGGCGAATGGGATAAAGCGCACTGGCCGGGAAACTGGCAGCGTCTGCAGGAGAAGTATTTCACCGACAACCCTGAAAGCCTGGTCTCTCTCGCCGTAATGGCCCAGTTGGAGCCAGAGTTGTGGGCCGAGGCCCGCAGGCTGGGGCTGTCGATTGTCACGGAGTTCTTTGGCGCTGAGATGGGGGCTGAACTTGAGTCGCTGCATCAGCAGGGGCTTCTGGGGCCGGACAATATTTTCAATCACTGCACGGCGCTGCCTGACCGGGGATGGGAAATTCTGCGGGAAGCGGGTGTGCGGGTAAACGTCTGCCCACGCTCAGATTCGCACTATGGCATCGAAAGCGGGATGTTCGCCATTGAGGCCGCACAGCGTCATGGCATCAAGCCTGGCCTGAGCGTGGACAATGAAACGTCGTACAGCACCGACATGTTTATGGAGATGCGCGTCGCCTTTTACCTGCAGCGGGTAATGGGCATGCATCAGCAGCAGTGCTGCGATGCTGAACAAACGCTGAAAACGCTTCCGGCGGCGCAACTCCTTAAAGCCGCGACTCTTGATGGTGCGGCCTGTGCAGGGCTGCAGGAGAAAGTGGGCAGCCTGACGCCAGGCAAGCAGGCTGACCTGGTGCTGATTAACGCCAGTGATCTCAACCTGTACCCGTCCGGAAATGCCTTTGGCACGGTGGTACATGCCGCCGAGCGCAGCAACATCGATACCGTCATGATCGGCGGGCGCATCGTTAAACAGAACGGTAAGGTGCTGGGCGTAGACAGCGCGCGACTGCGTGCGGCGATTGATGAGTCGCGTGAGCACCTGTTTGCCGCCTCTGGCTACCAGCCTGACATTTTTGCTGACGCCTTCCTGCCGCTGGAGCAGGCAGACTGACCGGGATGAAAAGCATGATTTATTACGTAATCGCGTTTGCCGCCGGTCTGGGGATCACCCTGCAGACAACCCTGAACAGCCAGCTGGCAAGGGGACTGGAAGGTGATCCGGTCACTGCGGCGCTGTTTTCCTTCACGGCGGGCGCGTTCAGTCTGGGGATTTACGCACTGCTCAGAGGCGGGTTAATGACATCGCTGGCGGCGATCCCGTCACAACCCCTCTGGAGTCTTGCGGGCGGCCTGATAGGCGCATGTGCCCTGTTCAGCTATGTCGTGCTGGCGCCGAAAATCGGATTTTCAGCTCTGCTCGGACTGGCGATTGTCGGACAGTTGCTTTCCTCGCAGATGATTGACCATTTTGGCTTGCTGGGCGCTGTGCAGCGCCCGGTTTCGATAGTCAGGCTGGGGGGAGTGGTTGTCATGCTACTCGGACTTGCTGTCATGCTTTTCGGCGATCGGCTCTCTGCACGTTTTCTGTAGTAACTGCGTTACCCACTTTTGCCATCGTGCAGTACGATCTTTTATATCCGGAGGATTAACATGTTTTCAATTGCAGCTGAGGTCAGGAATACGCTGGGAGAATGCCCGCTGTGGTGTGAAAGAACCCGCAGGCTCTACTGGACTGACATTGAAGCCAGTGAACTTCTCGCCATAGAAGAAGGTATTGATGTTGTGATGCGCTGGTCGCTGCCTGAACGTCTTGGCTCCTTTGCCCTGACTGAACAGGATCACATTCTGCTGATGGGATTCGCGACAAGGCTGGCTTTCTATGATCTCAACAGCGGATTAATTACCCCAGTGGACACTTCACCTGGAAACATCGGTACCCGCATAGGTGATGGACGGTGCGACCGTGCCGGTAATTTTTTCTTCGGGACGATGGATGACGATTATCCCGTTAAAGTCATCGGTAAGTTTCATCGACTCAATGCGGCAACGCTGACTGTTGAGACGTTTGCATTGCCCGATGTCGCTATACCGAACAGCATCTGTTTCAGCCCCAATGGTGGCACGCTCTATTACTGTGACTCGATGCAGGGTCGGATTATGTGCTGCGATTACCCCTCGCTGCAAAACCAGCGCGTGTTCACCAAAATCGAAGGTGGCGGCGCGCCTGATGGTTCCTGCGTTGATGCGCAGGGCTATCTGTGGAACGCAGAATGGGGCGGCAGTCGGGTTGTCCGATACAGTCCGGGGGGAGAAATACACAGCATTCTTTCTGCTCCAGCCCTCCAGACAACCTGCCCGGTGCTTGGTGGTTCGTCACTCAACACACTTTTTTGTACCAGTGCCCGGGTAGGACTCGCAGAGCCAACCGCTTATGACGGTGCGCTTTTCAGCATTCGGTCACCTTTTTTTGCCGGCTTACCAGAAAGCCGATTTGCAGCGCACAAAATATAACTTCTGGCATTTGATCTGATTCAGGCTGAGAGACAGCGTCCGCCTCTGGCGCAGGGCTGATGTTGCAGCCTTACAAATTAAACTTCAATAGACTCAGTTATCTCTAGAGTATCATCCACTTCAATACCGAGATAACGGACTGTACTCAAATAATGTAAACAAGAATATTCTTAATGCACAAAGTATGACCTAATAAGTTTATAAGTAAGTAACATAATTAAAAGAAAATAATGGCCGCAGTATGCTCTCACATTCATAATCAACTTGATGAGAATTTATCCCATTAAGTTGCATAGCAAACTCTGATGATGTAAATTAAAATCTTAAATTCATTGCAATTATCAGAGGGAAAATGAAAATTCGCCTGCAATACCCCTTATATTTAGTAGTTTTATCTTCTTCACTTATGTCTCTATCAGCTAATGCTATTCCTCCTGTTAAGGCCGTAGACGTTAAATCATTTGATGTTGGCGGTGTTAAAACAGGAATGAGTATTGAGGAAGCGCAAGCTGCAATGCAGAAAAACTTTGGTATAAAGCCTGCTCAAATAAGAGCATCAAAGTCGATGGAAAGTCAGACTCCAAGTATCATTACAGGGAGTCAGCAGATTATGCATCTGGTATACGAAGATAAAGGTACCCGCATGCAGGTGAATTTCCAGCCCCGTGTTCCTTATAACAAATCTAATCCGATGGCTGTTTCGCAGGTTCTCTATGAAATACCATGGACCAAAGAAAATGAAAACAATATGGTCGAAGCAGCCTTGAAAAAGTACGGGCCGGTATCGACGGGTGGTGTATTTCCTGTGTGGTGTGAAAAACCAATGCCTACTTCAGGAATGGGCTGTGAGAGCGGTACGGCAAGTCTTTCTATGGGAAACACGAAAATTGAGCTGATTGATCCTACATGGCAAAATGCTGTCATAAATTACATGGATCAACAAAAAAAGACTAAGCCTATGTTGTAAGAAATGAATCCGGATTCATTCTAACTTTATTTTAGTTAGTCACTGAATCCGGATTCACTAAGCCACGAATCAAACACTCGTCATAGCATTATCCACTCCTTTTGGTGCCTGAACATCGCATTGAGTATCGTTATGTATTTTCTGATGTAGGCTGTAATAGCGACTTTTTGAGGCTTTCCACCTGTAATACGATGTAGTGAAGTCGTTGTATTAAGCCGGAGAGAGATTGAATAAGAGCACCTGATAGAAAGCCTGTGGCAAAAGCGCTAATTATTCGACTTAAGTAAAATTAATGCCGTTTAACAACCTCCCAGCCGCAACGATGTATAAGTGCTTGTTAAGATTAATCTTAGAATTGGCAAAAATAAGGACTAATCATTAGAGATGCTGAATGTTTTGGCGTAAATTTATTCGAAAAAATTATGTTACAAATCCTACGAATTTATTCACAACCAAGGACGTTTAGCGTATGGGGATCTTAAAACCTGGTTTATTACTGACCGCTTTTGTGCTGACTGCGTGTGGCGGCGGAGGCGGAGGCGGTGGTGGCGGTAGCGACAGCACGCCCCCGGAAACCACTGCACCTGTGCAAACGGATAACGGCAATACGGGCACCACGCCGGAAACGCCTGCCACGGCACCGACCAGCCTGACCACCGGCGGTACCCTTTCTGGTTGGACCTACACCACCCCTGAAGGCCGGGAATATGTTATGCGCGGCACCGGGATCTCTGCGGGTCTGGTGCAAACCCAGCGGCTTACCCGTGACGACCGCTCCCCGGTCTCCTCAACGTCATGGTGCTGTGGCCGTATGAGTTACACCACGTTCGGTACCTGGACCCAGTATGAAAAAGGTCAGCATGACGTCTTCTACACCGGGGATGCCACGCTTGCGGCTAATGTGCCAACCCAGGGAACGGCGACCTATGTGGGGCACGGTATGCGCGAAGATGTCCTGAGTGATGCTCGCTTTAACATTGATTTCGCGGCGAAAACCATCAACGGCACCATTACCGGAAATGATACCTTCGGTAGCGAAATTGCGATGCAGGGCAACATTGCCAACGGTGGTTTCACCGGTAATGCGCAATCCGGCGGGGAGGCGGGGACATTCACCGGACATTTCAATGGTCCCACGGCTGAAGAGTTAGGCGGTCTGGCGCAGTTTGCCGACACCACTAAAAACGCATCCTTTGGCGCGACACGTCAATAAATCGTTTTCCGGTCAGCCTTGCTGACCGGACCTTCAGATGGTAAGCCTTTCTATGAATATTTTGCGTACTGGCGCACTGAGTTTGCTGTGCCCGCTCAGCGTTGCGTTTGCTGCGCCGCCGGAAACCGACTCGATTCCTGCTGCTCCTCACTTTGAACGACTGACCACGCCGGACAAGCGCACCGATCCTGGCGATAAGACGCTGCATGTTACCAATGCTCAACTGGCGGAAAAGCCAGAGCTGGCGATGGCGCTGCTCGATCAGGCTATTCGTGAAGAAAAGTGGCCGATGGTTCGTGCCATTTTGCCTGTCTATGCGGCGTCGCCCAATCCGGATCCTACCCTGATTCATTTTGCAAAAGCCGGGCTGGCGCGCAGTCAGGGACATTATGCAGAGGCGATTGCACACTATCGCGCTATTCTGAGCAGTCATCCTGACTTTGCTGCGGTGCGTCTGGATTTAGCGCGTGCCATGTTTGAAAACCGTCAGTTTGACGCGGCTGAATATCAGTTTCGTCGGGTATTACAAAGCAATCCGCCTGAGAATATTCAGCAGGTCATTGCACGCTATCTTGAGCGTATTCAGAAAGGCAGCGCATTAACGGGCTCATTCAGCGTGAGTTATTTGAATGACAGCAATGTGAATAATGCTTCATCTGGTAAAACCATTCGGGTTGGCGATCGTCTGTTTATTCGTAATAAGGATAGTTTCCCCCAGCGCGGAGAAGGTTTCTGGTTCAATGGCGCATTACAAAAAGATGTTCAGCTCTACGATCAGCATGGCCTGCGATTTCTGGGTACGGTAAACGGTAAGAGTTTCTGGAATAATCATGATTTTGATGATATTACCACCCGTGCTTATGCTGGATATCAATGGCGTAATTTCCGACAACAATTTGCCCTGTTGCCATTTTATGAAAAAAGATGGTACGGCACCGACGCGTACTCTTCTGGCCCTGGCGTTCGCGCCGAATACAGTTATTTACTGACGCCCACCTGGCAGGTGAGTCAGGCGCTGGAATATCAGAAACTGGATTATGATAATGAAGATTATCGATTCTTGCGCGGGCAAAACCGTTACTCTTCCACCACCCTGTCCCATGCCTTCAGTAACCGGGTGTCAGGATTTGCCGGCTTCGATTTGCTCGATCAGCAGACCTTCACGCGCAGTGAATCTAACCATCGGGTAGGGTTGCGCAGCGGGGTGCAGGTTGATATGCCCTGGCAACTCTCTTTTGCCGCTACCACGGCCATTGCCAGACGCAATTACCAGGCCGACAGTGATATCTTCTTGACGCGACGGAAAGATAACGAACAGATCTATAACCTCTCGCTCTGGCATCGCGACCTCTATTTCTTTGGGGTGATGCCGAAACTGAATTTCACCTATAAGCGGGTCGATAGCAATATCGATTTCTATGATTATCGACAGAGAAATATCACACTTTCTATGGATAAGAATTTTTAACAGACTTTTACCAGGCCATTCTACTGAGTGGGCAAAAAAGTCTGATACGAAAGAATGAAATTAACCTGAAAAGCACGCTCCGGCGTGTTTTTTTTAATTCTTGAGTTGGTAAAAGGTAAACGTGGCTGCTAACTTTTTTGAGCGGTATTCAGGTATTTTTTTTGCGAATACGTAGCCCTTGAATGGGTAATGATAAATACGAAAAAAGCATGATATTTTAAATTTAATTGTGCTTTTTTGTTTCTTGTTTAGCTATTAAGTTTTCGTCATCCTGTCGTCATGAATAAATGAAAAGCTCACGTTAAAACAGAGATAAAGGGATAGCTATGTTCAGAGTTTCCTGCTCCTCTTGCGTTATGAAACCTTTACGTTCAGGACGATACTTATTAATGGTGAGCATGTTATTCCCGACATGGGTATATGCCCAAATGTCTACCTACGACGAACTTATTATTCAGGCACGGGATGGCGACCGCCAGCCTTTATTGCAATACCTTGCCGATCGGGAAAAGCAGACACAGTTAACGCCGGGAGAGATTGCTGACTGGCTTCAGGTTTCCTCATGGTCCAATAACGACGTTGAGACGCTGGCGGTATGGGATCGTTATCGCCAACGCATGGCTATCCCTGCCAGAGGGCAGGTCGCTGCCGCCCGCGCGCTGCGTAACCAAAAGCAGTGGAATGCCTCGCTGGCCGCCTGGGAAAGCGTTCTGCAAGATGAGCCCGGCAATAGCGACGCCCGCACCGGCTGGATAATGACGCTCGCAGATGCCCATCGTAACGAGCAGGCCGTCACCGAAGCCCAGCGCTGGGCAGAGGAGGAGCCGGGGCCAGAGAGAGAGGCGCTGCTGGCTTATGTCTATCATGCTCAGGGGAAAAACTGGGATTCCGTAATGGCGGCCAGCCAACTCGATACCGATTCAGACCGCAACAAAAACGTGGTGCCCACGCTGTTGGCTGCCATGTCGGCCAACCGCATTGCCGGCCCCGCGCTGACCCTTTCAGAGCGCTACCCGCAGCCGGATGCCATTACGCGTCGCCTTGAACTGGATGCGGCAGCGCAAACCGTGCGCGCTGCGTTCACGCCCACCCGCAATGAAGAAGAACGCTTTCTGGTTGCAGATAAAGCACTGGCTCGCTATGACGCGCTGATTGCCGAGTGGAAAAAAGATCCCCAGGCGCAAGCGGACGTGCGACGCGCCAGAATCGACCGGTTGGGGGCGCTGGTTATCCGTAAGCACATGGATAAAGCGATCGCCGAATTTGAATCGCTCGAGGCGGACGGAACGCCTGTTCCTGACTACGCCAGAAGATGGGTCGCTTCTGCCTATCTTGCGCAGAAGCAGCCGGACAAAGCCGAGTCGCTGCTTGAAAGCATCTATTTTCCGCGTGGCTCGACCCTGGCATCCACGCCGCTGACCATGGACGATCAGCAGGAGCTGCTGTATGCCCGCCTCGATAACAACCATTTCGATGAAGCGAAGCAGCAACTGGATACATACCTTAAAGAGAGCCCTTACCTGCAAAAGGTCTATGGTTCTCCCACGCCGCAGCCCAATGACAACTGGCTGCTGGCCAGAACCTTACAAACCGAATATCTGGTCTCCATCAATGATTTGCCTGCCGCTGAGACGCATGCGGAGCGGTTGGCGCGTACAGGAGGGGGTAACCAGGCACTGCGTATTGCCTATGCGTCAGTGCTGCTGGCGAGAGGATTACCTCATGCCGCAGAGCGCGAACTCAAGCTTGCCGAAGTCCTTGAACCCAGCAACCTGACGCTGGAAAGGCAACAGGCATGGACGGCGATGGAGCTCCAGGAGTGGCGGCAGGCCGACGAACTGACGAAAGATGTGATCAGCCGCAGCCCGGATGACGCCGCCACGTTGCAGCTTGAGCGACTGATGGCGGTGCATAACAAAGCGGAACTGCGGATATCCGGGTCTCAGGGTATCTCCTCCGACAGTCCGGTCAGCGGCAAAAATGATTTTACCCTCAACACTGCGCTTTATAGCCCACCGATTAACCAAAACTGGCGACTGTTTACCGGCTACAACTTTGCCCGTGGCGATTTTGAGGAGGGCAAGGGAATCAGCCGGGACCTGCTGGCGGGCGCGGAATGGACATCAAGGGATATCTGGGCCGAAATGGAGATCTCCGGGCGCAACGATGGCAGCGATCAGAAAATCGGCGGACGCCTCTCTGGCTGGTACGATTTCAGCGACAACTGGCGGGCCGGGGCTTCGGCGGAGCGGTTATCCCGTAACACCCCGCTGCGTGCCCTGCGCAATGGGGTAAACGCCAACGGTGGCGATCTGTGGTTACGCTGGTATCAGAATGAACGACGCGAATATCAACTGTCGCTTTCCGGCGCCCATTTCACCGACGGCAACGATCGACTGGAATACGGCATCAGCGGTAAAGAACGTCTCTGGACCCTGCCACTGTTTACCCTGGATTTTATCCCCGGCATCGGCGGCAGCCATAACAGCAAAGAAAATGTGCCTTATTACAACCCCAAACGCGATCTTTCGGCGGTGGCCGGGCTGCGCGCCGAACAGGTGCTGTACCGCCATTATGACACGGTCTGGAAGCAACAGTTTGAGGCGGGGGCAGGCGGTTACTGGCAAAAAGGGCACAGCGCTGGGGCCATCAATCAGTTGGGTTACGGGCAACGTATTCAATGGAATAACGTAGTGGATGCCGGGGTGAAACTGACCTGGGATAAGCGTCCTTACGACGGGAAGCGAGAGCGCAATATTGCCCTCGCATTTGATCTGAATGTCAGGTTTTAAGGGCGCTTGATGATGAAAGGATGGTTTCTCGCCGCGAGGGTAATAGTCGGATGGATGATGATGAGCATGTGTGCATTGGCTGCGGCACCGCGCTATCTTCCTCCCGCCGAGCGGCCGCCGCTGTATGCGGACCAGCGCTGGCCCACAAACAGTTTTCTTGTGCTGGCCTGGCATGACGTGGAGGACGGTGCCGCCGATCAGCGCTATCTGTCCGTGCGCACCAGCGCCCTGAACGACCAGTTTGCCTGGTTGCAGGATAACGGCTACCACCCGATTAGCGTGCAGCAGGTGCTGGATGCCCATGCCGGGAAAATTACATTGCCTGAAAAGGCGGTGATGCTGACCTTTGATGATGGATACAGTAGCTTCTCGACGCGCGTTCTGCCGCTGCTGCGGTTGTTCAATTGGCCTGCGCTGTGGGCGCCTGTCGGCAGCTGGGTGGATGCACCGGAACATTCGCTGGTGGATTTTGGCGGACTCAAAACGCCGCGGGGAAAATTTGCCACCTGGAAGATGGTACGCGAGGCCAGCGAGTCGGGGCTGGTGGAAGTAGGGGCGCACACCTGGGCATCCCATTACGGCCATCAGGCCAATCCGCAGGGCAGTCAGGAGCCCGCAGCCGCAAACCGTTTATACGATAAAGCCAGCGGGCAGTACGAAACGGATGCGCAGTTTGAACAGCGTATGAATGCCGACCTGTCGCGCATTACGGGCAAAATCAAAGAGGTCACCGGGAAAGCGCCGCGAGCCTGGGTTTGGCCCTACGGTGCGGCGAGCGGGACAACGCTGAAGCTGGCGCATCAGCAGGGCTACCAGATGGCTTTCACCCTCAATCAGGGGCTGGCGAATGCCGCAAATCTGGAAGATGTTCCCCGGGTGCTGATTTCCAACAACCCTTCGCTGCGCAACTTCGCCAGCCAGATAGCGCAGGTCAGGGAACCTGAAACCATGCGGGTTATGCATGTCGATCTCGACTATGTGTACGACAAAAACCCCGCTCAACAGCGTAAAAATATCGATCTGCTCATCCAGCGTGTTTTCGATATGCAGATAACCCATGTCTTTTTACAGGCCTATGCCGATCCGAAAGGGGACGGCAACGTCAATGCGCTCTATTTCCGCAGTCGCTGGCTACCTATGCGGGCGGATCTGTTTAACTTCGTTTCCTGGCAGTTGCAGACCCGCGGCGGGGTGAGGGTTTACGCCTGGATGCCGGTACTGGCGTTTGGGTTAGACCCCTCGGTACCTCGCGTGGCGGCGTGGTCGCCAGACAGCGGACGAATTGCGCCAGATAACCGCGCTTATTTGCGCTTATCCCCCTGGAGTGCGGTTGCCCGCCAGAGGATCAACGACATCTACGAGGACCTGGCGCGTCATGCCAACTTCAATGGCATTCTGTTCCACGATGACGCTTTTTTGACCGACTTTGAGGATGCCTCCCCGGATGCGCTCAAAGCCTATCGTGCAGCAGGCTTCCCGGATAACCTCGCGCAGATCCGCGGCAACCCGCAACTGCTGGCGCGCTGGACGCGCTTTAAAAGTCGCGCCCTGATTGATTTTACCCGCCAGCTCACGCAAACCGTGCGTGCCGTGCGTGGCCCGCAGATCAAAACCGCCCGCAACATTTACGCCATGCCGGTACTGGATCCGCAGAGCGAAACCTGGTTTGCGCAGAATATGAATGATTTTCTCGGTACCTACGACTGGACAGCGCCAATGGCGATGCCGCTGATGGAAAATGTTCCGGTCAACGATGCCAATGCCTGGCTGGACAGACTCGTCGGGCAGGTCGCCCGTTACCCTGGCGCGCTGGATAAAACGGTTTTTGAACTTCAGGCGCGCGACTGGCGTAAGAGGGCAGGGCAGGACGAAATTAGCGGTGAAATGCTTAACGGGTGGATGCGGCAGCTCAAGCTGAGCGGCGCCAGAAACTATGGCTACTACCCGGACGATTTCATTAACGATCAACCCCGGATGGCAGAGATCCGTTCTGCTTTTTCCTCCTACTGGTATCCGCAAAAATGACCGATCGCCTCATCGCCTTTCTGATCCTTTGCCTGATGTTCAGTTTTCCGCTCGGCGTGGCGGTGGTTTTTACCGGTGAAGTGATCCTCGATTTCGTCTTTTTCTGGCCGCTGTTTATGTCGGCCCTCTGGATAAGCGGTGGAATTTACTTCTGGTTTCACCGCGAGCGCCACTGGCCATGGGGGCCGGGCACTCCGCCGCCTGTACTGGCTGGCAATCCGCTGATTTCCATTCTTGTGCCGTGCTTTAACGAAGGGGTGAACGCGCGTGAGACTATCGAAGCGGCGCTGGCGCAACGTTATGAAAATATTGAAGTGATTGCTATCAATGACGGTTCTATCGACAACACCGCGGCCGTGCTGGAGCAGTTAGCGAGTGAATATTCGCGGCTGCGGGTGATTCATCTGGCGGAAAACCAGGGAAAAGCGGTGGCCCTGCAGGCAGGTGCCGCGGCGGCGCGCAGTGACTTTCTGGTCTGTATTGATGGTGATGCGCTGCTGGATAAAGATGCGGCGGCGTATATGGTCGCACCGCTGCTCAACCACCCGCGCGTGGGGGCCGTGACCGGTAATCCGCGTATCCGCACGCGTTCAACGCTGATTGGGCGAGTCCAGGTGGGGGAGTTTTCATCTATTATCGGCCTCATCAAGCGTACCCAGCGCGTCTATGGTCAGGTCTTTACCGTTTCCGGTGTTATTGCCGCTTTTCGCCGTCGCGCCCTGGCAGAGGTGGGGTACTGGAGCCCGGATATGATCACGGAAGATATTGATATCAGTTGGAAGTTACAGCTGCGCCACTGGTCAATTTTCTTCGAGCCGCGTGCGCTGTGTTGGATTTTGATGCCCGAGACGCTGAAAGGGCTTTGGAAGCAGCGTCTGCGCTGGGCGCAGGGGGGCGCGGAGGTGTTTATTGTCAATATGCGTCGCTTGTGGGGCTGGGAGTACCGGCGCATGTGGCCTCTGTTTCTTGAGTTTTGCATGTCAACCGCATGGGCCTTTGCCTATGCCGTCAGCATTGTGTTGTTTCTCATCGGGCGGCTTATTCCGATGCCCGATTCCTTATATGTTCAGCACCTTTTCCCACCGGCTTTTACTGGCCTGATGCTGGGCGTGGTCTGTCTGGTGCAGTTCGCGGTCAGTCTGTTTATTGAAAGACGCTACGAGAAAGGTATTGCGGCGTCACTGTTCTGGGTTATCTGGTTTCCGGTGGTGTACTGGATGTTGAGTTTGTTCACTACGCTTGTGGCTTTCCCGAAAGTCATGCTGCGCCGCAAACGCAGCAGAGCTCGCTGGGTAAGTCCCGATCGCGGTATTGGGAGATTAAAACCATGATCCAACCTTTAATTTTTACTGAACAACGGCTGCTTCCACGCACGCTGGATTCCCTGTTAACGATCGTTGCCTGGCTGGGGTTTGGCTGGCTGATTTTCAGTGGGCTGATAAACGCGATTGAACATGATCCTTTAATGGGAACCAGGCCGTTCTATACCACGCTCCTTACGTTACGTATCTACCTGCTGGTGGCCGGTCTTATCGTTCTGGCGCTGGTCGGCTGGGCAAAATACAACCAGCTGCGCTTTCGTATTGAACGTCGTAAGCGTCGGCCCGGACTTGAGCAGCATGAAGTTGCGGCCAGTTTCAATATCACCTCCGAACTGGCGCTAATGATGAGTCAGGCCCAGGTCTTTACCCTTGCCCATTACGACACGGGGGCCATTGACCGCGTGTGGATGGCGAAAATCCTCGCTAACGTGCAGAGCGAGTAACGAACATCTCATATAAATTGAAAAATGGGCTGACTATTCACGCAAACAGGTGATTTCACCACCATGAACCGGCGCTTTTGCGCCGTTCTTGCATCTGAGGTTCATAGTCTAAGCGTGACTAAACCAGGACTCTGCTCTTTTTGGTTAGTCCTTCTGAAGGAGCAAAATGGGCCATATCTGACGCGCCTGAAAGAGATTTAATGAGGCGAGGATTTTGAAAAAATATTAATAACCAGAACGCCAGCGATAATCAGGAACATGCCTGCCAGTGCCGGGAAATCAAGCTTTTGCCCACTTACCACCCACCCTAAAAGGCTAATCAGTACGATTCCGGCACCTGACCATATTGCGTATGCAATGCCTGTAGGTATGGTCGACAGCGTCTGGGCGAGGAGGTAGAAAGCGGTACAGTAGCAAAAAATGGTTCCTACAGATGGCCATAGGCGTGTAAATCCGTCAGCGTATTTCATTAAGGTTGTACCGATAACTTCAGCTACGATGGCCCCACCAAGTAACAGGTATGTATTCATAATCCGCCCTCATGCTTTAAAGCAAATAATCATTATATCATATAGGGTTAGCTATGTTGAAAGGACGCAATGGGGCAGTACAAACACGTCCGCTCCTGGCACAAAGCGGCCCGAAATGGCCGCCCCAGATTTCGCGTTACTGCCAGCTCGTCCTCTGCATATCAATGACAAAGCGATACTTCACGTCCCCCTTAAGCATACGGGCAAAGGCGGCCTCGATATCCTCGCCAGCAATCATTTCAATATCGGCAGTAATATTGTGCTCACCGCAGAAGTTCAACATCTCCTGGGTTTCCTGGATGCTGCCAATCGACGAACCGCTGATGCTTAAACGTCGGAACACCATGGGCGTAATATCCGGCGCGTCGTGCGGCTGGTCCGGAATGCCCACCAGCACCAGACGGCCATTGGTTTTCAGCGTGGCCAGATAAGGATCCAGATCGTGCGGTGCCGCTACGCAGTCAATGATAAAATCCAGCGAGGTCTGGCAGGCGGCCATTTGCGCAGCATCGCGCGATACCACGACCTGTTTAGCCCCCAGGCGGCGGGCATCGTTTCCCTTCTCCGGCGAGGTGGTAAACAGCGTCACTTCCGCCCCCATCGCACTGGCAAGCTTCACTGCCATATGGCCTAATCCCCCCAGCCCCACGACACCAACACGATCGCCTGCTTTAACATTGAAATGGCGCAGCGGCGACCAGACGGTGACGCCCGCACATAACAGGGGGGCAACCCCGGCCAGCGACAGGTTTTGCGGTACAACAACAACAAAATGCTGATCGACAATGACGCTCTGCGCATAGCCGCCCCGGGTTCTTTCGCCGGTATATTTATCCAGGCCGTTGTAGGTTGCCGTAAAACCCGCTTCACAATACTGCTCTTCGTGGTGCTTGCAGAAATGGCACTCGCGGCAGGAATCAACCATCACGCCCACCCCGACGATATCACCGGGTTTAAAACGGGTGGCTTCGTCGCCAACTTCCATGACGCGTCCGACTATTTCATGTCCCGGCACCAGCGGATACTGACTAACCGCCCATTCGTTACGCGCCATATGGAGATCGGAGTGGCACACGCCGCAAAAGAGGATCTCGATTTTGACATCCTGCTTTTGCAAGGCGCGCAGTGAAATCTGGCCTGGTGTTAAGGGTTGTGCCGCGTCATGTGCGATCAATGCGTTGATTTTCATCTTACCTCAGGAATCTGCTGGTTCTGGCTAACTCAAGGGGGCAGACTATAGACAACAGGATCCCATATTGATAGTAGTCACCATTTGGTGACCATAAGCAGAGGACAGAACAATGCCAGCCTGGGTTGAGGGTAAACTCTTTTTCTATGCGGACTCTCCGCCGCGCCGCCTGATGGAGCTCTTTTCAGTTAAATGGAGCACAATGGTGCTGCACGCGCTGTATCACTGGCCGGATGAACGCGCCCGTACCGGTGAGTTACAGCGTAGCCTGCAGGGGATTTCCAAAAAAATGCTGTTCCAGACGCTGAAAGAGCTGGAGATGCGGGGTTTGATTGCCCGCCATGTGTATGACGTGATCCCACCCAAAGTCGATTACCGTCTGACCCCACTTGGCAGAACCTTTGCCGAACCCATTGAACAAATGTATCAGTGGGGGTTAGATAATCAGTCCGCACTGGATGAAATGGAGGCCTGTTATCAGAGGGCATCGTCTGGCTGATACGGCTACTGTCAGCGCCTTGATTTCTCCCGGAATTCATAGATACTGTATAAATATACAGTTAAATGGATTTGTTTCTATGCCATTCATCCTTCCGCGCGTTACCGCACTTGTTAGCGAGCGCCAATAATCATGTTTGCGCTTGTGGACGTGAATAGCTTCTATGCCTCTTGCGAAACCGTGTTCCGCCCGGATCTGAAGGGGCGCCCGGTAGTGGTGCTGTCGAATAACGATGGCTGCGTCATCGCCCGCAGCGCCGAAGCGAAAGGGCTGGTGACCATGGGGGCACCGTATTTCAAACAGAGAGACATTTTTCGCCGTCACGGCATTGTGACCTTCAGCAGTAACTACGAACTGTACGCCGATATGAGCCTCCGGGTGATGACCACCCTGGAGGAGATCGCTCCCCGGGTCGAAATCTACTCCATCGATGAGGCCTTCTGCGATCTTACCGGAGTCAGCAACTGCCTCAACCTGGAGGCCTTTGGCCGTGAAATCCGGCAAACGCTGCTGCAACGCACGCACCTGACCGTCGGGGTCGGCATTGCCCCCACCAAAACCCTCGCCAAGCTGGCAAATTTCGCGGCGAAAAAATGGCAGCGGCGGACCGGCGGCGTGCTCGATCTCTCCAGCGTCGAGCGCCAGCGTAAACTGATGGCGGCGCTGCCCGTCGAAGAGGTGTGGGGCGTCGGGCGGCGGTTGAGTAAAAAGCTCAATGCCCTGGGAATTAACACCGCGCTGGATCTGGCCGATAGCCATATCGCTGTTATCCGCAAACATTTCAGCGTGGTGCTGGAGCGTACCGTCCGGGAATTGCGCGGCGAGCCCTGTCTCGGCTTTGAGGAGTATCCGCCGCACAAGCAGGAGATCGTCTGCTCCCGCTCATTCGGCGAACGGGTCTCTGACTACGAGGCAATGCGCCAGGCCATCTGCAGCTATGCGGCTCGCGCCGCCGAAAAGATGCGGGCCGAGCACCAGTACTGCCGGTTCATCTCCGCCTTCGTCAAGACCTCGCCCTTCGCCCTGAATGAGCCTTACTATGGCAACAGCGCTTCAGTCAAACTGCTGACGCCCACCGAAGACAGCCGGGACATTATCAACGCGGCAACGCGCTGTCTGGACGCCATTTGGCGGGAGGGGCTGCGCTATCAGAAGGCCGGGGTGATGCTGGGGGATTTTTACAGTTCCGGCGTCGCGCAGCTCAATCTGTTTGATGAAAATCCCCCCCGGCGCAACAGTGCCGGGCTGATGGCAGCCATCGATACCCTCAATAAAAAAGAGGGGCGCGGCACCCTCTGGTTTGCAGGGCAGGGCATCGAACAGCAATGGCAAATGAAAAGAGAAATGCTCTCTCCCCGATATACCACGCGGTTCTCTGATTTATTGCGGGTGAGATAAGCCTTAATAGCTGAAATAATCGGGATAGCGAAATGAAATAAAGGCGAAATGAGAGATTTTTATACGATATATCCCTGGTGGATTGATATTTACGTTAAGGTAGTGGTTCTACTCACCTGCCCGGAGGGGCTATTCCCAACCTAAAATTTGAGTGCCCGGTTTGCACAAGTAGACGCTTTCGTTTTACCACGTTTAGCCCAGAGCAAACCCAACCTCATGGTGCTGTATGTTCCGTCTGTGGAACCCGACTCACCTCCCACTCATGCGTGCCGCTCCCGAAAAGGAGACGCTGGCCAAAACAGGTTGTATAAGCGTAAGCGGGGGGCCGACCTGGCCCCTCCTTAGATATTATTTTACCGCTTCGCTTACCCGTCTTTTATATTTTCTGAGTTTCAGTAAGTTCCAGAAAATAACGGTTATCAGGATCATCGACTTATTTTACGAGCCGCTGATTTTACTGATAAGTTCTGCGTTTTGATTCTTCACATTCCCCACCGCCCGGGTAACGGCATGCCAGTGGAACTGGTCTGCGGGAACTGCGGCAATCCTCGCATTTTCAACACCCACTATCTTTACTTGCTACCTCCGTAAATTTAACCTGTTTGCATAATTTGGCATTTAGGTTAATCTTATGGAAAAGAGAACACCGCATACTCGCTTACATATCGTTAAGGCGATGGTACGAGCTGGATTGACTGCAATAACCCACTCTGCATTGACTGGCGCAGCCCAGATGGGTTTTTGTTCCAGACAGGAGATTTTTGAAGTGATCCTAAAGCTGGAACCTGCTGATTTTTACAAAAGTATGACCGCCCACCATGATCATACGTGCTGGCACGACGTGTACCGGACTGGCTACAACGGCCAACAGATTTACATGAAGTTTATTGTGACCGATGGCGTACTGGTGGTGTCATTTAAGGAGTTATGAAGATGAAATGTCCTGTTTGCGGTGGCGCGGAGTTACTACATGAAAGCCGCGATATTGCTTATGAATACAAAGGCCAGAAGACGATCTTTCATGCCGTTAAAGGGCAGTTTTGCGATGCATGTGGCGAAATTATTTTCGGCAACGGGGAAGGCGATGAGTACTTTGCCGACATGCTGGCATTTAACCGTAAGGTAAATGCCGAAGAGGTGGATCCCACTTTCATCGCGAAGGTGCGCAAACGCCTGAACCTGGACCAACGCCAGGCGGCTGAAATTTTCGGCGGCGGGGTCAATGCCTTTAGCCGTTATGAAACGGGGCGTGTTGCGCCGCCACGGCCATTAGTGTTGTTGTTTAAAGCGCTGGATAAACATCCTGAACTTCTGGAAGAACTGAAACAGGCTTAACCGGCCACGCCTTGCCAGAAGCGATTCTCAGGTGATGCAGCGTTTAAGATGCACTGATTTCATCAATCAATTCTGGCCCTTGATTCTTCACATTCCCCACCGCCCGGGTAACGGCATGCCAGTGGAACTGGTCTGCGGGTACTGCACCGGTCCGGGCGATCTCTTCTGCCTCTTGCCCGCTGACCGTCTCACGCAGCCATTCCCGCGCCGCCTCCGGCGTTAACACCAGCGGTCGCCGGTCGTGGATATCCACCAGCCCTTTATCCGCCGCGGCGGTGACGATCAGAAATCCTTCCGCCTCATCCCCGCGTTCAAACGGCGTGCTGCCGATGGCGGCCATAAAAATGGGTTGCCCGTCGGCGCGATAGATAAAGTAAGGCTGCTTTTTATCCTGCTCTTTTTTCCACTCGAACCAGCCGTCGGCAAAGACAATCGCCCGGCCATGATGCCACAGCGGTTTAAACATCCGGCTGCTGGCGGCAGTCTCCAGGCGGGCGTTAATCAGCGGAGCCTTGTCCCACCAGCCGGGGGCGTAGCCCCAGAAGACCGGGTCGAGATGCAACAGATCGTCGCGCTCGCTGAGCACGAGCACTTTGGTGCCGGGCGCAACGTTGTAGCGCCCGATAGGTTGCGGGTCGTAAGGAATATCGCAATCCGCTTCATCGGCAAGAAAGGCCAGATACGCTTCCCGAGTCTGCGCCTGGGCGAAACGTCCACACATAGTCACCTCCAGAGGTTAACTTTACTAGTATAGGTTGTGTAGTTTCCGGAAACGGGCTGGTTGCACTTATGAGAGAAGGTATGACAGGAAAAATAATACTCACCATGCTGGCGTTTGCCGCGAACTCCGTCCTGTGCAGGGTGGCGCTGACCGGTGGATACATCGATCCGGCCTCCTTCAGCGATGTGCGGATCGCCAGCGGTGCCCTGTTCCTGATAGTTCTGATGAGCCTCCGAAAAAAACCGGCATCGAAAATACATTACGACTGGCGCAGCGGCCTGGTCCTGACGCTGTATGTCCTGGCGATGTCCTGGTCCTATCTGCAGATCGATACCGGAACAGGGGCGCTGCTGCTGTTCGGCACGGTACAGACGGCCATGGTCATCTACGGTTGGCGACAGGGAGAAAAAATAGGTGTGCTGAAGGGAACGGGGCTGGTTCTGGCAGTGGCTGGGACCGGGCTGCTCCTGCTGCCCGGCGCACATGCCCCGGAACCGGCCAGCGCGCTGATGATGATTGGCTCCGGGCTGGCCTGGGCCTACTACTCGGTGAAAGGGAAAAGCATGCCGGAGGCCATCCCGGCGACGACGGGGAATTTTATTCTCGCTGTCCCTTTCACGCTCATTCTCTCGCTATTGCCGTCCGTGAACAGATTTGCCAGCGCGCCCGGCCTGGTGTTTGCCATAACGTCCGGGGCGCTGGCTTCAGGCGCGGCCTACGCCCTGTGGTATACGCTGTTGCCGAAGATGAAAGCCATGACCGCAAGTACCGTGCAGCTCAGCGTCCCTTGCCTTGCCACCCTGGGCGGGGTGGTACTGCTTGGGGAGACATTCAGCCTGCGTATGCTGCTGTCGATGTGCGCCGTGCTACTCGGGATTACGATGGTTATTCGGGCCCGTGATGCTCGCTGATGGCCTGCGCGGCGCAGATCAGCGCAAGGTGGCTCAGACCCTGGGGCATATTGCCGACCCACTCACCGGTGCGGGTATCAAACATCTCGTTGAAGGTTTCTACGTTACCACGGTGGCACAACGTTTTGAGTATTTCCTCCATACTCTCTGCGGCAACCGCCGGTTCACCCATCGATGCCCAGGCCTCTGCCAGCCAGAATGAGCAGGCAATAAAGGTGCTCTCCTCCTGCTCAACGCCGCTGTAGCGGTAGACCATCGCGCTGTTATGGCCCAGCTCGCGGTGGATAGCCTGATAGGTCAGCTTCATGCGTTTCGGGTTCACTTTCACACCGTAGCGTGAAACCAGCGCCAGCGAGGCGTCGAGCTGCCCGCCGTCCCCGACGTAGAAGCAGTAGGACTGATGGGTTTCCGACCAGCAGTGCTCCTCAACCCAGTCGCGGATCCGGTCCCGCTCGCGTTCCCAGCGCGCCTTCCAGGTGGGTTCGATATGGCTGTGCTCCGCCAGCACCACGGCGCAGTCCAGCGCCAGCCAGCAGGACATTTTCGAGTGGGTGTAATGTCGCTCTTCCGGCAGCTCCCAGATCCCGGAATCCTTCATGCGCCAGCGGTCGGCGCACTGATTGGCAAGGTGCCCGAGGAAACGTGAGGTGCCCGTATCCAGAATATGGCCCGCTTCAACAAACAGCTTTGCCACCCCAAGCATATCGGCATACATACTCAGCTGACGCTGGTTGCGGGCGTTATTGCCAATGCGCACCGGCTGCGAATCCCGGTAGCCCTGGAGCTCCGCGTACTGCTCTTCCGGAACCAGCTCCCCTTCGAGGGTGTAGCAGGCCTGCATCTCCGGGCCGTGTTTGATAATGGTTTTCGACAACCAGGAGAACGCCGCCTTACACTCTTCAAGTGTGCCCAGATAGGTAAAGGCTTTGATGATCAGGCACGCATCTCTCACCCAGGCAAAGCGATAGTCGTAGTTTTTCTTGCCGCCGATCCCTTCCGGCAGGGAGGTGGTGGCCGCCGCGGCCAGCGCGCCGGTTGGCGAGTACCAGAGGAACTTCAGCGCCAGCGCCGAGCGGATCACGTGATCTTTATAGAGGCCATCGTATTTCAGCCCCTGCACCCAGTCCCGCCAGGCGGTATGGCTGGTTTCGATGCGGTTATCAATCGCCTGAATATCCGGCACCGCCAGCGGTTCACTCTGGGTGACCAGCAGGGCGACCACCTCCCGGCTGCCCTTTTTAAGGGTGATCTCCGCCTCGATCTCCTCGTCATCGGCGTGGGTAATCACGACGTTTTCGCTGGTATGCAGCATCGCCATCAGGTCGCCGATATGATAAACGCTGCCCTTGAAGGTGTCGGAGCGCCAGGGCGAGCGGGTTTCGATCATGGTTCCGAAGCGCAGATGGAGCCGGAAAGGCACCGTGCCACGCACCCCTTCCAGCCGCCGCGCCAGTTCGCTCCAGGGCAGACGCCCGGCCAGTGTGCTGTTGATGGATTCGGTTAATAACACCACGCCGTCAGCCGTCTCATACCGGGTTTCCAGCACGTTGCTGTCCTCGCGATAGGCGCGGGAGACGGTGTAGTCCGTCGCGGGCGTGAGGCTGAAAAATCCGCCGATCTTCGGATCAAGCAGGCGGTCAAACAGGGGCGGGGAGTCGAGATTGGGCGCGCTCCACCAGTCAATCGAGCCATCCGGGGCGATGAGCGCTACAGAGCGGCCCTCGCCGATGGCGGCATAATCACCCAGACCAATAAACCCTTCCTCACGTACAGGCATCGTGTATTTAGCATTTTTCAAATGAGTCATCCCTTTAGTCTGGCGCAGCAGGCCGCGTTATCGTCACCTTGTGGTCAGGCCCATAAAGCCTGGCATACTGTGACGGATATCGCGCTTAGAGGGGGAACATTTGAGAATTCAGGTCGTTAACGGGCGGGTTTTAGCGGTGGGCGACAGCATCAACGCTGAGCCCACCGGACACCTGATTACTTGTCTGCGGGCATCTTCATCTGCTCGGCTGACTTCAGGTGCTGCTCAACGACCGGCGTATGCGCATCGGCCAGGGCCTTCACATCGGGATCCTTGATGTTTTTGGCGTCACTCTGCAGTTTCGACAACACCATTTTGTGGTCTTTGTTACCAGCGTTTTCCATGTACATCTTGTCAAAGGCATCGCCGCTCTCTTTTTCCAGCTTGTCGGCCATGGCCTTGTGTTTAGCGTCCGGCTCGGTCGGCAGCGTCACATCCTTTTGCTTAGCCACCGTCTGGACTTTGGTTAAAGCATCGCCGTGATCATCGACCATCTTCTGCGCGAAGGCTTTGACTTCGCTACTTTTCGCCTTGCTCAGGGCGATCTTCCCGGCGGCAACTTCATTGATGTTGGCCTGCGCCATGTCCTTTAACGCTTTTTCGTCACCGGAGCTGAGTTTAGCCATCGATCCGGTCGAACTGGTCTGGGCTGAGGCGTCACTTTGCGCGGCGCTCGTTGACTGGGCCTGCACGCCGACAGCGCTGAACATCGCTGCGAGTGATGAGGCAAGCAGCAGTACTTTCAGATTGTTACGCTTTTGCATGTTGTTCTCCTGATGGTCATGGGTAGGGTAGGTATCAGGTCATTAACCGTGCATATCCTGCTGACTAAAATACAACTGCAATGGTCAGTATAGTGGATGGGCAGGTTGCGACAGCAGATTAAGCTATTATCCTGGTGGAAGGGCGGCAGGAAATGATGCAGGGGAGGAGCCAGAAGCAAAAGTGAGTGGAGTACCCTGGTATGTTGCTGATATGATAGAAAAATGTATAAAAGAGGTGGCGTATGAGTACAGACAAGATAGCTACGTTGTTTAGATATAAGCGCTGGATAGACAGTGAAACTTTACAAGCGATTAAAAGAGTTGATGTTTCTGCTAATGCAGAAAAGCGCCATCTGACGCTCAGATTGATGAATCACATCTATGTCGTTGATATGATTTTTCGAGCTAACATTACCGGCCAGAAGCACACCTACACGGCCCTGAATACGCCAGAAACCCCCTCTGCAGATGAACTTTTGACAAAGATGAGTGAATGCACTGAGTGGTATATTCACCATGTCGATTCAATGACCCCCGCAGAGCTTGTAGAAACCATAAAATTCCAGTTTGTCGATGGCGGACAGGGAGAAATGAAAGCGGTCGATATGCTCAATCATGTGCTGTTTCATGGGACATATCATCGGGGTGCAGTGGGCTGGCTGCTTTCAGAAAGTGGCATCACCCCTCCGAAGGATGTACTGACCGTTTTTCTCAGAGATCATAACCACGATTAAGAAGAGACGTTAAGTATCGCTTTGTCATCGATATGCAGGCTACGCGCGGGTAGCGCACAGGCATAATGTTCTCTTATTGAGTAGGAAGGATCGTATGGATAACCCGGGCCTGGACATCACTATCAGCCCTGCACAGCCTGAACATTTTGCTGCATTACGTGCCATTGAATTAGCTGCTTTTGAGACACTACGCGAAGCAGGGGCGGTAACAGGTCAGGCTGTCGCAAATCGGCTGGAGGATTTTTGTGATTTCAGCCGCGACGGTTTGCTGCTCGCCGCGTTTACTCCAGATACTACCCCCGTAGGCTTTATAGCTGGCAAAATCGAAAACAGATGGCTGCACATTGCTGAAATGGATGTGCATCCACACTGGCAGCGCCGCGGGATCGGCAGAGTGTTATTGCAGACAATGCTCTCTTACGGGCAGCAATGCGGCCTGGCCGGTGCCACATTGACAACAGATAACATAGCCGCCTTCAACGCAAAATTTTATACCACGCTGGGTTTTGCGGTAGTGGAGGGCGAATCGTGCCCGCTTCACCTGATAAGCCAGAAAGAAGAGGAAGTTGAAATGGGGTTCGATCCGGCGCGGCGCGTAGGGATGCGGTTGGACTTTTAAGGTTGCGAGGGGCTTAGGGTAAGAAAGGGTTTATCCGACCAGCTTTAGCCCTTTCGCAATTACTCTTTTAAACTCTTCGCAATCGGTATGCACTGGCTGCGTACACTGTGCAACATGCTTAAGCCCACGGCTTAACAGCTGTAGTTTGCGAATGGTCGCGTCAATCTCCCTCGAGCGTTGGCTAAGACGCTCGCGATCCAGGGCTATTTTACCTTCCGTCCCGAACATCGACGCAATCTCATCCAGAGTAAATCCTGCCGCCTGTCCCAACGTTATCAGTTGCAGTTTACTAAGCACATTTTCGTGGTACTGCCGTCTCAGGCCATTACGGCCAACAGGTTTGATTAACCCTTTCTTTTCGTAATACCGCAGCGCTGAGGCTGTCACCCCGGCAAGCTCCGCGACTACTCCGATATCCAGTTCCTTCATCATTGACTTAAACCGCGCTTTAAGTTGCACACTGGCGACCAGCTTATCATTTCACGGAAAAAGGGGCAGTCATTGGATATGTTTATTGTTTTGAAAACGGTCCTGACAGGCATTGGCGCAACGCTGGTGATGGATGTGTGGTCAGGGTGTCAAAAGCACTTCCTCAGGATCCCACCACTCAACTATGCCCTGGTGGGGCGCTGGATATTAAGTTTGCCCGGGGGAAAGTTTTACCATCATACGATTAACTCGACGCCGCGAATGCGGGGTGAGTTGATGACTGGCTGGGTATTTCACTATCTGACCGGGATAGTTTTTGCTTTCATACCCCTTTTACTGAAGGGTGCAGTTTGGTTCAGTGAACCCTCTCTTTCAGCAGGCCTGCTGGCAGGTGTAGTAACGCTATTTGCGCCGTTTATGATCCTGCAGCCGGCGTTGGGTTTTGGCATCGCTGCGTCGCGCACGCCTCGCCCGTGGCTGGCTCGCCTGCTGAGTCTGCTCACGCACATGGCGTATGGATTCGGGCTTTATGTCGCGGCCTTTGCGATCGCTGAGTGACTTTCTGGGGAAAGGCCGGGCGCGCGTCGCTTGCCCGGCCTGGGTAGAGGCTAAAGCTTATAGCTCTCTGCGAATAATCTCCGCCCCGGCGCTTAAGGCATTCAGTTTGCCGTTAGCAACCTGACGGGACAGGGGAGCCATCCCACAGTTGGTCGACGGATAGAGCTTGTCGGCATCAACGAACTGCAATGCCTTGCGTAAGGTGCTGGCCACTTCTTCCGGCGTCTCGATGGTGTTGGTGGCCACATCAATGGCACCTACCATCACTTTTTTACCGCGGATCAGCTCCAGCAGATCCATCGGCACGCGGGAGTTATGGCACTCCAGCGAGATAATATCGATATTCGAGGTCTGGAGTTTAGGGAAGGCCTCTTCATATTGCCGCCACTCGGATCCCAGGGTCTTTTTCCAGTCGGTGTTGGCTTTGATGCCATAGCCGTAGCAGATGTGTACCGCCGTTTCACACTTCAGCCCTTCAATGGCGCGTTCCAGCGCGGCGATACCCCAGTCATTCACCTCATCAAAGAACACGTTAAAGGCAGGCTCATCAAACTGGATAATATCCACACCCGCCGCCTCTAACTCTCTGGCTTCCTGGTTGAGAATTTTGGCGAACTCCCAGGCCAGTTTTTCACGGCTCTTATAGTGATTGTCATAGAGGGTGTCGATCATGGTCATCGGACCCGGCAGCGCCCATTTGATCGGCTGGGTGGTGAGCTGACGAAGATATTTCGCGTCGTCGACAAACACCGGCTTCTGACGGGCGACGGCACCTACAACGGTCGGCACGCTGGCATCATAGCGATTACGGATCTTAACCACTTCACGCTTCTCAAAATCGACGCCGCTGAGGTGTTCAATAAAGGTGGTAACGAAGTGCTGACGCGTTTGCTCACCATCGCTGACGATATCAATACCCGCCCGCAGCTGATCGTCGAGGGATAACCGCAGCGCATCCTGCTTACCGGCGAGTAATTCCTCATTTTCCAGCTTCCAGGGAGACCACAGGGTCTCAGGTTGCGCAAGCCAGGACGGTTTTGGCAGGCTGCCAGCCGTAGAGGTGGGGAGCAATGTTTTCATAACAGGTGACCTTATAGTTTTAATTAATCAGAACGCGTACTGAGCAGACCATTGCTCAAGAATATTCTTGTACGGTTTGATGAAGTGTTTCTCGGTAAACTTCCCCTGCTCAATGGCTAACTGGCTACGCTCTTCGCGATCGTAAACAATTTTGGTCAGGGAGTGATCCTGGTTCGTCAGGCTGGGCTGATAGTGTTGCCCGGCGACCGAGTTGGCGTTGTAAATTTCAGGGCGATAAATTTTCTGGAACGTCTCCATGGTACTGATGGTGCCGATCAGCTCAATAAAGCTGTAGTCATTCAGTAAATCGCCGATGAAAAAGAACGCCAGCGGCGCAGCGCTGTTTGGCGGCATAAAGTAGCGAACCTGCAGGCCCATTTTTTTGAAGTAGGCTTCGGTCAGCGACGATCCCTGCTGCTGGTATTCGATGCCTAATACCGGATGTTCATTCCCGATGCGCTGATAGACATTTTTATTGGAGACGCTGAGGCAGATCACCGGCGGCTTGCTGAAGTTCTGCTGGTACGCTTCGGAGTTCACAAAGTGTTTGAAGATATTGCCGTGTAATGCGCCAAAATCCTGCGGAATGCTGAACTCAGCCTGAGCTTTATTGTGATCCGGCAGCAATACGCTGAAATCATAATCCCGCACGTAGGAAGAGAAGTTATTCCCGACAATCCCTTCGATGCGCTCGTTGGTCTGTTTATCAACAATAGTGGTTTTCAGTATTTCAATGGCCGGGAAGGTGAAGCGGTTATCTTCCGCCTCAATATTCATCTCAACAGAGATAATATCCAGCTCAACGGTGTAACGATCGCCTTTGGGGTTATCCCAGTGCGCCAGGGCGTTGAATCGGTTGTCGATCATCACTAACGTATTACGCAGGTTCTGCTGGCGGTTATCGCCGCGGGCCAGATTGGCAAAGTTAGTGGTAATACGCGTGTTTTCAGAGGGGTTATAATTCTCGTCGAAACGGCTGCGTTTGATCGTAAAGGTAAAGTCTTTATTCATCGTCATCTCACTTCCTGAGCGCTGGCATAAAGACGGAAGCGTTATCATTTCCGTCTTTATGTTGCTGATACGTTAATGCATCTTTTATGCCAGAGCCCCTGGACGAGTGAAAGCGACTAAATTTCACTACAACATGAACCTTCTTCATGATCGTTACAGCGATGAGTCAATTTTCTCAGCACGCTGCTCCAGATCCAGCGCGCTGGCGCTGGCGGGATCGAAGAGTGAAAGACTTTCAATTTGATCGAGCATTATCACCTTTCGGAAGGCCATCGCGCTTCTCGGCTGCGAATCGAGAGTGATGTCATGATCGGCATACCACTTGCTGTAGTTGTGCTCAATGCACAGGTTGAGCGTGGTGCCATCACGATAGCCGCTGAGCATCGGGATCAGCACGATGTTGGCCGTCTTCTCATATTCCAGGGTCGCGGTATGGATCATGCCGACATAAATGCGCCGCGACTTCAGGGTCACCAGCGCCAGCTCGCCTTCCTCCATGCATTGATACAGCAGCTGCTCGATACCGCTGGATTGCGACAGTCGCTTATATAGCTGCTTGCGGCCTTCACCGTCCAGCCTGGCGCTGCCCGCCCAGTTTGAGCGATACAGGCAAAAGAGGATGGCAAAAGCCAGCATCACCACCACCGGGGCCTGAATGCCGAGAAAGCTCCAGTTCATGAAATCCACTTGCCAGTTGGCGTTGGCCTGGGCGGTTAAGTGGAACGTATTGGCCGCATAAGACAATCCGAGCAGCAGCAGCCACAGCAGGCCGGTGGCGATCACCCCCTGCAACACGAAGATACAGCCGTACAGCGCCACCAGGAAATAGACATCCCAGCCAAAGGAACGCTTGATTTTAAAGCGGGTGGAGAGGTCGCGGCTGGTGTACCAGTATCCGCACACCATCAGCACCATAAATATCGCGGTTCCCATCTCAGGCCCTCTTCAGCGCGTTAACGTGGCGCAGAAAGTCCTGTCGCACCTCTTTGCTTTTGTAATTGACCGAGGCGTTGCCGTCCTGATCGATAATAATGCGGTCTCCGTCCTCGACGGCTTCAATAATTTCCTGCTGACTCATCACCTGCAGCAAGGACTCCGGGCTGGAGAAGATCGACATCACCAGACGTCTCATCGCGTGGCATCCTTATAAACAAAAAGGTTAAGTCTGGTCGATCCCCGTCGGCGCTGCCTTAAGGTTATGCTGAAAATGTTTTACTTAAGGAGACGCAGAGAAGGGTGAATTAACCTGCCAGGGTGCGCAAAAACCCACCATAATTAGTAGGGTTAAATAACACCAGGGGATAATCATGAAGGGCAATATCGACGAATTTAAACGGCACTTCCAGGGGGAAGTGCTTCTTCCGGACGATGCCGGGTACGACGAGGTGCGCCAGATCTGGAATGCCATGATCGACCGCAAACCCGCGTTAATCGCACGCTGCACGTCAACCGAAGATGTTATCCGCGCCGTCCAGTTTGGTCGCACGCACCATCTCCTTATTTCTGTTCGCGGGGGCGGGCACAACATCGCGGGCAACGCCGTCTGCGACGACGGCCTGATGATCGACCTGTCGCTGATGAAGGACGTGCAGGTGGATGTGACCACCCGCACCGCCAGCGTCGGGCCCGGCTGCACCCTGGGCGACTTTGACCAGGTGGTGCAGGCCCATGGTCTCGCCACGCCGCTGGGCATTAACTCGACCACCGGCGTGGCGGGCCTGACGCTCGGCGGCGGGTTCGGCTGGCTGAGCCGCAAGTACGGCATGACCATCGACAATCTGCTCTCAGCCGAAGTCATTACCGCCGACGGCCAGCAGCTGAACGCCAGCGAAGCGGAAAACGCGGATCTCTTCTGGGGGCTGCGGGGCGGCGGTGGCAACTTCGGGGTGGTGACGCGTTTCGACTTCCAGCTTCATCCCGTCGGGCCGAACGTGCTGAGCGGGCTGATCGTCTTTCCGTTTGAGCAGGCCAAAGCGGTGATTACGCAGTTCGCCCGCTTCACCGAAACCATGCCGGAGGAGCTGAACGTCTGGATGGTGACCCGCAAGGCACCGCCGCTGCCGTTCCTGCCCGCAGAGGTGCACGGCAGGGAGATGATCGCCCTGGCCCTGTGCTATGTGGGCGATCCGGAAGAGGGCGAAAGGCTGATCGCGCCGCTGCGTGAGTTCGGCACGGTGCTCGGCGAGCACGTCGGCGTCCAGCCCTATACGGCGTGGCAGCAGGCCTTCGATCCGCTGCTGGCGAAAGGGGCGCGCAACTACTGGAAGTCGCACAACTTCGCGCAAATCAGCGATGGGGTGATCGAGGCCATCATCGACTATGCGGCCCGACTGCCGTCACCGCACTGCGAAATCTTCATCGGGACCATTGGCGGCCAGACGACCCGCGTCGCGCCCGAGGCCATGGCTTACTCCAGCCGGGATGCGAATTACGTGATGAACGTGCACGGCCGCTGGGAAACCGCCGCCGAGGATGAGCGCTGCATCGCCTGGGCCCGGGAGTTCTTTGCCAGGTCACAGCCTTTTGCCAGCTGCGGAGCATATATTAACTTCCTCACGCAGGAGGAGACCGACCGCATCGCCTTCGCCTATGGGGCGACCTGGAACCGACTGGTGGAGCTGAAAAGTAAGTACGACCCGACAAATCTGTTCCGGATGAACCAGAATATTAAGCCGGTATAAGACAGAGTATTGCGCCTGGCAAGGGTGTATCGCCATATATAGCGAAGGTCAGGCGCAAGAATATATTCTCATCCTCTCTCCCCGCTTTTTCTCAAATACTAAAATTTCACTAATCAATGACCTGTACAGCGCCGGGAAATTATTTTTACCTCGCCACAAATAATATATACCATTGATATTAAACAAGATGCTTAAAATTGTGTGTTTAAAATTCAAAAATATTAAACAAGTTGTACAATGCGTGTGTACAAGTATGACGTTTTAGTATATTTTTTTAGCATATCTTTAACTCACTTATATCATCACGGAGCATGTATGCGAGGGAACAGTTCGCACCAGGGGTCAGCCCAGACAATTGCGGCTTATTTCAACAAGGCCAGCCTGCGTAGCCAGCAGGAGACGCTGGGTTTAATTGTGGGAGAGATCCTGAAAGAGGGGCGTAATCTGAGCCGACTGGCTATCTGTACCAAACTACTGCGTCGTGTTGAACAGACCGATGATGAAGCAGAAATTGCTCACTATAACGAACTTATTGCGCTGTTCTTTGAACGCGAATAAGTCGAGCGCGTCCATCGTTTCAGACAGTCGATATAGCAAGATGCTGGCTACCGACAGCAGTGTGAGAACGGTTATGCATAGAACGAGACTTGAAAAACTGAAAGACGACCTTATTGGCGAAGCTGTGCTGTTAATTTTGAAAGAGAAAGGTGCAATAAACTTCAGGACACTGGCAGTCAAACTGAAAAATATGGCCAGTACCGAGCAGGACGCGGAAAGACGAAGCGCGCTTTCTGTGGCGGTTGTGGAGATAGAACAACGGATTGAAACCAATGCTGGAGAGCATTCACAGCTACGAGGGAATTACAACATCGATTATATGCACCGTCTTTTCAAGCGCAGTGACAATCACAATACCATTAAGAAACATTAATATTTTTGAGTGGACGATATGAAAGCCAACATTACTCAGCACACACAGCATTTCAATGCCCTACACGATCGGTCGTTGGCATCCTGGTTTCATTCCGCAGGCGCTGCCATGCCTGAGGAGTGTGCCGTATTAGGTTCCGCCATCAGATGCATCTTGCTCAGTGGAGATAATCTGACTAATAAAGAGATTATTCTTCAGTTGATTCATGCGCTTGAAGTAACGACGGATCACGCGGCTGCCGAGGTGATCCGCAATACCCTGGAGATCGTTGTCGGTTTCACCCGGGATGATATCTAAACCCTGCTCACTGCCCGCCAGTCACCTCCGCATCCAGATTACTCATACCTGAAATAGTTCGTTCTGACTGCCCTTGATAAGGGCAGCCAGATCGCCTGTCCTGAACCCCCATAAACATTGCCGTTTACAGCCCGCCATAAAATCAAATAGTATACCCCCCTACAGTATCCAGGAGCTCCTCCCATGCCACATTCCCCCGAAGATAAAAAACGCGTTCTGACCCGTGTGCGCCGCATTCGCGGGCAGGTCGATGCCCTGGAGCGGGCGCTCGAGTCCGGCGAACCCTGTCTCGCCATCCTGCAGCAGATCGCCGCGGTGCGCGGGGCGGCTAACGGGTTGATGGGCGAGATGGTTGAAATTCACCTCAAAGATGAGCTGGTGACCGGCGAGACCACCGCCGATCAGCGGGCCGTCAGAATGGCAGAAGTCGGTCATTTGCTGCGCTCTTATCTAAAATAAAAACCTGACATCACTAAAAGGAAAGCAAGATGAAATCACGTGCTGCTGTTGCATTTGGCCCAGGCCAGCCGCTGAAAATTGTTGAAATTGACGTGGCACCACCAAAGAAAGGTGAAGTGCTGGTCAAAATCACCCACACCGGCGTGTGCCACACCGACGCGTTTACTCTGTCGGGTGACGATCCGGAAGGCGTTTTCCCGGCGGTGCTCGGCCATGAGGGCGGCGGCGTGGTGGTGGAAGTGGGTGAGGGCGTCACCAGCCTGCAGCCGGGCGATCACGTCATTCCGCTGTACACCGCAGAGTGTCGCGAGTGTAAGTTCTGTAAATCCGGTAAAACCAACCTCTGCCAGGCGGTTCGCGCCACTCAGGGCAAAGGCCTGATGCCGGACGGCACCACCCGTTTCTCTTACAACGGCGAGCCGATCTACCACTACATGGGCACCAGCACCTTCAGCGAATACACCGTCTGCGCCGAAATCTCCCTGGCGAAGGTGAACCCGCAGGCGCCGCTGGATAAAGTCTGTCTGCTGGGCTGCGGCGTGACCACTGGCATTGGTGCAGTACACAACACCGCCAAAGTGAAAGAGGGCGATACCGTGGCGGTATTCGGTCTGGGCGGGATCGGTCTGGCGGTTATCCAGGGCGCGGTGCAGGCGAAAGCCGGTCGTATTCTGGCGGTGGATACCAACCCGGAAAAATTCAAGCTGGCCGGTGAGATGGGCGCGACCGATTTCATCAACCCGAACGACTACGACAAGCCGGTGCAGGACGTGATCGTTGAACTCACCGACGGCGGCGTGGACTTCAGCTTTGAGTGCATTGGTAATGTCAACGTGATGCGCGCGGCGCTGGAGTGCTGCCACAAGGGCTGGGGCGAAAGCGTGATCATCGGCGTAGCCGGGGCCGGGCAGGAGATCAAAACCCGTCCGTTCCAGTTGGTCACCGGTCGCGTATGGCGCGGTTCCGCCTTTGGCGGCGTCAAAGGCCGCACCCAGCTGCCGGGCATGGTCGAGGACGCCATGGCGGGCAAAATTCAGCTCGATCCGTTCATTACCCACCGTCTGCCGCTGGAGCAGATCAACGAAGCCTTCGACCTGATGCACGAAGGGAAATCCATCCGCACCGTTATCCATTTCGGCGATAACTAATCAATAATCTCTCCCGCGGCCCGTAAGGCGCTGCGGGAGAGACATTTCGTTGAAAATCATTACGAAAGTGTGACCCGTGTTGCGATTTTAGCCGTAATCAAATTCAGTGTAGTGCCGATGACTATTTTACAGGCGTGTTTCCACGCATCTTACCTATGAGAGAGTCAACGGCTATGGACACAACAACAACAGTTCGGGCGCAACATAAGCTTGGCTTCCTGCATCACATCAGGCTGCTTCCACTTTTCTCCTCGATTTTGGGTGGTATTATTCTGCTGTTTGCCCTGAGCGCCGGGCTGGCAGGTTATTTTCTGTTGCAGGCTGACAACGATCAGCAGGATGTCACCGCTGAAATCCAGGTGCGTACCGGGCTATCAAACAGTTCTAACCATCTGCGCACGGCGCGTATCAACATGATCCACGCGGGTGCCGCCAGCCGTATTGCCGAAATGGACGCGATGAAAAAGAACATCGCGGAAGCCGAACAGCGTATCAAACAGTCTCAGGACAGCTTCGCTATCTATATGAACCGTAACGTTCGTACCCCGGCAGACGAAGCGCTGGATGGCGAGCTGAAGTCAAACTATCAGGCCTACATTGATGGCATGCAGCCGATGCTGAAATATGCCAAAAACGGCATGTTTGAAGCCATCATCAACCATGAAAATGAGACCGCACGTCCGCTGGATGACGCCTATAACGACGTGCTGCTGAAGGCGATCAAGATCCGTACCGACCGCGCCAATATGCTGACCGAACAGGCGCATACCCGCACCCAGCTCGGGCTGATGTTTATGATCGGTGCCTTTGGCCTGGCGCTGGTGCTGACGGTAATCACCTTTGTGGTGCTGCGTCGCACGGTGATTAATCCGCTACAGCGCGCGGCGAACCGTATTGCCCATATCGCCAAAGGCGACCTGACCCTCGCCGAAGATCTGACCGGACGCAGCGAAATTGGCCGTCTGACCCACGACCTGCAAACCATGCAGCGCTCGCTGGTGGGCACCGTAGGCACGGTGCGTCAGGGTGCGGAAGAGATCTATCGCGGCACCAGCGAAATCTCTGCCGGTAACACCGACCTCTCATCCCGCACCGAACAGCAGGCCGCCGCCATTGAGCAGACGGCTGCCAGCATGGAACAGCTGACCGCCACCGTGAAGCAGAACGCCGATAACGCTCATCACGCCAGCAAACTGGCGGAAGATGCCTCCGGTAAAGCCAGCCGTGGCGGCCAGATGGTCTCCGGGGTGGTGAAAACCATGGGGAATATCTCCAGCAGCTCGAAGAAAATCTCTGAAATCACCGCGGTAATAAACAGCATCGCCTTCCAGACCAATATCCTGGCGCTGAACGCCGCGGTGGAAGCCGCCCGCGCCGGTGAGCAGGGGCGCGGGTTTGCCGTGGTCGCCAGCGAAGTCCGGACCCTGGCCAGCCGCAGCGCCAACGCCGCGAAAGAGATTGAAGGGCTGATCAACGAATCGGTGACGCTGATTGACCAGGGCTCCGGTGAGGTGGTTGCCGCAGGGAATACCATGAATGAGATCGTGGAAGCGGTTAAACGCGTTACTGACATCATGCTGGAGATTGCCGCCGCCTCTGACGAGCAGAGCCGTGGCATCGTGCAGGTCAGCCAGGCGATCTCGGAGATGGATAAAGTGACCCAGCAGAACGCCTCGCTGGTGGAAGAGGCCTCTGCCGCAGCGGCCTCGCTGGAAGATCAGGCTGCCCGTCTGACCGAAGCGGTCGGCACCTTCCGTCTGCACGGCATGACCCAGGCCCGCAGCAGCAACAAAGCCGCTCCGGCCACGCCTGCCGCACCGCTGCGTCCGGCGGTTGTGGATGGCGATAACTGGGAAACCTTCTGATCCTCACCCGTATCCTGCCGGGTGGCGCTGCGCTTACCCGGCCTACAAATCCGTAGGCCCGTGCAAGCGAAGCGCTGCCGGGCAAAAAAGGGTTCATGTTTCGACATGAACCCTTTTTTATTCCCCGCTATGCTGGTTGTAAGGGCTGATGAGGAACAGGATGATGAAACAATTTATGCAGGTAGTGTGCGCCGCAGGGTTACTGGCCGGGTGTGCGTCCGGCGGCAGCGTGGGGATTGGCGGTGTCGGAATTGGCGGTGGCAGCAGCGGCGTGGGGGTCGGCCTCTCTTTTCCGGTAGGAGGCAGCACGTCGGCTGCGGAGAGCGGCCAGGCAGACTGCGACGGCGACGTATACCGCGTACAGCCGCGCTATCCCGAGCAGGCGGCGGCGCAGAACTACTCCGGCAGAGTCACGGTGTCCTTTAACGTCAAGCTGAATGGCCGTGCGGCGGACTACGAGGCGGCAGGGGATAAACCCTTCTTCGACGAGACGAAGCGGGCGGTGATGCGCAGCTGCTGGCCAGCCGGCGTCAGACAGAGTTGGGTGGTCAATTACCAGGGCGGCAAGACGGCGACCTGGGTGCAGAATGCCTTATCCGGCATGCCATAAAGACAAAAAAAACCGGCCACACAGGGTGGCCGGCTGGGTTATTACTGCTTATCAGGCAAAGCGTACGCGATGATGTAATCCCCGCGATCCGGTGACTGACGTGCGCCACCCGCATTGATGATGATGTACTGCTTCCCGGTTTTCGGTGACACGTAGGTCATCGGGCCGGACTGGCTGCCTACCGGCAGACGGTCTTTCCAGATCTCTTTCCCGTTGGCGGTATCGAACGCGCGCAGGTAGAAGTCCTGAGTCCCGGCGAAGAACAGCAGGCCGGACTGGGTGGAGAGCGACGCGCCCAGGGTCGGCATGCCGATCGGGATTGGCATATGCATGCGGATCCCCAGCGGGCCGGTATCTTCCACGGTGCCCACCGGCACCTGCCACACCAGTTTGCCGGACTTCAGATCCACGGCTGACATGGTGCCGAACGGCGGTTTCTGGCACGGAATGCCCAGCGGCGACAGGAAACGCTCGCGCATGGCACCGAACGGGGTCCCGTCCATTGGCACAATCCCCATCTCAATCCCGCTGGCGTTTTTAGCCACATTGGCGCGCGGCACCATGTAGTTCGCCAGCCCCAGACGCATATCGTTAACGAACATCAGGCTGTTGTTCGGGTCAACGGAGACGCTGCCCCAGTTCATCCCGCCCAGCGAGCCCGGGAACTGCAGGGAGCGATCCAGACCCGGCGGGGTAAAGACGCCCTGATGACGCATCTCTTTAAACTGAATGCGGCACAGCAGCAGATCAACCGGCGTCGCGCCCCACATATCCGACTCTTTCAGGGTCTGGTTGCCAATCATCGGCATACCCACCGAGTACGGCTGGGTCGGCGAGTAACGCTCGCCCTCGACATTCCCGGCAGGCACCGGGCGCTCTTCCACTTTCGCGACCGGCTCGCCGGTTTCGCGGTTAAGCATAAAGATCATGCCCTGCTTGCTGGTCTGCACCAGCACCGGCGTGGTACCGCCTTTGTCATCCGGCAGATCGTACAGCAGCGGCTGGGAAGGCAGGTCGAAGTCCCACAGATCGTGGTGGGTGGTCTGGAAGTGCCAGCGTACCTGACCGGTAGCCGCATCCACCGCCACAATCGAGGAGCTGTATTTGTCGTCCAGTTCGGTACGTTCACCGGCCCAGAAGTCCGGGGTGGCGTTACCGGTCGGGAGGTAGATCAGGTTCAGCTTCGCGTCATAGGACATCGCTGACCAGACGTTCGGCGTCCCGCGGGTGTAGATCTGGCCTTCCGGCGGCAGGCCGGTGAGGTTCGGGTTGCCCGGATCCCAGGCCCAGGCCAGTTTCCCGGTGCGCACGTCATAGGCACGTACCACGCCCGGCGGTTCGCCGGTGGAGAAGTTATCCGCCACGCGGCCGCCTACCACTACCACGTTGCCCGCTACCAGTGGGGTGGAGGTCTGCTGATAGTAGCCCGGCTTCACTTCGCCCATGCCCACGCTCAGGTCAACCACACCGTGGTCGCCAAAGTCTTCGCACAGCTTGCCGTTGTCGGCGTTAAGCGCAATCAGACGAGCGTCGGTGGTCGGCAGGAACAGACGGCGCGCACAGGCGGCAGGCTGGGTCGCGGTTGGTGACGTTGTCACGCTGGTGGTGTCTTCGAAATAGCCCAGGCCACGGCAGCGCTGCCAGTTTGGCGCGGTGGCTTTCGAATCATAACGCCACTTCTCTTTCCCGGAGTCCACGTCCAGCGCCAGAACCTTGCTGTACGGAGTACAGACATACAGCGTGTCGCCAATCTGCAGCGGGGTGTTCTGGTCTTCCGCGCCGGAGCCGTTGCTCTGCGGGATGTCGCCGGTATGGGCAACCCAGGCCACTTTCAGATCGTTAACGTTCTGCTTGTTAATCTGGTCCAGCGCGGCAAAACGGTCGCCGTGGGTGGTGTTACCCCAGTGCTCCCAGTTCTTCTGCTGCTGACCTTCGGCCACCGGTTTAACCGGGACAGGTTCGTTAGCGGCAACCAGGGTTTGCGGCTTAAACATCCAGCCGAAACTCACCAGCATCGCCACCGCAAGTACGGCAGCAATGCCGAACGCCGGGGCCTTATTGACCGGCTGACCCGCGCCACGCAGGAACGGCCAGACGAGGGCGGCGAGGAAGGCCAGTACCGCAAAGGTGAACAGGCGCGAGAACAGCGGCCAGAAATCCCAGCCCGCGTCGCTGACGGCCCAGATCGCAGAGGCGATAAAGGCCACCGCGTAGAGGATGATGCCGCTGGCGCGGTGACGCGCAATGAGGAATGCGGCGATCAGCATCACCACGCCCATGATCAGGAAGTACCAGCTTCCTCCTACGGTGGCGAGCTTAAAGCCCAGCCCACCGACGGCCAGCCCGATGAGCGTCATCAGACCAACCAGCAGCCACAGCAGGATCCGGGGGAACCCACGTAGCGAATTACCAATAGCCATTTCTGTCTCCTGAAATAATCTTGTCTTCTCTGGACAGGCAGAATCCGGCCTGAACCAAATGGGTAACAGAAGATAAGATCCATGATGAAAAAGTCGGACATGACGCGGTTATTGCGTCAGAGAAATCACCGCTGCGTTATTTGAATGAACCATTTGGTGAATTCGGTGGGTATGATAAATCTGTTAAATTGTTTAGCGCAATTGTTAATGAATGATTTCGCATTATTTGAGTAACGGAGACAAAAAGCCCGTCATCAAGACGGGCAGAGCGGAAGTGTGATTAAACCGGCATGGATTTACGTATCGCGCTGAGCAGCGTCTGGGTGGCGGTGGAGAGCGGGGCTTCCACGCGGGTTAATACCCCAATGGGTTCGCCGGGGCTGGAGGTGGTCACCGGCAGCGCCACCAGCGTGCCCTGGCGCAGATCTTCTTTTACCGCACCGGAAGGAACAAACCAGACGTAGTCATAATCCACCGTCAGCTGGCGCGACAGGGAGGCCGACAGGGTTTCGATGCAGCCCGACGGCAGCTTGCACCCCTGGGTTTGCAGCAGCGTTTCTGCGGTCTGGCGCGGAACGGTGCCTTTCGGGGAGACCACCACCGGCCACTCCATCACCCGGCTGAGGGTGACGGTATCATTGAGGATCGGATGGCGCGGGCGCACCACCAGCTTCAGGGATTCCAGGAACAGCAGCTCATAGTTGAGGCCGCTCATCAGCTCCGGGTCCGACATGCGGCCGATCCCGATATCCAGCTCCCCGGACTTCAGCCCCGCCAGCAGCATGGTGTTATTCATGGTGGCAACCTGCAGCGTGATATTGCGCTGCTGCTTATGGAACTGGCCGATCACCGCAGGCAGAATGCCCAGCGCCGCGGTGGGGAGGGCACCAATACGCACCACATCGCCCGGCACGTCGTTGCGCTTCGTCAGTGACTGGCCTGCGGTGTTAAGCGCATCGAGGACTTTCACCGCGTGGGTCAGGAACTGCTCGCCCACCAGGGTGAGCTGTGCCCCCAGTCGTCCCCGGTCGAACAGGCGGGTACCGGTCAGTTGCTCCAGCTCGTTCAGCGTTTTTGAGAGCGCAGGCTGGCTCAGGTTGAGAGTTTCAGCCGCGCGCCCCAGCGTTCCCTGTTGAGCGACGGCCACAAAAGTGTGCAGATGGCGCAGACGAATGCGCTGACTAAACAAACCATTTTTTTCCATAGGCGATGTTAAAAACAGAGACAGAGAGGTGACAAGTAAAGTTGTTTAATTTTGATAACCTGCTAGCAAATTATTATTAACATTCAATCTAATTGAGTAACAAGCATTTTTTAGATCTGCCTGAAAAGCGCTGTGCAGGTGCCTGAATCCTTTCACGTCACGGCTTGTCATAAAATGAGCGCCTCTCCACCTGGATCACAATTCGTAAATTCTTCCAGACGGCCTCAATGGCCTTCTCTACACTCCAGGTAATATTCACTGGAGGCATTACATCATGGCGAACAACATCACGGCTGATGATATTCGGGAACACTTTTCACAGGCGATGTCGGCAATGTACCAGCAGGAAGTTCCGCAGTACGGGACGCTGCTGGAGCTGGTGGCGGATGTGAATCTGGCGGTACTGGAAAACAACCCGAAGCTGCATGAACAACTGGCCAACGCGGATGAACTGGCCCGCCTCAACCTCGAACGCCACGGCGCGATCCGTGTCGGCACGGCCCTGGAGCTGTCGACCCTGCGACGGATGTTCGCCATTATGGGGATGTTCCCGGTCAGCTATTACGACCTCTCGCAGGCCGGGGTGCCGGTCCACTCCACCGCGTTTCGTCCGGTTGACGATGCCGCCCTGTGCCGCAATCCGTTTCGCATCTTCACCTCGCTGCTGCGCCTGGATCTGATTGATAACCTCCCTCTGCGCGAGAAGGCGGCGGCGATCCTTGCTAAACGCAATATATTCACCCCCCGCTGTCTGGAACTGATTGACCTGCACGAAGCGGAAGGGGCATTCACCCCGGCGCAGGCCGAGGAGTTTGTTCAGGAGGCGCTGGAGACCTTCCGCTGGCATCGTCATGCCACGGTCGATCATGAGACCTACCAGGCGCTGCACAACGAACACCGGCTGATTGCCGACGTGGTCTGCTTCCCGGGCTGCCATATCAACCACCTCACGCCGCGCACCCTGGATATCGACCGGGTGCAGGCTCTGATGCCGGAGTACGGCATTGAGCCGAAGATGGTGATTGAGGGGCCGCCACGCCGGGAGATGCCGCTCCTGCTGCGTCAGACCAGCTTTAAGGCGCTGGAGGAGCCGGTCCTGTTTGCCGGTGAGGAGCGGGGCACTCACACCGCGCGCTTCGGGGAGATCGAACAGCGCGGGGTGGCCTTAACCCCAAAAGGGCGCGAACTCTACGATCGCCTGCTTAACGAAGCCGGAACCGGCAAGGACAACCTGACTCACCAGCTGCATTTGCAGGAGGTGTTCCAGGCGTTTCCTGACAGCGATATCTTCCTGCGCCGTCAGGGTCTGGCATGGTTCCGCTACCGCCTGACCCCGGCCGGGGAGTCGCACCGTCACTCCTTTGGCCCCGGGGACGATCCGCAGCCGCTGATTGAGCGCGGCTGGGTGGTGGCGCAGCCCATCACCTATGAAGATTTCCTCCCGGTCAGCGCCGCCGGGATCTTCCAGTCGAACCTCGGCAACGAGACCCAGGCCCGCACCCACGGCAACGCCAGCCGGGATGCCTTTGAGGAAGCCCTGGGCTGTCCGGTGCTGGATGAGTTCACCCTTTATCGGGAGGCGGAAGAGCGCAGCAAGCGGCGTTGCGGTTTGCTCTGAAAACGGTACTCTGCGGGGATGGAACAGTCATTTAAGGTCAGTATGGAAAACGCTTTATCCCCGATCATTACCACGCGTCAGGGGGCGCTTTGTGGCATCACGGACGGCGATGTGCAGGTCTGGCGCGCCATTCCCTACGCCGCCCCGCCGGTGGGCCCGCTGCGCTGGCGTTCACCGCAGCCGGTTACAAGCTGGCAGGGCGTGCGTCAGGCCACCGCCTTTTCGCCGTCGAGCTGGCAGAGCAGCGAGTACTGCCAGCAGCTGGGCGGGGGCGATCCGGGGCGCTTCTCGGAGGATTGCCTCTACCTGAACCTCTGGTCGCCGGTTCAGCGCCCGGAACCTCTCCCGGTGATGGTCTGGCTGCACGGCGGCGGGTTTACTATCGGTGCAGGCGGCTTACCGCCCTATGACGGAAAAGCCCTGGCGCAGCGCGGGGCGATTATCGTCACGCTCAACTACCGGCTGGGCCATCTGGGCTTTTTCGCCCATCCGGCGCTGGCAGGGGAAGAGGATCGGGTGGTGCATAACTTTGCTCTGCTCGATCAGATCGCCGCTCTGGAGTGGGTGCGAGACAACATTGCGCAGGTTGGCGGCGACCCGAACAACATCACCCTGTTTGGTGAATCCGCCGGGGCACGCAGCGTGCTGTCACTGCTGGCCTCGCCGCTGGCAAAGGGGCTGTTTCATAAGGCGATTATCCAGAGCGGGTACACCCTGCCGGATACCCCCCGGGAGCAGGCGCTTAAAAAAGGCGAGGCGCTGGCGGCCCATTTTGGGCTGGAAGATGCCACCCCAGAGCAACTGCGGGCGATCCCGCCCGAGGCGTTCTGGCCACTGACGGCCCCGCTGAACGTGGCCCCCGCGCCCATCGTCGGGGATTGCGTCCTGCCGGAGCCGATGCTGGAGGTCTTCTTTGCTGCCCGCCACCATCCGGTGCCGATCATGGTGGGCTCCAACAGCGATGAAGCCAGCGTGATGGCGGTGTTTGGTATCGATCTCGCGGGGCAGATCCACAAGCTGCGTCGGGAGCGACGCCTGGGGCTGGGGCTGATCAAGCTGCTCTATCCCGGCATCAAGGACGATGCCGAGTTAGGCCGCCAGGTGTGCCGGGATATGGCCTTCACCACCCTGGGGTTTGTGGTGATGCAGGCCCAGCGGCGGGTAGGGCAGCCGTGCTGGCGCTACTGGTTCGACTATGTGGCCGAAGCCGAGCATGCCACCTACGTCAACGGAGCCTGGCATGGCAACGAGGTGCCGTACGTGTTTGATACGCTCACCCTGGCCGAGCCCGCCCGGCGCTACGTGAATGATAACGACCTGGCGTTTTCAGCCCAGGTGGCCGATTACTGGGTCAACTTCGCCCGCCATGCCAGCCGGCAGTGCGACACGTTGCCTGGCCCGACGCGCTGGCCTGCCTGTCACCACGGGCGGGACGTACTGCTGCGCATTGGAGTGAATAAACATGCGGGATTTAAGCTTGAAAACCGCTTTATGCGCGCCCGCATGGCGCTGTTTAAACGGGTGATGAAGCACCACGTCAGTCTGGATTGAGCAGACACTCCCGAAAGGCGGCCAGCCCGGCCGCTTTGCCCCGCGACTCCCGCAGCACCAGCCGGTAGCTGGCGCCGGTTCTGACGCTGCTGGCGTAAGGCCGCACCAGCCGCCCGGCGCGGATATCCTCGGCCACCAGCGTCTCGTCGGCGATGGCCACGCCAAGCCCCTGAATGGCGGCGGTGATCGCCAGATCCATGGTGTCGAAGTGTTGATTTTTGTGCATAACAGGCGGCTGCGCGGTCTGTTTCTCCAGCCACAGCGACCAGTCGGTCTTATCCCGGGTCGGGTGCAGGAAAGTCAGCGACTCCACCGCTGAGCCCTGGCGCAGGGGGCTGACCACCGGGGTTAACGCCTCCTCGAACAGCAGATCCCCGGCGCTGAGCTGGGTGCCAAACACGATGGCGGCATCATAGGATTCGGTTTTGAAATTGACGCTGTGTTCGTTGGTGGTGGTCAGGGCGATCTGCAGCTCGGGCTGTTCGCGCTCCACCTGCAGCAGCCGCGGCACCAGCCAGCGCATGGCGCAGGTGGGGACTTTAAGGCGCACCACGGTTTGCTGGGCGCGGGCCTGGTCGGCTACCGTCAGCAGGTGTTCATACGAGGCGCGCAGGTCCGGCAGCAGGGCGCTGCCCTGGGAGGAGAGGCGCAGCCCGCGAGCGTGACGCTCAAACAGCGGAAAGCCGAACCAGCTTTCGAGGGCGGCGATCTTGCGGCTCACTGCCCCCTGGGTCAGGCACAGCTCCTTGGCGGCATGGGTCAGATTCAGATGCCGCCCGGTGACGATAAAGGCCTCAACGGCGGTAAGGGGGAACGAACGTCGCGACACAGAACCTCCAGGCATGATTTTTTGTCATGGCTATTATGACAACAATTCGATTGTCGCTACAACAGGCTTCGGGTTGAATAGTTATGCACTCTCCACCAGAGGATTTTCCGATGACGCTGCGTACCCCGATACAACCCCGTTCCAAACTGCCGGACGTTGGCACCACGATTTTTACCGTTATCGGCCAGCTTTCCGCTGAACACAATGCCATCAACCTTTCTCAGGGTGCGCCGAATTTCGAATGCGATCCGGCGCTGATTGCCGGCGTGCAGCGCGCCATGCAGGCGGGTCACAACCAGTACGCGTCCATGACCGGGCTGGCACCGCTGAAAGCGCGTATCGCCGATAAAATCGCCTCGCTGTATGGCACCCGGTATGATGCTGCCAGCGAAGTGCTGATCACCGCCAGCGCCAGCGAAGGGCTCTACTCGGCCATCAGCGGGCTGGTCCACCCCGGCGACGAGGTGATCTACTTTGAGCCCTCGTTCGACAGCTATGCGCCCATTGTGCGTTTGCAGGGCGCAACGCCGGTCGCCATCAAGCTGACGGTGCCGGATTTCGCGGTGAACTGGGATGAAGTGCGCGCCGCCATTAACTCGCGCACGCGGATGATCATCATCAACACGCCGCATAACCCGAGCGGGCAGGTCTTCTCTGCCGACGATCTGGAACAGCTGGCGGCCATCACCCGCAACACCGATATCATTATTCTCTCTGACGAAGTGTACGAGCACGTGGTGTTTGACGACGTGCCGCATCACGGTATGGCGACCCATCCCGGGCTGGCGGAGCGCAGCGTGATCGTCTCGTCGTTCGGCAAAACCTATCACGTCACCGGCTGGCGCGTCGGCTACTGCGTGGCCCCGGCGGAGCTGATGGACGAGATCTGCAAGATCCATCAGTTTTTAATGTTTTCTGCCGATACTCCTATGCAGTACGCTTTTGCCGAGCACATGGCCGATCCGCAAACCTGGCTGTCGCTGGCGGCGTTTTATCAGCGCAAACGCGATCTGCTGGTCAACCTGATGGCCGATTCACCTTTCCGTCTGCTGCCGAGCGCAGGCTCGTTCTTCCTGCTGGCGGATTACAGCCACTTCAGCGACGAGCGCGACAGCGAGATGGTGAAGCGGCTGATCGTTGACTACGGCGTTGCCACCATCCCGCTTTCGGCGTTTTATACCGACGGGACAGATAACAAATTCATCCGTCTCTCTTTTGCGAAAGATGAGGCAACATTACGGGCAGGTGCGCAGGCCCTGTGTCGGGTAACACCACGCTAAGGAGTTCAGTCATGAAATTAAAAGCCTTCGTTGTCGGCCTGGGATTGTTGTGTTCGTTCTCTTCCTTCGCAGCAACAGAGTTACGTTATGGCGTTGAAGCCGAGTACCCGCCCTTTGAGAGCCGCAACGCCTCGGGTGAACTTGAAGGGTTTGATATTGAGCTGGGTAACGCAATTTGCGCCGCCGCTGCGCTGAAATGCAGTTGGGTTGAAACCTCGTTTGACGCGCTGATCCCGGGGCTGGTGGCGAAGAAGTTCGACGCCATCAACTCGGCGATGAACATCACCGAGCAGCGTCGTCAGAGCATCGACTTTACCCAGCCGATCTACCGTATTCCGTCCCAGCTGGTGGGCAAAACCGGCAGCGCGGTAGACGCCACGCCGGAAGGGCTGAAAGGCAAGACCATTGGCGTGTTGCAGGGTTCGATCCAGGAGACCTACGCCAAGGAGCACTGGGAAAAACAGGGTGTGACCGTGGTGTCGTACAAAGATCAGAACATGGCCTGGGGCGATCTGCTCAATGGCCGTATCGACGCCTCGCTGGTGATGTCTGCCGCCGGGCAGGCTGGGTTCCTCAGCAAGCCGCAGGGCAAAGGCTTCGGCTTTATCGGCAAGCCGGTGTCGGATGACACTATTCTCGGCAGCGGGATCGGCTATGGCCTGCGTAAAGGCGATGAGGCCACCAAAAAGCAGCTTGATGCCGCCATTGATAAAGTCCGCGCTGACGGCACCATCGATAAGCTGGCGAAGAAGTACTTCCCGGGTATCGATGTCAGCGTAAAATAACAACAATTCGCTCTTTTAGCCCCAGCCGTTGATGTCCGGCTGGGGCTTTTTTATACGTATCTTTACCGCCGATTCGGGCAATTCTCCTCGACATTAAAATCTTTCCCCCTTTGCGCAGATTCTCGCCTGTCAATAATTGGATTCTTAACCGTTTTTGTTTAGGCTGTGCCCTCTTAATGATGTTCTTTCTTGCCGTTGTTTCGCCTTAAGCGAAACCCACACCCCACGACCATAAGGACGTTTTTCCAGGCATGAATCGCAGACGTTTTTTAAAAGGCTCCCTCGCCGTTGCCGCACTGAGCGGGACTTCCGGACTCGCCGCGCTCTTTTCCCGGGCGGCCAGTGCGGCTGAATCGGATATTGCGGACGGTTCGAGCCGTCGTTTCGACTTTTCCGTGCTGCAATCCATGGCGCACGACCTGGCGCAAACACCGTGGGGCGGGGCGCCGCGTCCGCTGCCGGATACCTTAGCGACGCTGACGCCGCAGGCCTATAACAGTATTCAGTACGATGCGAAGCAGTCCCTGTGGAACAACATCGAAAACCGCCAGCTCGACGTGCAGTTCTTCCACGTCGGGATGGGGTTCCGCCGCCGGGTGCGTATGTTCTCGCTGGACAGCCAGACCGCGCAGGCGCGGGAGATTCACTTCCGCCCGGAGCTGTTTAACTACCACGACGCGGGGGTTGATACGAAGCAGCTGGAAGGGCAGAGCGATTTAGGCTTTGCCGGGTTCCGCGCCTTTAAAGCGCCCGAACTGGCGCGCCGGGATATCGTCTCTTTCCTCGGGGCGAGCTACTTCCGCGCGGTGGATGATACTTATCAGTACGGGCTTTCCGCCCGCGGTCTGGCGCTGAACACCTACGCCGACAGCCAGGAAGAGTTCCCGGACTTTACCTCGTTCTGGTTTGAAACCGTCAAACCGGGCGCGACCAGCTTTACCGTCTACACCCTGCTCGACAGCCCGAGCATCACCGGGGCCTATAAGTTCGTGATCCACTGCGAGAAGACCCAGGTGATCATGGACGTCGAAAACCACCTCTATGCCCGCAAGGACATTCAGCAGCTCGGGATCGCTCCGATGACCAGCATGTTCGCCTGCGGCAACAACGAGCGCCGCGTGTGCGACACTATTCACCCGCAGATCCACGACTCCGACCGTCTGGCGATGTGGCGCGGCAACGGCGAGTGGGTCTGCCGTCCGCTGAATAACCCGCAGAAGCTGCAGTTCAACGCCTATACCGATAAGAACCCGAAAGGTTTTGGTCTGTTACAGCTCGATCGTGATTTCTCGCACTATCAGGACATCATGGGCTGGTACAACAAACGCCCAAGCCTGTGGGTCGAGCCGCGTAACCAGTGGGGCAAAGGCACCGTAGGGCTGATGGAGATCCCCACCACCGGCGAAACCCTGGATAACGTGGTCTGCTTCTGGCAGCCGGAAAAACCGGTCAAAGCGGGGGATAAGCTCGACTTCCAGTATCGTCTCTACTGGAGTGCGAAGCCGCCGGTGCGTTCTCCGCTGGCGAACGTGCTGGCCACCCGTACCGGAATGGGCGGCTTCCCGGAAGGCTGGGCCCCGGGCGAAAACTACCCGAAGGTGTGGTCCCGCCGTTTCGCGGTCGATTTTGTTGGCGGCGATCTGAAAGCGGCCGCGCCGAAAGGTATCGAGCCGGTCATCACCCTCTCCAGTGGGGAAGCAAAGCAGATCGAGATCCTTTACGTGGAGCCGTTCGACGGGTATCGCATCCTGTTTGACTGGTACCCGACCAGCGACTCTACCGATACGGTGGATATGCGGATGTTCCTGCGCTGTCAGGGCGAGGCGATCAGCGAAACCTGGCTGTATCACTACTTCCCACCGGCAGCGGATAAACGCCAGTACGTTGATGACCGGGTAATGCGTTAAGGCGCCAGACACAGACCGTAGGCCGGGCAAGCGCATGCGCCGCCCGGCATTGCCGAGGAAGCACAATGACCACACCAACCGAAGAAATCATCCCCGTTAACGAGCGACTCGAACTGCGCGCCGCCGACGAGTGTTACACCACCGAGCTGCACCATCTGGTGGTCAAAAACCGGGCGTATTTGCAGGACTATCTCAACTGGCCGCAGTTTGTCGGCACCGAAGACGATACCCGCCAGAACATCCTCAGCAACCAGATGCTGCACCAGCGCGGTTACGCCAAAATGTTTCTCATCTTCAGCGATAACGTGCTGGTGGGCGTGCTGTCGTTCAATTCCATCGAACCGCTGAATAAAACCGGCTACATCGGCTACTGGCTGGATGAAGCGCATCAGGGGCAGGGGATTTTATCTCAGGCGCTGGAGGCCTTTATTAGCTATTACGCCGGACGCGGGGAGATCCGCCGCTTCGTGATTAAGTGCCGCGTCGACAATGCCGCCAGTAACCAGGTGGCGCTCCGCAACGGCTTCCTGCTAGAAGGGTGCCTGAAAGAGGCCGAGTTCCTCAACGGGCGCTATGACGATCAGAATATCTACGCCCGGATCTGTACCTCATAATGCCCCGAGCAGCGGCGTGCGCGTGATGTGCTGCGCGCCGTTGATCATCTTCTCGCCGCGCAGGTGAATCACCTCGCCCTCAGACGCCTCGATCACCGCATCATCGGTAATTTCAATATGATGCTCGATCAGCACTTCGCCGCGAATGCGCGCCCGCCCCTGAATCACCACTTTATCGTCAATCAGAATGGGGCCGCCGCGCAGCCAGGCGTCGCCGCCAATCAGGACGTGATGTTTGATCACGCAATTCCCCTCCACCAGGGCGTTTTCCGCCACCTGGGAGCTGTAGCGCAGGGTGGGGATGGCATCCTCTTCCAGCCCGGCGAGCAGGCGGGCGTTGCCGTACACTTTGGCGCAGTCGCACACCCAGACGTTATTCACTTCGTTGCCTTCGAGCAGGGCATTCTCGAACACTTCAGCGCGATGCTCGACAAAGGCGTAGCTGACGATGGCATTGCCATAAATCTGCGCCTGATGCACCACCCGGGACTGGCTCACCGTCGCCTCGCCGAAAATGCGCAGGATCTGATTCGGGTCCGGGGTCAGTCCCCTGGCGGCGATCACCATGCTGTTGTGCAGGATGCGGGCGTTGTCGAACAGATGGCACTCGCCGCGCACCACGGAGGCCTGTACCGTGACGTTGTCACTTAACCGCGCACCGTAGCCGATCTGCGCCCCGTCGACCCAGACGTTATCGCTCACCGACGCCTGATGGCTGATGATACAGGGTTGGGTGATCCGTGCATTGCCGCTAACCTGCGCACCCCCGAACACCACGCTGTTCTCATCGTAGATCCAGCAGTCATTCTCCTGCGACAGCGCTGATTCGTCATCGATCCAGCCGCCCCGGGTACCGATCTTCACATCACTGAAATCACGCTCGGCGATAATTTGCCGCACTTTTACCGCCGTTTTTGTCTCGCCGTCCTGCCAGTGGTGCAGACGGCTTTCATCGCTAAGTCGATATTTTGTCATCAGTGTGCCCGCAGTTGTCCTCTCCACTAAACGTAGCAAACTTTAGCTTGATCGAAAGGGTGGCATCCGCAAATGAAACTCCGTAAACTAGTATTTAAAATATATTTTATAGATTAAAAAATATGTATAAAACGCAATCGACTGAGCGCGTGCTTAATTTGCCCGCGGGCTACTACGGCATGGTGCTGGGGACCATTGGGATGGGCTTTGCCTGGCGTTACGCCAGCACGATTTGGCCGGTGACCCGCTGGCCGGGCGATATCCTGGTGACGCTGGCGATGGTGATATGGGCCTTGCTGACCGTGGCGTTTCTGACGCGCGCGGTGCGGTTTCCGCGCAGCGTGCTGGCGGAGATGCGCCACCCGGTTATGAGCAGTTTTGTCAGCCTGTTTCCCGCCACCACGCTGCTGGTAGCGATTGGCCTCGTGCCCTGGTATCGCCCGTTGGCGCTAATCCTTTTTAGCGTCGGCGTGGTGGTACAGCTGAGCTATGCGGCATGGCAGTCTGCCGGACTGTGGCGCGGAAAACACCCGGAAGAGGCCACCACGCCGGGCCTCTATCTGCCGACGGTGGCGAATAACTTTATCAGCGCCATGGCCTGCGGCGCGCTCGGGTTTCACGATGCCGGGCTGGTGTTTCTCGGGGCCGGTGTTTTCTCCTGGCTGAGCCTGGAGCCGGTGATTTTGCAGCGTCTGCGCAGCGCGGGGGAACTGCCTCCGGCGCTGCGCACCTCGCTCGGGATCCAGCTGGCACCCGCGCTGGTAGCCTGTAGCGCCTGGTTCAGCGTCAACGGCGGCGAAGCCGATACCTTCGCCAAAATGCTGTTCGGCTACGGCCTGCTGCAACTGCTATTTACCCTGCGCCTGATGCCCTGGTATCTGTCGCAGCCGTTTAATGCGTCGTTCTGGAGCTTTTCGTTCGGCGTTTCGGCGCTGGCGACGACCGGCCTACATCTGGGGCAGAGCAGCCCGTCCGGTTTTTTCCATGCCATCGCCATCCCGCTGTTTATTTTTACCAATGCCATCATTGCGCTATTACTGGTGCGCACCTTTATCCTGCTGATGCAGGGAAAACTGTTGGTACGTGCAGACAAAGCCACGCTTATGCAAGCTGAGGAAAGAGAATGACTGTGTTTGATGAGAACTACTTTACCGAAAAATATGGTATGACCCGCACCCACTCCGAGGTGCTGTATAGCGCAGGGATTGTTAAACCGGGCAAAACCCTGGATCTCGGCTGCGGCAACGGGCGCAACAGCCTCTACCTGGCGGCAAATGGCTTTGATGTCACCGCCTGGGATAAGAATGCCAACAGCATCGATAATATCGAGAGCATTAAGGCGCAAGAGGGCATCACAAACCTGCAGACCGCCATCAAGGATCTCAACACCCTGCGCTTTGACGGCGAATACGATTTTATCCTGTCCACCGTGGTGCTGATGTTCCTGCAGGCGGAAACCATTCCGGGCCTGATCGACAACATGCAGCGCTGCACCAAACCGGGCGGCTATAACCTGATCGTCGCGGCAATGGATACCGAAGACTATCCGTGCAACGTCGGCTTCCCGTTTGCGTTTAAAACCGGGGAGTTGAGCGGCTACTATGCGGGCTGGGAACAGCTGAAATACAACGAGGACGTCGGCGAGTTACACCGCACCGACGCCCAGGGGAATCGCATCAAACTGCGTTTTGCGACGCTGCTGGCGCGTAAACCAGCTTAACCACTTTTGCCCGGCGGCGCTTCGCTTGCCCGGACCAGGGGTTTAGAGAGTAGGCCGGGTAAGGCGAAGCGCCACCCGGCTTAACGTGCCGCCAGAAGGCAAAGTTGCAGCGCCGTATTATACGAGGCCTCGAACGATTTCAGCGGTAAAAACTCAAACTTCGAGTGGAAGTTATGCGCCCCGGTGAAGAAGTTCGGGGTCAACAGCCCTTTCGCTGAAAGCGCCGCGCCGTCGGTGCCGCCGCGCATCGGCGTCGGTTTTGGCGTGATGCCTAAACTCTCCATCGCCTCGAACATCAGGTCGATCGCGCGACGATCTTCTCCCACCGCATTGCTGATGTTGCTGTAGGTATCTTCGATGTGCCAGCTTACCTTCGCCGTAGGGTGCTGGGCGGCGATCTTCTCCGCTACTTCGCTAATCTGCGCCTTACGGGCGGCAAAGCTGTCGCGATCGAAATCACGAATGTTGGCCTTCAGCACCGCTTCGTTTTGCCCGGCCTGTATGCCGTTAAACCAGATATAGCCTTCGCGGCCTTCGGTATGCTCCGGGGTTTGCAGGCGATCGAAGTGGCTGATGTAATCGGTAGCCATCAGCAGCGGGTTCACCAGCACGCCTTTCGCCGACATCGGATGCGCCGTCACGCCGGTAAAGCGAATCTCCGCCGCCGCCGCGTTAAAGTTCTCATAAACAATCTCCCCAAGCTCGCAGCAGTCGATGGTCCAGGCAAAATCGACGTCAAAACGGGCCAGATCCAGCGCTTTTGCCCCGCACAGGCCAATCTCTTCATCTGGCACAAAGGCCACCACGATATCGCCATGGCGATGCTCTGGGGTGAGATTTTCCAGCAGTGTCATCACCACGGTCACCGCCGACTTGTTGTCAGCCCCCAGCACGCTGGTGCCGTCGCTGAAGATGATCTCTTCGTTGGGGTAGGCCAGGATTTCCGGGTGCTCGCTGACCCGCAGCCAGATATTTTTTTCCGCGTTGAGACAGAGATCATCTCCGGTAAAAGTGAGGATCTGCGGATAAATGTCCGGTGACAATCCCACGTCGACGGTATCGATATGGGTGATGAAACCGATCCGCGGCGCGCCGGGGACATTGCCCTTTTTGACGGCGGTGACGGTGGCAAATTCGTCGATCACAATATCGTCCAGACCCAGGGTTTGCAGCTCCATCGCCAGCGCCCGCGCCATCTCGTGCTGGCCAGGGGTGGAGGGCAAGGTTTTCACCTTCGGATCGCTCTGGCTGGTGATGGCCAGGTAGCGGAAGAAGCGTTGGGTTAATTGTCTGGCGAGGGCTGAAGCCATGGTGGATCCTTCTTTATTTGAGTTATCAGGTGTTTGCAAAATCACTTTAGTGTTATTTATGGTTTGGCACGACAAAAATTCATTAGCCGTCAAATTAAAAGACAGGAAAACGCGATGAAAAGCAACCTCACAACCCTGGCACTGACCGTTGCCGCGCTGACGGTCAGTTCCACCGTTGCCGCGAAAACGCTGGTCTATTGTTCGGAAGGATCGCCGGAGAACTTTAACCCGCAACTCTATACCTCGGGCACCAGCGTGGATGCCAGCGCCGTACCGGTGTATAACCGGCTGGTGGATTTTACTCCGGGCACGACCCATCTGGTGCCGAGCCTGGCCGAAAGCTGGGACGTCAGCGAGGATGGCAAGGTGTATACCTTCCACCTTCGCAAAGGGGTCAAGTTCCAGAGCAACAAGCTGTTCACGCCGACGCGGGACTTTAACGCTGATGATGTGATCTTCTCGTTTATGCGCCAGAAAGACGCGAACCATCCGTATCACAACGTCTCCAACGGCAACTACTCCAACTTCGAGAGTCTGGAGTTCGGGTCGCTTATCACCGCCATCGATAAAGTCGACGACCATACGGTGCGCTTCACCCTGGCCCACCCGGAAGCGCCGTTCGTGGCCGACCTGGCCTGGTACTTTGCCTCGATCCTGTCAGCGGAATATGCCGATGCAATGCTGAAAGCGGGCACCCCGGAGAAGGTGGATATGGATCCGATCGGCACCGGGCCGTTTACGCTGACGAAATACCAGAAGGACTCGCGGATCCTGTTTACCGCGTTCCCGGAGTACTGGCAGGGCAAAGCGAAGCTGGATCGCCTGGTGTTTACCATTGTTCCGGATGCCTCGGTGCGCTTCGCCAAGCTGGAGAAAAACGAGTGCCAGGTGATGCCGTTCCCGAACCCGGCGGATCTGCCGCGAATGAAGGCCAATACCGATCTCAACCTGATGAGCAAAGCGGGGCTGAATACCGGTTTCCTGTCGTTCAACACCCAAAAACCGCCGCTGGATAACGTCAAGGTACGCCAGGCGCTGGCGATGGCGATCAACAAACCGGCGATTATCGAGGCGGTCTTCCAGGGCACCGGCACGGCGGCGAAAAACCTGCTGCCGCCAGGCGTCTGGAGTGCCGACAGCGAGTTAAAAGACTACGATTACGATCCGGAAAAAGCCAAAGCCCTGCTGAAAGAGGCCGGGTTTGCCAACGGGATGACCCTCGATCTGTGGGCCATGCCGGTGCAGCGCCCCTATAACCCCAATGCCAAACGGATGGCGGAGATGATCCAGGCTGACTGGGCGAAAGTCGGTGTGCAGACCAAAGTCGTTACCTATGAGTGGGGGGAATACCTCAAGCGGGTGAAGGGCGGTGAGCATCAGGCGGCGTTGATGGGCTGGACCACGGCTACCGGCGATCCGGATAACTTCTTTGGCCCGCTCTTTACCTGTACCTCGGCGAATGGCGGCTCTAATTCCGCGAAATGGTGTTATCCGCCGTTTGATAAAATCATTGCCGAGGCTAAATCAATTACCGATCAGAATAAAAGGGTGGAGTTATATAAACAGGCGCAGCAGATGATGCACGATCAAATGCCAGCGGTCATGATTGCGCACTCAACTATTTTTGAACCTGTTCGCAAAGAAGTCACAGGCTACGAAATTGATCCGTTCGGTAAACATTTATTCTGGCAAGTGGATATAAAATAAACGTTTAACACTGCCCGTCGTTATGGCGGGCAGTCTTTTTTCAATTTGTGCTGTCTTCCTCATTTTTTGTCACTTTTTTTTCATCCAACTTTTGCTATAACTTCAATTGCATATTTGCACTTAACAGGGATACACCCATTATGCGTACTAATACTTTATTTAAAGTTGCCGCGCTCTCCGGCCTGTTGCTGCTGGCGGGTTGTGCGTCAAAAGTGGCTGCGCCTGAACAATATTCAGGTTTTTTAAAAGACTACTCCGGGCTGAAAGAAACCACCTCTGCTTCGGGTAAACCGACGCTGCGCTGGGTTGATCCGTCTTATAACGAAGCAAACTACGACTGCATTATCTGGAACAATATCACCTATTATCCGACACCAAAGCCCACCACCCAGATCGGTCAACGTACCCTGGATGAACTGTTAAATTATACCAACACCAAAATGAAAACCGCGGTCGGTCAGCGTAAGCCGATTGTGGCCTCACCCTGTCCACGCAGCCTGATCTTCCGCGGCGCCATTACTGGCGTGAGCTCGCAGAAAGAAGGCCTGCAGTTCTATGAAGTTGTCCCTGTTGCCCTGGTCGTTGCGGGCACGCAGATGGCAACCGGCCACCGTACCATGGATACCCACCTCTTCTTTGAAGGCGAGCTGATTGATGCCAAAACCAATAAGCCGGTCATCAAAGTTGTACGTAAGGGTGAAGGTAAAGAGCTGAGCAACGAAAATACGCCAATGACCTTCGCCACCCTGAAGCAGGTTGTTGATGATATGGCGGCTGATGCCACCATGTTTGATGTGAATAAAACGAAATAACAACAGTCCGGCCTGCATCGCGCAGGCCGGTTTTTTTTTACGCCATTCGCAGCCGCTTAAACCAGTTCTCCGGTCGGGCAAACATCACCAGATTCCCGGTTAAAATCAGCAGTAGCCCCGCAATGCCGTTGCTGTGCCAGACATACCCCTCGTACACCGTCGAAAACGAGAGCGCCACCAGCGGGAACAGCAGGGTGCTGTACGCCGCTTTGCCCGCGCCAATGCGCCCGACCAGCGTGAAGTACGCGCCAAACGCAAGCACCGAGCCAAACAGCGCCAGATACAGCAGAGCACCCATATAGCTCACCGACCAGACCGGCATAAAGTCATCTCCGCGGATCAGCGCAATCGCCCCCATCACCAGGGTGCCATACAGCATCGCCCAGGCGTTGGTGGTCATGGTCTCCAGCCCGTTGCGCTGGTGGCGCAGGCTGATCATATTCCCGAGTGAAAAACCGTAGGTGCCCAGCGCCGAGAGGGCAATGCCGAACAGCAGCCCGGCGCTCCAGCCGCTGGCTAACAGGTCGTGCCAGAACAGGGTGATAATGCCGAGCAGGCCCAGCGCCGCCGCCAGATAAAAGCGTGTCGGCGGGCGCTGGCCGAAGAACAGAAAACTGTTCAGGGCGTTATACAGCACCGCCATCGAAAAAATCACCGATTCGAGGCCGGTATTGATATAAGCCGCTGCCGTGTAAAAACACCAGAAATTAAAGCAGAAGACGCAGCAGCCCTGCAGGGCGCAAAACAGATGATCGCGCAGGGCGAGCGGGCGCAGGCGGCGCAGGATCAGCAGCACCGTCATGATGGCGGCGGTGGCGACGGCGAAGCGCCAGAAAATAGAGACCGGTGCAGGCACCGGCCCCTGTTGTAAGAAGATGGCGATCCAGGTGGTTCCCCAGATCACCACCACCAGCGCGTACAGTAATGCATTCATGGTTATTTCTCTTATCAGCAAAGTCTGGGGTCAGTATGGCGAGAGAAGGAATGGCCTTCTTTCACAGACTTGCGGTGGACTTGCATATTCTTGCGCTTTTTTCCCGTCGGGCGGTTCACAGGGCTGGCACTGAAGGACAGATCTTTTTAGACTTGTTGATTCTTATTCATCAGTGTGTGAGTGGTTATGGCTGAGATGTACGGTGCCTTTGAAAATCTGCGCAGACATAAAGCGGTATTGCACAATGCCGTGGCGTTGAATTCGGGGATCCAACTCGCGGCCTGGTCAAATAAACGCGACACCATTACGCAATATTGCGATCATCACACCCTGAGCCTCTATATTGCCGACGGCTACGAGAGCTATCACAAAACCAGCGCGGGCTGGAAAAACGGCGGCGGTCCGGATCGTTTCTGTCTGATGCCAAAAGAGAGCGAGTCCAGCTGGGATATCCGCGACGACCTGTCGTTTATCCACCTCTACTGTACCGACGATCACCTGCGTAAGGTTGGGGAGCAGATCTGGGACAAAAGCCCCTACAGCCTGACCCTCGATGAAAATCTGTTTGGCGACGACGCCAGCATTACCGCGCTGTATCGCCATTTTATTCTCGGCTGCGACTGGCAGCAGTCGGCTAACCAGCTCACGCTCAGTACCGCCTCGACGCTGCTGCTGACTCATCTGGTGCAGCACTACAGCAACGTGCAGTGGACGCTGCCGACGGTGACGGGCGGCCTGTCGCCATACGTGCTGCGTAACCTGCTGGGCTTTATCGAAGAGAATCTGGCCCAGCCGCTGACCCTGGCGGATCTCGCGGCGCAGGCGAGCCTGAGCGAGTTTCATTTTGCCCGTATGTTCCGTCAGTCGATGCAGATGGCCCCGCACCAGTATGTGATGCAGCGGCGCATGGAAAAGGCCAAAACCCTGGTACGCGCCACCCGCAAGCCGCTGACCGAAATCGCCCTGGCCTGCGGATTCAGCTCCGCCAGCCACTTCAGCAACCGCTTTCGCGCCGCCACGGGGCTGACGCCATCCCAGCTACGCGCGTCGGGTGCGTAACAGCAGGGCGTAGCAGACGCCGCCCGCCACTAACCCCCAGAACGCCGAGCCGATCCCGGCCAGCGTCGCGCCGCTGGCGGTGAGCAGAAAGGTGACGATGGCGGCATCGCGTTCAGCCTCGTTGTGCAGCGCCTGATGCAGACTGCCGCCGATAGTGCCCAGCAGCGCCAGGCCCGCCAGGGTCTGGATCCAGCTTAACGGCAGGGCGGCCATCAGCCCGCTGATCGAACCGCCGAAAATCCCCGCCAGCAGATAAAAGACGCCCGCCGCCGCCGCGGCCAGCCAGCGTTTCCCGGCATCCGGGTGCGCATCCGGGCTCTGACAGATGGCTGCGGTGATTGCCGCAATGCAGATCGAATAGACCCCAAACGGCGACAGCAGCAGCGCCAGCCCGCCGGTGAAGACGATCAGCGGCGAGACGGCAACGGGATAGCCGGAGGCTTTAAGGGTGGCGAACCCCGGAGCATTTTGCGAGGCCATGGTCACCAGGAAAAAGGGCAGACCGATACTGATCAGCGTGGTCAGGTTGAAGGTCGGGGCGATAAATTCCGGCATCACCACCGCAAAGCTCAACTTATCTGTGACAACGTCACCTTTCAGGGCCGCCACTGCACCGCCCACTAACAGGGTGGCGACAATTGCGTAACGCGGGGCAACGGCTTTGGTGATAAGCCAGGCCAGCAGCATACTTCCGCACAGCAGCAGATGCCCCTCCAGATTGCTGAAGGCCTGCAGCCCGAAGCGCAGCAGCACTCCGGCCAGCATCGCCGCCGCCAGCGAGTGGGGAATGATCTTCATCAGCCGGGCAAACAGGCCGCTCACACCGCAAATCAGAATCAGGGCATTGGCAAAGATAAAGATGCCGATGGTCTCCGACAGCGTCACCCCCTGTAAGCTGGTCGCCAGCAGGGCGGCACCGGGCGTCGACCAGGCGGTGAGCACCGGGGCTTTATACCACCACGACAGGGCCAGGGTGCTGATCCCCATGCCGATCCCCAGCGACGTCATCCAGCCGGCAATCTGCGGGGCCGTCGCGCCTGCCGCCGCAGCGGCCTGCCAGATGATAGCGGCGGAGCTGGCGTAACCCACCAGCACGGCAACAAAACCCGATAACAGGGTAGGAAAAGTGAGCGAGGATGGGCGCATGAAAACTCCGTTGTGCGTTATAACAGCCGCAAATGTAGCACTGTGCGTTATAGCATACAAGTGCTACACTCGCGGTAACGGGAGGGACCATGGACATCACACAACATCTTGCCATTACACTGAAAACCCTGCGTCAGGCGCGCGGCTGGAGCCTGTCGAAGCTGGCCGAAGAGACCGGCGTGTCGAAAGCGATGCTCGGCCAGGTGGAACGTAACGAATCCAGCCCGACGGTCTCCACGCTGTGGAAAATCGCCACCGGGCTGAACGTGCCGTTCTCAACCTTTATCACCCCCGAAGCGGAGCACCCACCGGTATTTGACCCGCAGCAGCAGGCGATGGTGGTCAAACCGCTGTTCCCCTGGGACGAGACGCTGAAGTATGACCACTTCTCGATTACCCTCGCGCCGGGTGCGATCAGCGAATCCACCCCGCACGAAGCCGGAGTCATTGAACACGTGGTGGTGATCAGCGGAGAGCTGGAGATGCAGATCGACGGCGTCTGGCAGACGCTTGTTCCCGATACCGGCCTGCGTTTTGCCGGAGATAAACCGCACGCCTACCGCAACAGCAGCGGCCAGACGGTGCACTTTCACTCGCTTATCCATTATCCCCGCTAAAGGCACGCAAAACTGTTTCACTGGCCCATACTTCTGACTACAATAGCCGCCATTTTGACCATAACGGATAACGACGAAGTATGCGCCTGCCATCCCATCATCTTGAACTCTTAAGCCCGGCTCGTGATGCCGCCATTGCCCGTGAAGCGATCCTTCATGGTGCCGATGCGGTCTATATCGGCGGCCCTGGATTTGGCGCCCGCCATAATGCCAGCAACAGCCTGCGCGATATCGCCGACCTGGTGCCGTTCGCCCACCGTTTCGGGGCGAAGGTGTTCGTGACCCTGAACACCATTCTTCATGATGATGAACTGGAGCCCGCGCAGCGTCTCATTACCGATCTGTACCAGACCGGCGTCGATGCGCTGATCGTGCAGGACATGGGTGTCCTCGAAATGGACATTCCGCCGATTGAACTGCACGCCAGTACCCAGTGCGATATCCGCAGCGTGGAGAAAGCGAAGTTTCTTTCGGATGCCGGTTTCACACAGATCGTGCTGGCACGCGAGCTGAACCTCAACCAGATCCGCGATATCCGCCAGGCAACCGACGCGACTATCGAATTCTTTATTCACGGTGCCCTGTGCGTGGCCTATTCCGGCCAGTGTAATATTTCCCACGCCCAGACCGGGCGCAGCGCCAACCGCGGCGACTGCTCCCAGGCCTGCCGTCTGCCGTATACCCTGAAAGACGATCAGGGCCGGGTGGTGGCTTTTGAAAAACACCTCCTGTCGATGAAAGACAACGACCAGACCGCCAACCTGGGTGCGCTGATCGACGCGGGCGTGCAGTCCTTCAAAATTGAAGGGCGCTACAAAGACATGAGCTACGTGAAAAACATCACCGCCCATTATCGTCAGATGCTCGATGCCATCATTGAAGATCGCGGCGGCCTGGCGCGCAGCTCCGCCGGGCGCACCGAGCACTTCTTTATTCCGTCCACCGACAAGACCTTCCACCGCGGCAGCACCGACTACTTCGTGAACGCGCGTAAAGACGATATCGGCGCTTTCGACTCCCCGAAATTCATCGGCCTGCCGGTGGGGGAAGTGTTGAAAGTGACGAAAGAATATCTCGATGTGGAAGTGACCGAACCGCTGGCGAACGGCGATGGCCTCAACGTGATGATCAAACGTGAAGTGGTGGGCTTCCGCGCCAATACGGTGGAGAAAACTGCTGAAAATCGTTACCGCGTCTGGCCAAACGAGATGCCGGCAGACCTGTATAAAGCGCGTCCGCATGCGGCCCTGAACCGCAACCTCGACCATAACTGGCAGCAGGCGCTGCTAAAAACTTCCAGCGAGCGCCGCATTGGGGTGGATATTGAGCTGGGCGGCTGGGAAGAGCAGCTGATCCTCACCATGACCAGTGAGGACGGCATCAGCGTGACCCATACGCTCGACGGGCAGTTTGAGGTGGCGAACAACGCCGAAAAAGCGCTGAACAACCTGAAAGACGGTATCGCCAAACTGGGCCAGACCATCTATTACGCCCGGGATATTCAGGTCAACCTGCCTGGCGCGCTGTTTGTGCCGAACAGCCTGTTAAACCATTTCCGTCGTGAAACGGCGGAGATGCTGGATGCGGCGCGTCTGGCAAACTACCCGCGCGGCAGCCGCAAGCCGGTTTCCGTACCGCCGCCGGTCTACCCGGACACGCATCTGTCATTCCTGGCAAACGTCTACAACCACAAGGCGCGGGCGTTCTACCAGCGCTACGGCGTTGAGCTGATCGATGCCGCCTATGAAGCGCACGAAGAGAAGGGCGACGTGCCGGTGATGATCACCAAGCACTGTCTGCGCTTCGCCTTTAACCTCTGTCCGAAGCAGGCCAAGGGCAGCATCAAGAGCTGGAAGGCGACCCCGATGCAGCTGGTGAATGGTGATGAGGTGTTAACCCTGAAGTTCGACTGCCGTCCGTGCGAGATGCACGTTATCGGCAAGATGAAAAACCACATCTTCAAAATGCCGCAGCCGGGCAGCATTGTCGCTTCTGTCAGCCCTGACGATCTGCTGAAAACGCTGCCGAAGCGTAAAGGCAGGTAATCAAAGAAAGTGAGTATCGGGTTTGCGCGATTTCTGCCAGTGATGGTGTTCGCGCAAGCCTTCAGCTGACTCCTCCGCCACGGCGCGCAGTTCGTCGCTGTCAGCCTCGTGGCGCAGCTGCTGATCGGCGTTTTTCACCCAGAAAAATTCATGTCCCGCATGTCCTGCCATCAGCTGACCGGAAAATAACGCACAGGTCAGTAACACTACCGATAACGCTTTCGTAAACATTCTGCCACCACCCGGTTACGTTGAGCGGTCATCATGCCGATAGTTTCGTTAGTTTATTATTCAAGAGTTCAAAGGCGGGAAAGGTTTTGTCAGAATTTGTACGTAATAAGTAACTCTTACTTTGAGTCTGAGGAAATGATTATGTTTTTTTGTTCTTAAAGCAATACAGTAACCCAAGGAAATCAGTGGCTTACAGCGGCTCCCTGGTCCGGCTGAAAATCGCTGAGGCGTTGACCGCAGGCCGGGGCGAGGCGCATGGACGCGCCGAGAGGGCATAGCCTGCATGGATGCAGGCTGGTGCCCGACCCGATAGCCGAAGGGAATAAGCCGAAGGGACCGCGAAGCGGCGATTTTCTTTGCCGGGAGCCGGGGTAGCCAGGGGGGAGGCGGCGAGCCCCCTGGCACGTTCACCGGTTCGGGCGTATCAGAGAAGCAAGGAACGTGAGGTGAACGGAACCACCACTTCAGCCGCATGTTCATCCTCACCCCAACCCTCTCCCTAAGGGAGAGGGGGCCAGGGTCTTAATGCGACTTAAACCCCGCCGCCGTCATCAGCACGCGGAAGAACATCCCCACCAGCGCCAGGGCCAGCACGCTGCCCCCCCAGATAATTACCATCCACATCAGACGTTTCCAGACAGGTTGATTCATCAGTGATAGCCCTCCCCAGGCTGGACTTTGCCGCGAAACACATAGTAGCTCCAGAAAGTGTAGACAAGGATGATCGGGATAATGAACAACGCCCCCACCAGCATGAAGCCCTGACTCTGCGGCGGAGCCGCGGCCTGCCACAGGGTAATCGACGGCGGAATGATATGCGGCCAGATGCTGATCCCCAGCCCACTAAAGCCAAGGAAGATCAACCCGAGGGTCAACACAAACGGCAGATGGTGGCTGTGCGGGTTATTCAGACTGCGCCACTGCCACAGGCCTAATACCACCACCAGTAGCGGTACCGGCAGCAGGAAGAACAGGTTCGGCAGGCTGAACCAGCGGTCGGCGATGGCGGGCTGGGAAAGCGGCGTCCAGAGACTAATAATCGCGATAATCCCCAGCAGCGCCAGCAGCAGACGTTTCGAGACCTGGCGCATCCGCCCCTGTAGCGGGTCTTCACTTTTCATCACCAGCCAGGTGGCACCTAAAAAGGCATAAGCCACCACCAGCCCCACACCGCAGAACAGGTTGAACGGGGTGAACCAGTCGAACGGGCCGCCAGCAAAAGCGCGACCGCTGACCGTAAAACCGTTGATCACCGCACCCACTACCACGCCCTGGGTAAAGGTGGCCAGCAGCGAGCCGCCGATAAACGCCTTATCCCAGAAGGGGCGGTGCGCGGGCGTCGCCTTGAAGCGGAACTCAAACGCCACGCCGCGGAAAATCAGGCCGATCAGCATCAGGGTCAGCGGGATGGTCAGGGCATCGATGATCACCGCATAGGCCAGCGGAAAAGCACCAAAGAGCGCGGCACCGCCCAGCACCAGCCAGGTTTCGTTCCCGTCCCACACCGGGGCGACGCTGTTGACCATCACATCCCGGTCGTCGGCGTCCTGGATGGCGGGAAACAGAATGCCAATACCTAAATCAAACCCGTCCATCACGATATACATCAGGGTGGCGAAGACGATAATCACAAACCAGATCAGGGAGAGATCGATACCCATTATGGTGTCTCCTGAGAAGTCACTGCTGAGAGCGGACGCGCCGGGCGACCATCATGTTCTGTGGCAAAGGATTCATACTCCTGCGGCCCTTTTTTAATCAGGCGCACCATGTAGCTGTAGCCCACACCAAACACCGAGGTGTAGACCACAATAAAGGCCAGCAGGCTGACGCTCATATGCAGATCGCCATGCGCCGAGACTGCATCTTTAGTGCGTTGCAGCCCGTACACCACCCACGGCTGACGGCCCACTTCGGTAGTGACCCATCCGGCGAGAATGGCAATTAACCCTGACGGCCCCATCAGCAGGGCAAACCACAGGAAAGGCCGGGAGTGATAGAGCCGCTGTTTGTAGCGCAACCACAGGGCAACCGCGCCCAGCAGCAGCATCAACATCCCCAGCCCGGCCATAATGCGGAACGACCAGAAGACGATGGTAGAGTTAGGCCGATCCTCTTTCGGAAACTCCTTCAGCGCTGGCACCTGCTTATCCAGACTGTGGGTGAGGATCAGGCTGCCAAGCGCCGGGATTTCGAGCCCGTAGCGGGTGCGTTCCTGCTCCATATCCGGCCAGCCAAACAGCAGCAGCGGGGTCGGCTCGCCGGGCGGGTTCTCCCAGTGGCCTTCAATGGCGGCAATTTTCGCTGGCTGATGCTTCAGGGTGTTGAGGCCATGCATATCCCCAACCATCGCCTGAATGGGGGCGACGATCAGCGTCATCCACAAGGCCATAGAGAACATGCGGCGAATAGCGGGGGTGTCGTTGCCGCGCAGCAGGTGCCAGGCCGCCGAGGCCGCGACAAACAGCGCGCTGCTGAGAAACGCGGCAATCGACATATGCAGCAGGCGATACGGGAATGAAGGATTAAACACCACCGCAACCCAGTCCACCGGCACCACCTGGCCGTTGACGATCTCAAAGCCCTGCGGAGTCTGCATCCAGCTGTTGGAGGCGAGGATCCAGAAGGTCGAGATGATAGTACCCAGCGCCACCATGCAGGTGGCAAAGAAGTGCAGCCCCGGTCCGACTTTGTTCCAGCCGAACAGCATCACGCCAAGGAAACCGGCTTCAAGGAAGAAGGCGGTCAGCACTTCATAGGTCAATAGCGGGCCGGTAATACTGCCGGCAAACTGGGAGAAACCGCTCCAGTTGGTGCCAAACTGGTAGGCCATCACCAGCCCGGAGACCACCCCCATGCCAAAGTTGACGGCGAAAATCTTTGACCAGAAATGGTACAGCGAGCGCCAGACAGGGTTTTTGCTTTTCAGCCATAACCCCTCCAGCACTGCCAGATAGCTGGCGAGGCCAATGGTGATCGCCGGGAAAATAATGTGGAAGGAGACAGTAAAAGCAAACTGGATCCTTGCCAGATGAAACGCATCTAAACCAAACATGCACAACCTCAAGGTAAAACGGTGTGGCTGTTATGGTAAAGGGAAGGGAAATGCAGTATCAGAGACAGAAAAGGGGAATTTAGCTATAACAGTTTGATGAAATAAGATGAAATAACCCTCCTGTTATGGTCTTGAAGCGAAGCCTTAAGGATTTCTTAATCTTAATGAGACCCATGGTTTCGATTCAGGATTTTTATGGAAGTAAAATCGCAATCCACCGCATTTCTTACCAATATTAAAAAACGGTAATCATATTCATTATCATTTCCATGCCGTTGTGATTTAATCCGCCCGCTGTCCACTCTGGTGTTATGTGCTCATTTCTGTGAAGGATTAACGTATGAAATATGGCTTATCGTCTTTTTGCACGCTTGCTGTGATGATTTCCTCTGTTTTACTCACACCCATTGCCGGTGCGGCGGAGAACAACGACGGGATCGTGGTCTACAACGCCCAGCATGAAAATCTGGTCAAATCCTGGGTGGACGGTTTCACCAAAGAGACCGGCATCAAAGTGACGCTGCGTAACGGCGGCGACAGCGAACTGGGCAATGCCCTGGTGCAGGAGGGCAGCGCGTCCCCGGCCGACGTCTTCCTGACCGAAAACTCTCCGGCCATGGTACTGGTCGATAACGCCAAACTCTTTGCTCCCCTGGATAAAGCCACCCTCGACCAGGTTGCCCCGGCATATCGCCCGGAACATGGCCGCTGGATCGGCATCGCTGCGCGCAGCACGGTGTTCGTCTATAACCCGGCAAAACTGAATGAATCCCAGCTGCCGAAGTCTCTGATGGATCTGGCGAAGCCGGAGTGGAAAGGGCGCTGGGCGGCCTCCCCATCCGGGGCCGATTTCCAGGCGATCGTCAGCGCAGTACTGGCCCTGAAAGGCGAGCCGGCCACGCTGGCGTGGCTGAAAGGGATGAAAACCAACTTCGTGGCCTATAAAGGCAACAGCACGGTAATGAAAGCGGTCAACGCCGGTCAGATTGATGGTGGAGTGATCTATCACTACTACCGTTTTGTTGACCAGGCCAAAACCGGTGAAAACAGCAAAAATACCCAGCTGCACTACTTCAAACACCAGGATCCAGGCGCTTTTGTCAGCATCTCAGGGGGCGGCGTGCTGGCCTCCAGCAAGCATCAGCAGCAGGCTCAGGCCTTCGTGAAGTGGATCACCGGCAAAGCGGGTCAGGAGAGTCTGCGTACCAACGATGCCTTTGAATACGCGGTTGGCGTCAATGCCGAATCTAACCCGAAACTGGTACCGCTGAAGGATCTGGACGCGCCGAAGGTGGAGCCTTCCACGCTCAACAATAAAAAAGTCATCGACCTGATGACCCAGGCCGGTCTTCTTTAATTAATGCAGTGGTGAGTGCCTGATGTCAGTTGTCAATATTACCCGCACGCCGGACATCCGGCGGCGTGAGGTACAACGCCGCCCGGCGTTGATGATGATTATGTTCGCGATACTGTTCTCCCTGTTATCGCTGATCCCCCCGGCCTTTGTGGTGGTCATTGGTTTTGATACCGGCTGGGAGACGGTCAAGGCACTCATATTCCGCCCGCGTGTGGCTGAGCTGCTCAGCAACACGCTGCTGCTGGTGATTATTGCGGTCCCCCTCTGCGTGCTGGTGGGGGTCATGCTCGCCTGGCTTACCGAACGCACGACGCTGGCCGGACGACGCATCTGGTCGATGCTGGCCGTCGCACCGCTGGCGATCCCCGCCTTTGTCCAGAGCTATGCCTGGGTCAGCGCGGTGCCGTCTCTGCACGGCCTGGGTGCCGGGGTGTTTCTCTCGGTACTGGCCTACTACCCCTTTATTTATCTTCCCGTCGCGGCGGTGTTGCGCCGCCTCGATCCGACGCTGGAAGATGTCGCCGCCTCGTTAGGCACCCCGCCGTGGGCGGTCTTTTTCCGTATTGTGATGCCGCAGCTCAGGCTGGCGGTCTGGGGCGGGGCTCTGCTGGTGACGCTGCACCTGCTGGCGGAGTACGGTCTCTATGCGATGATCCGTTTTGATACCTTTACCACCGCCATTTACGATCAGTTCCAGTCCACCTTCAGCGGCCCGGCGGCCAATATGCTGGCAGGGGTGCTGGCGCTGTGCTGTCTGCTGTTCCTCACGCTGGAAGGGACGACCCGCGGCAAAGCGCGTTACGCGAGGGTCGGCTCAGGCGCGCCGCGCGAGCAGCATCGTCTGCCGCTGAATCTGCCTCTGAGTCTGGTCAGCCAGCTGTTCTCCCTGGCGGTGATTGGGCTGGCCTTAGTGGTGCCGCTGGCGATACTGGGGCGCTGGCTGTGGCTGGGCGGTATCGGGAACTGGAATCAGGCCGATCTCTGGCTCTCCCTGCGCCAGACGGTGGTGCTGGCCTCCGGCGGGGCCCTGCTGATCATGCTGGCCGGGATCCCGATCACCTGGCTGACGGTGCGTCATCCGCGCCCGCTGTTCCGGATGCTGGAAGCGTGCAACTACTTCACCAGTTCGCTGCCGGGGATCGTAGTCGCCCTGGCGCTGGTGACGGTCACTATCCATTATTTCCGTCCTCTCTATCAGACGGAGATCACCCTGTTTCTGGCCTACCTGCTGATGTTTCTCCCCCGCGGGCTGGTGAACCTGCGCGCCGGGATTGCCCAGGCACCGCTGGAGCTGGAGAACGTCGCCCGCAGTTTAGGCAAAACCCAGGCCAGCGCCATCTGGGGGATCACCATGCGACTCGCCGCCCCGGGCGCGGCAGCGGGTGGGGCCCTGGTGTTCCTCGGGATCACTAACGAACTCACCGCCACGCTGCTGCTCTCTCCTCTGGGGACACGCACCCTTTCCACCGGTTTCTGGGCGCTGACCAGTGAGATCGATTATGTCGCCGCAGCGCCTTATGCTCTGTTGATGGTGCTGATCTCGCTGCCGCTGACCGGAATATTGTATGTACAGTCGCAAAAATTAGCGGGCCTGTAAGATGATTGAATTAGCGAACATTTCCAAAAAATTTGGCCAGACCCCGGTACTGGAAGGGCTGGATCTGACGGTGATGCCGTCATCCCGGACGGTGATTGTCGGCCCCTCCGGCTCGGGCAAAACCACGCTGCTGCGTATTCTTGCCGGGTTTGAATCACCGGACAGCGGCCACATTGTGCTTAACGGTAAAACGCTGTTTGATGAGCACACGTTTATTCCGGCGCATCAGCGCGGGATCGGCTTTGTGCCGCAGGAAGGGGGGCTTTTTCCGCACATGAAAGTGGGGGATAACATTGCCTACGGCCTGAAGGGATCGCGGCAGGAAAACCGCCGTCGCGTAGCGGAGCTGATGGATCTGGTTTCGCTCAGCTATGACCTGGCGGATCACTGGCCGCATGAGATCTCCGGCGGGCAGCAGCAGCGTGTGGCGCTGGCGCGCGCGCTGGCTCAGGAGCCGGTTCTGATGCTGCTCGATGAACCCTTCTCGGCGCTGGATACCGGTCTACGCGCCGCCACCCGCAAAGCCACGGCGGACCTGCTGGATCACGCCGGGGTAGCGTCGATTCTGGTGACCCACGACCAGCAGGAGGCGCTCTCCTTCGCCAGCCAGATCGCGGTGATTCGTGAGGGGCGTTTCGCCCAGGTCGGGTCGCCGGTTGAGGTTTACTCCCATCCGGTGGATGAGGCCACGGCGCTGTTCCTCGGCGATGCGCTGATTTTCAGGGCTCAGGTGAGCGGCGGGGTGGCAAGCTGCCCTCTGGGTAACATCCTGGTGGATAACCCGCTGGCCAGCGGAGAGAAGCGCATCATGCTGCGGCCTGAACAGGTACAGATTACGCCTCTGGCAGCAGGCAGCGACCCTGCACAGGTGGTGATTATTACCGGGGTGGATTTCACTGGCTATCTCTCGACCCTAATGCTCTCCTCGCCGGGCTGGCCCGGGGCGCTACAGGTGAAAACGGTCAGCCAGCAAAACTGGCAGGTCAATATGCCGGTGCAGCTGGCGATTAACGGGCAGGCCTGTGTGTTAGCGGGGTAAAAAAATGACGGGGCTATGGCCCCGTAACATCAGGTGGGTTACAGGTTTGTTTTCAACCAACACCCATAAACGTCTTAGTCGCGCCAGCCCATAGCCGGAGCCACATGCTTCAGAATCGACTCAATTACATGCACGTTGTACTCCACGCCCAACTGGTTTGGCACGGTCAGTAACAGCGTATCCGCTTCGGCGATCGCTTCATCCCGTTTCAGCTGGTCGATCAGCTTGTCAGGCTCGGCGGCATAGCTGCGCCCGAAGATGGCGCGCGTTTTCTCATCCAGATAGCCCACGCTGTCGCTTTCATTACGACTGGCACCGAAGTACATCCGATCCCGATCGTCCATCAGGGCAAAAATGCTGCGACTGACCGAGACGCGCGGCGTGCGGGTATGTCCCGCTTCGGCCCAGGCTTCGCGGTAGGCACGGATCTGTTTTGCCTGCTGGATGTGGAACGGCTCGCCGGTTTCGTCGTCCTTCAGGGTGGAGCTTTGCAGGTTCATCCCCAGCTTCGCGGCCCACACGGCGGTAGCGTTCGAACCTGCACCCCACCAGATGCGGTCCCGCAGCCCTTCGGCGTGCGGTTCAACGCGCAGCAGTCCCGGCGGGTTAGGGAACATCGGCTGCGGGTTGGGTTTGGCAAAACCTTCGCCGCGCAGGACGTCCAGCAGCACTTCGGTGTGGCGGCGCGCCATATCCGATTCGTTTTCACCCTCGCCAGGCACATACCCAAAGTAGCGCCAGCCGTCGATCACCTGTTCCGGCGAGCCGCGGCTGATGCCCAGCTGCAAACGTCCACCGGAAATTAAATCGGCTGAACCGGCATCTTCCGCCATATAGAGCGGGTTTTCATAGCGCATATCGATAACGCCGGTGCCGATCTCAATCTTGCTGGTTTTGGCCCCAATCGCTGCCAGCAGCGGGAAGGGGGAGGCGAGCTGGCGGGCAAAATGGTGCACGCGGAAGTAGGCCCCGTCTGCGCCCAGCTCTTCGGCGGCCACCGCCAGATCGATGGATTGCAGCAGGGCGTCCGCGGCGGTGCGGGTGCCGGACTGCGGCGACGGGGTCCAGTGACCAAATGATAAAAATCCGATCTTTTTCATGGCGGGATTTCCTGGTTAAAGAGAGGAGGCATAACCTCTACTTTACGGATTCACAGCCGGGAATAAATGCCCTTTCTTTCACAGAAGTGGTCAAAAATTTTGAACGAATACAGAGGCTCTGCGTAACCAGTGTAATTTTACGGTTAAAATCACTTGCATCCTGTTCGAAGCCGTGCGTTAATGATCTATCGGTTTGAATCCAAAAAATATCCGTCGCAGTCCCTTAAAGCATCTCTCAACACGTTGTGCCTCTCCGCAGCCTCTCTTGGGTTTTATCTTTACGCTCTGAACGCTCTGATTAGTTTTGTCTCAGACCTCTAATGCCTCAAAGGCCCAATTTAGTATTTAACGTTTTTACGTTCAGGAGATTTACATGAGTTCTACTATCCATTTTCGTTGCCCGTGCTGTCATGGTTCGCAGTTCCGTACTTCCATTTTCGACGTGTCTGAAAAAAATCCACACGGCGCGAAGTGCATTTTCTGCAAATCATCGATGATCACGCTTGACCATTTAGCGGCCTCACGCCATGCGCGCCAGGTGCCGTTTGAGTTCCGTAAGTAAGCCAGTCGGGCGCCGTCACGCCTGCTGAAATTCCTCTTACAACCTATAACAGTTTATTGTTCCTGCCTTTTTTCTCCTGCTGATATACACTGTGATGCAGCAAGGAGAACCCGATGAAAAAATACCAGCGCCTGGCGCAGCAAATCATTTCGCAGATCGAGCTTGGTGTCTGGCAGCCCGGCGATAAGCTGCCCTCCCTGCGTGAGCAGGTCACCAGCAGCGGAATGAGCTTTATGACCGTCGGTCATGCGTATCAGATGCTGGAGAGCCAGGGGCGCATTGTCGCGCGTCCGCAGTCGGGCTACTACGTCGCGGCCCGTCCCACCGGGCAGCAGCCGATGCCGCCCGCGCAGGTGATGCGCGACGAAGCGGTGGATATCAACACCTATATCTTCGATGTGTTACAAGCCAGCCGCGATCCCTCGGTGGTGCCTTTTGCCTCGGCCTTTCCCGATCCGCGTCTCTTTCCCTTACAGCAGCTGAACCGTTCCCTGGCGAACGTCAGTAAAACCGCCACCGCCATGAGCGTGATCGAAAACCTGCCTCCAGGCAACGTCGATCTGCGCCACGCCATCGCCCGCCGCTATGCCCAGCAGGGGATGAACATCTCCCCGGATGAAATTGTCATTACCGCCGGAGCCCTGGAAGCGCTGAATCTCAGCCTGCAGGCGGTCACCGAACCGGGCGACTGGGTGATCGTGGAAAACCCCTGTTTCTACGGGGCGCTTCAGGCACTGGAACGTCTGAAGTTAAAGGCGCTGTCGGTCGCCACCGACGTGCACGAGGGGATCGATCTCAACGCTCTGGCGCAGGCGCTTAACGACTACCCGGTGAAAGCCTGCTGGCTAATGACTAACGGACAAAATCCGCTGGGCTTTACCCTCAGCGCCGACAAAAAGGCGCAGCTTATTGCCTTGCTCACCGAACATAACGTCACATTGATCGAAGACGATGTTTACAGCGAGCTCTATTACGGGCGCGAAAAGCCGCTCCCGGCCAAAGCCTGGGATCGCAGCGACATGACGCTGCACTGCTCCTCCTTCTCCAAATGCCTGGTCGCCGGGTTCCGCATAGGCTGGGTGGCCGCCGGGAAACATGCCCGCCGCATCCAGCAGCTGCAGTTGATGAGCACCTTATCCACCAGCTCACCGATGCAGCTGGCGCTGGTGGACTATCTCGCCACCAAACGCTACGACGCCCATCTTCGACGCCTGCGCCGCACGCTGGCGGAGCGCAAGCAGCAGGCGTGGCAGTCGCTGCTGCGCCATCTCCCTGCTGAGGTGAAAATCCACCACAGCGACAGCGGCTACTTCTTATGGCTCGAGCTGCCCGCGCCGCTGGATGCCGGGGAGCTTAGCGCCCAGGCGCTGGTGCATCACATCAGCATTGCGCCGGGCAAGATGTTCTCCACCTCCGACACCTGGACGCCGTTTTTCCGCTTTAATACCTCCTGGGCCTGGGGAGAGCGGGAGGAGCAGGCGGTGATCCAGTTAGGGCAGATAATTAGCGGAATGTTAAAAACGCAAAAATAGTCATTTCTTACTATTGCTTGTCATGCCGGAATAATCATTTCTTATCCCGTTAATAACGCCGCAATTAATATGCGGCGTTTTTTTATTATCGCTCATAGGAAATATGCATAACGCCTGCGCCTGCTAACCCCTTGTCTATAATCCAGTTACCGGGGAATGCGCCCCCGGTCACAACCTGGTGAAATTTCTTCAGCCCGCCGGGTGCGCGGCAATAGCGCGGTCTACGTTTAATTCAGGAGATATTCTTACCGGCACGGCTGCCTTCTGATTTCATTTCGACAGGAGTAATAGGTATGAGCAAAAAATTTGCCCGTAGCAGCCTGTGCGCGCTCGGCATGACCGTTTTAACTGCGCAGGCGGCAGAGCCGCCAAAAGAGATCGGTCAGGGTGAAGGGCGACTGGATATCATTGCCTGGCCGGGCTATATCGAACGCGGCGAGACCGATAAAGCTTACGACTGGGTCACCGCCTTTGAAAAAGAGACCGGCTGTAAAGTGAACGTCAAAACCGCCGCCACCTCCGACGAGATGGTCAGCCTGATGGCGAAGGGCGGTTACGACCTGGTGACCGCCTCCGGCGACGCCTCCCTGCGCCTGATCATGGGCAAACGCGTTCAGCCGGTTAATCCCGATCTGATCCCCAACTGGAAAACCCTCGACCCGCGCATCGTCAAAGGGGAGTGGTTTAACGTCGACGGTAAGGCCTACGGCACGCCCTATCAGTGGGGGCCAAACCTGCTGATGTACAACACCAAAACCTTCCCGACGCCGCCTGATACCTGGGGCGTGGTGTTTAAAGAACAAAACCTCCCGGACGGCAAAACCAACAAAGGCCGGGTTCAGGCCTATGATGGCCCGATCTATATTGCCGATGCGGCGCTCTACGTTAAAGCCACCCAGCCGGAGCTGGGGATCACCGACCCCTATCAGCTGACCGAGCCGCAGTATGCGGCAGTCCTGAAAGTGCTGAAAGATCAGCACGCGCTGATCCATCGCTACTGGCACGACACCACCGTCCAGATGAGTGATTTCAAAAACGAAGGGGTGGTCGCCTCCAGCGCCTGGCCGTATCAGGCCAACGCCCTGAAAGCCGAGAATCAGCCGATTGGCACCGTCTTCCCGAAAGAGGGGGTAACAGGCTGGGCGGACACCACCATGCTGCACGCCGATGCCAAACACCCGATGTGCGCCTACAAGTGGATGAACTGGTCGCTGACGCCGAAAGTGCAGGGCGATCTGGCGGCGTGGTTCGGTTCATTGCCGGTGGTGACGGAAGGCTGTAAAGCCAGCACCCTGCTGGGCGACAAAGGCTGTGAAACTAACGGCTACACCTATTTCGACAAGATCATGTTCTGGAAAACGCCTGTCGCCAACGGCGGCAAGTTTGTGCCATACAGCCGCTGGGTGCAGGACTACATCGCCATCATGGGTGGTCGTTAAGCGCCAGGGAGCGGACTATGACGTACGCAGTAGAGTTTAACGATGTCTCACGCCTGTATGGCGACGTGCGTGCGGTGGACGGGGTAACGATTCGGATCCGTGACGGTGAGTTTTTCTCGATGCTGGGGCCTTCGGGCTCCGGCAAAACCACCTGCCTGCGCCTGATTGCCGGTTTCGAACAGCTGAGCGGTGGCACCCTCTCGATCTTTGGTAAAGACGCCAGCGAACTTCCGCCCTGGGAGCGCGACGTCAATACCGTGTTTCAGGACTACGCCCTGTTTCCCCATATGTCGATCCTCGAGAACGTGGCCTACGGGCTGATGGTGAAAGGGATCAACAAATCCACCCGTCAGGCCCAGGCGCGGGAGGCGCTGGAGAAGGTCGGTCTCGGCTTCGCGGAAAGCCGCAAACCCTCCCAGCTCTCCGGCGGCCAGCGTCAGCGGGTGGCGATTGCCCGGGCGCTGGTCAATCAGCCCCGGGTGCTGCTGCTGGATGAACCTCTCGGGGCGCTGGATCTGAAACTGCGCGAGCAGATGCAGTTTGAACTGAAAAAACTGCAGCAGGAGCTGGGCATCACCTTTATTTTCGTCACCCACGATCAGGGCGAAGCGCTGTCGATGTCGGATCGGGTGGCGGTGTTTAACAACGGGCGGATCGAGCAGGTGGATACCCCGCGCGAGCTCTATCTGCGTCCGCGCACGCCATTTGTCGCCAGCTTCGTCGGCACCTCTAACGTCTTCACCGACGCCCTGGCGCAGCGCGTCTGCGGCCTGACGGGAAGCTACTCCCTGCGCCCGGAACATATCCGCCTCGACGGCGAGGGCGACATTCAGGTTCAGGGCCGGGTGCAGGCCGTGCAGTTCCAGGGGGCGGCGACCCGTTTCGAGCTGCGGCTTGACGGGGGCGAAAAGCTGCTGGTGAGCCAGGCGAACCTCGCAGGCGGCGGGCTGGTTGCAGGTGTCGAGCCCGGGCAGATAGTGACCGCTTCGTGGGCGCGGGATGCCATGGTGCCGCTGCATGAGGAGGGGTGATATGGACATGAGCGTGGCACCCACACCGACGCCGCCCGGCCTGGCTGGCCGCCTGTCGGCGCTGTTCTGGCGCAGACCGGCGCTGGGGCTGTTCTTACTCCTGCTCGGCCCCCTGATGTGGTTTGGTATTGTCTATCTCGGATCGCTGTTTGCCCTGCTGTGGCAGGGGTTCTACACCTTCGACGACTTCACCATGTCAGTGACGCCGGATCTGACCCTGGCCAACATCCGCGCGCTGTTTAACCCCGCCAACTACGACATCATCCTGCGCACCCTGACGATGGCGATTGCCGTTACCATTGGCAGCGCGATCCTCGCCTTTCCGATGGCCTGGTATATGGCGCGCTATACCCGCGGCAAATGGAAAGCCTTTTTCTACATCGCGGTGATGCTGCCGATGTGGGCCAGCTATATCGTCAAGGCCTACGCCTGGACGCTGCTGCTGGCGAAAGACGGCGTGGCGCAGTGGTTCCTCAGCCATATGGGGCTGGAGCCGGTGCTGACCTCGCTGTTGACGGTGCCCGGCATTGGCGGCAGTACGCTCTCCACCTCCGGGCTGGGGCGTTTCCTGGTGTTCGTCTATATCTGGCTGCCGTTTATGATCCTACCGGTGCAGGCGGCGCTGGAGCGTCTGCCAGCGTCATTGTTGCAGGCCTCGGCCGATCTGGGTGCCCGCCCGCGGCAGACTTTTCGCTACGTCGTCCTGCCGCTGGCGATCCCGGGCATCGCCGCCGGGTCGATTTTCACCTTCTCCCTGACGCTGGGCGACTTTATCGTCCCGCAGCTGGTCGGCCCGCCGGGGTTCTTTATCGGGCAAATGGTTTACTCCCAACAGGGGGCGATAGGCAATATGCCGATGGCGGCAGCCTTTACGCTGGTGCCGATTGTTCTTATCACTGTCTATCTGGCGTTCGTGAAGCGCCTGGGAGCCTTTGATGCACTCTGAACGCGCGCCGCTGTTCCTGAAAATTGCCACCTGGGGCGGGGTGATCTTCCTGCACTTCCCGCTGCTGATCATTGCCATCTATGCTTTTAATACCGAGGACGCGGCGTTCAGTTTTCCGCCACAGGGGCTGACGCTGAAGTGGTTTAGCGCTGCAGCGGGGCGCAGTGACATCATCGAATCGGTGACGTTGTCACTTAAAATCGCCGCTCTGTCGACAGTGATTGCGCTGGTGCTCGGCACCCTGGCCGCCGCGGCACTGTGGCGGCGGGCGTTCTTCGGTAAAAACGCGGTGTCGCTGATGCTGATCCTGCCCATTGCCCTGCCGGGGATCATTACCGGTCTGGCGCTGCTGACGGCCTTCAAGACCATCAATCTGGAGCCCGGTTTCTTCACCATCATTCTCGGTCACGCCACATTCTGCGTGGTGGTGGTGTTCAATAATGTGATTGCCCGTTTCCGGCGCACCTCGTGGAGCCTGATCGAGGCGTCGATGGATCTCGGTGCCAACGGCTGGCAAACCTTCCGCTACGTGGTGCTACCCAATCTGGGGTCGGCGCTGCTGGCGGGGGGCATGCTGGCCTTCGCCCTGTCGTTCGATGAGATTATCGTCACGACCTTTACCGCCGGACATGAGCGCACTCTGCCGCTGTGGCTGTTAAACCAGCTCGGCCGCCCGCGCGATGTTCCGGTGACTAACGTGGTGGCCCTGCTGGTGATGCTGGTGACCGCGATACCCATTCTGGGGGCCTGGTGGCTAACCCGCGACGGCGAAAGCGTTGCCGGAGACGGGAAATAACGTTGATTTCTACAGGACAATACTATGCAAACTCAACTGCTGATTAATGGTGAACTGGTAACCGGCGAAGGGGAAAAGCAGCCGGTCTATAACCCTGCGACCGGCGAGGTGCTGCTGGAGATCGCGGAAGCCTCGGCCGCCCAGGTCGATGCTGCCGTGCAGGCTGCCGACCGGGCCTTCGCCAGCTGGGGGCGCACCACGCCGAAAAGCCGCGCCGAGTGCTTGCTCAAACTGGCGGATACCATCGAAGCCAACGCAGACGCCCTGGCCCGGCTGGAGTCGCAAAACTGCGGCAAACCGCTGCACTGCGTGCTGGGGGATGAGATCCCGGCTATCGCCGATGTGTTTCGCTTCTTTGCCGGGGCGGCGCGCACGCTTAACGGCTCGGCGGCGGGGGAATATCTGGAAGGGCACACCTCGCTGATCCGCCGCGACCCGGTGGGGGTTGTGGCCTCGATTGCCCCCTGGAACTATCCCCTGATGATGGCGGCGTGGAAGCTGGCTCCGGCGCTGGCCGCCGGCAACTGCGTGGTGCTCAAACCCTCAGAGATCACGCCGCTCACCGCCCTTAAGCTGGCGGAGCTGTCACAAGGGATCTTCCCGACCGGGGTGCTTAACGTGCTGTTCGGCCGGGGTAAAACCGTCGGCGACCCGCTCACCGGGCATGAAAAGGTGCGGATGGTGTCCCTCACTGGCTCCATCGCCACCGGGGAACACATCATCGGCCATACCGCCTCATCGATTAAGCGCACCCATATGGAGTTGGGGGGCAAAGCGCCGGTGATCGTCTTTGATGATGCGGATCTCGACGCGGTGGTGGAGGGAGTTCGCACCTTCGGTTTCTACAACGCCGGGCAGGACTGCACCGCCGCCTGTCGCATCTACGCGCAAAAGGGCATTTATCCGGCGCTGGTAGAAAAGCTGGGTGCCGCGGTCGCCAGCCTGAAGATCGGCTCCCCGGATGACGAGAGCACCGAGCTGGGCCCGCTCAGCTCCCAGGCGCACCTCGACCGGGTGAGTCAGGCCGTAGAAGAGGCCAAAGCCCTGGGGCATGTGCAGGTCATCACCGGTGGCAGCAAGCACGACGGAAAAGGCTATTACTTCCAGCCGACCCTGCTGGCAGGGGCAAAGCAGGAGGACGCCATCGTGCAGCGGGAAGTGTTTGGCCCGGTGGTGAGCGTGACCGAATTTGACGACGAGGAGCAGGTCCTGGAGTGGGCCAACGCGTCGCAGTACGGGCTGGCCTCGTCGGTCTGGACGAAAGACGTGGGCCGCGCGCACCGCCTCAGCGCGCACCTGCAGTACGGCTGCACCTGGGTCAACACCCACTTTATGCTGGTGAGTGAAATGCCGCACGGCGGGATGAAGATGTCGGGTTATGGCAAGGATATGTCGGTGTATGGCCTGGAGGACTACACCGTTGTTCGCCACGTGATGATTAAGCACTGATTTCTGCTCCCGCCGGTTGTCCAGACGATAACCGGCGGATTTTTAATATCTTTTATTTCTTAATATATTAAATAAAATATATCCCCGCCGACGCACATCACGCTGCAAGAATATATTGTTTGGTTTTAGCAAATATTTCCTAAATAAAATTTCGAGCGCGCCGATAGAGTAGTCAGACCAGACAAACGGCCCTGTTCATCATGCTTGCAATTAATCATAACGAGATTGCCGGGCTCTCGCTTAAGTCCCGGAAAGCTAACAGTACTTTGTTATCTCAGACCATTGAGCGGCTCTCATCCGGCTTGCGTATTAATAGCGCGAAGGACGATGCTGCCGGGCAGGCGATTGCCAATCGGATGTTCTCCAATATTAATGCGGACAAGGCCATCACGCGTGGGCTGGATGACGCCATCAGCCTGGCGCAGACGGCAGAAGGGAGTCTGAGCGACATCGGCACAATGCTGATCAAAGCCAAAAGTCTCGCCATTCAGGCGGCGAATGGCACCCTGTCGCAATCCGACCGGGACAGTATTAACCAGGAATATCAGCAGATTCTGGCGACCATTACGCAGGTCTCGGAACAGACGGAGATCTTTGGTCAATATCCGCTGGCGACCGATAAGCCGGTATTACCGCCGCAATTAATTGGTGACGTGGCACCGCTGAATACCAAATTCCCGGTGGCCGGAACCGATTACTCTTTCAGTTCAGGTATTATTCCGCTGGCCTATATTCCGGCCGGGGCAACCAATATCACCATTACCATTGATTCGCTGGGTCTGGACGACGATATACAGCTTTTTACCCGGGACGGTAAACATCTGGCGGGCACGCCGTTATCCGGCCCGGAGGCGGATTATACATGGGTCAGTCGCGGCATTACCGACGACGCCAAAGCCACCGCGTCGGTATTGACGGCCAAAAACGGCTTCAGCAGCGGGGCAGTGTATGACGACTCGCAGCTGATTTCCGGCGATACCAGCTGGAGCTACAGCGGAGAAACGCTCAACTATAACGGGATGACCATTACCTATAGCGGGGATGGCGATCGTTATGAAGATAAAGCCTCCGGGGCCTGGAACGACGGTGCCAACGGCTCAAACCGCATCGAGCGCGTCACCCTGAATACCGTGACGGAAGATTTGCTGGTGATGGTGGTGGGCAGCGGTTCCTTTACCAGCAACATCACCTGGGGAACCTTGCCGACCCCGACCATTACCCCGGCGGTTCCGCCGAAGCAGAGCCGTCCCGTCGAGGTGGTGACCAGCGCCAATTTCGGTGAAGAGATGCAGTCCGTGACCATTGAGCCGACGCCGACGGATCTGAAGACGTTGCAGCTGGACAATACCGACATGATCACCGAGGCGGGGGCGCGAAAGTGCATGGGGTTACTGGATTCCGCACTGGAGAAAGTGAGCGGCTATCGCGCGCAGTACGGGGCCACAATCAACCGCTTCGAATCGAGCAAAGCGGTGCTGTCGCAACAGAGCATCTCCCTGCAAACCGCCCGCAGCCGCATTCAGGATGCCGACTACGCCGCCGAGGCCAGCCAGCTTGCCCGGGCGCAGATCCTGGAGCAGAGCCAGAATGCGGCCCTGAAGATGGCCAATCAGGTACCGCAGACGGTATTAGAACTGCTCAAAATGTAACGGGTGGCGGCTACCAGCCGCACACCTCATGCTCATTCTCGGTGTCATAAGCGCGCACGGTATTCACCAGGTCTTTCACCACCTGAGCGGCGACGTCCGGGATCATCAGCTCCATCGGGGTCTCCGTCTCGTAATCCACCGACACGCCGTTGCTGTTGTTGGTCACTGTGACGGTATAGGTTGCTTTGCCCATGATGTTACTCCTTCAGAATTTACGACTTCAGTAACACGTCGCGTTCAACAAAAAAGTCGATATTGAAATACGTATCGTCGGTCATCACTTCGATGTGGTGCCAGCGCTCGGGCGGGAATACGCCAAAATGGCCGGCTTCAATGATCAGTTCGCTATCGGGCTCGGGCGAGGTTTCGTCAGCATAGCCAAGATAGCGCACCGCACCCTGCATCACGCTGAGGCGCGGATAGACGCCGGGCCGGGTGCCGGTATCCAGATGACGTTTGAAAATCCCCGGCGGGGCGGTGTCTTTGGTCCAGAAAGGGGTGGAGCGGGTGTGGATACAACTTTGCGGAATACGCAGCATAACGTCCTCCTAGTAAAAAGTGAGGATATTACAGCACGTATGATTAACCCTGGCTTGTCAAAAAATGCATTTAAAATACGACTTTAAAGTGGTACTCCTGAGGTAGGCTATACTTACTTATTCCGAAGGTCACAAAGGAGCGTCTTATGCCAGCAGTCGATAAAGACAAATCCCGCAAAGTGCCCGACTCGGGGAATAAAAAGCCTCAGCCGGTGAAGAAGTAGTCCCGGAAACCAGGGCCGCAGACGCGGCCCTTTTTGTTATAAAACTACTCAGTTGTTATTAACCTTAAGATATATGTGGTTAATATGTAACAAAAAACTTGATCTCGCTCAACATTTGCCGCATATTGCGCGCGGTTATTGAACAGCAGATTGGGTGAATGGGATGACGTTGTACCAGAAGATGTTAATGTTTTACGCCGTCATGGCAGCTATCAGTGCGCTTATCACCTGGTTTCTCTCCAAAGATCGCAAACGCATCCGCTTTCTCAGCGCCTTTCTGGTGGGCTCCACCTGGCCGATGAGTTTCCCGGTCGCGCTGCTGATTTCTCTCTTCTGAAAGCCGCCCCTGCGCGGCTTTTTGCCGGATGCGGTGCAGGCACCTTATCCGGCCTACAAAATCTGGCAATGGCATTCCTCTTTGATGGGCTGTATAAATACACAGTCATCTGAAAGGAGTGCTTATGAACAGCTTTTATTCCCACCAGGCCCGTTGCACGGTGCGTTGGCAGGAGCTTCCCGGGCAGGGCGAACCGCTGGTCTTTATTCACGGTCTTGGCTGCGCCTCTTCTTACGAATACCCCCGCATTGTCTGCGACCCTAAGTTCGGTTCCCGCCGGGCGATCCTTATCGATCTTCCAGGCAGCGGTTACAGCGATAAACCCGAAACCTTTAGCTATCAGACCTCGGCGCAGGCGCAGGTGGTCATCGAGCTGCTCAATCATCTAGCGATAACCTCATTCTGGCTGTACGGGCACAGCATGGGCGGCAGCATCGCGATAGAAACGGCAGAGCTGGCCGGGAGCCGTCTGCGGGGGCTGATGGTGTCAGAACCTAATTTCCATGCCGGAGGGGGCGCGTTTAGCCGGGGCATTGCCGCCCAGACGGAAGACGATTTTATTCGTAGCGGCTATCAGGCCATGCTGGAGGCTGAAACCTCACCCTGGAAAGGATGCCTGCAAAACACCGCTCCCTGGGCGGTATGGCGCGGTGCCGCGAGCCTGGTTAAAGGGGTAGAGCCCGACTGGGGCGAGCGTTTTGTCCAGTTGCCTTGCCCGGTATGGCTGATTTTTGGCGAGCTTTCGCTGCCCGATCCCGATCTGGATGAGATGCGCCAGCAGGGGATTCAGGTAAAAATCATTCCCGCTGCCGGCCATTCCATGTCGTGGGAGAACCCGTCTGCGCTGGCGCTGGCGTTGGCTGAATGTATCCAGCAGGGCCGGTGAGATAGCACCTTATCCGGCCTACAAACTGCTCTGACCCTAGGCCTGATAAGCGTAGCGCCATCAGGCCTCTTTTCAGGCGAGCAAACCCTGCAACGCCTGACGATCGTCCATGGTCATATCATGCGGATGCTGATACCCGATGTTATCGATCGCCTGGGTGTACAACGCCACCAGCCAGTCATACACATAGGCCGTGGCCGCATGCACCGGCTGTTCGCCCAGACGGGTCAGGCGCGGGGCGCTGCTGGTGACCGTTGGCGTGACAAATACCGGCTGACCCTTGCGGATCCGGCTGGCCGGGCGCTCAGCGGCGGGCGTCTGTGCGTAACCCACCCAACCCACAAAGTTACCCAGCGCGGCATGTAGCTGCGCGGCGCTGCTCTTATCGGTATCGACAATCTTTTTCAGCTGAGCAAGCAGGTTCAGACGGTAGCTGGCGATCACCAGCACATCGCTAATCTGCTGCAGCACCGCATTGTCCAGACCCAGACGGCTGGCGACAGCTTCATCGCGGCTCCACTGGCGCAGGTGATTCACCCACACCTGATGGGCGAGACGGGCTTTGTCCGTCGGCTGCCAGATCTCGTCCGTATCCTGGGCGCTGTCGGCAAACAGATCGATGGCGTCGGTAAACAGGCCGTTGACCTGCTCTTCGCGCGGCTGTTGCACGGCGAGCAGCGTTTCAAAGGCGCGCAGCGGCGGGAGTAACCCTTCCAGCAGCTCCCCGTGACGGGCGGCGCTCCCCTGCAGGGCGCGCACCATCGCTTCCGCGGCACTGCGCTGGGCGGCAGGATCCTGCGTTAATGGCGTCAGATACCCCTGCATCAGCTGATGCAGGTCGCGCTGATGACGCTGGCGTAAGGCCAGCAGACGCGTCTGGCGCTGGGATGGCAGGGTCGCCTGCGACAGCCACTCGATCACCCGCTGCATACTGCTGCTGTCCAGCGCCTGCAGGGTGCCCCAGTGCTGACCGGGTTTGCCGAGCAGCTGCTGCACCGCTTCGTCGAGATTGATCCGGCGGGTAAAGCGCGCATCCTGTGGGGTAATGGCCCACACCAGCCCCGGCAGAGCAGCGTCGTTGCCCGGCTGGGTTTCTTTCACCCAGTTAAGCAGCGTTTTTGCGGTCTTTGCCGTCTGACCATGGTGGGCAGTGGCGTTGCAGATCACCAGCACGTCAGGCTGGAGATGCTGGCGATAGTGTTCCAGCAGCCACTGCTGTTTGGCCTGGGCCAGAGGCAGATCCGGCTGGGCCGACGGGGCCGGAATATCAATGATATCCACCCCGGCCAGGGCGCTGTTTTCGACCGGCAGGATCAGCTCCCGGGTCAGCAGGGCCAGCACGTCCAGCGGAATGCTGATGGCGTTCATAAGCTCGCCGTTGTGCAGCGGATGCAGCACCGCCTGCTGCACGTCCGGCAGGGCGATATCCCCCCGGGTGAGGAACCCTTCGGTCGGCAGGCCAAAATTATCCACCAGCAGGCTCAGCGGCGCGGCCAGTTCTGGCGCGTGACTGGTCTGGTGCAGAATATGCGCCAGCTTCAGCCACTGCTGGGTCAGCTCCTGCTGTTCGCCCCACAGCAGCGACCAGACGCTGGCGCGGGTGCTCAGATCCAGCGACGGCAGCAGCAGGGCAAACTGATGCCACAGGGCGTCGTCCATCTGCTGCTGTGCAGCAGGTACCGTATCGCGCCAGTAGTCGGCGATGGTGCCCACGTCGGCGGGGGTGATCCCCGGGACGCTCTGGGGCTGACGCAGGGCGCGCCACTTCTCCAGGCGGGCTTCAATCACGGTTTTGTCCACCGCCGGCAGCGTGGCGCGAACCAGGAAGACCTGCACCAGCTCGGCCTCGGTGAGCAGGCTCAGACGCAGCGGAAAGGCGTCGTCAGCGACCTCTGCCGCGTTCGGGGTAAAGCGCAGCGCCATGTTGGTCAGGGCGTGGCCCGGGTTGATATGCGAAAAATAGTCAAAGGTCCGCTGGCCGACAATCACGTTCATCCGCTGGTTGTCGCTGCCGCACAGGGTGGCGAGCAGGTGGGCCTTCGCCGCCTGGGCGTGACCATACAACCCGATGGTGCTCCCCGCGCTCAGCGCTCGCGCAATGGCGTGCTCCCGCGCGTCGGCCACTGCCAGTCTCGCCAGCAGGGCGTCGGCGTCGTTGTCGAGGATCGGGGCGTGCTGGCGCGTTGTGTTGATCCACCCGATTAACGCCTGAGTTGTGGTCGTCGTGGCTGTCATTTCAGGTATACGCTCCCGCTGTCGATCCAGTAGTGGCTGCCGCTGTGTCGGCGGTCGGCCAGGGTATTCAGTTTAAAGGTCAAGGCATCGGGCGGCACCGGCGTGCCGTCCTGCAGCCAGGCATCGCTCAGCTCAAAGGCCTCCGGGCCATCCTGTTTATTGCCGCCGCACAGCTTCAGGCGCACGTTCAGCACCCCGTCTCCGGCGATGGATTTCGCCAGCTCCGCCGAGTTAATGCTCAGCGTATAGAGCGGGGTGGCAGGCCAGCGGGCGTTCGCCAGCTGCCGGAAGCCGAGAGTCACGTTGCCGCGCAGCGGGAAGTGCAGACGAGTGTCGAGCTTCGCGCCCGGCTTGTCGAGGTCGATATCCTGATACCACACGTTCTCGTCGCGCAGGGTGTTAACGGTGTTATCCAGCACGCCCAGGTAGCGCACGGTGGAGTAGGCTCCGATATCCGCCGCCTTAAAGTTAAAGCGCGGCAGGCGCAGATCCAGCGCCAGGCTACAGAGCATCGCCCCGACCGCCGCGGTGGATTTCGGGTTGCCGATGCGCCCCTGCTGGCTAAACGGATACCACTCATGCACCCGGTACTTATCCAGCCACACCATCCGGCTGACCGGCACCGGCTGCAGGTGGCGGATCAGCGCCTGGACGCCCGGCAGACAGCCCGGACGGCCAGTGATCAGCAGAATATCGCAGGCATAGTGGGAAATGGCTTCCGCCACCGCGTGCAGCGGCGCGGCGAGGGTGAAGTGCCCGGCCAGCATCGCATCCTGCATCTCGCGGAAGTTAACGTGCAGCGGCACGGCAAACAGGTCGAACGGCTCCGACCCCGCAGGCAGGGCGTGTTCGATGGCCTGCTGGAGATAGTTCATCACGTTGCGGGTCGGCCTGCGGGTCAGCAGATCGCCAAAGGTGGCGTGCAGCCCGTCGAGCGGATCGTCGATATCGCTGGTTTCCCAGGCGGCGAGGATCGCATGACCAATCGGCATAAACAGCTGTAGTGCCGTCTGCTGGCGCAGCACCGCCTGGGTGTCGATGCGCCCGGAGTCGCCAAACAGCGAGGCCATCAGCAGCGAGGCGTCGGCAATGCCGGATTTCTGTAGCTGCGTTTGCAGGGCAGGCAGGACGTAACGCTGGATCACATCCAGCAGGGTGTCGTCGCCCGCTACCTTAAAGCCTTCGCGGAACAGCAGCTGCGGGGTGATTTTGACGTTGCTGCCGGAGCCATCGTCGAGCTGGTAATGGGTGATCGCCATATCGGTTGTGCCGCCGCCAATATCCAGCGAGGCCACGCGCAGGGCGCGGCCTGGGGCACAGCCTGGCTCCGGGTCACGATCCGGGCGGGCCACGGCGGCGAAGAAGGCTTCGGTCTGGCCGTTGTAATGGGAGATGGCTTCGTTATAGAGCCACACCAGCTGGCCGCAGCTGGCTTCGTCCCACTCCATCTGGATCTCCGGCACCGGCACCACGCTCTTCTCCTGCTGCTTGCGGCTGGAGAAGTCGTCATCCTGCGGGTGCCAGCCCATCGCTTTCCAGACGATGGCGATGGCTTCGAACATGCGGCGGCGGAAGATCTCCCGCTCCTGCTTGGGCATCGCCGAGGGCAGGGTGAGGATCAGGGTGCGCAGCTGGCGCGGTGAGGCCGGGAAGCCGAGACGCAGACGGGTGGCTACGCTGTTGATTTGCCCCAGCGCTTGCGCCAGCAGCTCGCAGAGCATATGGGTCATCAGGGTGCTGCGGCTGTACTGCGGCGAAAAGACCGGCAGACGCTCATCCTGTGGCAGGGTGAACAGCGGCTGGCCGTCATCGTTCATCAGGTTCATCAGCGGGAAAGCGGTCGCCAGCGGCTCGCGCTGGGTTTTGCTGTTCATCTGGCTGAAGCGCCAGTCCTGCACCACCGGGGTTTCATCCCACAGGTAGCGGCGCGGGCTGGAGATACCGCTGTTGCCTTCGGTGCCCAGACGCTGGGTGGCCAGCTTCCGCGCTTCGTCGCCGACGCGCACGATGGACGGCCAGACAAAGGCGTCTTCACGACCGCTCTCCACCGAGAAGTGCTGCTTGCCGAAACGGGCTTCGGAAAACTCCAGACGGCTGGTAAACAGCGGCTCGTTGAGGAACTGCGGTTCGCTCAGGGAGCGCACCTGCAATTCAGCGGTCTGGCGCAGGCCGTCGTTGGCATCGCCGTGGTCTTCGATGATCACCCCGCAGGTGTGGGTGTTGCCCACGTCGAGGATCAGATCCACCGGGATCGCCGGGGTGCTGAGGGTGTGGGTGACGAATTTCACTTCCGGCACCGTCAGCTGTTCGCCCAGCATCGCCATAATGTTCAGCCAGTGCGCCTGGTACTCAAAGTTACGCATCGCCAGCTGGAGATCGCGCTCGGCGCGGTTCTCCACGCCCGCGGCGTACTGGGTGAAGGCCTCACGCAGCCAGCCGTCGATCCAGGTCTGGTCGAGGAAGTTCGCCACCTCGTCATCGCGCCAGGCCAGCGCGAAGCGGGTGCCGTTGAGAATGTCGTTCTCCACCGGCGACAGGGGGCTGGTGGCGTGGGCGGCAATCTGGCTGTCCAGCGCCAGGGTCACCCGGTGGCTGTTCCCGGCGTTGTCCGGGGTCTCCAGCTTGCGCACCTGCACCCGGGCCCAGTTATCCGGGCCTTCAACAAAGGTACGCGGCGGGTTAAAGCGTAAAAACGGCACCGGCAGCCAGACGCCGTCCAGCACCGCCAGCGACTGCTGGAGCAAAATGGTGCTTTCGGGTTTGACCACTTCCGGCTGACCACCGCCCGCAGCTGGCAGGGTATAGCGGCCATTCACCAGATCAAAATCCAGGCGCAGCAGCGGGCCATTGGCGGTTTTACGCACGAAGCGTCCGCTCTGGGCGGAGTCCTGCGGCGTCAGGCCAAAATCGAGAAACTGAACGCCACTGTTGGCAATCAGGGTGACGCTCTGTTTGTAGTCGCAAAGGTTTACCAGCATAGGATCACGCACCTGCCTTCCTGAATGTCATTGGAACCACGGTTTTCGCGTCGTAGCGCGCGCTGCATTCTGCCACGTCGTTGGTGCCCGCTTTGCAGGTAATTTCCGGCATCGGGTAGCGGGAGCCGTCGGCGCAGCGGGCGTTGCCGCGGGTTTTAATCAGCAGCTCGCCGTTGCTGTGCAGCCCGGAGAAGACCTCCGCGCGGCAGACCACGTTGTCGCCGTGAACGACACGGGCCGTACCTTTATTGTTCTGGATCTGATAACGCAGTGACGGTGGCTTGCCGGTGATTGGATCGGTCACCTCCAGCATCACCCGCCAGCTGCCGTTAAGAAAACGGGTGGAACCGGACTTCACCTGACCGGCCTCCATCACCATTGCCTCTTTCGGGATCGCGGTTATCACCACCGGTTCAGCGGCGACCGGGGCCGGTGCTTTCACGGCGGCCACTTCCGCCTGGTGCAGCGGTAAATTCAGCGGCAGAGGTTCCACGGCGGCAACCGGTTTTGGCGCAATCGCCACCGGCGCGGCGGCGGCGACTTTTGCCGGTTCAACGGTGGCAGGCTGCTTCGGCCACAACAGCGGGGCGGCCACGGCGGCAACCACCACGGCAGCGACCGGCATCGCCCACAGCGGCACGCGACGTTTTTTCACGGCGACCATTACCGGGGCGGGCTCTGGCTCGGGCTCGCTGGCGGTCATTACCGGGGCGGGGTGCGCCTCGTACAGATCGTCGGCGGTGATATGCACCGTCGCCGGGGCGGCAACCAGCGGTTCATCGGCTTTTTCAAACACGATGGCCGGTTCTGGCTCGGGCTCGGATTCAGGCTCAACAACCGGGGCGGGCATCGGGACCGGCAGCAGGGAGGCGCGCAGGCAGTCGAGAATATCCTCACGGGCATTTTCATTGAGGTTCACAAAACCCCAGAAGGTGATCACCGGCTTGCCGTCAACCAGGAACAGGAAGTTTTCGCCGGGGAACTGAAACGCTTTAGACAGCAGGGAACCAAACAGCTGCTGGGCGGTTTTTGGCGACTGGAGCGATTTCTTGCTCAGGGATCCCACGCTGGACAGGGTGCTTTCCAGCAGGCGCAGCGCCCGGAAGCGCGCATCGTCGTCGGCGGCTTTCCAGCTGGTCACCACGCCTTCAACAGGCGAGTACCAGTCTACCCGGTCGCCTTCATCGTTGACCTGCGGGATCGCCAGACAATCGACGATAGACTGCTGTTTACGCAGGCGCAGGGCCTCGCGGATTTGCAATGCTGATTCAAATACGGCCTGTCCGCCGCCGCCAACGGCCTGAAAATCATCCAGATTGCCGCTGCGTAAAAGGGTTTTTGCCACGATTTGGTCCCATAGACTTTTTCACGCGTCTACTTTACGAAATCTGTCGGCAAGCAAACGGCAGAAGAGACGGCAAAAGGGGCGATTTCTTACAGCATTGAGGACGCGGAAAGTGCTTGACGCAGAATGTCCCTTAAGGCAAATCACTGTCCCGGAACGGGTGGAAAAATCAGCGGAAATAACTGCTTTAGAATAACCTGATAGTGTTTCGTTATTTGCCAGGGGAAGAGGGGTGTGCTGTTATTACTGTTCTTTATAATAAATCCAAACAGGTAATAACCATGTCTACAGGGAAAACTCTTCTCGCGCTGGCATTAAGCGCGCTGTTGCCGGCAGGGGCCGCATGGGCGGCTAATAACGATACCATTATTTACTGCTCAGAGGCCTCGCCTGAGTCGTTTAACCCGCAGATCGCCAGCTCCGGCCCGACCTTTGTCGCCAGTTCTCAGGTGCTGTATAACCGCCTGATCAACTTCGACCCGGTGAAGAACACCCCGGTACCGTCGCTGGCGGAATCCTGGACCATCTCTCCGGATGGCAAAACTTATACCTTTACCCTGCGCAAAGGGGTGAAGTTCAACAGCAATAAATTCTTTAAACCGACCCGCGACTTTAATGCCGATGACGTTATTTTCTCGGTGATGCGTCAGAAAGACCCTAAGCATCCGTATCACAACGTCTCCCAGGGTAACTATGAATACTTTAATGACGTCGGCCTGGATAAACTGATCCAGGAGGTGAAGAAGGTGGATGATACCCACGTCCAGTTTGTGCTGAGCGAACCGAACGCCGCGTTCCTCGCCGACTGGGGGATGGACTTCGCCTCGATCCTCTCTGCGGAATATGCCGACGCGATGCTGAAGAAAGGCACCCCGGAGAACGTCGATACCTGGCCGATCGGTACGGGTCCTTACGTGCTCCAGCAGTATAAAACCGACTCGCAGATCCGCTATCTGGCGAACCCGAACTACTGGGATGGCGCGGTGCCAACCAAACACCTGATCTTCTCCATCACCCCGAACGTCGAAACCCGCCTGGCGAAGCTGCAAACCAACGAGTGCCAGATCATTCCTGCGCCATCGCCGGTACAGTTTGACGTGATCAAGAAGAACAAAGATTTGACCCTGCACTCGGTGGATGCGCTTAACGTCGGCTATCTGGCGTTTAATACCGAGAAAAAGCCGTTTGATAACGTGCTGGTGCGTCAGGCGCTGAACTATGCCACCGATAAAAATGCCATCATCAATGCGGTGTTTATGGGCTCCGGCACGGTAGCAAAATCGCCGATCCCACCGAACATGATGGGCTTTAATAAAGACCTGAAGGACTACGGCTACGATCCGGAAAAAGCGAAAGCACTGCTGAAGCAGGCCGGGCTGGAGCAGGGGGCGGAAGTGACGCTGTGGTCGATGCCGGTGCAGCGCCCGTATAACCCGAACTCGCGCCGCATTGCCGAGATGATCCAGAACGACTGGGCCAAGGTGGGGATCAAGGCGAAGATTGTGTCCTACGAGTGGGGCGAGTATCTCTCCGGTATGCGCAAAGGCGAACACGACAGCGCGCTGTTTGGCTGGATGTCCGATAACGGCGACCCGGATAACTTCGCCGACGTGCTGCTGGGCTGCGACAGTATCAAGACTGGCTCCAATGCTGCACGCTGGTGCGACAAGGGCTATGATGACCTGGTCCAGAAAGCGAAGCTGACCAGCGATCAGGCTGCCCGCGCGAAGCTTTACAGCCAGGCGCAGGAGATCTTCTATCAGCAGGCCCCGTGGATTGCGCTGGCGAACGGCAAAACCTTCTACGCCACCCGCAGCAACGTCAGCGGGTACAGCGTGAGCCTGATGGGAAGCGACTTCTCGAAGGCGAAGCTCAATTGATCGAGTGCCGGGTGGCGGCTTTGCCTTACCCGGCCTGAACATGCACCCTGGGCCCGGCAAGCGTAGCACCGCCGGGCAAACTGAAAAGGAGTGACAATGTCACATCTGGATGAAGTTATCGCCCGCGTTGATGCCGCGGTGGCGGAAAGCGTGATTAGCCATATGAACGAACTGCTGATCGAATTAAGCGAAGACGCCGAATTAAGTCGGGAAGATCGCTATACCCAGCAGCAGCGCCTGCGTACGACCATTGCCCATCATGGCAAACACTATAAAGAGGAGCAGGAAGCCCGCGAGGAGAGCCTGACTAAAGGCGGGGTGATCCTCTGACTTCAGAATGAGCGCCTTGCCACCAGTACCATATGTTTGTTCTTTAACTTCAATAGCATGGCTCCATGTTTCGGGGAGCCTCACTTTCCTGTCTGCCTAAAAAATAATCCTGCTTTTTCATTGCGATTAAAAGCGTTTTGGGGAAAAACAATCATGCTTTTTTTGCTCGATTGCTTACCTCAACTCAATGTCATTTGCCTACAGGCAATTACACGCCCTTATTGAAAACTCCATCCAGTTAGCGCCGTATAGAGCGGTGAATTGCCCCGACGATGAATGCCAGATGATGAGAGCGTTAGGCAGCCCGGAAAGTTACCAGATAAGGATATCTTACAGAGAGAAAGTAAGGCTAAAACAGGTCTTCTGGCGAGTGAAGCGCATCGACAAATAGCGATAGTTGCATGACCAGCGTGAGCTCATGCTGGATGCGGAGCAAAAGGCGTTTCTTGAGGAGATGCGTTCTCTCAAGTTTGTATCCTCCAGAGGTACTCACACCGAAAACAGTTCGCCCAGAATGAGGGTGGAATTATGTCCCGCATCGTCGAGCGATTCAACAACCCAGCACTGAAAGACACCGCGTTCGCGAACCTCGCAGCCGTTGCATCCCGCGCTATTACATCAGCGTCAGCCAGACCTTTAACCTGGCATTGGTGCGCCGAACAACCTGGCGAACGGAGGGGTAGACCCACGCCTACCGTCTGGAACTGACTTGCCAGGGCACACTGCCGGTGGCCATCACCTTCACGATCAGGAAAACAGGCCGATGAATATTGCCGATAAAAAAGCCGCAGCTCTCGCTGCAGCTGCTGCACGCTCAAAAGCACTTCCCCGCCTGACCAGCTCGGCCAGTACCAGTAACCAGAGCGAAGTAACCCAATATCTGCAGAACCTTTACCAGCTCCCGAAGTTAAACACGCCACCCAATATGAAGTCCTGCGCCCGGCTGCTGCAGATTGAGCTCAGCAAGGTAGCGGAGAGTCAGTCCATCATGCTGATGGTCTGGGAGAAGTTTCAGGCGCAGAAGATGGAAATAGCGCAGCTAAAGCAAGAGCTAATATTGTTACAAAGCACGCAATGATCAGAGAGCACTCAGCAAGCCCGCGCAAAATGCGCGGGTTTTTTTATTGGCTAAGGAAATTAAAATGAAGTTTCAAAAAATAATTTTTGGCGTGGGATTGGTTGCGGTCATGGTTTCTTTGTCTGGTTGCGTGGTTGCGCCAGAGAATTACAGCAACGTTGAGCTTATCCAGTGTGCGCAGCGCGGTAAGGTGTTTATGCGCCATGACTCATTTGGGTTGTGCGGTGAAGAGTTGGCTACACGATTAAATGCTGGCAAGGTCACACAGAATGACTTGGTTGCTGGTGGTATGGGTACTGATGCGGCCATTGCAAGGATTCAGGCTTCCGGTAATGTCGCGGCCGCCGCGGTTGTGGCTAATGGGTTGCAGAATCAGTCTATTGGGGTGCATCGTGACTAAATACCTTATCGGCATGCTAATTGTGCTCATGACCTCTTCGGCGTTCGCCTGCCCCAAAGGCCAACATCCCCACGGAGGAACGGGAAGCCACCATAAAGGAGGGTATTGCTCTTATGAACAGTAAGGCCCTGCTATTACTTCCAGCTGTGCTGATTTTTCCTTTGGTGGGTCACGCGGAGATGGGGTGCACATCAAAGGATGGGGAGCAGTATATTCTTGACATGACTCTCGGCCCGCAAACTATCGAGGTTAATAGCGATTTTTTTGAATTACAGTCAGTGAGGGTTCAAAATGATGGTTCAAAGAAGATGACTTACGCTCAGAAGTATACTAGTGCGTCAAGGGTCACACTGGTTACGAAAGATGGCTATTATCCGCTTTTGGTTAGGGGTGGGAAATCTTACCCGTGCCAATAGTAAGTAGTTGAGTATCGGACAATCCCCCTCGGGGGATTTTTAAAGATGATCGCGAGCTGCTTACGTTCTACGAACAGCACTCACTTTTCGGTCGCCTTTACAATTCTCACGATCTGGATGTGCGAATGTTGTGGGGTCACAAAACAGGGAAAATGTCAGAACTATATCCTGGCGATCGCGCTGACGATTCGCAGATATTCTCCCTGTAGTTTTGGTGGGAGGGGGGAGGGATTTTGGATAAACATCAATTTTCCTAATATTCAATTATTTATCAAAAAGAACGCCTTGCCACCAGCCAGGCGCCAATCACCAGCAGCACCGCGCCGCACACCGGGCCGATCAGCGCCCTCAGCGGCACCCCCTGGCTGCGCACCACGTCCATCACCAGACCGCCAATCAGCTGGCTAGCGACCAGCACCGCGATAGTCGTTGCCGCACCGACGTACTGATAGCCGCTGATGCTGGCAAAGACAAAAAACGAGCCCAGCAATCCGGGGATCAAGGTCCACCATCTCACCGTATGCACCAGCTCGCTGAACCCGGCGACGCCGTTTTTAATCAGCAGGATCGACACAAACAGCACAATCCCCACCAGCGAGTTAAGCAGCATGGCGATCAGAATGGTGCTTGAGGTCTGGGTGATACGTACCATGAGGGTGTTCTGCACCACCAGGCCAATGCCTGCCGCCACCAGAAACACCAGCGTCAGCGACTGATTCATCCGATGGCATCCGGGTCGGTGCGCTCGTCGAGCTGCAATTGCATAAAGGTCAGGTCCAGCCAGCGGCCAAACTTGGTGCCTACCTGCGGCATCTGGCCGGTGGTGACAAAGCCCAGGGTCTGATGCAGATGAATAGAGGCGCTGTTCTGCGCTTCAATCCCCGCCACCATCACATGTTTACCGATGCGCTTTGCCTCTTCGATCAGGGCCTTCATCAGCGCCCGGCCAATGCCTTTACCCTGATGCGCCGGATGAACGTACACCGAGTGCTCTACCGTGTGACGAAAACCGTCAAAGGCACGCCAGTCACCGAACGAGGCGTAGCCTGTCACCACGCCATCTTCCTCGCTGACCAGCACCGGATAGCCCATCAGCTGACGTGCTTCGAACCAGGCGATACGGTTATCGGTATCGACAGTGGCGTCGTTCCAGATCGCGGCGGTGTGCAGTACCGCGTGGTTGTATATTTCACCGATGGCGGCGCAGTCCTCTTTACAGGCGTGACGAATAATCATGGTGGATCCTCTGGCTGTGGCTGTTCACTATAGTGGTACGTTTCGTCACAATATTACACAAAGCAACTGGCATAACGCTACGGCATAAGCCATATCTTTTCGTTATGAAAAAAGCACGTTGTAATCCATTACTTTCACTATAGTATTACGGGATGAATACTATGCCAGACGATATAAATCAACGGATCAGCCACCGCATCCGGCTGGAGCGCGAGTCCCGCGGCTGGTCCTTGAGTGAACTGGCGGAACGCGCCGGGGTCTCACGGGCGATGATTCACAAAATTGAACGCGCAGAGAGCAGCCCGACGGCCACGTTGCTGGCCCGGCTCTCCGGCGCGTTTGGCATCAGCATGTCTACCCTTATCGCGCGCGCTGAACTGCAGGAGGGCAAGCTGTTGCGCTTTGCCAACCAGCCGGTGTGGCGCGATCCGCAGACCCAGTATCTGCGTCGTCACGTGTCGCCGCGTTCCGATCTGCCCATCGACATGGTGCAGGTTGAATTGCCCGGCGGCAGCGACGTACCGATGCCTGCCTCTTCTTATGCTCTCGCCCGCCAGCTGATCTGGCTGCAGTCCGGCGAGCTGGTGTTTCTGGAAGGGGAGACCCGCCACGAAATGCACGCTGGCGATTGTCTGGAACTCGGCCCGCCTAACGACTGCCGGTTTATCAACGAGAGCCGCGAGCCCTGCGTCTATCTGGTCGTCAGGCTGAACCAGTCAGGCTCGTAATGTCAAAGCAGACAGGGGAAGATGCGGCTAGTCTCTAAGGACGTTTGTCTAAACAGGAGTAAGGTATGAGTCAATCTTCAACGCAGAATCGTCAATGGGTTCTGGCTTCTCGTCCTCATGGCGCACCTACCGCTGAAAACTTTCGCTTAGAAAACACCTCTGTTCCCGAGCCTGCCGACGGTCAGCTTCTGCTGCGCACCGTCTGGCTGTCGCTCGATCCCTATATGCGCGGTCGCATGAGCGATGCGCCGTCCTACTCGCCGCCGGTAGAACTCGGTGCGGTGATGGTGGGCGGCACCGTCAGCCGCGTGGAGAAGTCGAACCATCCTGATTATCAACCCGGTGAATGGGTGCTGGGCTACAGCGGCTGGCAGGACTATGAGGTTTCGGATGGCACCGGGCTGGTCAAACTGGGCGCTAACCCTGAACACCCCTCCTGGTCGCTAGGCGTGCTGGGGATGCCCGGCTTCACCGCCTATATGGGCCTGCTCGACATTGGCCAGCCGAAAGCGGGTGAGACCCTGGTGGTGGCAGCGGCTACCGGTCCGGTGGGAGCCACCGTCGGGCAGATTGGCAAGCTGAAAGGCTGCAGGGTGGTGGGCGTTGCCGGCGGTGCGGAGAAGTGCCGCCACGCCGTCGAGGTGCTGGGCTTCGATCGCTGTGTGGATCACCACGCCGCAGATTTTGCCGAACAGCTTAAACAGGCGTGTCCGCAGGGCATTGATATTTATTACGAAAACGTCGGCGGGAAGGTATTTGATGCGGTCCTGCCGCTGCTGAACACCGCGGCACGCGTCCCGGTGTGCGGCCTGGTCAGCGGATACAACGCCACCGACCTGCCGCCAGGGCCGGATCGCCTTGGGCTGCTGATGGGCACCATCCTGAAAAAGCGCATCCGCATGCAGGGCTTTATCATCAACCAGGACTATGGTTATCGCATCGAAGAGTTTCAGCAGGAGATGGGCGTGTGGGTCCGGGAGGGCAAAATCCACTACCGTGAGCAGGTCACGGACGGGCTGGAAAACGCCCCTGAGGCGCTGATCGGCCTGCTGGAGGGAAAAAACTTCGGTAAAGTCGTGATACGTGTCGCGAACAATAACTTATAGTACCGGCTATGGCGGATTATTCCGCCATAATTAGCTGGGCAAAACCCGAAATAACGTCTTTAATTATACCTACATAGATTCATCCAGTCGTCCTATACACAATGAGGTACACGAATTAACCAATTTATTTTGGTGCGATGAGGTGCTTTTTTAAAAAGTGAATCAGGCATGAAGATACAGGATATATCCAATCCGCAGCGGTTCTTTTATCACTGTGGAATATAAGTTAAGTGTTGGTTACAGGAATTGAACATGCTGGATTTGGACAATTTAGAAAAGGCTCAACGAATGAGCCTGACGATGCAGGTTGAGGTGAGTCTGAAAGGTGCCCTGATAGCAGGGGCCCTGAAGCCAGGCGCACGGCTCGTCACTAAAGAGATTGCGGATAAGTTAGGTACCAGTATCACTCCTGTTCGTGAAGCGCTGCTGCGGTTGGTCTCCGCTGGCGCGCTGCACGCTACCCCGGCGCAAGCGTTTCTGGTGCCGGAAGTCTCGCTTGAGCGTTACAACGAAGTCAATGCCATCCGTAAGGAGCTTGAGTGCATGGCCGTTGCCGCCGCCTGCGAGCAGATGTCTGACGAGCGGATCGCCACGCTGCGTACCCTCTCTGACAATTTTCATGATGCGATGAGCAACGGCGAAGTCGAGCGCGCGCTTCATGCTAACCGGGCGTTTCGCTTTACGCTGTATCACTATGCGGATATGCCCACCCTGATGGCGCTGATTGAGCAGCTGTGGGTGCGTATCGGGCCCTGTTTTAACTGTCTGTACGATCCGGACATTGTGCTGCCGTCCCGCTCTTATCGCTATGAGGAGTTACTGACGGCGCTGGAGCAGGGCGATAAAGAGGCCAGCCGCGCGGCGATTGATAAAGTCATTGACGAGGCGAATGGGATATTGATTAAGCAGTTTTTACCTTAATTTACGTAAACAAGCGAAGCGGTAATATCCCTGAATATCTCCTCTTATTATTTCCGGCAACAATTGTGCTGCCGGGTAAATAATTACCTGTGCAACATAATTACGCAGAGGACATTAAAAACCCGGCAGCCTGAGCTGCCGGGTTTTTTTATCACTCGAAGCGATACGAGACGGAAAGGCCGACCCCGTAATTACGCCCTGGTGCCGGTTCGTAGTAACGCCCGTTGGATTCGTTGACGATAACCGAGCCGACATACTCTTTGTCGAACAGGTTATCCACGCGACCAAAGACGTCCATGCCCCAGTTGCCGAGGTTCAGCTTATAACCGGTGTTCAGACCCACCAGGGTATAAGAGGGCGCTTTGGCCGTGTTTTCGTCATCGGCCTCGATGTCGCTCATGTAACGCACATCTGAACCCGCATACCAGCCCTCTTCAGGCTGCCAGCCAAAGGAGGCATAGCCCATGTTGCGCGCAATGCCCGGCATCCGGTTGCCGTTACAGTCCGCAGCGCCGCAAACGTTAGTGCGGTAGGTCGCATCCAGATACGTCCACGCCATCTTCAGCTTCCAGTTCTCGGCAAACTGCTGATCAAGTGAGAGCTCCACGCCCTGACGTCGGGTTTTCCCGGCATTTTTATAGCTGGTGCGACCGCCTGAGCTGGCATCGACGACAATCTCATCATCGGTATCGGTGCGGAACAGCGCCGCGGTGAACAGGCCGTTACCGACTCGCGTTTTGCTCCCCACTTCATAGGTATTGTTGGTCGACGGCTTGAGGCCGAAGTTCAGGCCGCTCTGGTTATCGGTCCGGTAGGAGAGTTCGTTGATGGTCGGGGTCTCAAAACCACGGCCCGCCGCGGCATAGACGTTCCAGGCGTCGGTGATGCGGTACTTCAGCGCGCCAGCCGGGAGCCATTTGTGGTAGCTGGCCTCGCCGCTGTCATCGCCGTTTGCCCCATGCACATAGTGGTCGTTCGAATCGAACCACACGGAGCTGTAGCGCACGCCCGCGTCCAGCGAGAGTTTATCCGTCAGCTGCCAGTTGGTTTGCAGGTAGGGATCGACGTTCCACATCAGGTTGCGCTCATCGCGGCGTTTCGCCCCTTTGACGCCATAATCCGGCACGCCGTTGTTCATCACGTAGTTTTCATATCCGCGACGATCTTCGCTCAGGTTTTCGTAATTCAGACCGGTGGTGAAGGTCATCGGCACCAGCAGCTCCCCGCGATGGGTCCAGCGGGTGTCGATCCCCTGGTAGTGGCGCTGCATGTCGATCACGCCGCCCGCGTGGGTCGGACGAAGCTGGGGCTGATACGGGATCGACTGGTACTGGGTCATCTCACGTTCACCGGCGTAGGCCATCACGCTGAGGTCGTCCTGCGCGCTCAGCTGACGCTCATAGCGCAGGCCCGCCTGGGTCTGCTTGATGGTTTTCCGGGTATTGTACTGATCCCCACGCGGAGACTGACGCGGGTTATCCCGCCACTCCTGATAGTCCAGTCCGCCGGGATCGTTGGCTTTCATGTCCACGCTGTTGAAAATCAGCGTCAGCTTGCTGACATCGTCGATGCGCACGCCCAGTTTGGCGTTGGCGAGGTTTTTCCGCGCGCCGCTGTGATCGCGATAGCCGTGGGTGGTGAAGCGGGTGGTGGAGACGGTGTAATCCACATCGCCAGGCTGGGTGCCGTCGCCCATCGCGCCGGTGGCCTTCATGCCGTAGCGCCAGCTGCCGTAGCTACCGTAGTAGCTGCTGGCCTCGACGGTGGTGGGCTGACGGCCGGTTTCGGTAGTCATGTTAACCACGCCGCCCGAGGCGTTGCCGTACAGGGCCGAGAAGGGCCCGCGCAGCACTTCAACGCTCTCAAGGCTGTTGATATCGATATTCGAGGTCTGCCCCTGACCGTCCGGCATGGTGGCTGGAATTCCGTCGACATACAGGCGAATGCCGCGCACCCCAAAGGTGGAGCGCGCGCCAAAACCGCGGGTTGAGAGCTGGAGATCCTGGGCATAGTTCTGCCGGTTCTGGATCTGCAGCCCCGGCACGCTGCCAAGGGATTCGGAGAGGTTAATGCGCGGCGTGGCCTGGCGCATATCGTCGCCGTTGACCACGCTGACCGCCGCCGGGGTATCCAGCTCAGAGAGCGTTTGCGGCGACGCACTGACGATCATGGTTTGCTCTTCGGCCGCCAGGGCGGCGACGGGCGTAAAAATAACAGGAACCAACAGCAGGGGAAGCGAAGCCTGACGGGCAGAAATGATTTTCATGGATAAAAGCCGGTTAAGGGAATGACGAACCAAATGGAACATGTGCCTGTATGGTAAATCTTTTGTAAATGTTTTGAAAACCATAACAGCACATAGCGTTAACCAAAGTGTAGGTTAATTCGGCGGATCGTCGTCTGGCGATCAAGAATTACTCCACATTGCGATAAATAATGATTACTATTCTCATCAAGAATCAGGCGAAGCCATGACTTTGCCAGCCGGAAGCGATGTCAGCGATACCATTTACGTTAAAAGGGAGTTGTTATGAATTTACGTCACCTGTGCTCGCCGCGCCTGCGGGGCTCACTGCTGTTAGGTTCTCTGCTGGTCGCCGGGACCTTTAATGTTCATGCCGCGGAAGAGATGCTGCGTAAAGCGGTTGGTAAAGGCGCGTATGAGATGGCCGTCAGCCAGCAGGAGAACGCCCTGTGGGTGGCCACCACCCAGAGCCGGAAAACTGATAAGGGCGGGGTGGTTTATCGTCTCGACCCTGTGACGCTGGAAGTGACGCAGGCGATTCATAGCGATCTGAAGCCTTTTGGCGCGACCATCAACAACGCCACCCAGACCCTGTGGTTTGGTAACACCACCAACAGCGCGGTGACCGCGATTGACGCGAAGACCGGCGACGTGAAGGGCCGTCTGGTGCTGGATGACCGCCAGCGTAGCGAAACCGTCAAACCACTGCAGCCGCGCGAGCTGGTGGCGGATGACACCACCAACACCGTCTACATCACCGGTATCGGTAAAGAGAGCGTGATTTGGGTTGTGGACGGCGAAACCCTGAAGCTGAAAGAGACCATTACCGGCACCGGCAAGTTCAGCACCGGCCTGGCGCTGGATGCGCAGGCGAAACGCCTGTACACCACCAACGGCGACGGTGAGCTGCTGACTATCGACACCGCGAACCACAAAATCATCGAGCGTAAAAAGCTGCAGGACGACGGGAAAGAGCACTTCTACCTGAACCTGAGCCTCGACGTGAAGGGCCAGCGCGCGTTCATTACCGACTCAAAACAGCCGGAAGTGCTGGTGATCTCCCTGAAAGACGGCAGCGTGCTGAGCAAAGTGGCGGCACCGGAATCTCTGGCGGTGCTGTTCAACCCGGCACGTAATGAAGCCTACGTGACTCACCGTGAAGCGGGCAAGGTGAGCGTGATTGACGCGAAAACCTATAAAGTGACGAAAACCCTCGACACCCCGACCTTCCCGAACAGCCTGGCGCTCTCCGCCGACGGTAAAACCCTGTTCGTGACGGTGAAGCAGAAGTCTTCCCGTCAGCAGGAAGCGACCCAGCCGGATGATGTGATCCGTATCGCGCTGTAAGGTTTGTGCCGGGCGGCGGCTGCGCCTTGCCCGGCCTACGGGTTTTGTAGGCCTGTGCAAGCGCAGCGCCGCCGGGCAAAAAAACGGTCACCGAGGTGACCGTTTTTGTTTTTATCTTGAGGTTTCCTCAACCAGCGGACCATCCCGCTTTGCATCGTCCGGATGAACCGGCGCGGTGCTGTGGATCTCATGCACGCGCTTACGCACGCCAAACCAGCCAACCACCAGCAGTACCGCCAGCAGCGGGATGGTAGCGATGGTGTAAGTCCCGTTCGGGTAGTCGAACGCCATCAGCACCAGCACGCTGAACAGGAACAGCAGGGTCAGCCAGGAGGTGACCGGTGCGCCCGGCATCTTGAAGCTCACGTCGGCCGCGGTGCCTTCTTTAATCGCTTTGCGCAGACGCATCTGGCACACCACGATAAAGGCCCAGGAGGCGATAATCCCCAGCGCCGCCACGTTCAGTACGATCTCAAACACCTGTGACGGCACCAGATAGTTCAGGAACACGCCAAAGACGTAGACCACCAGCGTTGCCAGAATGCCTGCATAAGGCACCTGCTGTTTGCTCATCTTCGACATAAACTTCGGCGCAGAACCGCCCATCGACATGGAGCGCAGTATACGGCCGGTTGAATACAGGCCGGAGTTGAGGCTGGAGAGCGCCGCAGTCAACACCACGATGTTCATGATGCTGCCCACGTAGGGCACGCCAAGCTTCGAGAAGAAGGTTACGAACGGACTCTGGCCCGCCTGATAGGCGTTCCACGGCAGGAGCAGAACCAGCAGCACCACGGAGCCCACGTAGAACAGACCGATACGCCAGATCACGCTGTTGATCGCCTTCGGTACCATGCTCTCGGGATCTTTACATTCGCCCGCCGCCGTACCGACCAGCTCGATGGAGGCAAAGGCGAACACTACGCCCTGGACCAGCACCAGGGCAGGCAGCAGACCGTGCGGGAAGAAACCGCCGTTATCGGTGATCAGGTGGAAGCCGGTCATGTTGCCGTCCAGCGGTTTGCCGCTGCCAAGGAACACCGTACCCACCACCAGGAAGATAACAATCGCCAGCACCTTAACCAGCGCAAACCAGAACTCCATCTCGGCGAACCACTTCACGCCGATCATGTTCATGGTGCCGACAATCGCCAGCGCGCCAAGGGCAAACACCCACTGCGGCACATCGCCGAACGCGCCCCAGTAGTGCATATACAGCGCGACTGCGGTGATATCGACGATCCCGGTCATCGCCCAGTTGACGAAGTACATCCAGCCTGCCACATAGGCGGCTTTTTCACCAAGGAACTCACGGGCGTAGGAGACGAAGCTGCCGCTGGACGGACGATGTAATACCAGTTCGCCAAGGGCACGGAGGATGAAGAAGGAGAAGATACCGCACACCAGATAGACCAGTGCGAGGGCCGGGCCAGCCATCTGCAGGCGGGCGCCTGCACCTAAAAACAGCCCCGTTCCGATAGCGCCGCCGATAGCGATCATCTGCACCTGACGGTTGCCCATCGCCTTGTGATAGCCCTCTTCGTGGGCGTTCAGCCAGCGACGTTTCGCAGCGTGATGATCGGCTGCGCTTTTATTGCTTGTTTTCATTGAGTTACCTGTTTACCTGTCTGAAACATGTTTCATGATGTCCTCTCCGGCAGGCTGCAATACAAACGATTGCTTTTGCGCGGAAATATGCTGCCTTTCCAGTCATTCTGCGTATGGATAAGGCAAAACATGGCGAAGCATCCTACCTGCAAATAGTAAGGGACGCAAAATATAACGGGCTGAAAGTGAGGTGGCTCTAAAGAATGGGTCGGAGCAGTGCTGTCGGGGGCTACAGGCTGTTGAGTCCGGTGTTTTTTTGAAACGGCTTTTCGCGTTTTAACCTCAATATCGATTAGTTTTGCTTAATTATTGCTCGATGGTAATACGCGCAGGGCGTCAACCAGCAGGGCGAAGGCGGTGGTGTGCTGGCGGCGGCTGGGGTAGAAGAGATGATAGCCGTCAAACGCCGGGCAGTACGCCTCCAGCACGCGCACCAGCCGCCCCTGGCTGACGGCCTCCTGCACGGTATCTTCCGGAACATAAGCGAGTCCCAGCCCGGCTTCGGCGGCGTCCAGCCGCTGGGGCAGATTATTGAGGGTTAACTGACCGTCCACCCGGACGCGAATCTCTCGCCCCTGAACGGTGAACTCCCAGGCATACAGCCCGCCGCGCGTCGGCAGCCGCATATTGATGCAGCGGTGATCCGCCAGCTGCTCAGGGGTTTGTGGCTCACCGTGGCGGACAAGATAGTCCGGAGAACCGACCACCGCCATCCGCATGTCCGGGGCAATTCGTACCGCGATCATATCTTTTGCCACCTGCTCGCCCAGGCGCACCCCGGCATCAAATCGCCCGTCGACGATGTCCGTCAGGCCGTTATCCACCGTCACTTCCACATGAATATCCGGATACTGAACCATAAAGGGTTTCAGCATCGGCCACAGCACCGCGGTCATCGCGTGTTCCCCGGCGGTGATGCGGATATTGCCCGCCGGTTTGTCGCGCATATCGCGCAGGGCGGTCAGCTCCTGCTCGATCTCCAGTAGGTGAGGGCTCAGGCGCGTGAACAGCTGTTCTCCCGCCTCGGTGGGGGCCACGCTGCGGGTGGTGCGGGTCAGGAGCCGCATATCGAGACGGGCTTCAAGGTTACGCATGGCATGGCTGAGGGCGGACTGCGATACGCCCAGCTGCGCTGCGGCGCGGGTAAAGCTGCGCTCCCGGGCGACCACCATAAACGACAGCAGGTCGTTAAAATTGTCTTTCAGCATCGCGGCGCTCCCCATATATGAATTTGGCTCATGGTTCCTTTCTGATTATGCACTCTAATCCTTGCCGTCTCCCTGCGCTACTGTTAACGCAACAGCAAACGAGGAGTCAGTATGAAAATTATCCGTAGTGGTTCATTACCATCCGTCCGTGGCCCTGAGGCCTGGTTCACCGGCACCGTGCGCATCGACGCCCCTTTCCAGGCCACCGAGCCGGCGAAAGTGGGCGGGGCGACCGTCACCTTTGAACCCGGCGCGCGCACCGCATGGCATACCCATCCGCTGGGCCAGACCCTGATCGTTACCCAGGGCCGGGGCTGGCTGCAGGAGTGGGGCAAAGCGCCCGAGGCGCTCAATCAGGGGGATATCGCGTGGATCCCGCCGGGAGTAAAACACTGGCACGGGGCCTGCGCGCAAACCGCGATGACCCATATCGCCATTGCGGAAGCGGTGAACGGCAGTCCGGTGGAGTGGCTGGAAAAGGTCACTGACGACCAGTATCCGCAGCCGTAAACCATCTCTTTTTAATCAGGGAGATCAGCGATACGTCGGTGGGATGAACCACCGCATGTAGCGCCCGGGTATAGTCCAGCACCAGCCCGGGCGTCCAGGCCATGTTGGTGGCGCGCTTGCGCAGTTGCGCGGCGATCCACAGCTCCGGAATAAACAGCAGCCGCATAAAGCCGCCCCGGGTACAGCGCTCTTTCAGGGCACCATCCATGGCGGCTTCGAGGGCATAGGCCACGCTGCTGGAGCAGTTGCGCCAGGTAAGGTTGTAGGTTTCGGTTTGCCGGTAGTGGCTCCAGAAACTGGTGAGGGATGCCGCATTAAAGGTGGAGAAGTGGATTTTGCGGTCGGACTCGCACCACATGGTGGCTTCAAAGCGATAATCCGGCTGATACTTGCCCGCCACGGTATTGGCTTCCACTGCCTTCAGCAGGTTGAAAAACTCCGACGGCGAGCGGTCGATCTCCGCCGCCGGGTAGAGGCTGATATAGAGCGTCGGCGGGAGTTCCAGCGCCGCATGGCCGGTGGAGATCACCCCGTTGGCATCGACGGCGGCGATGTAACGGTTGATCACCGGGCGCGGGAGCGTCTGTTGTTTTGCCGAACCTTCCGGGGTCCAGACGTGAACGATCAGCTGATTGCCCGGCGGGGTCTCATCCTCCTGCGGCAGCGCCTCGCCCGCGCCGATCCTCAGCGTCTGCGGGACGAGAATATCAAACACCGAGCGGCCATGGCGGACCTGACGCATCCGCAGGGAGAGGATCACCGACTGCAGCCCGCCGGTGAGCATCACCATACCGATAAACTGCGAGACGGTGCCGTCATGCTGTGTCGGAAAGGGCAGAAACAGGAAGATGGCAAACAGGATCTGGAGCACCCCGGAGAGCAGAGCGCGACGCCAGTGGGTAAAGCGCACCACCACCGCCGAGGCGATGGTGAACAGACCGGTAATGAAGTAGGCAATGCCAAAGACAATCGCCAGCGCCAGGGTGCCGTCGTGGCGACCCGATAAAATCAGAATGGCGATTAACAGAAATACGCCGCCCTTAAAGTAAAAAATCCCGCGCTGGGTGCCTTTGGCCGCCGAGCCCAGCGCCAGGGACACCAGGCTGTCGAGCAGCAGAAACAGGCCAAAAACATGGAGCGGGAAGTGCAGCCCGCCCTGTAAGCCATCAATAAATATGGCCAGCCCCAGCCCGCCCCAGAGCACTCCCGCCACCATAAAGAAGGGCGCGGCTTTGCGGACAAACGCCGCCCCGGCCAGCAAAAAGGCAATCTGCAACATGGTTAACCTTCCTCCTGCGGCGCGGACTGAAACAGGCTTGCCTTGTCTTCAGACCAGAATGCGACAATCACCGGGCGATCCCTGTCGCTCATCAGCAGCAGATTACGCTCGGCGATTGGGACTGGCAGCTGGCCTGGCAGCGCCAGGGTAAAACGAAATGCCTCTGACACGGGCTGGCCGTTGGCGACCGCCTGCCAGCGGGCGGCCATCTGCGCCTGCTGTTGCGGGTCGGGCACCCGGGCCAGCAGCGCTTCCCGGCTGGTGACAGAGGCTAACGCGGCGGCGAAGGCAGGGTCAGCAAGGGGATCCCAGATCAGGCTGCCCGTTTCAGGGTCGAGAGAGTAGGCCATCGCCCGGGGAGGAGGGTCGGCTGCGGTCTGTGTTTTCTGGGCGCGGATAAACACCAGCAGCAGGGCGGCGGCAGAGAGGTAGCATTGCGCCAGTAAAACCGACTCTTCCGCTGCCAGACGGGCGAAATAAAAGGGACCAGTTTCCCGCCAGGAGGCGTAGATCACCACCGCGCTAAAGAGGATAAACGCCACTGACGCCAGCCGATTGCCGCAGATCACGGTGGTCGCGGTGAGCAGAACCAGCGGCAGGCAGGCCAGGGCGTAAATCAGAGCAATGTTGTCGCTGCGGTCGGGCACGCCGTTAAAGATATACAGCGTTGCCAGCAGCACGGCAAACACCAGACATACGCCCGGGATTGACTCTCGCCGCGCCTCTTTATTGGACGAGGCCAGCAGCCCCATCAGCGGCGGGGTGACAAACAGCGTGCCGGTGACGTTGGCGCTCCAGACGATCCACAGCCACTGCATCTGCATGCTCCCGGCCAGCAGGGAGATCCAGCCGACCCCTGCCAGCGCCGCCAGCGCGCTGATGACAATCGTCGAGATAACCCAGGTGACGATTTTGTGCAGCCGGTCGTACCCCCGGGAAAAATCGCGCACGCACCAGGCGATGCCCAGGTGACTGGTCAGGGAAAACAGGGCCAGCACCAGCGAGACGTGCAGCGTATGCTGAAAAGTCATACCGAGGAACAGGCGGGCAAGAAAAAGGGTGATCCACAGCGCGAGCCACTGCTTTCGCGTGGTAATAAGGAAGGCGGTGACGGCCACCCCCGACGGTAGCCAGATAAAGGCTACCCGGCTTTCGGAGCCGTCGAGGAATAACGAGATCCAGCCCAGCAGATAGTAAAGCGCGCCCCAGGCGAGCAACGAGACCGATATCGTCAGTTTATCTGCTTTCATCAGGGCTCCCGGCAGCGACCGTCGCTTTAAAAAAGATATGACCTTTTCGCCGGGTTAGCCATTTTTGGGGATGCGTCAGCCGCCGAACACCGCAATCGCCTGTTGCAGGCGGGTGGTGCGCTGGGTGAGGTGGTTGGCCGCCTGGGTGACGTGCTCCACCATCCCGGTGTTGTTATGGGTCATCACCCCGATACGGGAAATGGACTCGTTAATCAGGGTCAGCGCCTGGGTCTGCTCCTGGGTGGCGTGGCCGATCTCTTTGATCAGAGCTGACATATTCAGCACGTTGCCAATCATGGTGGTTAACTGGGTTTCGGTCTGTTCCACCATATTCACCCCGGCATTGACGCTGGCAACGTTTTTCTCGATAAGCGCGGCGATCTCCTTCGCCGCTGACGCAGAGTGCTGGGCCAGATTACGCACTTCGGCGGCGACCACCGCAAAGCCGCGTCCGGCCTCACCAGCGCGGGCGGCTTCCACTGCGGCATTGAGCGCCAGAATATTGGTCTGGAAGGCGATACGGTCGATCACCGCGATGATATCGACAATCTGGCCGTTATCTTTCGAGACGGACTGCATCACGCCGATGGTCTGCTTCATCACCGCTTCGCCACTGTGCGCGCTGGCGCTGGTCTGGTCGGCCATGCGGATCGCCTCTTCCGCCGTCTGGGCGGTCTGTTTGACCGCGCTGGCAATCTCTTCCACCGCGGCGGCGGTCTGCTGCAAATCGCCTGAGGTCTCCTCCGAGCGGGCCTGCAGGGCATCGCCTTCTTTCGCCACCTGCTGGCTAATCGCGCGGATGCCGCTGATTTGCGTTCCGACGTCATCCACCAGCGAATTCAGGTTTAATCCGGACTGATTAACCAGCCGCATCATTAAACCAATCTCATCGACTCGATCGAAGTGGAAATAGTCGGTTTTGCGACCCGACACCACGCGCTGCATCTGTTTAACGATGGTTTTCACCGGGCGGCAGATTTGGGCATTGAGAAATATCGCCAGTAAAATAAACAGCAATGCGAGGCCGCCGGTTTGCAATAATCCGCCCGGGAATAATAAAGGCAGCGCCAGGGCGAGGAGGGCGGTAATGCCAAGGGCGTAATTAATCCGCTTTGCGGTGCTGAGCCGTTTAAACAGAGAAAGAAAAGAGAGTACTCCCCGGCGTACCAGCACCCCTTTATAAAAACGATGCCCTTTTAATTCGTTATTTCGCACCCGCTGATAAAGCGCCTCGCTGGCGTCTATTTCACTGCGCTCGGGAATATTTCGCACTGAAATATAACCGGTGAGGGTGTCATTCTGGTAAACCGGCGTAACGTTGGCCCGCACCCAGTAGTGATCCCCGTTGTGGCGGCGGTTCTTCACCAGCCCGGTCCAGCTCTCGCCCTGTTGCAGGGTAAACCACATATCGCCAAAGGCCTCCCGGGGCATATCCGGATGGCGGATCACATTATGCGGCTCTCCAGTAAGGTGTTCTTCTTTATAACCACTGGCATCAATAAAGGCCGAGTTCGCGTACGTAATATGACTCTGAGTATCGGTGGTCGACATTAACGTCGAGCCTTCGTTAAGCAAAAACTCGTTTTGTGTAACGTGATTGTTACGCCTCATGAATAACTCCATGGTGATGTCTGTGTGAAGAAAAGCCGCCCGAAGAAAAAAGCCTCAGGCAAGGTGATATCATTATCTTGAATATTACGGCTGGCGTATTCTCCACAAATTCTAATCAATTAGAAAGCACCTGAATTAACTATTTTTTCATCGCAGTCGGGGCATATGTAATAAAATTGCAATCATCCGGAAGAGAATATCCATACGGGCGGGAAATAAACTCACTTAAGGCAAATATAACCTTAATAATGACTCCATGGCGAAAACCACCTACCCGAAATCGTGTTTCATTAACAATCATAAAACATTATTATTGCTGGCCCGGCTTTCCCGACGCATCAGGACACAGGATGAAAATCAATATAATTGGTACCAGCGGCAGCGGCAAAAGCACGCTGGCCCGCAGGATCGCCGCCGAACTGGCGCTGCCCTGTATCGAAATGGACACCCTGTACTGGCGTTCCGACTGGCAGGGCACCCCGGATGAGATGCTGTTCGCGAAGCTGGAGGCGATACTCAGCGCCACGCCGGGCTGGGTGCTGGACGGCAACTACAACCGCACCCGTCCGATAAAATGGCGCAACGTCGATCTGGTGGTATGGGTCGATTACGGCCTGGCCCGCACCCTGCGCCAGGCGGTGATGCGAGCAGTGAAACGCGCCTGGACCCAGCAGGAGCTGTGGCCCGGCACTGGCAACCGGGAAAGTTTTCGCCGTTCCTTCTTTAGCCGGGAATCGATCCTGCTGTGGACGCTCAAAACCTGGCGCAGCAACCGGGCGCGCTATGAATCGGACATGCAGAACCCGGCTTTTGCCCATATCCGCTTCGTGCGCATCACCTCCCGCCAGCAGGCTGAGGCCCTGATCGCTGAGCTGCGTTCGTCCCTGTAATCCCACGCGGTATTTCTGAAATCCGGCAAACCAAATGTAAATTAATTGTTTCTCAGCGGTGAAATCGCCCCTTAATAATGGCGACATGTTTAGTCAAACGAGATTGCAACATGTCCTGGCGAATCAGCATTCTGGATAAAAGTCCTGTCGCAGAAAACGAAACGGCCGCCGATGCGCTGTCGCGCACCTTAAGCCTGGCGCAGCAGGCCGAAACCCTGGGTTATCACCGCTTCTGGATTGCCGAACACCACAACACCCCGCAGCTGGCGAGTCCGTCGCCTGAGCTGCTGATTGCCTGGATCCTCGGGCAGACCCGCCGCATCCGCGTCGGCTCCGGTGGGGTAATGCTGCAACACTACAGCCCGTACAAAGTGGCAGAGAACTTCAACCTGCTGGCGGCCATCGCCCCCGGTCGTGTGGATCTGGGCGTCGGCAAAGCGCCGGGCGGCCTGCCGCTTTCGACCCGGGCGTTACAGCTCGGCCTCAGTCAGCAGGATAAGGGCGATTTCGCCGCCCAGCTGGCGCAGCTGAACGGCTGGATCAACCCGACGTCACAGGAGGAGGCGGTTCGCGCCACTCCATTACCCCAGGTTCCGGCGGCGGGATTCCTGCTGGGAGCCAGCGCGGAGAGCGCGCGCCTTGCCGCCAGCCTCGACTGGGACTTCGTCTTTGCCGCCCATCTGAATGGCGACCCCGATCTGCTGCGCGAGGTGATTGGCACCTGGCGCGCCCATAGCGCCCGGGAGGTGATCGTCGCGGTGCAGGCCATCGTGGCCCCAACCCAGGCTCAGGCCGAGGATCTGGCCCAATCCGTCGAAGTGTGGGGCGTTGAGTTGGCCAACGGCCAGCGGGTCACCGTCGCCAGCGAAGAGCAGGCCTACGCCTTTGCCCGTCAGGCGGGCAGCGAGCCGCTGCGCATCGCCCGCCGCGCCCAGTCGCTGCTGGCGGGTACCGCGGAGTTTGTACTGGAACAGCTGGAGGCGCTGCATCAGCAGTGGGGCATTGACGAGTTCATTATTGATACCCCGGTTGCCGATGGCACCGTCCGCGTGCAGTCCCTGCGCCTGCTGGCCCAGGCCCGCGAGCCGCGGGAGGTGACGGTATGAGCCTCGAACAACAGCTGATCGCCTGGCGCCGCGAGCTGCACCAGAACCCGGAGCTCTCCGGTGAAGAAGTCCAGACTACCGCCCGCCTGCGTCAGTGGTTAGGCGACGCCGGAATTAAGGTTTTGCCTTACGAACTGGCAACCGGCGTGGTCGCCGAAGTGGGGAAGGGTGAAAAACAGATCGCCCTGCGGGCCGATATCGACGCCCTGCCGATTGACGAGCGTAGCGGCGTCGCCTTTACCTCTCAACGCCCCGGCGTGATGCACGCCTGCGGCCATGACATCCACACCAGCGTGATCCTCGGTGCGGCCCTAAAACTTAAAGAACGGGAAGCCTCCCTGAACGGTCGGGTGCGGATCTTGTTCCAGCCCGCAGAAGAGAACTTCGGCGGCGCTAAAAGCCTGGTGCGCGCAGGGGCCCTGCGCGACGTCAGCGCCATCTTCGGCATGCATAACGAGCCGGGTCTGCCGGTGGGCAGTTTCGCCACCCGCGGCGGCCCGTTCTACGCCAACGTCGACCGCTTTGTGTTCCGCATCACCGGCAAGGGGGCGCACGCTGCCCGGCCGCATGAAGGGAGCGACGCGATTGTACTCGCCAGCCAGCTGGTTACCGCCCTGCAAAGCGTCGCCAGCCGCAACGTGAATACCCTGGATTCGGTGGTGCTGAGCGTGACGCGCATTACCGGGGGCAACACCTGGAACGTGCTGCCGGAGAACGTCGAGCTGGAAGGGACCCTGCGCACCCATCGCACCGAAGTGCAGCAGAACGTGAAGGCCCGGGTGGCCGAAATTGCCGCCGGGTTTGCTGCCGCCTTTAACGCCCAAATCGACATCACCTGGTATGCGGGACCTACCGCGCTGGTCAACGACGCCAACTGGGCCGAATTTGCCACCTCGGTGGCGCGGGAGACCGGCTACGAGACCCGTCAGGCCGAGCTGCACATGGGCGGGGAGGATTTCGCCGTCTACCTGCAGCAGATCCCCGGAGCCTTCGTCAGCATCGGCAGCGCCAGCCAGTATGGCCTGCACCATCCGGCCTTTAACCCGGACGAGGCATTAATTGAACCTGCCGCGCGCTATTTCGCCCGGCTGGCAGAAAAAGCACTGAATCAACTTTAAGGGTAAGGAGGGACTATGTCCGCACCACGACAGCTGCGCCTGGGCACGATTTTGCACGGCGCGTCAGGGAATATGTCAGCCTGGCGCCATCCGGCGGCCCCGGCCGATGCCAGCATCAATTTTAACTTTGTCAAAGAGACGGCCCTGAAGGCCGAAGCGGGCAAGCTCGACTTTATCTTTGTCGCGGACGGCCTCTACATCAACGAGAAGTCGATCCCGCACTTTCTCAACCGCTTTGAGCCCCTGACCGTGCTGTCGGCGCTGGCGACCGTCACATCACGGTTGGGGCTGGTGGGCACATTATCTACCTCTTACAGCGAGCCCTTCACAGTGGCACGTCAGTTTGCCAGCCTCGATCACCTGAGCAATGGCCGGGCGGGCTGGAACGTGGTCACCTCGCCGCTGGAAGGGTCGGCGAAGAACTTCTCCCGCGACAAACACCCGGAGCACGCCCTGCGTTACCGCATCGCCGATGAGTATCTCGACGTGGTGAAAGGGCTGTGGGACTCCTGGGAGGGCGACGCCTTTGTGCGTAACAAAGAGACCGGGCAGTTCTTCGATCCGCAGAAACTGCACACCCTCGATCACCACGGCGATTTCTTTAAGGTGTCCGGGCCGCTGAACATTGGCCGCACGCCGCAGGGCAGGCCGATCGTCTTTCAGGCTGGCGCATCCGACGACGGCAAAAAGCTGGCGGCGAAACATGCCGACGCCATCTTTACCCATCATGAAACCTACGAAGAGGCGCAGGCCTTCTGGCACGACGTGAAAAGCCAGCTGAAACAGCATGGCCGTCGCGCCGACGAGCTGCACATCTTCCAGGGGGTGAGCGTCATTGTCGGTAAAGACGCCGACGACGTGGAGCAGCAGTACCAGACCACCGCCGCGCTGGTCTCCATCAACGATGCCCTGAACTATCTGGGCCGTTATTTTGAGCACCACGATTTCAGCCAGTATCCGCTGGATGAAGCCTTCCCGGACATTGGCGACCTGGGGAAAAACAGCTTCCGCAGCACCACCGATGAGATCAAACGTAACGCCCGGGAGCGCAACTTAACCCTGCGTCAGGTGGCGCTGGAAGCCGCCTCGCCGCGTCCGCGTTTTTCCGGCACTCCGGAACAGGTGGCCGACGGCTTACAGCAGTGGTTTGAAGGCTATGCAGCGGACGGTTTCATCATCCAGGGCGGCACCCCGGACACCTTCCCGCGCTTTGTCGATCAGGTGGTGCCGCTGTTGCAGGCGCGCGGCCTGTTCCGCACCGAATACCCGGGCACCACCCTGCGCGAGAGCCTGGGGTTAGACCAGCCGGTTAATCAGTTCACACAACAATAACGCCCACAACAATAAGAGAACCTGCCATGCAAAAATCATCGCTTATTCTGGCGCTCGCGCTGGCCTTTACCCCTGCCGTCTGGGCAGAGAACGTCAATATTAACGGCACCGGGGTCAGCCTCGAGGCCAACAAAACGCCGATCAACACTGCGAAGAATCCGCAGGCCATCGCCCAGCTTCCGGCCAGCTTTAAGCCGGTGGTGCCGGGTAAATTCACCGTGGCGATTGCCGGGCTGAGCCAGCCGCCGCTGACGGTGTTTGCCGATGACAACAAAACCCTGATTGGCAGCGAGGCCGACATCGCCCGTCTGGTGGCCGACAGCCTCGGGCTGGAGCTGAACGTGGTGCCGACCTCCTGGGAAGACTGGCCGCTGGGCGTGACCTCCGGGAAATACGATGCGGCGATCAGCAACATCACCGTCACCAAAGTGCGTAAAGAGAAGTTCGATTTCGCCACCTACCGCAAGGATTCGCTGGGCTTCTACGTGAAATCCACCAGCCCGATCAAGAAACTTGAGAAGGCGGAAGACATCGCCGGGCTGCGGATCATTGTTGGCTCCGGCACCAACCAGGAGGCGATCCTGCTGGCGTGGGATGCGGAGAACCAGAAGAAGGGGCTGAAGCCGTTCACCCCGATCTACACCAAAGATGATGCCGCCCAGACCCTGGCCCTGCAGTCCGGTCGTGCGGATGCCTACTTTGGCCCGAACGTGATTGGCGCGTGGAAAGCGGCCCTCAACGGTAAAACCAAACTGGTGGGCAGCGTGGACGGGGGCTGGCCGAAAGCGGCGCACATCGCCGTGACCCTGAAAAAAGGCAGTGGCCTGGCCGAGCCGGTACAGACCGCCCTGAACGGCGTGATCAAGAACGGCGACTACGACAAGGTGCTGAACCGCTGGGGTGAAGGGGTGGAGCGCATCCCGAGTTCCGAAGTGAATCCGGCTGGCCTCGGTGACTAAGGAGATCCCATGAGCGACCATTTTCGTGACGTATCGCCGGAGGACGCGGATCTTCAGCCCATCATTGAGGGGCTGTTTGGAGAGTACGCGGCGCGCTACGGCGACTATTTTTCCAAAGATGCCGAGATCGAACTGACCGAGTGGTATCTGGCACCCCAGGGGCTGTTTATTGTGCTGGAGCGCGACGGAAAAATCATCGCCACCGGCGCTTATAAACCCTTCGATGGGCAGACCGCCGAGATCAAACGGATCTGGACCGACAAATCCCTGCGTCAGCAGGGGCTTGCCGCCCGGGTGGTACAGGAGCTGGAGCGCCGGGCGGTACTGGCCGGTTACAGCCAGATCTACCTCACCACCGGCTTCCGTCAGCCGGAAGCGGTGCGGCTCTACCTGAGCCAGGGCTACGCGGCGCAGTTCGACCTTGAGCGCGACCCGGAAGAGTACAGCCAGCCGCCGTTCGACGGGCGGCTGCGCTTCACCAAAACGCTGGTACGCGAAGCGTTCAGTAAATCGGCATGAGGAACGACGATGAACAACGTTGAAACCATCAAAGTGGTCCCGGCGCGCTACCCGCTGCGTACGGTGGGGGCGATTGTTGCGCTGTTTGTGCTGGCGGTTGTCGTGCAGTCGGTGGCCTTTAACCCGCGCTGGGAGTGGAGCGTGTTCGCGCGCTGGTTCTTCGACCCGGTGATCCTCGAAGGGGTGGGGCAGACGCTGCTCCTGACCCTGATCGGCACCGCGCTCAGCGTGGTGATCGGCGGCATGTTAGCCCTGGCGCGGCTGTCGTCCTCGTGGCTGCTGAGCAGCCTCGCCTGGGGCTACATCTGGCTGTTCCGCTCGCTGCCGCTGATTGTGGTTCTGATCATCCTTTATAACTTCTCCTATCTGTACGACACGCTCTCTCTCGGCGTGCCGTTCACCGGCATTACCTGGGGCAGCTTTGAGACCATCAACGTGCTGGGGCAATTCTCCACCGCAGTGGTCGGCCTGACGCTGGTGCAGAGCGCCTATACCGCAGAGATCATTCGCGGTGGCTTCCTGGGGGTCGATCACGGTCAGTATGAAGCGGCCGCCGCGCTGGGCTTACCGGCCTCGCGCCGCACCCTGCGCATTATCCTGCCCCAGGCGCTGCGCACCATTCTGCCGTCCGGATTCAACGAGATCATCAGCCTCGCCAAGGGCACGGCGATGGTTTACGTCCTGGCGATGCCGGAGCTGTTCTACACCATCCAGATGATCTACAACCGCACCCAGGAGGTGATCCCGCTGCTGATGGTCGGTGCCGTCTGGTATCTGGTGATCACCACCGTGCTCTCGGCGATTCAGCACCTGGTGGAACGTGCCCTGGCCCGCAGCGAGCGCCGCTCGGCGGTAAACTCCACCCGCGCCACCCGCACCCGTTCCGTTACCACCCAGACGACACAGGAGCCTGTCCATGCAAGCCTCTCCTGAAGGACATATTTCGATTACCGGCGTGAGCAAGTTCTTTGGCCGCCACAAGGCGCTGGATAACGTTTCGCTGGAGATCCCGCCGGGCTCGGTGACGGTGATCCTCGGGCCGTCCGGCTCCGGAAAATCGACGCTGCTGCGCACCATTAACCACCTGGAGCGCGTCGATGAAGGCTTTATCCAGATTGACGGGGACTACATCGGCTATCGCCGTGAAGGCAATACCCTGTACGAGCTGAAAGAGAAAGCGATCCTCAAACAGCGGGTTAACGTCGGCTACGTGTTTCAGAACTTCAACCTGTTCCCGCACCTGACGGTACTGGAAAACCTCATCGAAGCGCCGATTGCCCATAAACAGCTAAGCCGCAAAGAAGCGGTCGAACGGGCCTACGATCTGCTGGACGTGGTTGGGCTGCGCGATAAGGCCGACGCCTGGTCGCGGCACCTTTCCGGCGGCCAGCAGCAGCGTATCGCCATCGCCCGCGCCCTGGCCCTGCGCCCGCGGGTGATGCTGTTTGATGAGCCGACCTCGGCGCTTGATCCCGAGCTGGTGGGCGAGGTACTGGATGTGATCAAAAAGCTGGCCCGCTCCGGCACCACCCTGGTGGTGGTGACCCATGAGATTGGCTTTGCCCGGGAAGTGGCGGACCAGGTGGTATTTATGGTCGATGGCAAAATCGTCGAGCAGGGCAGCAGCGACGAGGTGCTGAACCGTCCGTCCCACGCCCGAACGCGGCAGTTCCTGTCGAAAGTGCTCTGAGGAGAGAAGATGAAAAAGGGATTACTGGCGTTGGTTATGGTGGCATCCACCAGCCAGGCTGCAATAGATTTACAGGCTAACGAGCAGCCGCTGCCGGTGACGGTGGATCAGCAGGCGGTGGCGAAGATCCCCGCGAACTACAAATTTGTAGAACCGGGCACCTTAACCGTCGCCATTTCGGCCCTCAACTCGCCGCCGCTGGCGCTGCTGGCCAGCGATAACCGCACCCGTATTGGCAGCGATCCGGATATCGCCCGGCTGCTGGCGGGCAGCCTGGGATTAAAACTCAAGCTGGTGCCGACGGCGTGGGAGGACTGGCCGCTGGGCATCACCTCCGGGCGTTACGACGTGGCGCTGGTCAACATTGCGGTGACCGAACAGCGGAAACAGAAGTTTGATTTTGCCACCTATCGCGTCGATAACCTGGCCTTCTCGGTGAAATCCACCAGCGAGGTGCAGTCGATCAAGGGCGCAGCCGATCTGTCAGGTAAAAAGGTGATTGTCGGCTCCGGCACCAACCAGGAACGCATTCTGCTGGGCTGGAACGAGGAGAACAAAACCGCCGGGCGCGAGCCCGCGCTGCCGGTCTACCTGACCGATGACGCCTCCGGCAATCTCTATATCCAGTCCGGCAGGGCGGACGTGTTCTTTGGCCCGCAGTCGGTATCGGCCTATAAAGCGGCCCTGACCGGCAAAACCCGCGTGGTGGGCTTAGGGCCGAAGAAGGCCTATGTCGCCACCACCACCAAAAAGGGTAACGAGCTGGTGTATGCCCTGCAGGCTGCGCTCGACGGAGCCATCCAGCGGGGGGACTACCAGAAGGTGCTGGCCCGCTGGGGGGAGCAGGGCGAGGCGGTGGCGCAGTCGGAGGTCAATCCCCCCGGGATAACCTACTGAGGCTGCTCTACACTTAAGGCTTTGACCGAGGTATAGCCGATGATCAAAGTCTATGGTGTTCCCGGCTGGGGTTCAGCCATCAGTGAAGTGATGCTGACCCTCGCCGACATTCCCTATCAGTTTATCAACGTCGACGGGTTCGATAAGCCGGGCGCTACGCGCGAGCTGCTCGAAAAACTCAATCCCCTGTGCCAGGTGCCAACGGTCGAGCTGGAGAATGGCGAGATCATGACGGAAACGGCGGCGATTGCACTGATGATCCTCGACCGCTGTCCTGACCTCGCGCCCCCCATCGGGAGTCGCGAGCGCCAGCAGTTTCAGCGTCTGCTGATCTGGCTGGTAGCCAACGTCTATCCCACCTTTACCTACGCCGACTACCCGGAACGCTGGACGCCGGATGCCCCGGAACAGCTACAGCAAAACTGCCGTGAATACCGGAAATCGCTCTATCTGTGGCTGGATAATCATCTTAAGGCGTCGCCTTACGCTTTTGGCGCGCAGATCACCCTTATCGACTGTTATCTGTGTGTGATGCGCACCTGGGGACCACGACCTGACTGGTTTGCCGCCAACACCCCGAATATCACCGCAATTGCCGATTGCGTGGGCAAGCTCCCGAAACTGCACAAGGTGCTAAAAGACAACGAGATACTCTGTTAGTCTGGATCCCTTATTCAAAAGGAGCCCTGCACATGCCACACGTCAATATCAAATGCTTCCCCCGCGACCTGAACGCCGAGCAAAAAACCGCCCTGGCGGCGGATATCGCCGAGGTGATCACCCGTCATCTGAACAGTAAAGATCGCGCTATCTCCGTGGCCCTGAACGAAGTTCAGGAAGCCGACTGGAAAGCACAGGTCTGGGATACGGAGATTGGCCCGAAGCTGGATGAGCTGATTAAGAAGCCGGGTTATTCGATGTAAGCCTTTTGCCGGGCGGCGCTGCGCTTGCCCGGCCTACAAAGGCTCGGTACCCGTAGGTCGGGTAAGGCGCAGCCGCCACCCGGCTATTCACACATACAGCTCCGGATGCGCCTCCAGCATCGTCAGCATATTATCCCGAATCTCATCCTGCGCCCCGGCCATCCACACCGCTTCCAGCGGCATTCCCATCTGCTCCGCGCCGTTGAGTTGCACAAATTTAACTCCCGGCATCAGATAACGACTGCTCCACGCCGGGACAATCGCCAGACCAATCCCCGCCGCGACCAGGTTGATAATGGTCTGCTTCTCGTCGGCCATCTGTGACACCGTCACTTCAATTCCCGCGTTATGGAACAGCTTCATGGTCAGGTCGTGGCTGTGCGGGCGCGAGCGCCGCTCGGGCAGGATCATCGGCATCCCTTCCAGTTCGGCGATATCAACCCTTTGCCGATCGGCAAAAGGGTGGCTGGCAGGCAGGGCCAGAATGCCGGGCTCATTACACAAAAACGCCCGGCCAAACTGGGCGTCGAGCTGGGCGGGAGGGCGGATAAACACCAGATCCAGCCTGCCGCTTTTCAGCTTCGGCAGCAGATGGACGGTCTTATCTTCGAAGAGTTGGATCTCCACCGTCGGGTAGTGCTGGCGGAACAGTTGCAGCAATCCCGGCAGCAATCCGATGGCCGCGCTGTCGATGGTGCCGACGCGCAAAAGCGGCTGTGCCCGGCGCGGATTTTGACGAAATTGCAACATGATCGCATCGGCGTGGGCCAGCAGCTTTCGCGCCTCTTCCCGCAGCAACACGCCGTTCTCGGTCAGCGCCACCCGACGAGTGGAGCGGGTAAACAGCCGCGTGCCAAGTGCCTCTTCTAAAAGACGAATATTTCTCCCCAGGGCGGAGGGAAGCATATCCAGGCGCTGGGCCGCCTGGCCGAAATGCAGGGTCTCTGCCACCGCCAGGAAACAGCGCAGGTGTTGTAGTTCCATTTGGGCTCGCTCGCGATTATTGCATTTTTTTGTATAAACCGATGCGCATGATCATGCAAGAAATATCAGCATACTCATCAAGGCAGCCCGACTGCGTACCCTACAAAATAATTATGAGGAATACCTCACATGACCTGCACAATCGAACAACGGGTTATGCGCAAGATCACCTTGCGCATCGTCCCCTTCATCATGCTGTTGTACTTCATCGCCTTCCTTGACCGGGTCAACATCGGTTTCGCGGCCCTGACCATGAACGCCGATCTCGGCTTCTCCCCGGCGGTGTTTGGCTTCGGGGCCGGGATCTTCTTTCTCGGCTATTTTCTGTTTGAAGTCCCGTCCAACCTGATCCTGCACAAGGTCGGGGCGCGCATCTGGATTGCCCGGGTGATGATCACCTGGGGGCTGGTCTCCGGCGGCATGGCTTTTGTCCAGAGCACCACCAGCTTCTACAGCCTGCGCTTTCTGCTCGGCGTGGCGGAAGCGGGCTTCTTCCCGGGGATCATCCTCTACTTAAGCTACTGGTTCCCGGCGCAGAAACGCGCCCAGGTCACGGCAATCTTTATGGCCGCGGCACCTATCTCCACCGCGCTCGGCTCGCCAATCTCCGCCGCACTGCTGGAGATGCACGGCATGCTGGGCTTCGCCGGCTGGCAGTGGATGTTTGTGCTCGAAGCGGTACCGGCGGTGATCCTCGGCGTGGTGGTGCTGTTCTGGCTCACCGACCGCCCGGAAAAGGCGAAATGGCTCAGCGAAGAGGAGCGCGGCTGGCTGATTGCCACCCTGCAACGTGAGCAGGCTGCGAAACAGGCCACGGCGCAGCACAGCGTCTGGAAAGGGTTACTCGATAAACGCGTGCTGGCCCTGTCGCTGGTCTACTTCGGCACCTCCGCCGGGCTCTACACCCTGGGCATCTGGTCGCCGCAGATCATTAAAACCCTCGGCGTCTCCTCCATGACCGTCGGCCTGTTGAACGCCATTCCGGCCGTGATGGCGGTAGTGGCGATGGTGCTCTGGGCCCGCCATTCTGACAAAACCGGCGAACGCTCGTGGCACGTGATTGCCGCCTGCATCGTGGCCGCGGCTGGCCTGTTTATGGCGGGCAGCACGGCGAGCATCGTCGGGGTGATCCTCGCCCTGACCATCGTTAACTGCGGCATCAGCGCCTCCAAGCCCCCGCTGTGGAGCATGCCAACCCTGTTCCTTTCCGGCTCGGCAGCAGCGGCGGGTATCGCAACCATCAACTCACTCGGCAACCTGGGCGGCTTTGTCGGTCCGTTCATGATCGGCCTGATTAAACAGCAGACCGGCAGTTACACCTGGGGGCTGTGGTTTGTCGCCGGACTGCTGATCCTCTCTTCACTGGTAGTTCTGTGGCTCTCGGCGTCCAGCCGCAAGGCGCAGGCTAATGAACCATTAATTCAGTCAAAACATTAATTTAAGGAAACAGAGATGAAAGATTACGCCATTGCAGCTATCCCCGCAGACGGTATCGGCCCGGAAGTGATCACCGCGGGCGTTGAGGTGTTACACGCGCTGGCCCAGCGTCAGGGGGATATGCGTTTCTCGGTACATACCTTCGAGTGGGGCTCGGACTACTACAAAACCCACGGGGTGATGATGCCGGAAGACGGGCTGGAGCAGTTAAAAGCCTTCGACGCCATCTACTTTGGCGCGGTGGGTGCCCCGGACGTGCCGGATCACATTACCCTGTGGGGGCTGCGCCTGCCGATCTGCCAGGGCTTCGACCAGTATGCCAACGTCCGTCCGACCAAAATCCTGCCGGGCATTCAGTCCCCGCTGCGCAAGGCGGTGCCGGGTACCCTCGACTGGGTGATTGTGCGTGAGAACTCGGAAGGGGAATATTCCGGCCACGGTGGCCGGGCGCACCGCGGCCTGCCGGAAGAGGTGGGCACCGAAGTGGCGATTTTCACCCGCACCGGGGTGACGCGCATCATGCGCTACGCCTTCCGCCTGGCGCAGACCCGTCCGCGCAAGCTGTTAACCGTGGTCACCAAGTCCAACGCCCAGCGTCACGGGATGGTGATGTGGGACGAGATCGCCGCCGAAGTGGCGCGCGAGTTCCCGGACGTGACCTGGGACAAAATGCTGGTGGACGCCATGACCGTGCGCATGACCCTGCATCCGGAGTCGCTGGACACCATCGTCGCCACCAACCTGCACGCCGATATCCTCTCCGATCTGGCCGGGGCGCTGGCGGGCAGTCTGGGGGTGGCACCTACTGCCAATATCGATCCGGAGCGTCGTTTCCCGTCAATGTTTGAACCGATCCACGGTTCGGCGTTTGATATCACCGGCAAGGGCATCGCCAACCCGGTCGCCAGCTTCTGGACCGCGGCGCAGATGCTGGAACACCTGGGGGAAGGCGAGGCGGCAACCCGTCTTATGGCCGCCGTGGAAAAAGTCTGTGCCGAGGGCATCATGACCCCGGACGTGGGCGGTACGGCCAACACCCGCGAGGTCACCCAGGCGGTGATCCGCGCCATCGCAGAAGGCTGACCTATGGCACAACACGACGACAGCGCCCTGCGAGGGGCGCTTACTGAGATCTTCATGGCGGCAGTGAAAAGTGCCGATCCGCATGAGGCACTGATTAAGGCGCTGCCGGAGAAACCGCGCGGGCGCTGCATTGTGGTCGGAGCCGGGAAAGCCAGCGCCGCCATGGCCGCCGCGCTGGAGGCCGCCTGGTCGGATGTCGATCTGCAGGGTGTGGTAGTGACGCGCTACGGTCACGCGGTGCCGACGCAAAAAATCCGCATCCTCGAGGCGGCGCACCCGGTCTCGGATGCGATGAGCGAAGTGGCCTCGATGCTGATGATGGAACAGGTCAAACATCTCAGTGCCGACGACTGCGTGATTGCGCTGATCTCCGGCGGGGGCTCGTCGCTGCTGGCCCTGCCACGCAAGGGCATCACCCTGGCCGACAAACAGTTGGTTAACCAGGCGCTGTTGAAGAGCGGGGCGACCATCCACGAGATGAATACCGTGCGCAAGCAGCTGTCGGATATCAAGGGCGGACGCCTGGCGCTGGCGGCGCTTCCCGCCCGGGTGATTACCCTGATCATCAGCGATGTGCCCGGGGACGATCCCCAGAGCATCGCCTCCGGCCCGACAGTGGCGGACTCGTCCACGGCGGAAGAGGCGCTGGAGATTATCGCCCGCTATCGTCTGGCGCTGCCGGAGCCGGTAATGCGGGTCCTGCGCACCCCGCGGGCTCCGGTGACCACGGCAGAGATAGACGAGGATATCCGCCTGATCGCCACCCCCTCCGGCGCGCTGGCTGCCGCTGCCGCCGTGGCGCAGCGGATGGGTTATACCCCGTTGATGCTGGGGGATGCTCTGGAAGGCGAAAGCGCCCAGATGGGAATTATGATGGCCGGGATCGCCAAATCGGTGAAGCAGCATGGCCTGCCGGTGAAAGGCCCGGCGGTGCTGTTAAGCGGCGGAGAGACAACAGTCACTATTGGCGATTCGGGCGGTGGCCGCGGCGGGCGCAACACTGAATTTCTGCTGGCGCTGGCCTGCGCCCTGAAGGGTGAGAAGGGGATTTACGCTATCGCCGGGGACAGCGACGGGATTGACGGCACCGAGGACGCGGCAGGAGCAATCGTTACGCCGGATACGCTGCATCGCACTTCGCTGGATGCCAGATCCATGCTGCGTGGGCATGACAGCTACAGCTATTTTTCCGCACTGGGGGATCTGGTGATAACCGGGCCAACCTTAACTAACGTGAATGATATTCGGGTAGTGATGATTACCTGACGTGAAACTTGCCGGGCGGCAGCTTCGCTTTGCCCGGCCTACAACTCGTATCCCGTAGGCCGGGTAAGCGGTAGCGCCACCCGGCATGTGTTTACACCGCCACCACAATTTTACCCACCTGGCCGTTCGACTCCATATAGCGCTGTGCGTCAGCAATTTGTTCCAGTGGGAAGGTCTTGTCGATGAGCGGCTTCAGGGCACCCGTGCGTAATCCTTCACTGACAAAGGCTTTTGCTCGCGCCATTTTTTCAGCATCGGTGGTGATTTCGAAAAGCTCATAGCCCCGGAAGGTCAGGTGCTTACCCAGGATGGCGAAGACCGGAACCGATAGGTCGCGGCTGTCCAGCGCACCATACTGAAAGAAAATCGCGCCGTCGGACATCACCTTCGCAATCTCAGCCACACCCGGGCCGCCGACCGGGTCAAAAGCCATTTGGATCCCTTTGTCGGCAGTGATCCGGTTAATCTCCGCCGCCACACTCTGCTCCTGGCTGGCGACCACAGCAGCCGCACCGGCTTCCAGCAGTAGAGCGCGTTTATCACCGGTACGCGTCATGGCGATGGGGATGGCACCACGCATCCTGGCGATCTGTATTGCCGCCAGCCCGACGCTACTGGACGCGGCATTGATCAGTACATGATCGCCCGCTTTGAGGTTGCCGTATTCAATCAACGCTCCGAAGGCGGTGACGTACATCATCCAACTGGCGGCAGCCTGCTCAAAACTGAGATTCTGCGGATGTTTTACCACCGCGTGCGCCGGGGCGTTCACCACTTCGCCGTACATCCCGTAGTCACTGAACATAAAGGCGGGGATCACGCTCACGCAGTCACCCGGGGCAAAGTCCGTGACGTTTGTCCCTACGGCTTTGACCACGCCGGCGGCTTCGTAGCCAAGGCGGGCCGGAAACTGTGGATCGATAACGTACTGACCGGTGCGGTACATGATTTCCGCGCGGTTAATGCCAATGGCACGTACGGCAATCTGCACCTCATTTGGGCCAGGGGCAGGTACGACAACATCTTTAATTTCAAGCACATCGGCGCTACCTACACGATTAAACACGACAACTTTAGACATCTTTCACCTCGAAGAACGATAAGGACAATTGCATGAGCAAAATGTACCGGGCAACGTTCGGGGGAAAAACCGCTGTCGCGGAACTTCACTATTTCTCTGTGGGTAATAATCCATTGAGCTGCGCCGATTTCCCGGCAAAAAGCTCAGTCAGCCAGTCGATAAACACCCTGACTTTGGGCGCCAGATAACGTCTGTCGGGATACAGCACCGAGATGGGTTTCGTCACCGTGGTGTAATCAGCAAGCACTTCAACCAGCCTGCCGGCCTGGAGATGCGGGGCCAGCACGGCATGGATCCCCTGTAACATTCCCAGCCCTGAAAGGCCGCATGAGAGCAGGATATCGGAATTATCGACCAGCATGGTTCTGGCCGGACGGAAGACCACGGCCTCGCCATCTTTCACAAAGCGCCAGTCCATCACCGCGCGACTGTGGCCCGAAAAGAACATCACGGCTTTGTGCGCGGGCAGATCGTCTGGCGTCTCAGGTACGCCATATTTTTCCAGGTAGGTAGGGGCGGCACAGGTCACCAGACGTGCATCGCCAAGACGGCGGGAGATCAGCGTCGAGTCCTGCAGTTCCCCCATACGGATCACACAGTCAATACCTTCCGCTACCATGTCGACACGGTGGTCGGAAGAGGTCAGCTCCAGCTCGATGTCCGGATATTTTTCCTGAAAGCTGGCCAGGGCGGGGATCAGCACCGCATGCGCCAGCGACAGGGGGGTATCCACACGCAGACGGCCTCGCGGCGGACGCGTGGGCGAAAAAGAGGCCAGCACATCGTCCACTTCAAGCAGCAGAGATTTCGCGCGTTGTAAAAAAACTTCTCCTTCTGATGTCAGGCTGATTTTGCGGGTGGTGCGGTGCAGTAATTTACTGCCCAGCTCATCTTCCAGCTGCTGCAGGGCTTTGGTGACGGCAGGGCGGTGAAGATGCAGGACATCCGCCGCCCGGGCAAAGCTGCCCTGTTCAGCAACTTCAACAAATATGGTCATGAGCTCAAACATTCTGGCGCGCATTTTTCACAGCCTTCCGTACAGGATTGTTTCTTTATTGATAACAGTGTAATACGAAAACGCCGCTTTTTACTGCATCACCAAATACTTATGCTTACTTCACTCCAGTCAACAAGGTGATGATATGTCATTAATTCATAACTACCAGGCACCCATGGTCAACCGCAAAAAAGTGGGCGATATGATGATCACCCTGCTCAGCGATGGCTATCTGGATGCCTCATTTGAGCTGCTCTCCGGCATTACCGGTTCGCAGGCGGAAGCCTTACTGCAACGACGCGGGGCGTCGGTTCTGCCCCGGATGAACATCAATGTCTATGTCATTCAGAACGGCAAGCAGACCATTCTGGTCGACAGCGGGGCGGGGAACTTCAAGGGCTGGGGCGGTCGTCTCCCCGTGGCGTTGGCGGCGGCGGGCATCGATCCGCTGCAAATTGATACGATCCTGCTGACCCACGCGCATCCTGACCATATAGGCGGCCTGGCGGGCCCGCTGCAAACGCCTCATTTCCGCAACGTCGAACGGCTGTTTGTGCATCAGGATGAACTGGCTTTCTGGCGCAACCAAACCCTGCAGGCCAGCGCCCCGGACGGCTTTAAACCTGCCTTTGCTCTGGCTCAAAATGCCTTTGCAGCGTACGAGCAGAAGCTGGTGCCGTTCGCTCACGAGGATATTCTACCGGGCATTCAGGCGGTGGCGCTGCCGGGGCACACGCCGGGCCATAGCGGTTATGTTGTCGGAAACGAGAACGAATCGCTGCTGATCTGGGGGGATATCGTCCATTTCCCGCATATACAGGTTGAACACCCGGACGTGACCATCGCCTTTGACAGCGACCCTGCCGCGGCGGCCTTAACCCGCAAGCGCCTGCTGGAACGGGTGGCCAGTGATAATCTCAGCGTTTCAGGCATGCACTTTAACGCGCCCGTCACCGCGACGGTAAAGCGGGGTGCTGAGCAACAGTTCGCGTTACATTACGACGGATGGTCTCCGGCAGTATAAATCCTCACTTCTTTCGACCGCAGAATCACCCGTCTCCCCCTTCACAGGGCACTACACTGATCAACATACCTGCACGCGCTAACCCAGCGCGTGATTGTCATGTCCATTAAATAAGGATGCATCATGATCCGGTCCATTCCTCTCGAGCGTTATCGCAACATCGGTATCTCCGCGCATATTGATGCCGGCAAAACCACCACCACCGAGCGCATCCTGTTTTACACCGGGGTGAGCCACAAGATGGGGGAAGTCCACGATGGGGCGGCGATCACCGACTGGATGGCGCAGGAGCAGGAGCGCGGCATTACCATTACCTCGGCGGCGGTGAGCTGCTTCTGGTCCGGGATGGATCGCGGTTATGAGCCGCACCATATCAACATCATCGACACCCCCGGGCACGTGGATTTCACCATCGAGGTGGAGCGCTCCATGCGGGTGCTGGACGGGGCGGTGATGGTCTACGACTCGGTGGGCGGGGTGCAGCCGCAGTCGGAAACCGTCTGGCGGCAGGCCAATAAGTACCGGGTGCCGCGCATCGCCTTCGTCAACAAAATGGACCGTCCGGGGGCCGATTTTTTTCACGTGGTGCAGATGATGATCGATCGGTTGAAAGCCCACCCGGTGCCGATAGTGATCCCCATCGGGGCTGAAGATCGCTTCACCGGGGTAGTGGATTTGATCAAGATGCGGGCCATTATCTGGGACGACGCCACGCAGGGCATGACCTTCAACTATGCCCCGGTGCCGGACGATCTGCAGGCCACCGCCCAAACCTGGCGGGATAAAATGGTCTCCGCGGCGGCAGAAGCCAGCGACGACCTGATGGATAAATACCTCGAAAGCAACGATCTCGACGAGGCTGAAATCATTCGCGGCCTGCGTAAACGCACGGTGGCCGGGGAGATCCAGCCTATGCTCTGCGGCAGCGCCTTTAAAAACAAAGGGGTGCAGCGGATGCTGGATGCGGTGATTGAGCTGATGCCGTCGCCCCTCGACGTGCCCGCCATCGACGGCGTGGACGAGAAGGGCCAGCACGCCGAGCGTCACCCCAATGATGATGAACCCTTCTCGGCGCTGGCCTTCAAGCTGATGTCCGACCCCTACGTCGGGCAACTGACCTTTATCCGCGTCTACTCCGGGGTGCTGAAAAAGGGCGACGCGGTCTTTAACCCGGTGAAGGGTAAAAAAGAGCGCATCGGACGCATCGTACTGATGCATGCCAACGACCGGCATGACGTCGAAGAGCTGCGCACCGGGGATATCGCCGCCTGCGTCGGGCTGAAGGATGTCACCACCGGCGACACCCTGACCGACCCCGACGCGGTGATCACCCTCGAGCGGATGGAGTTCCCGGACCCGGTGATCTCCCTCTCTATTGAGCCAAAAACCAAAGCCGACCAGGAGAAAATGGGCATCGCCCTGCACCGGCTGGCGGCAGAAGATCCTTCTTTCCATCTGCATACCGATGAAGAGTCCGGCCAGACCATTATCTCCGGGATGGGCGAACTGCATCTCGAGATCATCGTCGACCGCATGCGGCGTGAATTTGGCGTCGAGGCCAACATTGGCCGTCCACAGGTCACCTACCGGGAGACCATCCGCAAAACGGTCAACGACATCGAGGGCAAGTTTGTTCGCCAGTCCGGCGGGAAAGGGCAGTACGGCCACGTGGTGCTGAGCCTTGAGCCGCAGGAGCCGGGCAGCGGTTTTGCCTTTGTCGATGCCACCAAAGGCGGGGTGGTGCCGCGGGAGTATATCCCGTCGGTGGAAAAAGGGCTGCGCGAAGCGATGAACAGCGGGGTGCTGGCGGGCTACCCGGTGGTGGATATCAAAGCGACCCTGACCTTTGGCTCGTACCACGAGGTCGACTCCTCGGAGATGGCCTTCCGCATGGCGGCGATCTTCGGTTTTAAGGACGCGGCGCGCAAAGCCGACCCGGTGATCCTGGAGCCGATGATGCACGTGGAGGTCGAGACCCCGGAAGAGTACGCCGGGAATATCATGGGCGATCTCTCCTCCCGGCGCGGGCTGGTGCAGGGAATGGAGGAGCAGTTCGGCAGCCAGATTATCCGTGCCGACGTGCCGCTGGCGGAGATGTTCGGTTATGCCACCACGCTGCGCTCCATGTCTCAGGGGCGGGCAACCTACAGCATGGAGTTTCACCATTACGCCGAGGCCCCACGTATCGTGGCCGATGAGATCATCGCCGGGCGCGCGAAAAAGTAGGCCCGGAGGGGTGAACCATGAAGCGTTTGCATTTTGCTCTCGCCGCACTCATGGCACCCCTTACGCTGCTGGGGTGTGTGGTAATGTCCGGCACCAGCCGGACTGACTTTAGCGCCACAAAGCAGGCGGATATGGTCTTTATCGGCCTGCCTGCGCCGCTGAACTGGCTGGCGGCCGGGATGCAGGGCACCACCTTTCCGGTCTCCAGCACCCTGTCACTCACCGCCGCCCACGTGGCGGTGCCCTTGCTGAAGCCAGTGAAGGCTCAGCATCCCATTTGCGATGTGGCGGTAATTGGCGATAACAACCGCGGCAAGATCGTGCATCAGCTGGCTTACGCCAGGGTCGGGCGCAACGTCACCCTGTTCGGCTACAGCGCCATCAATAGCCTGCCTAAATCCAGCATGGGCAAGATCGACGGCTTCGTGAAGCGCGACGGCTGCTACTACGGCATTATTACCGGGGCGGGGGCGGTCTCCGGGATGTCCGGCGGGCCGGTGATGGACAGCCTGACCGGGGAGACGGTGGGGATCATCACCAACGTCATCCCCGGTAAAGGGGCCGTGGTCTTCGTGGCGGTGCAGGATTTTACTAACGTGCTGGACCGGCTGCGGATCCCTTATAAAACCTACTGACCCGGCGCTTTCACCTGCCTGCCGCTGGTGACAAACGTTCCCGCGCCGAGGTGGTGCAGGGTATTGCGCTTATCATCGTCAAACTGCCATCTTCCGGCAACGAACGCCCGTTCATCCGCCGCGGCGGAGACCACTTCCCCAAACAGGGTGTCATATTTTTCCGCTGCGGAGGTGGCGGGCAGCAGACGGCACTCCATCCACGCCAGACATTTTTCTTCAATGACGGGTAATCCCAGCACCGGGCCGTTAATTGTCGGGATGCCGTAACAGTTGAACTTATCCTCATCGCGGCCGCTGACGCTGCCCACGGCATAAGTCCAGTTGGTCGCTGCCACGCCGGGAATCACGATCCCGAACCTGCCGCTGCGCTCAATCAGCTCCCGCGACCAGGCGCTTTTGTCCACCACGATGGCGATCCGCGGCGGCTCGAACTCCACCGGCATCGACCAGGCGGCAGCCATGACATTGCGCCGGTCAATAGATTCATCGCGGCTGGTGATTAAGACGGTAGGGCCGTGATTCAACAGGCGGCTGGCGTGCTTTAACTCAACGGGGCGGAAGTGGCTCATACAAACTCCTTACAGAACAGGTCAGGGCATTAAACGGCTGAAAGCCATCGGAAATCAAGCTGCAACAGTTTTGTCACCCATTCGTCACACAAGCTGCCTACAGTGGCGAGCATCAAATCCCAAAGAGGATAACAATATGCTCACGTCCATAACGCTCAAAGGCGTCTCCTACGCTTTTGGCGCGAATACCGTTTTGAATCAAATCGATCTGCATATCGAGCCGGGTAGCGTGGTTGCGCTGCTGGGGCCGTCAGGCTGCGGCAAAAGCACCCTGTTGCGTCTGCTGGCGGGGTTAACCCAGCCCGCGCAGGGGGAACTCCATTTTGGCGATCGGCTGGTGGCGAAAAGCGGCTGGGCCTTGCCGCCGGAAGCCCGGGACATCGGGATGGTGTTCCAGGATTACGCCCTCTGGCCGCACATGACTGTGGCACAGAATGTGATGTTCCCGCTGAAGATGCGCCATATCCCCCGTCAGGAGTGCGACACCCGCGTCGCCCGGGCTCTGGCCCGCGTTGGCTTAAGCGATTTCGCCCACCGCAAACCGGCCGGGCTCTCCGGCGGGCAACAACAGCGCGTGGCCCTGGCCCGGGCGATTGTCGCCGAGCCGCGGGTGCTGCTGTTTGACGAGCCGCTCTCCAACCTCGACAGCGAACTGCGGGGCACCTTGTGTCACGAGATGGCCACGCTGCTGCGCCAGCTCGGCACCACCGCCGTTTATGTTACCCACGACCGCCGGGAGGCTGAAATCCTCGCCGACCGCATCGTGCATCTGTCTGCTGGCAGCGTCGCTGCCGATCGTTTGATTCCATCCTCAGGAGAGTTCGCATGAAAGCTGCAATGTCCGTCAAAAAGGGAGTGCTGTTAGCCATGGCGTTATCGTCCGTTATGATGTCCAGCGCCCACGCGCTGACCGTTTACACCGCAGGTCCGGGGTCGCTCGCCAAAAGCCTCGCCAGCGGCTTTGAAAAGAAAACCGGCGTGAAGGTGGATATCTTCCAGGCGACCACCGGCAAAGTGATGGCCCGCCTCGAAGCGGAGCAGGCGAATCCGCAGGCCGATATTTTGATCTCCGCCTCCTGGGATACGGCGGAAGATCTGCACAACCGCGGCTGGCTGCTGCCGTACCAGAGCGCCAATGCGGCGAAGGTGCCTGCGGATCTGAAGTCGGACGACTATGTGGCGCAGGGCGTGTCGGCGTTAGGCATCGTCTGGAACACCAAGAGCGGCACCCCGGAGCCGAAAGAGTGGGGCGATCTGACCACCGAGGCCTTCAGGGATAAAGTCACCACCCCGGACCCGGCGCTCTCCGGTGCCTCGTTGGATCTGCTGATCGGGTTGCAAAATGGCATGGGCGATAAAGCCTGGACCCTGTTTGATGAGCTGAAAAAGAACGGGATGGTGGTTAGCGGCCCGAATGCCCAGGCGGTAACGCCGGTAATGCAGGGGGCGAAAGCGGCGGTGTTTGGCGCGGTGGATTATGTCTCGTATGGCAACATCAGCCAGGGCGAATCTCTGAAGGTGATCTTCCCGGCCAGCGGGACGGTGATTGCCCCGCGCCCGATGATGATCCTCAAATCCACCCAGCACGCAGAGGATGCTAAAGCCTTTGTCGATTACGTCCTGTCGCCAGAAGGTCAGGCGATGGTGGCCGATGCCTGGCTGATGCCCGCCCGTGGCGACGTGCAGGCGAAGCGTCCGCTGCTCAACGACCTGAAGATCCTGCCGACCAAAAGCGACGGTACCAGCGAACGCAGCGATATCCTCAAGCGTTTCAACACGCTCTTCACCTTATAATCAGGCGACGGGGGCAACCCCGTCTTCAGGACTGCTTTGTGAATCCTAAATTCTTGTCGGTGACGACGCTGACGCTGCTGGTGATCCTGGTGGCATGTCCTCTCGCCTTTATTCTGCTGCAGGCGGTGTTTCCCCAGTTCAGCGCCGGAGTCTTTTCCGGTGCTTTTAGCGGCGTGGTGACGCTGCTGGCCGAGCCGCATCTGCCCACCATGCTGGGCGGTACGCTACAGGTGGGCATCGGGGTGGCACTGGTGAGTGCATTAATTGGCTTTCCCCTCGGCGTGGCGCGCGGGCTGCTGAATCTGCCGCTGCCCCGGCTGTGGGATCTGCTGTTTCTGATCCCCTTTTTAACCCCGCCCTATATTGCCGCGCTGTCGTGGATGCTGGTCCTGCAAACCAACGGCTATCTGCAACAGCTCACCGGCCTTAATCTCAATAATTTATTGTTCAGCCAGACCGGGATTGTACTGGTGATGGCCCTGAACATCTTCCCGGTGGTTTATTTCGCGGTGTCGCGCAGCCTGCTGGCGAGCGGGCAGCGTCTGGCACTGGTGGCACGGATTCACGGTGCCACCCCCGGACGGGCGTTCTGGCATATCACCCTGCCGATGCTTTCGCCATCGCTGGCGGCGGGGATGCTGCTCTCCTTTACCCTGGCAATTGAGGAGTTTGGCGTGCCCGCGGCGCTCGGCACCCGGGCCGGGGTGCTGATGCTGACCACCGATATCGAGAAAAAACTGGCGGAATGGCCCATCGATCTCTCCGGTGCATCGATGCTCTCGGTGGTGTTGGTGATTCTCGCCCTGAGCGCCTGGTGGCTGCAGAAAAAGCTGACCGGCAATCAGGATGTAACCAGTATTACCGGCAAACCGACGGAGAACATGGGGGCGGATGCCGGGGGCTTTACCCTGCCGGTGGTGGCGCTGCTGGCGCTGACCGGGTTTATCGCGGTGATCCTGCCGGGCGCTTCGATGGCCTTGTCCGGCGTGCTCGGTACCCTGTCGGGCGGGGTGACGCTCGGCAATCTGACCGCCTCCCACTACGCGGCGCTGTTCAGCCAGCAGGGAGATGCCCTGTCGGCGCTGGGCACCAGCCTGTCGCTGGCATTGGGCGCGGCCTGTATCACCGGGCTGCTCGGCCTGCTGGCCGCCTGGCTGGTGGTGGTGCAGAAGATCAAAGGGCGCGGGCTGCTGGATGCGCTGTCGCTGATGCCTGCCGCGTTGCCCGGCGTGGTGGTCGGGGTGGGGCTGATCCTGCTGTGGAACCAGCCGTTCTGGCCAGTCTCACCCTATAATAGCTGGGCGATCCTGTTGCTCTCCTACTGCTGTCTGCTGCTGCCGTGGCCGGTGCGCTATGTCGGCAGCGCGCTGCGCCAGCTGGGCGGTAATCTGGAGCCGGCCGCGCGGGTGCATGGCGCGTCGGCGCTACAGGCGTTGCGCTTTATCGTCCTGCCGCTGGTCTCCCCGGCGATGCTGGCGGCGATGCTGATGGTGTTTGCCATCGCCTCGCGGGAGCTGGTTACTTCCCTGCTGCTGGCCCCGGCGGGTACGCAGACCGTGTCGGTGTTTATCTGGCGGCAGTTCGAGCAGGGATCCGTCGGGCAGGGGATGGCGATGGCAACCCTGACGCTGCTCACCGGGCTGGTGTTGATGCTGACGGCGCTGGGGATCATGCAACGCACGGGGCGCGGGTAAAAAGCACTTTTGCGACAGTGGCCGGGGAAAAATAGTTTATAAACAAGGAAGAATTGTTAAAGGAGCCCACCATGACCCCGTTTTTAACTGCGTATTTTGCCCGTACCGGCTGGCAGCAGCCGGTTGCTGTGGATATTGACACCCTGCGGGCGCTGCATCTGCACCACAACAGCGCCATCCCGTTTGAAAATATTGATGTGGTGCTGCCGCGGGAGATCCAGCTCGACGATCAGTCCCTCGTCGATAAGCTGGTCACCGCCCGGCGCGGCGGCTACTGCTTTGAGCAGAACGGTCTGTTCGAGCGGGTACTGCGCGAGGTGGGCTTTAACGTCCGCAGCCTGCTGGGACGGGTGGTGCTGGCGAACCCGCCCCACATGCCGCCGCGCACCCACCGCCTGCTGCTGGTGGAGTTGAACGGTGAGCGCTGGATCGCCGATGTCGGCTTCGGCGGACAGACGCTGACCGCGCCGATTCGGTTGATCGCCGAGGAGGAGCAGGCGACGCCGCACGGCATCTACCGGCTGATCAACGACGGTCAGGACTGGGTGCTTCAGTTCCGTCATCACGACCACTGGCAGTCGATGTACCATTTCGATCTCGCCGCCCAGTACCAGACCGATTATGTGATGGGCAACTTCTGGTCCGCACACTGGCCGCAGTCCCATTTCCGTCATCATCTCCTGATGTGCCGCCATCTGCCGGACGGCGGCAAACTGACCCTCACCAACCTGCACTTTACCCACTGGCAGGACGGGCACGTGGTGGAGCAGATTAACCTGCCGGACGCAGAAGCGCTGTATCAGCTGATGCAGGAGCGGTTCGGGCTGGGAGTGGACGATCCGAAGTACGGCTTTTCGCTGGCGGAACTGACGGCGGTGATGGCCGGGTTCGAAACCCATCCGCAGGCGGGGAAATAGCCAACAACGCCGGGCGGCGCGTGCGCTTGCCCGGCCTACGGTGTGGTGCGGTTTTACGGGTTTTGTAGTTTTTGTGTTATCTCCGCGACCGCACCAGTTGATACCGCCGGGTGATATATTCGAACGGCGCGCTCCAGACGTGCACCAGGCGGGTGAAGGGGAAGATCAGGAAGATGGTCATCCCCAGCACCAGATGGACGCGGAAAATAAAGGCCACGCCGGTCAGCATCTCGGACGATCCCCCCTGGAAGGTAAAGATCCCCTGGGCCCAGCCGACCAGCTTGAGCATTTCGCTCCCGTCCGGGTATTGCGCCGAGAACGGAATGGTCGTCAGACCAAGCACGCACTGGGTCAGCAGAATGCTCATGATGATGATATCCGGGGTGGTGGAGGTGGCCCGCACCCGCTGATTGAACAGGCGACGGTACAACAGCATCGCGCCGCCAATCAGGGTCAACACGCCGCAGATCCCCCCGGCGATCATCGCCAGCTGCTGTTTGACCGCCATCGGCAGAAACCAGGCGTACATCCAGTGCGGAGTTAACATCCCGAACAGGTGGCCGAAAAATATCCCCAGGATCCCGATATGAAACAGGTTAGAGCCCCAGTTCATGCCGCGCTTGCTCAGCAGCTGGCTGGAGGAGGCGCGCCAGGTGTACTGGCCGTAGTCGTACCGCAGCCAGCTGCCGAGGAAGAAGACCGCAGCGCAGATGTACGGATAAATGTCGAAGAAAAAGACGTTCAGATGGTGTGTCATTTTGGGCCTCCGGCGCTGACGTCCACATACTGCGGGGCGACGTCCTGGCTAAAGCGTCGTTGATATTGCTGCATTGGCGAGCTGTCGCAGGCCGTCGCGTTATCCTCGATAAACTTCACCTGCTCCTCTTCCCAGACCGCATCCAGCGCCTGGCGGGTGTCGTCCCGTTTTTCACCCGCCACCTGCTGCGTGACACTGTCACTGGAAAGTTTACTGCCCGCGAACCTCAGCAGGGCGTCAAACAGCTGATAGTGCGCTACCTCGCGCTGTTTTAACCGCCCGCCAATCAGCGCCAGGATCGGCGCGACGTTCTGCAACCCCTCCCGGGCCTGCGCCTCGGGCAGAATGCTCAGATACTCGAGATAGAGCGGAAGATAGTCCGGCAGCTCACGGCAGTCGAGCTGAAGCCCGGCCTGTTCGTACTGGTTCATCAGGTCGACCATCGCCTGACCGCGATCCCGGGACTCGGCATGGACATGTTCAAACAGCAGCAGCGAGGTGGCGCGCCCGCGCTCGAACACCTCGCACCACCCGGCCTGACGGTCGAGTAGCGGGGCGTTGAGATACTGCTGCGCAAAGGGCAGCAGCACCGGCGCATCCTGCGCCACCAGGGCGATCGCCTCGTCGCGGCTCTCCCACAGCGCCTCGTCCGGGTACTCAATCAGCAGGGCGATAATTTTGAGGATCTGCATTACTCTCCCTCCCCGTGTTCACGCACCTCGGTGATGTTGATGGCGTCGATGCGGCTGCTGTTGAACAGGTTGAATTTGGTGTCGGAGCCGTGGCAGCCGTCGCCGAAGGTAAAGCCGCAGCCGTTTTTCTCCGGGAAGGCGTCCCGGGCCATTTCCCGGTGGCTGGTGGGGATCACGAAGCGGTCTTCGTAGTTGGCGATGGCGAGATAGCGGTACATCTCCTCCACCTGCTCGACGCTGAGGCCCACTTCCTCGATGGCGCGGGTGTCGGTCACGCCCTCGACGGTCTGGGAGCGTTTATAGTGGCGCATCGCCATCATCCGTTTCAGGGCGCGCAGCACCGGGCCGGTATCGCCCGCGCTGAGCATATTCGCCAGATACTGCACCGGAATGCGCAGGCTTTCCACCGCCGGGAGAATGCTGTCGGTCTGCGGCAGGCCCCCGGCATCGGCGTAGGACTGGATCGGCGACAGCGGCGGAACATACCAGACCATCGGCAGGGTGCGGTACTCCGGGTGCAGCGGCAGGGCCAGCTTCCAGTCCATTGCCATTTTGTAGACCGGAGAGCGCTGGGCCGCGTCAATGACGTTCTGCGGAATGCCTTGCTTGACCGCCTCTTCAATAATCGCCGGGTCGTGCGGGTTGAGGAATACGTCGCACTGCCGCTCATAGAGATCGGTTTCATGTTCGGTGCTGGCCGCCTCCTCGATACGGTCTGCGTCATACAGCAGCACGCCGAGATAGCGGATGCGCCCGACGCAGGTCTCCGAGCAGACGGTCGGCTGGCCGGACTCGATACGTGGATAACAGAAGATGCATTTTTCTGACTTGCCGCTCTTCCAGTTGAAGTAGATCTTCTTGTACGGGCAGCCGCTGATGCACAGCCGCCAGCCGCGGCATTTGTCCTGGTCGATCAGTACGATGCCATCCTCTTCGCGCTTATAGATCGCCCCGCTCGGGCAGGTGGCCGCGCAGCTCGGGTTCAGGCAGTGCTCGCACAGCCGCGGGAGATACATCATGAAGGTATTTTCGAACTGGCCGTACATCTCCTTCTGCATCCTGTCGAAGTTGCGGTCCCGGGCGCGCTTCTCGAACTCGCCACCCAGCAGCTCCTCCCAGTTGGGCCCCCATTTGATCTTGTCCATCCGCTTGCCGTCAATCAGCGAGCGCGGGCGGGCGGTGGGCAGGTGATTGCCCTCCGGGGCGCGGTGCAGATCCTGATAGTCAAAGGTGAAAGGTTCGTAGTAGTCGTCGATCTGCGGCATCACCGGGTTGGCGAAGATTTTCGACAGCACCCCCAGTTTGCCGCCGAGACGCGGGGTCAGCTTGCCGGAGATGCCGCGGATCCAGCCGCCTTGCCACTCCTCCTGGTCCTCCCAGTTTTTCGGGTAGCCGATGCCCGGTTTGGTTTCGACGTTGTTAAACCAGGCGTACTCCATCCCTTCGCGCCCGGTCCAGACGTTTTTGCAGGTTACCGAGCAGGTGTGACAGCCAATGCATTTGTCGAGATTAAGTACCATGCCGACCTGTGAGCGTATTTTCATTTTTTCGCCTCCTGAACCTGATCCCGACCTTCGCCATCCAGCCAGTTAATGTTTTTCATCTTGCGGATCATGATGAACTCATCCCGGTTTGACCCGACGGTGCCGTAGTAGTTGAAGCCGTACGCCAGCTGGGCGTAGCCGCCAATCATGTGGGTTGGTTTCGGGCAGACGCGGGTTACCGAGTTGTGGATCCCGCCGCGGCGTCCGGTCACTTCTGAGCCCGGAATGTTCAGAATGCGCTCCTGGGCGTGGTACATCATGGTCATCCCCGGCGGCACGCGCTGGCTGACCACCGCGCGGGCGGTCAGCGCCCCGTTAGCGTTGAAGCACTCGATCCAGTCGTTGTCCTCAATGCCCAGCTCCCGGGCGTCGGTTTCGCTGATCCAGACAATCGGCCCGCCGCGCGACAGGGTCTGCATCAGCAGGTTCTCGCTGTAGGTGGAGTGGATGCCCCATTTCTGGTGCGGGGTCAGGAAGTTCAGCGCTTTTTCCGGGAAGCCGTTCGGCGGGATCTCGCGCATATGGGTCACGCTGCGGGTATCAATCGGCGGTCGATAGGCCACCAGGCTTTCGCCAAAGGCGCGCATCCACTGATGATCCTGATACAGCTGCTGCCGCCCGGAGAGGGTGCGCCAGGGGATCAACTCGTGGACGTTGGTGTAGCCCGCGTTGTAGGAGACATGCTCGCTCTCAATGCCGGACCAGGTCGGGCTGGAGATGATTTTGCGCGGCTGGGCCTGAATATCCCGGAAGCGGATCTTCTCGTCCTCCTTGTTCAGCGCCAGATGGCTGTGCTCGCGGCCGGTGAATTCGGCCAACGCCTCCCAGGCCTTGACCGCCACCTGACCGTTAGTTTCCGGGGCGAGGGCGAGGATCACCTCCGAGGCGTCAATGGCCGTCTCGATACGCGGGCGGCCTTTCGCCGGGCCGTCGAGCTTGACGTAGTTAAGTTTGCCGAGGAAATCGACCTCATCCTGGGTGTTCCACGAGATGCCTTTCCCGCCGTTGCCGAGCTTGTCCAGCAGCGGCCCGAGGGCGGTAAAGCGCTCGTAAGTTTCCGGGTAGTTGCGCTCCACCACGGCGATGTTCGGCGCGGTTTTGCCGGGGATCAGATCGCATTCGCCTTTACGCCAGTCGGCAATGTCGAACGGCTGGGAGAGCTCCGCCGGGGAGTCGTGTTGCAATGGCTGCAACACCACGTCGGTTTCAGTGCCCAGATGGCCGACGCAGACCTCCGAGAAGACTTTGGCGATGCCCTTGTAGATCTCCCAGTCGCTGCGGGACTCCCAGGCCGGATCCACCGCGGCGGAAAGCGGGTGAATAAACGGATGCATATCCGAGGTATTCATATCGTCTTTCTCATACCAGGTGGCGGTGGGCAGGACGATATCCGAGAACAGGCAGGTGCTGGACATGCGGAAATCCAGCGTCACCAGCAGATCCAGCTTGCCCTCGATGGCGGCGGTCTGCCACTCCACCTCTTCCGGCTTCACGTCATCGGTCGAGCCGAGATCCTCGCCCTGAATACCGCTCTCGGTGCCGAGCAGGTATTTCAGCATGTACTCGTGCCCTTTCCCGGAGGAGCCGAGCAGGTTAGAGCGCCAGACGAACAGGTTACGCGGGTGGTTATTGCCGCTGTCCGGCTGCTCGCAGGCCATGCGGATATCGCCGGATCTCAGCGCCTGGGCGGTGTACTCCTGAGGTGACATGCCGACAGCATCCGCCTGCGCCTTGATGTGCAGCGGGTTGAGGTTGAGCTGCGGCGCGGACGGCAGCCAGCCCATGCGCTCGGCCCGGACGTTAAAGTCGATCAGATGCCCGGTGAACTTCGAGGCGTCCGCCAGCGGGGAGAGCAGCTCCTGCGCGGTCAGTTTTTCATAGCGCCACTGGCTGGCATGGTTGTAGAAGAACGAGGTGCTGTTCATCTGGCGCGGCGGGCGGTTCCAGTCCAGCGCGAAGGCCAGCGGCAGCCAGCCGGTCTGCGGGCGCAGCTTCTCCTGGCCCACATAGTGCGACCAGCCGCCGCCGCTCTTGCCCACGCAGCCGCAGAACACCAGCATGTTGATCATCCCGCGGTAGTTCATGTCCATGTGGTACCAGTGGTTGACCCCGGCACCGAGGATAATCATCGACCGGCCATGGGTCTTATGCGCCGTGTCGGCAAACTCCCGGGCGATCTGCTCAATGTGACGCCGCGGCACGCCGGTGATCTGCTCCCCCCAGGCCGGGGTGTAGGCTTTGATCTCGGCGTAATCTTTGGCCGCGAGGGTGTCCTCCAGGCCGCGATCGAGGCCGTAGTTAGCCAGCACCAGATCGTAGACGCTGGCGACGTGCAGCTGGCGGCCATCGGCGAGAGTCAGGGTTTTCACCGGCAGCTGGCGGACCAGGACCGGATCCTGCTTCACGCTGCGAAAGTGCGGGTTTTCATTGCCGCCAAAGTAGGGGAAGGCCACCCCGGCGACAGTGTCGCGGGTGTCCAGCAGAGAGAGCGCCAGTTCGGTCTCCTGGCCTGCCGCCTGCGGCTCGAGGTTCCATTTGCCTTTTTCGCCCCAGCGGAAGCCAATAGAGCCGTTGGGCACCACCAGATCCCCCGAGGCGGTAAAGGCGACGGTTTTCCACTCCGGATTGTTGGCTTCCCCCAGCCCGTCGGCGAGGTCCGAGGCGCGCAGCATCCGGCCCGGCACGTAGCTGCCGTCCTCGCGCGGGTCGAGCATCACCAGCATCGGCATATCGGTATAGCGACGGCAGTAGTTGAGGAAGTAGTCGCTCGGGTTATCGAGGTGGAACTCTTTCAGGATCACGTGGCCCATCGCCATGGCTAAGGCGCTGTCGGTACCCTGTTTCGGTGCCAGCCACTGGTCGCTGAGCTTCGCCACTTCCGAAAAATCGGGGGTGATGGCGATGGTTTTGGTGCCTTTGTAGCGCACCTCGGTGAAGAAGTGGGCATCCGGGGTGCGGGTCTGCGGCACGTTGGAGCCCCAGGCGATGATGTAGCTGGAGTTATACCAGTCGGCGGACTCCGGCACGTCGGTCTGTTCGCCCCAGGTCATCGGCGAGGCGGGGGGCAGGTCGCAGTACCAGTCGTAGAAGCTCAGGCAGGTACCGCCCAGCAGGGAGAGGTAGCGGGTGCCGGCGGCGTAGGAGACCATCGACATTGCCGGGATGGGTGAGAAGCCCGCCACCCGGTCCGGGCCGTAGTGTTTGATGGTCCAGACGTTGGCGGCGGCGATCAGCTGGTTCAGCTCTTTCCAGTTCGAGCGGATAAACCCGCCGTGGCCCCGCGCCTGCTTGTAGCTCTGGCTTTTTTGCGGGTCATTCTGAATGGCGTTCCAGGCCAGCACCGGATCGCTGTGCTGTGCCAGCGCCTCCCGCCACGGCTCGATCAGCTTGCGGCGCACCAGCGGGTACTTCAGGCGGTTAGCGCTGTAGAGATACCAGGAGTAGCTGGCCCCGCGCGGGCAGCCGCGCGGTTCGTGATTCGGCAGGTCGGGGCGGGTGCGGGGGTAGTCGGTCTGCTGGGTTTCCCAGGTGACCAGGCCATTCTTGACGTAGATTTTCCAGCTACAGGAGCCGGTACAGTTCACGCCGTGGGTGGATCGCACAATTTTGTCGAACTGCCATCGCTGGCGATAGCTGTCCTCCCAGTCGCGGTTGGTGTGCATCACCTGACCGTGTCCATCTGCGAAGGTCTCGCCTTTGAGTTTGAAATAACGAAAGCGATCCAACAATTTACTCATGACGTTTCTCCTGACGGAGTGACGCACCACCCCGTGGTTACACTGCTCACAAAAAAATTGAACTACGCGTTATGATTTGACGTGCTTCTGACGACGGCCATACACCAGCCAGGTGACGAACACGCAGACGATGTAGAACACCAGGAAGACCTTCATCGCCCCTACCGGGGAGCCGGTCATCGCCAGCGAGGTGCCGAAGGCTTTTGGAATGAAGAACCCGCCGACAGCACCGATGGCCGAGATAAAGCCCAGCGCCGCGGCGGTGTCGGTAACGGCCTCTTTCTGGGCCTGCTCGTCCGTACCGCCGTGCAGTTTGACTCTGTAGACGGTGATTTGCCGGAAGATGACAGCGATCATCTGGAAGGTGGAGCCGCTACCCAGCCCGGCGGTGAGGAACAGCCCCATAAACACCAGATAAAAAGCGGTAAAGTTGCCCGAGCCGGATCCCGGCAGGGTGAGAAACAGCAGGGCGGAGAACACGGCCATAAAGATGAAGTTCACCAGGGTGACGCGCACCCCGCCGAGCTTATCGGAGATCACCCCACCCGCAGAGCGCGCCAGGGCCCCGATCAGCGGGCCAAAGAAGGCCAGATGCAGGATATTGACGTCCGGGAACTGGGTTTTCGACAGCATGGCGAAGCCGGCGGAAAAACCGATAAACGAGCCGAAGGTCGCCAGATAGAGCAGGCTCAGCAGCCACAGGTGCAGGCGCTTCAGCACCGGCAGCTGGCTGGCGATGGTCGCTTTCGAGCTGGCGATATCGTTCATGCCGAAAAAGGCGGCGAGGGTCGCCAGCAGCAGCAGCGGGGCCCAGATCCAGGCCGCGTTAGCAAGGAACAGCGTCGAGCCATCCTCCTGCGGCACGCCGTGCACGCCCAGGAAAGTGAACATCGGCAGGAAGATCACCACCGGGGCCACCATCTGCATCACGCTGACGCCGAGGTTGCCCAGCCCGCCGTTAATGCCCAGCGCGCTGCCCTGTCTGGCTTTCGGGAAGAAAAAGCTGATATTGCCCATGCTGGAGGCGAAGTTCGCCCCGGCAAAACCGCACAGCAGGGCGATAGTAATAAATACCGCATACGGAGTAGCCGGGTTTTGCACCGCAATACCGAGCCACACGCAGGGAATAATAAGAATAACGGTGCTTAATACCGTCCAGTAGCGGCCGCCAAATATTGGCACCATAAAGGAGTAGGGGACGCGTAATATTGCCCCGGAGAGCGAAGGCAGGGCGGTTAACATAAATAGTTGATCGGTAGTGAAATTAAAACCCACCTTATTTAGATTCACCGCCACCGCGCTAAATAACATCCAGACACAGAACGCCAGCAGCAGACAGGCAACCGAAATGACTAAATTTCGTCGCGCAATCTTTTTGCCTTTATTTTCCCAAAATGCCGCGTTTTCCGGTTTCCAGTTGCTTAACAGATAAGGATTATTCTTCTCAGCTTGTTGTGACATATTACCCTCTTGCAGATCCGTAAATGGCAGAAAGAGACAGTCATTCAGGCAGATACCTGAAATTTTTTGGTGAGAGATTATTGGATGTTTTTGGGAGACTTCTGAAAGGATAGATAAAAAAGCGAACCCCTGAGATTAGAAGGGAGATATGGGTTCGCTAAATGTGTTACAAATCGTAACAGTTAAGAACTGCTGATGATTAGCCCAGCTCGAGAGTAATCAACGTATCAAGATGCTGATTAAAGGCATCATCGTCCATCTCCGGCATGGATAATACATATAGCCCGTCCAGCCCGCAGACCAGCCCGATCAGCCGCCAGGCGATATTTTCCGCACTGTCTTTCAGCCGGAAGGCGTTGGCCTCTTCACCCGCCCGTATGATAGCCACCGTCTCCTGGTGCCACATCTCCATGGTTAACACATAAGCCCCTTTTATTTCGGCATCGCGGGTGGCCAGCAGCTGCGCTTCCCGCCACAGGCGAATATAGGGCTCAAAACTGCGATCGTTGCTGCCGACCATGGCATGCAACCGTGCGCGCCAGCTGGCGTTTTCGCCCACTACTTCGGCATCCAGCAGGTCACGGATCAGACGGATAAACGCCTGCGACTTTAGCTCGCCCGCTGAGGCGAAATGGTGATGGACCTGGCCGGTCGCCACTTTCGCTTCACTGGCGATACGTCGCACGGTCATCCCGGTAAAGCCCTCGCTCAGCGCCACGCGCATTGCCGCCTGCAGGATCTCTTCCCGCCGCTCGTCCTTGCTCAGATAGCTCATTCTTTTCACTCTCAACTGGGGGACAACGAGTGTAACAAAGAGCTGGACATGCGTTCAACTTTCCGTAGGATCGCAACCTGGACATGTGTCCAGATTCGGTTAAATAAGGATAGTTATGTTTGGTCAGTGGTTAGCGTTAGTGATTATTGTGCTGGTCTATATTCCGGTGACGATCGATGCCACGGTGCTGCACGTCGCCGCCCCGACGCTGAGCATGACCCTGGATGCCAGCGGCAATGAATTGCTGTGGATCATTGATATCTACTCTCTGGTGATGGCCGGGATGGTGCTGCCGATGGGGGCGCTCGGGGATCGCATCGGCTTTAAGCGGCTGCTGGTCATGGGCAGCACCCTGTTTGGCCTCTCGTCGCTGGCGGCGGCCTTTGCTCCTTCGGCGGGGTGGCTGATTGTGGCGCGGGCCTCGCTGGCCATCGGCGCGGCGATGATCATTCCCGCTACGCTTGCCGGGATCCGCACGCTGTTCCCGGATGCGCGTCGGCGCAACATTGCCCTTGGCGTCTGGGCCGCGGTGGGGTCCGGCGGGGCGGCCTTTGGCCCGCTGGTGGGCGGCATGCTGCTGGCGCATTTCTACTGGGGATCGGTATTTTTGATCAACGTCCCGATTGTGCTGCTGGTGGTCTCCCTGGCGGCGCGTTTTATTCCCGCTCAGCAGGGACGGCCTGAGCAGCCCCTGAACATTACCCACGCCCTGATGCTGATCGTGGCGATTTTGCTGCTGGTGTTTAGCGCTAAAACGGCGCTGAAAGGGGGGCTATCTCCATGGCAGGTAGCGGGCACGCTGCTGACCGGGGCGGCGATGCTGTGGATCTTTGTCCGCATCCAGCTCCGCGCCCCTACGCCGATGATCGACATCCGTCTGTTCGGCCACCGCATTATTCTCAGCGGGGTGGTGATGGCGATGACGGCGATGATCGCCCTGGTAGGTTTTGAGCTGCTGATGGCGCAGGAGCTGCAGTTCGTTCACGGCTTCACGCCGTTCGAAGCGGGAATGTTTATGCTGCCGGTGATGGTCGCCAGTGGCTTTAGCGGGCCGATCGCCGGAGTGCTGGTAGGGCGTCTTGGGCTGCGGATCGTGGCGACCGGCGGCATGGGGCTGAGCGCGCTGAGCTTTATCGGGCTGTCGATGCTCGATTTCAGCACTCAGCAGTGGCAGGCCTGGGGCCTGATGGTGCTGCTGGGCTTTAGTGCGGCGAGCGCCTTGCTGGCCTCGACCTCAGCGATCATGGCCGCCGCGCCAAAAGAGAAGGCGGCTGCGGCCGGGGCGATTGAGACCATGTCCTATGAGCTGGGGGCCGGGCTGGGGATTGCGATCTTTGGTCTGCTGTTGACCCGCAGTTTCTCGGCGTCGATTGAACTGCCGTCCGGGCTGGATGCTTCGCTGGCGGAGCATGCCTCCTCGTCCATTGGCGAGGCGGTGAAGGTCGCCCAGGGGTTGTCGCCATCGCTGGCGGAGTCGGTGATTGAGGCGGCAAAAACCGCGTTTATCACCTCGCACAGCGTGGCCTTAGGCAGCGCGGGGGCGATGTTGCTGCTGCTGGCGATCGGGATTTGGTTTAGCCTGGCGAAAGTCGCGCAGCAATAAAACCACGCCCGGCGGCGCTGCGCTTGCCGGGCCTGGAAAGGCAGGTTTGGGGGGTATCAGACCATAAAAACTTCCGGGCCCTTAACATCGATGATGTTGATGATGCGTAGCGCTGCTTTATTGGGTTTACTTTCGTTCCGCTCCCACTTCGATACGCTTTCTACTGACATACCCGTTGTTATGGCCAGGGCTGCCTGAGACATGTTGTAGCGTGTTCGAACTTCTTTAATTTCGCCGCCGGTCATTTCACGTACAGCCGGGATGCTGCGTGCTGCCACTGCGGCATCGATGGAGGCCACAGTCTCATCTTTCACCACACCCAATTTGTTGTAACGCTGAGCCATGCCCTGAATACGTTTCAGCCCTTCAGTCATCACAAGTCACCTCTATCAGTTCTTTATCATTCACCAGGCGTTTTATCTGTGCTGGAGTAAGCGCAATAAAATCTTCTGCGATCCTGCAATAAGCATCGATTTCGTCATCTTCTAATTCCTTGCCTCTCTTTTTAGAAAGATGACTTTTCAGATACATATCAAAAAAATAAACGTTTGAACCATAGTGGAAAAACACGATGGCCCGGGCACCATCTCGCGGACTTACCGCAGGTAAAGCCAGTCGCTTTTTATAAGTATATTTACCTAAGTGGTCCCCATGCAGGCCCGAAATAATAGCCTTTGCGGCCTTACATAAAATGCTATTACTGATGCGAGCGTCCTTGCGCTCCGCCTCAAATTCAGGTGTAAGATAGATACCCATGGTTATTCCTTAACCTCGCCACCCGTAAAGGTTACTATAGTCATCTTTACGGGTTAATTCAATCGTTCGTCAGGTGTCTTGGGTAATGCCCGGCGGCGCTTTGCTTGCCGGGCCTACAACGGCAACAGATTACGGTTCCTGCGCCGCGCTCAGCACGCTGTGCAGCAGCACGTTTGCCCCTTTCTCTGACCACTCCGGCAGGATCTTTTCGGCTTCGTTATGGCTGATGCCCTTCACGCAGGGGATAAAGATCATGCTGGCTGGCGCGATTTTGCTGATATAGCAGGTGTCGTGCCCGGCCCCGGAAACCATCGGTTTCGCGGTGTATCCCAGTTCCGTCACCGCTCTTTCGCTACGTGCCAGACAGTCGGTGTCAAAGGCGATGGGCGCATAGTCGAAAATGCGCGCCACCTCTGCGGTGACACCGCGCGGGGCAAGACTTTCTGCCGCCTGATGCAGCGCAGCTTCCATTGCCGCCAGCGCCTCGCTTTGCGGGTGACGAAACTCGACGCTGCATACCACCCGGGAAGGGACGACATTGCGCGAATTCGGTGTGATTTCCGCCATGCCGATGGTCGCCCGGCCATCCGGCGCATGCTGATAGCCAATCTCTTCCACCTTCAGCGCCAGCTCCGCAAAGGCGGTTAAAGCGTCGCGGCGGCTGTGCATCGGCGTGGTCCCCGCATGGGCGGCAAAACCGTCGAGGGTGATGGTAAACCAGCGCTGGCCCATCGCCGCACGCACCAGCCCGATATCCACGGCTTCCTCTTCCAGAATCGGCCCCTGCTCAATATGCAGCTCGTAACAGGCGTGGATCGGGAAGGCGCGGGCAGGGCGTTCGCCGCGATAGCCGATGGCCTCCAGCGCCTCGCGTACCGTGACTTTTTTGCTGTCCATCCTGGCGTAAGCAAACTCTTCGGTAAGCTGACCGGCCCAGACCCCGGAGGCAAGCATCGCCGGAGCAAAACGCGCCCCTTCTTCGTTGGTCCAGTTCACCAGCACGATATCGCGCTCGGTTTCAACCTGATGGTCGTTCAGGGTGCGCAGCAGCTCCAGCCCGGCCAGCACGCCGTAAATCCCGTCGTAATTGCCGCCCAGCGGCTGGGAATCCACGTGCGACCCGGTCATCACCGGGGCCAGCGCCGGATTTTTACCGGCGCGGCGGATAAACATATTGCCCATGCTGTCCACATCACAGGAAAACCCCGCCTGCTGCGCCCAGTCGCGCAGCAGGTTGCGGGCAATCCGGTCTTCGTCGCTCAGCGCCAGGCGGGTGACGCCGCCGCCGGACGTCCCGCCGATATGCGCCATCCTCTCCAGCGTTGACCAGAGTCGGTCTGCATTCACGCGGATCATGCTTTGTCCTTGCTGCTGCGATAGCGGAAGTCACAGCACTTACCGCCCTGCATGATGGTGGTGGTGCGGGTCAGCTCCACGTCCGGCGCGTAGCCGACGATGAATTTCTCATCCCGGGCGCACGACAGCAGGTGGCCAATCTCGCCCAGCCCCATCTCGTGATACATCTCGGCGTAGCGGCAGCGGGTCACGTTGTAGTTGTACTGCTGGTCGTCGGCATCGATCACCTTCACGTCCAGGGCGTTATCTTTCTCCCACAGGTATTGCAGGGCGATAAAGCTCTTCACGTCCGCGCCGTTCGGCTCTTTACTGGCAAATTCTTTGCCTGCGTTAATCGCGGCCTGCTCAATGGCCTCGCCAATTACCGCCTGGGCGCGGGTCTTACCGATCTCGCGCACCAGGATCTCGTAAATGGGCTTAATAATTTCTGCTTCAATTTTGCGGCGGGCGAGAATGCCCAGCTCGTTATTATCACTCATCACATTGCCTCACTGCGTTACTTAGCTTTTGCGCCGCCCAGCACGGTCTGCGGCTGCCATTTGCCGTCGACCACTTTATAGACGGTGAACGACGGGGCTTTCAGGTTGCCCTGGTTGTCAAAGGCGATTTGCCCGGTGACGCCGGAGTAGCTGATGGCGCGCAGGGCAGGCAGGTATTCAGCCGGATCCACCGAGTCGGCTTTCTCCATCGCCGCCACCAGCACGCGGGTCGCGTCATAGGCGAACGGGGCGTGCAGCTCGATATGGGTGTGGTAGCGGGACTGATACGCCTGCTCGAAGGCCTTGCCGCCCGGCATCTGCTCGACTGGCAGGCCTGGCTCCAGCGCCACCACGCCTTCACCCTCTTTCTGCGCCAGTTGCAGGAAGGTCTGGCTGACAAAGCCGCCCGCGCCCATCAGGGTGGCGTTCATGCCCAGCTGTTTAATACGACGGGCCAGCGGTGCCGCCTGGCTGTCCACGCCGCCGAAGAAGATCAGATCGGCGTTTTTGCTGCGAATGGCGGTCAGCACGGCGCTAAAGTCGACGGTTTTGTCGTCAACGTACTGGCGGTCAACAATTTTCACGCCCTGAGCTTCGAGGGACTTAATAAACTCATCCGCCAGACCCTGACCAAAGGCGGTACGGTCGTCGATCACCGCGATGCGTTTGGCTTTCAGGGTGTCGATAGCGTACTGGCCGGCAAACTGGCCGCCGTCATCGTCGTGGCCCATCACGCGGAAGCTGGTGTCAAAACCCTGTTTGGTGTACGCATGGCCGGTCGCCACCGGGGCTACCTGGGCGATACCGGCATCGTGATAAACCCGCGCCGCCGGAATGCTGGTGCCGGTGTTCCAGTGACCGACCACCCCCGCCACGCCGCTGTCCACCAGACGCTGGGCCACGGCTACCGCAGTACGCGGATCCGACTGATCATCTTCGGACTGCAGTTTGAAGGTCACTGCTTTGCCGCCGATGGTCGGGTGCTGCTTGTTGATGTCGTCAATCGCCAGCTGCGCGCCGTTCTCCAGATCTTTACCAATACGGGCAGACGGGCCGGTGAGCGGGCCCGCCAGGCCGATAAGCACGGTTTCACCGTCTGCGGCCCACGCGCCCGTTGAAGCAAACCCGCTGAGCAGAAGCGCGGCGCTGAGCGCGCTGATTTTTACTGTTTTCATTGTTATTCCCTGGTGTTGGTTGGTGTTGTCAAACGGGCATTTCGCCCAAATAAATCTGTGCTATTTGATCGTCGTCGAGCATCGCTTGCGACGCCCCGTGATGAACGATGCTGCCGCTATCCATTACCCAGGCCTGGTCGGTCACTTCCAGCGCCAGGCGGGCGTTCTGTTCGATCAGCAGCAGGGCCACGCCGCGCTCGCGCAGCCCGGCAATGACGGCAAAAATGTTCTCCACCATCTTCGGTGCAAGCCCCATCGACGGCTCGTCGAGGATCAGCAGGCGCGGGCGGCTGAGCAGGGCGCGGTTAAGGGCTAACAGCTGCTGTTCCCCGCCGGAGAGCAGCCCGGCCAGCTGATGCTGCCGTTCGCCCAGGCGCGGAAAACGCTCGAAAATCTCAGCCATCTCCTGCCTGACGGTGACAGTGTCACGCCGCAGCCAGGCCCCCATCTGTAAATTTTCCAGCACCGTCATCCGACCAAAGATGCCCCGGCCTTCCGGGACCATCACCAGCCCGTCGCGCAGCAGCGCTTCGGCTTTCTGCTTACGCACCGCTTTGCCGTTAAACTCAATGTTGCCGCCAAAACGCTCCAGCCCGGTGATGGCTCGCACGGTGGAGCTTTTGCCCGCGCCGTTGGCACCGATCAGCGTGGCCTGTTCGCCTTCACGCAGGCTAAAGGAGACGTCCCGTACCGCCTGGATCCCGCCGTAATGCACGTCCAGGCGTTCCACTTTCAGTAATTCAGACATGGGCATGGCCTCCAAGCCAGGCGGCGATCACCGCCGGGTCGCGTCGCACGCTGTCCGGGGTGCCGCTGGCCAGCGTTTTACCGTAATCCAGCACCGTGAGGCGATCGCAGATCCCCATCACCAGCTTGACGTCGTGTTCAATCATCAGCAGGGTTTTTCCGTCGTCACGAATACGGGCCAGCAGCTCGCCGAGGGCCACTTTTTCTGCGGCGTTCATTCCGGCAGCGGGTTCATCCAGCGCCAGCAGCAGCGGATCGGTTGCCAGCGCGCGGGCGATCTCCAGTCGACGCTGATGGCCATAAGCCAGATCGCAGGCGCGGTAGTGGGCGAACTTCGCAATCCCGGTATACTCCAGCCAGTGCCAGGCCTGCTCCAGGGTCTGCGCCTCTTCTTCCCGGGCGCGCTTGTGACGGCTCAGCGCCGCCCACAGCCCGTTACGGGTGCGCACGTGGCGACCGACCATCACGTTCTCCAGCACCGACATCTCGTTAAACAGACGCACGTTCTGGAAGGTGCGGGCGATGCCTGCGGCGGTCACTTTCTCGATCTGGGTCGGAAAGTAGGGTTGATCGGCAATGGCGAACTCCCCGCTGTCTGCCGGGTACAGGCCGGTGATCAGGTTGAAGCAGGTGGTTTTGCCCGCGCCGTTAGGGCCAATCAGGCCATAGATTTCGCCTTTGTTAATGGTCAGTGAGACGTTATCCACCGCCGTCAGGCCGCCAAAGCGTTTGGACATATTTTTTACGGTTAACAGGCTCATGCTTGCACCTCCTTGTGGCGCTTCGGCCAGATGCCCGACGGACGCACCAGCATCACCAGTACCAGTGCCAGGCCGTAAAACAGCTGGCGCAGGATCTCCGGGTCAATCAGCACCGAACCAAACAGCGCCTGCTGCACCGGGGCCGCCTGGCTGCGCAGCAGCTCCGGCAGGGCGGTGAGCAGTACCGCACCGAGGATCACCCCCGGGATATGGCCCATTCCGCCCAGCACCACCATCGCCAGTACGGCAATAGACTCTTGCAGGGTGAAGGATTCCGGCGAGACGAAGCCCTGGAAGGCACCGAACAGCGCCCCGGCCACGCCGCCAAAGGAGGCGCCCATGGCAAAGGCCAGCAGCTTAAAGTTGCGCACGTTGATGCCCATCGCCCGGGCGACGTCTTCATCTTCACGGATGGCGTGCCATGCCCGGCCAATGCGCGAGTGTTGCAGGCGCAGGCAGACAAAAATGATCCCGACAATCACCAGCATCAGCAGGTAGTACCACAGCCACAGGGCGGGCACCTTTACGCCGAACCAGTGGTACACGCCGCTGAACTTCAGGCCAAACAGGTTGAGGGTATCGACGCCGGTTATGCCTTTCGCGCCGTTGGTGATGTTCACCGGGCGGTCGAGGTTACGCATCAGGATGCGGATGATCTCCCCAAAACCGAGGGTAACAATCGCCAGGTAATCCCCGCGCAGCTTCAGCGTCGGGGCACCGAGCAGAATGCCGCACACCGCCGCGACCAGCGCCGCAATCGGGATAATCAGCAGATAAGAGGTGTGCAGCCCCTCCGGGAACCAGACGTTGAGGATCGGGAACACCTCCGCCAGGTGCGGCGAGGCCAGCAGCGCCGCCAGATAGGCACCGACGGCATAGAAGGCGATAAAGCCCATATCCAGCAGGCCGGTATAGCCCACCACGATGTTTAGCCCCAACGCCAGCATGATATAGAGCAGGGCGAAGTCGATCACCCGCACCCAGTAGTTGCCGCCCAGTTGGGTCGCCACCATCGGCGCAAGCAGCAGGGCAAGGACGAAGAGCGTCATGCCGGACCAGAATTTACCGCTGGCCGCCGGTGTTTTGAGTTCAATGGCACTCATGATTTCCCCTTACGCCCTGTGCGCCACGCGTTCGCCCAGCAGACCTGCCGGACGGAAGACCAGCACCAGAATCAGCACGATAAAGGCGAACACGTCCTGATAGTTGCTGCCGAATACGCCATTGGTCAGCTCGCCCAGATAACCACCGCCCAGCGCTTCGATAATGCCGAGCAGGATCCCGCCCAGCATTGCCCCACGAATATTGCCGATACCGCCCAGCACCGCTGCGGTAAAGGCTTTAATGCCGGGCAGGAAGCCCATCGAGAAGCTGGCATTGCCGTAGTTACTGGCCATCATTACCCCCGCCAGCGCGGCAAAGATGCCGCCGATGGCGAAGGTCAGGGTGATAATCGCATTGGGATTGACGCCCATCAGGGTGGCGACCCGGGGGTTTTCCGCCACCGCGCGCATACCGCGACCGAGGCGGGTGTACTCCACCAGCAGCCACAGGCCGGTCATAACGACCAGCGCCAGCGCCACGGTGACAATGCCGGTAACGGTGATAATCGCCGGGGGATGGGCTTCGCTGCCTGCGGTGATGGCAATCGGGTCCATCGGCAGGATCTGCGGGAACATCAGCGGATTACGCGACCAGATAATCATCGCCACGGTTTGCAGCAGCACCGACACGCCAATCCCGGAGATCAGCGGTGCCAGCCGGGGGGCGTTTCGCAGGCGGCGATAGGCAAAGCGCTCAACGGCCATCGCCAGCAGGGCGCAGACCGCCATGGCGATCAGCAGCGCAAAGCCCAGCTGCAGCAGCTGCGGCATGGCGGGGAAATGGCTGCTAAGAAGATTCAACGCCGACAGGGTGGTCAGCGCGCCGACCATCAGAATATCGCCGTGCGCGAAGTTAATAATGCGCAAAATGCCATACACCATGGTATAGCCCAGCGCGATCAGCGCGTAGATGCTGCCCAGCATCACGCCGTTGATCAGTTGTTGTATGAGTGTGTCCAACGTTCCTACCCGACAAAGTGCTCTTTCCAGCGGGTAACATCTAATAATTGAATTAAATTGTGAAATACGCATATATTCTTTCTTATGATTTTTGGAGCTTGCGTTATCTATTTGATTTAAAAGGTGATGATAAATAGCGCATAAACCGGATTGCCCATAGCAGATCAACATATGAATAAAACAGAACAATCCCTGACGCTGGCGGCCTTTGCCGAGAGCCGACTGGCGAACGATCCGCCCCTGCGGGCGGTGCGGGCTTTCGAGGCGATAGCCCGACTGGGCAGCGTGACCCAGGCCGCGCAGGAGCTGGACATCTCCCCGTCGGCGGTAAGCCATCAGCTGAAAGTGCTGGAAGGGTATTTACAGATGTCCCTCACCGAACGTCAGGGGCGCAGGCTGATCCTCAGCCAGCAGGGGCGGGACTATTACCGCTCCATCCGCGCGGCCTTTAACGTGCTGCGCCAGGCCACGGAGCATCTGCTTGAGCAGGTGCAGACCCGCCAGGTGACCATCAGCCTGATCCCGCTGTTTGGCATGGGATGGTTTATTCCGCGCCTGCCGGGGTTTATGCGGGCGAATCCACAAACCGAGATCAACGTGGTCTACGCCAACCACCGCAACTACCTGAGCGATGCCTCGGACATGTCGATCCGCTTTGGTAACGGGCAGTGGGCGGGCTATCAGAGCGAAAAGCTGATCTCCGGGCAGATGGTGCCGGTCTGTAGCCGGGCGTTTTTGCGCCTGCACGGGCATATCGACACGCCGGAACAGCTCCTGCAAATGCCGCTGTTGCACGACGAGGAGCGCACCACCTGGCAGCAGTGGTTTATCCAGCAGGGGGTAAAACGCCCGCCGCGGCGCAGCGGACCGATGTTTGAAGACGGGCTGCTAACCCTGGCGGGAGTGCAGGCGGGGCTGGGTTGTGCCCTGATGCGCGAGCCGCTGATTGCGCCCTATCTGGAGAGCGGCGAGCTGGTGAAGATTTTCGATCTGCCGATTGATGATGGCCGGGATTATTACCTGTGCGTGCGTCAGGACGGCGAGATGAGCCAGGACGGCAAGCTGCTGCAAAGCTGGCTGCGGCGGAACAGTTCCCTGGAGGAGATGCCGGGTGGCGGCTCCGCCTGACGCGGCCTACAGGGTGAGGGTGAGTCGTAGGCCGGGCAAGCGTATGCGCCGCCCGGCGTTGCAGGCCGCACGGCCCACAACCTCAGGCGGCCCGGGTGGCATACCAGCACAATAGCGACCCAGCGCACACCATCATCGCTCCCTGCCAGAAGCTGAACGACAGAGGGGCGTTCAGCAGCACCGCCGCCAGCGCCGCCGACAGCACCGGAGTAAAATAGGAAGCCGCCGCCAGCAGCGTCACGTTGCCGTGCAGAATGCCGGTGTTCCACGCGGCATAGCCAAACCCCAGCGCCACGCCGCACATCAGCAGTTTGATCACCACCGGCACGCTGAATACCATCTCCGGCTGATCGCTGAAGGCATATTTCAGCCACAGGGTCAGCGCCGTCAGCAGCACAAACAGCGTGATGCCGTTCTGCCCCCGGGCATATTTACTGGTCACGGTGCAGTAGGCCGCCCAGATGAAAGCCCCGACAAAGGCCAGGCCGTAACTCAGCGGGTTGGATACGACGTTGCGGGCAATCTCGGCCGGGTTAAGGCCGGTGTCACCGCCTAATACCCAGCTCACGCCCAACAGGGAGATAAGCAGCCCGGGGATCACCCACAGGGTTGAGCGCTGACGGTTAAACAAAATGGCAAACAGGATAGTCAGGCTCGGCCAGAGGTAATTCACCATTCCCACCTCAATCGCCTGATGGCGGGTGGTGGCGTAGCCTAACGACAGGGCCAGACAGATTTCATAGCTGACAAACAGCACGCTACCGGCTATCAGGTAGCGCGGCGAGAAACGCCGCAGGTCCGGAAACCCCACCGTGACCAGGCACAGTAAACCGCTGAGCGTATAGATCATCGCCGCGCCGCCTACCGGACCCAACCCCTCGCTGACGCTGCGGATCAGCCCTACCATCGTGCTCCAGAGCACAATCGCCGCCAGCCCGATCAGCGTGGCTTTCTTTCTGTCCATCATCTTTCCATTGGCATGACATTTTCAGGGGCAAATTTATAGCACTGTTTCAGTACCTTCCGCGAATTAATCTCCCTGTCATTACCTCTTAAGCAGTAATAAAACCGCTCCCCGCTGACTATTAAGAGGGCGAAGATCGGCGAGTTTGATTTGCCGCAAAAAAAACAGGGGCTTTGCTGTTAGTTTTCCGCCGGAATTCTCAATGATCTAACGAGGACAGCAATGGACGTCAGCCGCAGACAGTTTTTTAAAATCTGCGCGGGCGGTATGGCCGGTACGACAGTGGCTGCTTTAGGGTTCGCCCCCAAAATGGCGCTGGCTCAGGCGCGCAACTATAAGTTGCTGCGCGCCAAAGAGATCCGTAACACCTGCACATACTGCTCCGTGGGATGCGGGCTATTGATGTATAGCCTGGGTGATGGCGCGAAGAACGCCAAAGAGTCGATTTACCATATTGAAGGCGATGCGGATCATCCGGTCAGCCGCGGAGCGTTATGCCCGAAAGGGGCGGGCCTGCTGGACTATGTCCACAGCGACAACCGTCTGCGTTATCCGGAATACCGCGCGCCGGGCTCCGACAAATGGCAGCGCATCTCCTGGGATGACGCTTTTACGCGCATCGCGAAGCTGATGAAGGCCGATCGCGACGCCAACTTCGTCGAGACCAACGCGCAGGGCGTGACGGTGAACCGCTGGCTCTCCACCGGGATGCTGTGCGCCTCTGCGGCCAGCAATGAAACCGGCATGCTGACGCAAAAATTTGTGCGCTCCCTCGGGATGCTGGCGGTAGACAACCAGGCGCGCGTCTGACACGGACCAACGGTAGCAAGTCTTGCTCCAACATTTGGTCGCGGTGCGATGACCAACCACTGGGTTGATATCAAAAACGCTAACGTCGTGATGGTGATGGGCGGTAACGCCGCCGAAGCTCATCCGGTGGGATTCCGCTGGGCGATGGAAGCGAAAAACAATAACGATGCGACGTTGATCGTCGTCGACCCACGCTTTACACGTACGGCGTCGGTGGCCGATATCTATGCGCCAATCCGCTCCGGCACGGACATTACGTTCCTCTCCGGCGTGCTGCTGTACCTGATCGAAAACAACAAAATTAACGCCGAGTACGTTAAGCACTACACCAACGCGAACCTGCTGGTGCGGGATGATTTTGCCTTCGATGACGGGCTGTTTAGCGGCTATGACGCCGAAAAGCGTCAGTACGATAAGTCCTCCTGGAACTATCAGTTCGACGAGAACGGCTATGCGATGCGCGATGAAACGCTGACGCATCCGCGCTGCGTGTGGAACCTGCTGAAACAGCACGTTTCACGCTATACGCCGGAGGTGGTGGAGAACATCTGCGGTACGCCAAAAGCCGATTTCCTGAAAGTGTGTGAAGTGCTGGCCTCTACCAGCGCCGCGGACAGAACCACCACGTTCCTTTATGCACTGGGCTGGACCCAGCATACCGTCGGCGCACAGAACATCCGTACCATGGCGATGATCCAACTCCTGCTCGGCAATATGGGCATGGCGGGTGGCGGGGTCAATGCCCTGCGCGGTCACTCGAATATTCAGGGCCTGACCGACCTCGGCCTGCTCTCCACCAGCCTGACCGGCTATCTGACGCTGCCGTCCGAGAAACAGAGCGATCTGCATAGCTATATGGCGGCGAACACCCCGAAAGCGACGCTGCCGGATCAGGTGAACTACTGGAGCAACTATCCGAAGTTCTTCGTCAGCCTGATGAAATCCTTCTACGGCGACGCGGCGCAGAAGGAGAACGACTGGGGCTTTAACTGGCTGCCGAAATGGGATCAGTCCTACGACGTCATTAAGTATTTCAACATGATGGCGAAGGGCCAGGTCACGGGATACATCTGCCAGGGCTTTAACCCGGTGGCGTCATTCCCGGATAAAAACAAGATTGTCGCCAGCCTCAGCAAGCTGAAGTACATGGTGGTGATCGACCCGCTGGTGACTGAAACCTCGACCTTCTGGCAGAACCACGGCGAGATGAATGACGTGGATAGCGCCTCGATTCAGACCGAGGTGTTCCGTCTGCCGTCCACCTGCTTCGCGGAAGAGGACGGCTCGATCGCCAACTCCGGCCGCTGGCTGCAGTGGCACTGGAAAGGGCAGGATGCCCCGGGCGAAGCGCGTAACGACGGCGAGATCCTGGCCGGGATTTACCATCGCCTGCGCGAGATGTATCGCACCGAAGGCGGCAAGGGCGTCGAGCCGCTACTGCGCATGCGCTGGGATTACAAACAGCCGGATCACCCGGAATCGGAAGAGGTGGCGAAAGAGAACAACGGCTATGCGCTGGCAGATCTCTATGACGCCAACGGCGTGCTCATCGCGAAGAAAGGCCAGCTGCTGAGCAGCTTCGCCCAGCTGCGCGATGACGGTACGACGGCGTCGTCGTGCTGGATCTACACCGGGAGCTGGACCGAGCAGGGCAACCAGATGGCCAACCGCGACAACGCCGACCCGTCCGGGCTGGGCAATACGCTGGGTTGGGCCTGGGCGTGGCCGCTGAACCGTCGCGTGCTCTACAACCGCGCCTCGGCGGACATCAACGGCAAGCCGTGGGATCCGAAACGGATGCTGATCCAGTGGAACGGCACGAAGTGGACCGGAAACGATATTCCGGACTACAACACCGCCGCGCCGGGCAGCAACACCGGGCCGTTTATCATGCAGCCGGAAGGGCTGGGACGTCTGTTTGCCATCGATAAGCTGGCTGAAGGGCCGTTCCCGGAACACTACGAGCCGATGGAAACGCCGCTCGGCACCAACCCGCTGCACCCGAACGTGGTCTCCAGCCCGGTAGTACGTGTCTACGAAGAAGATGCCGTGCGGATGGGCAAGAAGGACAAGTTCCCGTATGTCGGCACCACCTATCGCCTGACCGAGCATTTCCACACCTGGACCAAGCATGCGCGCCTGAACGCCATCGCCCAGCCGGAACAGTTTGTCGAGATCAGCGAGACCCTGGCCCAGGCCAAAGGCATTGCCAATGGCGATCGCGTCAAGGTCAGCAGCCAGCGCGGGTTTATTCGCGCCGTGGCGGTGGTCACCCGTCGTCTGCAGGCCCTGAACGTGCACGGTCAGCAGGTGGAAACCGTCGGTATTCCGCTGCACTGGGGCTTTGAAGGGGTGGCGCAGAAGGGCTATATCGCCAACACCCTGACGCCAGCGGTAGGGGATTCCAACTCGCAAACGCCAGAGTATAAGGCGTTTCTGGTCAACATCGAGAAAGCGTAAGGAGCGAAGTAATGTCGATGGAAACACAAGACGTCATCAAACGCTCCGCCACCAACGGCTTTACCCCCGCGCCTCGTGCGCGGGATTACAAAGCGGAAGTGGCTAAGCTTATCGATGTCTCCTCCTGCGTGGGCTGCAAAGCCTGCCAGGTGGCCTGCTCAGAGTGGAATGATATCCGCGACGAGGTGGGGCACTGCGTCGGGGTGTACGATAACCCGGCCGATCTGAGCGCCAAATCCTGGACGGTGATGCGCTTTAGCGAAACCGAGCAGAACGGCAAGCTGGAGTGGCTGATCCGCAAAGACGGCTGCATGCACTGCGAAGATCCGGGCTGCCTCAAGGCCTGCCCGTCCGCCGGGGCGATTATTCAGTACGCCAACGGCATCGTCGATTTCCAGCAGGATAACTGCATCGGCTGTGGGTACTGCATCGCCGGGTGTCCGTTCAACGTACCGCGTCTCAGTAAAGAGGATAACCGGGTCTACAAATGCACCCTGTGCGTGGATCGCGTCAGCGTTGGTCAGGAGCCGGCCTGTGTGAAAACCTGTCCGACCGGGGCCATTCACTTTGGCACCAAGAAGGAGATGCTGGATGTGGCGCAGGCGCGGGTGGATAAGCTGAAGGCACGCGGCTACGCCAATGCGGGCATTTATAACCCGCAGGGCGTGGGCGGCACCCACGTGATGTATGTCCTGCACCATCTCGACCAGCCGGAGCTGTATCACAACCTGCCGAAAGATCCGGCGATCGATACCTCCATCAATCTGTGGAAAGGGGCGCTTAAACCGCTCTCGGCGGCGGGCTTTATCGCCACCTTTGCCGGGTTGATTTATCACTACGTGGGGATCGGGCCGAACAAAGAGGTGGATGAGGATGAGGAGGAGCACCATGAGTAAGTCAAAGATGATTATGCGCACGAAGTTTGTTGACCGCGCCTGTCACTGGACGGTGGTGATCTGCTTCTTCCTCGTGGCGGTATCGGGGATTTCGTTCTTCTTCCCGACGCTGCAGTGGCTGACCGAGACCTTCGGTACACCGCAGATGGGGCGCATCCTGCACCCGTTCTTTGGGGTACTGATTTTCGTGGTGCTGATGTTTATGTTCGTGCGCTTCGTGCATCACAACATCCCGGACAAGCAGGATATTCCCTGGCTGAAGGGGATTGTTGAGGTGCTGAAAGGCAACGAGCATAAAGTCGCGAAGGTGGGCAAATATAACGCCGGACAGAAGATGATGTTCTGGACCATCATGAGCATGATTTTTGTGCTGCTGGTGACCGGGGTGATTATCTGGCGTCCGTACTTTGCCCACTATTTCCCGATGCAGCTGGTGCGCTATAGCCTGCTGATCCACGCCACCTCGGCCATTATTTTGATCCACGCCATTCTGATCCATATGTATATGGCGTTCTGGGTCAAAGGCTCGATTAAAGGGATGATCGAAGGCAAGGTGAGCCGCCGCTGGGCGCAGAAACACCATCCGCGCTGGTATCGGGATGTGGAGCGTCTGGAAGCGCAGAAAGATGTTAGTGAAGGGATGAAGTAACTGCCCCCCGCTCCGGACGGTGTTTCGGAGCGGGTTTTGGGGAGGTCAGGTGTTGGTTATTAGCGAGTCAATGGCACCAACGACATCCTAGCTCGTATTACGCAAATTACAAATTAAATCCCTGCTGTTAATTTTTCTGTTATTGACGTTCGTCACCATAGGCGAAAATATTAATAAGCTTTCGAAATCAATATTGATCCGCGGTGCAAGGTGTTCATGCCAGAGTGGAAGCTTACGCGCCCGTATTAAAGGAACGATGACGCGTGTTTCCAGATCGTCATAACAATCATGTTGAATAACCATATAGTAGGGTAGTTCTTTATTGGTCAAAATAGACGAATTACGATAAACGTTGAATTGTTTTAGCATTATATCACCCTAAAAAATTCATCATCGGTAAGGGTTCCATATTTAGCGACGAACTCATTCATAGCCTTCATGAATTCCTTATCGCGTTTGCGCTGCTCGATGCGTTCCTCTGCCGTTAATACGGGGCGTGGTGCGACACCAGTTAAATGATCCTTACCTGCGCTCTTTTCTTTGATACTTGCTTTCATTGGTTGATTCTCCTGTATTGGTAAGCCCATTATCAATCGCCAACAATAAAAAACAATACCGATCCCCCTGGTAATTCAGGATTTGCGAGCACGATTCCAGACAAAAGCAAGAGAGTGAAAACAGGCGGAATTATTACGAATCACCCTCCCGATAAATAACCAGGAGGGCAATAACCGTCAGAATTTCTCTTTAATATAACGGAACGGATAAGCGGTTGGCTTAATTTTACCGATTTTACGTTTCGGTAATTTAACCTCTTCTTCCGGCAGATCTTTATAGGGAATTTGCGACAACAGGTGAGAGATAATATTCAGCCGCACGCGCTTTTTATCCTCGGAACGGGCGACAAACCACGGGGCCCATGCGGTGTCGGTGGCCGCAAACATTGCATCGCGTGCCGCGGTGTACTCATCCCAGCGGTTGAAGGATTTGATGTCCATTGGCGACAGCTTCCAGGTTTTGCGCCCGTCGTTGATGCGGTCGCGCAGTCGGCGTTCCTGCTCTTTCGGCGTCACCTCCAGCCAGTATTTGATCAGGATAATGCCCGCATCGACCATCGCTTTTTCGATGATAGGTGCACCGTCGAGAAACTTCTCGGCCTGGTCCTCGGTACAGAAGCCCATCACGCGCTCAACACCGGCGCGGTTGTACCAGCTGCGGTCGAAAATCACGATTTCACCTGCCGACGGCAGATGCGGCACATAGCGCTGGAAGTAGAGCTGGCTTTTCTCTTTCTCTGTCGGGGCCGGCAGCGCCACCACCCGGAACACGCGCGGGCTGACGCGTTCGGTCAGGGCTTTGATGGTGCCGCCTTTACCGGCACCGTCGCGCCCTTCGAAGACCACACACACCTTCAGGCCCTTACTCACCACCCAGCGCTGCAACTTCACCAGCTCCACGTGCAGGCGATGCAGCTCTTGTTCGTACTCCTTACGCTTAAGTGGGACGGGAGGCGTGCTATTCGCCACTGTTTTGCTTTTCTTTTTATCTGCCATGATGCGTTCCTGTGCGGGGATCCTGCCGGTACGGCCATGATTACATGTTGAAGTGTAATCATGGCTGGACGTACTGGCGGAAAATATTTACTCCCGCGCGAGTGCTTATCTTTTTCTTGCCTCGTACGGGACGTACCCCACGTCCTCTATCAGTTTTTGCCCCTGCGGGCTTAAGAACCAGTCGATAAGTGCCTGAGTATTGGCCGACGGCGCGTCAGTGGTGACCATGTAAACATCTACCGTAAACGGATAGCTGCCGTTGCGGATATTCTCTTTGGACGGGGCCACACCTTCGACCGAGAGCAGGCGCAGATCTTCCAGGTTGTCCATCTGACTGGCGTAGTAGCGGAAAGAGTAGCCCAGCGCATTAGTGAGGTTCTGATAGTTGGCGACGCGGCGCACAAGTCCGCCCATGCCTCTTACCTGTTCGCTCTCCAGCGGTTCACGCATCCTGAGCCCCTGCATCACCTTAGAGAGCATCACGGTCTGACTGCCGGAGTTGACCGGACGTTGGAAAGGAATAATGCGTTCATCTCGACCGCCTACCTCGCGCCAGTTGTTGATTTTTCCACTGTAGATACTGCGGATTTGCTCAATGCTAAGATCGCTGACCGGGTTGTTCTGGCTGGTGACAAAGACAAAGGCTTCCCGGATGAAAGGGATTTGCTTCAGCGTGATGTTTTTATCCGCTGCGGCTTTCTTGTGTTCCGCCGAAGGCTCCGCGACGAAAATCAGGTCGACTTTGCCGTCAATCAAGCTTTGCCAGGAATCAGGTGTTCTGCTGAAGCCAAGGTAATCGAAGGCAGAGTCCGCATCCAGCCTCTGGTAAATCGCCTGCGCGGCAGAGGCATAAACGGGCCAGGCCGCCGTCGCACCGTCGAGACGCGGCCATGCCTTGTCAATACGCAGCGTCGGGTTAACCACGGGCGTCAATCGGTTATCGCTGGTAAAAGGTCGATACTCGTAAGACCAAAGGGTTTCAATATCGCTTTTCCCATAATCTTCATTAATTAAAACATCCTTTCGTTGGTAGTCCTGATAGCCGACAACCAGCAGCAGGGCGCAAAACAGGCCCAGCGATATCCAGTAGCCCTTATTATCAGCCAGCGGCTTACCGCCATGGGCGGTACCGCAGATGACCGCCAGCAAAAATACGGTGTAGGTGACCAAAGGAACACACAGCAGTAGCCATAACTTTCCATCGAAAAAGGCCAGAAAATTGGAGATCAGGAACGGGATAGTGCCTATGCCCATCCAGGAAAAGGCTTTGTGCGTAAAGTCTCCGTTGCTGATAAACATGACCAGGATCCAGAAAGTCAGGACATAGAAAATGGCGATCAGCATGGGCGCATAGCGTGGCCAGAAGCGGTCGGGCATTTGTTTGAATCGTCCCCATAGATACCCCGTCGGGACAATGCAGGTCGCCACGGCCAATATTACAGGCATCAGAGGTCCTCTCAGATTCAGCGATTGAAACAATATCATCCAGAACGCCGAACCAGCCTGAGCTAACACAGGCAGTATGATAAGGAGCATTAGCAAAGAATAGAGCCAGTATTTGTATTTGTGGTTCATCGTCAGACATCCCTGTGGCATGTTGTGAGCAAAGGCGCTTTATCGCACCTTTATTAAAAAACGTCACCGAGGTCTGAAATAAACACCGCGAAAAAGAGAAAAATGCCTGCGGAATTTCGTGTCGTACAATGAATGTATTCACAAATGAGCGTGAAGAAATGGATAAATTTGTCGCACTTATATTTTGAACTGGCTCACCCTACAGGATTGGTCGATAATGGCTGTTGCAATTTTTTAACAACTGGTTGTGGTATGAAAAAGACGGTGTTTTCGCTGGCACTTGGCACCTTTGGCCTGGGCATGGCCGAATTTGGCATTATGGGTGTGTTAACCGAGCTGGCGCGGGACGTGGGGATCACCATTCCTTCCGCCGGGAATATGATTTCGTTTTATGCATTTGGGGTGGTGATCGGGGCACCGATCATCGCGCTCTTCTCCAGTAAGTTCTCCTTAAAGTCGATCCTGCTGTTCCTGGTGACGCTGTGCCTTATCGGCAATGCGATTTTCACCTTCTCCACCTCGTACACCATGCTGGCCATCGGGCGACTGGTCTCCGGCTTTCCGCACGGGGCGTTCTTTGGCGTTGGTACCATCATCCTCTCGCGCATCGCGCCGCCGGGCAAAGTGACGCTGGCGGTAGCGGGAATGGTGGCCGGGATGACGGTCGCCAACCTTGCGGGGGTGCCGCTCGGCACCTGGCTGGGGCATCAGTTCAGCTGGCGCTATACCTTCTTCCTGATCGCCGCCTTTAACCTGCTGGTGATGGTGTCGATTGTCCTGTGGGTGCCGCAGACCTTCAATAAATCGCAAACCCGCCTGAGCGAGCAGTTCCACTTCCTGAAGAAACCGGAGCCGTGGTTTATCTTCGCCGCCACCATGTTCGGCAACGCCGGGGTCTTCGCCTGGTTCAGCTTTGTGAAGCCGTTCATGATCAACGTGTCGGGCTTTTCTGAGGGGATGATGACCGCGATCATGATGCTGATGGGGCTGGGAATGGTGCTGGGCAACCTGTTCAGCGGCAAACTCTCCGGGCGCTACAGCCCACTGCGGATTGCGGCGATGACCGATCTGGTGATTGTGCTGTCGCTGCTGCTGTTATTCGCCTTTGGCGGGTTGCCTGTGGCCTCGCTGGTGATGGGCTTTATCTGCTGCGCCGGGCTGTTTGCGCTGTCGGCACCCTTGCAGATCCTGCTTCTGCAAAATGCGCAGGGCGGGGAGATGCTGGGAGCGGCGGGGGGTCAGGTGGCGTTTAATCTCGGCAGCGCCATTGGGGCGTACTTTGGCGGGATGATGATTACCCTGGGCTTTAGCTGGAGTTACGTGACCTTGCCTGCGGCGGCGCTGTCGTTCTGCGCCATGTCGTCGCTGTTGATGTACGGGTATCTGAAAGCCCGCCGGGCTGGGGGGAATACCCAGGCGTTAGCCTGAGAGTGAATTGCCGGGTGGCGCTGCGGTATGAACCGGAAACATGGGTAACACTTTAGACCGGATACATGGGTAACAGTTATAACTGGCATAGAAGAGGAGACTCGCTATGCCCTGGACTGAGACCCGACCCATGCAACGCCTTGATTTTATCCGTGCCTGCCACGCAGGCACGGACTCCTTTTCCGCCCTCTGTCGGCGCTTCGGCATCAGCCGCAAGACCGGCTATAAATGGCTTGAACGCTTCGACCCGGATGACCTCTCATCCCTCTCTGACCGCTCCCGTGACCCGCACTCGCACGCCCGGTCCGTTCCGGACGGTATCGCGGCTTACCTGACGGCCCTGCGGCAAAAGCATCCCGACTGGGGACCCAAAAAACTGCGGATGTGGTGCCTCAATCATCAGGTCGATTTTACCGTGCCTGCCGCCAGTACTATCGGCGATATCCTTAAACGGGAGGGCCTGGTTGCGGATAAAAAGCGAAAACGCCGGACGCCGGGCAACCGTCAGCCCCTGACCACCATCAGTGAGAACAATCAGGTCTGGAGCGCGGACTTTAAGGGCAGGTTCAGGCTGCTGAGCAGGGAATACTGCCACCCCTTCACCCTGACCGATAATCACAGCCGGTATCTGCTGAGCTGCCGGGGAACGGACCGGGAGAGCGAGCCCTTCGTCAGGCAGTGCCTGACTGATGCGTTCCTGGAGTACGGGCTCCCGGAGGTGCTCAGAACCGACAACGGTCAGCCCTTTGCCGGGACAGGTATCGCCGGGTTAAGCCGTCTTGCGGTCTGGCTGATAAAACTGGGCGTCAGACCGGAACGTATCCGGCTGGGCCATCCGGAGGAAAACGGGCGGCACGAGCGCATGCATCGTTCCCTGAAAAGCGCGCTGGCGCATGGCAATACGTTCATGACGATGGAGGAGCAGCAGGTCTGGTTCAGCCATTACCGGAAGGAATTTAATCATGAAAGGCCCCATGAAGCGCTGAACGGTTCGACGCCGGGAGTGGTGTGGCAACCTTCATACCGCAGATGGAACGGAAATATACCGGAATACGTCTGGCCGGAAGGAGCCCGGTTGTACCGGGTGATGTCGAAAGGAGTGATACATACAGGAAAGAGTGTGTTCCTGAGTGAGGCGCTCATCGGGGAACATATCATGCTGGAAGAGCAGGATGATGGCCTTGAGGCCATCATCTTCAATGGAATAACACTTGCGTACTATGACCGGGAATCCCAGAGTGTGATCCGGATAGACTAGAAAAAGTGTTACCTGTGTTCCCGGTCTGATCTGTCACCTGTGTATCCGGTCATACACTGCGCTTACCCGGCCGACAAAACCCGTAGGCCCGTGCAAGCGCGGCGCCGCCGGGTAACAAGCACTCACAAAACGCTTTCGAGGTTTTTCAGGAAATCTTCAACCTGTTCTGACGAGGCAGTATCTGCCTGATAAAGAATATCCAGCCTGACGTTCTTCAGGCCGCAAAAGCCGAAAACACCTTCGATTAACTGGGTTTGTATGGCCGTGGAATAACCGTGCTTATCGAACCCCTTGAGATCGCTGCCTGCTGTGGCGATCAGGCGGACCGGAACATCGCGTAAATTACCCACTATCTTGCCGTCTTCTGCCACTTTGTACGCCCAGTTCAGGGTGAGTACCCGGTCAAACCAGCCTTTCAGCAGGCCAGGAACCGACCACCAGTACACCGGGAAGACAAAGACCAGCATATCTGCCCGCTCAACCCGCTGTTGCTCACGCAGAATATCGGCGGGAAGGGCGCTGGCATCCCCGTGATAGAGCGCAAGATCGGGAGGTTGCATTGACGGCGTAAAGGCTTCGGCATGCAGATCGGCAATCTCGACCTGAGTACCTCGTTCACGCAGTCGCGCGGCAATTCGCGCCGCCAGCGTGTGGGATAACGAATTTTCGACAGGGTGAGCTGTCACGATCAGCGCATTATCTATGACATGTGTTCCAGACATAACCACCTCAGCACGGAGTTAACCTGTTACCTATATTACTATTGGTAACTTATCTGTCAATCCGTCTGCACCACTCATTTTGTGCTGTCAGTACAGGTGTTCAGTACGCCAAACATCGCGCCACTGAGCATATCTTCCGCGACATTACGCGCGAGCACGCCGTTACTCGCAGCGGTGCTAAGCGCATCCGCCGCACCAATGATGGCCGTCAGCGCCGCTTCACCCTGTACCCCTTTCAGGGTGATATAGGGGGAGAGCGCCATGCGCAGGCAGTCTGCACATTCGGCGACGCAGGCTTCCCGGAACGTCTGCAGGGCCCGGGAACCTGAGAGTGCCGCGGCGATAGGCCCTGTCTCTGGCCCCGCGCTGATTGCGCAATCAATATAGGCGGCACTGAAGAAGCGGATAGTATTTTCCAGCGTTTTGTTATCGACCTTCAGCGTTTCACGGAATTTTTTTAACTGCTGGTCGCTGAAATCCTGATACAGCGCCATCAGCAATCCCTCACGATCGCCGAAGTGATCGTAGGGAATAGGCTTGGTGACGTTAGCCCTCTCGGCCAGATAACCCAGCGTCAGTGCCTCGGTGCCTTGCTGACGCACAATCCCACGTGCAACCTCCAGCAACTGCACCCGGCGATCCTCTTTTCTTAACCGCTTAACAACCATATTTCCCTCGCGCACGTTGTCTACTAAAGGTAGTTTACACGGTTTCCTGGCGAGGCTGAATTTTATCGAAGGCCCCCGTATCGGGGCCTTATCTGCACTCACGGCAGCGAGGGTTCCCCGAGGGTTAACATCAAGCGGTTAGCCCAGGCGAAGAAGGCGGCGGACTGCACCAGGTCCAGCTGAGCCAGGGTATCCAGCCCCTGACGTTCCAGCCCGGCCAGATGTCCCGGCGTGACGGCCGGTGGCGTGACCGACAGGGCGGCGGCAAAATCGATCTCCGCCTGCCAGCGCGGCGACTGCCCGCTGCTCAGCGACTGACCCGGCGCTACCGCCAGCAGTCTTTCAACCGCATCATTATCCTTCGACAGTTGACTGGCTTTACGCGCATGAACAGAGGCGCAGTAAATGCAGCCGTTGATCTTGCTGGTCACCGTGGCCGCCAGCTCGCGCTCTGCCCGGGGCAGCCCGCCCGAGGTATAGAAGATGCCTTTATCGGTCAGCGTTCGCTGCTCCAGCACCGGCAGATTGCGCCCCAGCAGGCGGAAATAGTCCGAGTCGGTATGGCCGAATCTGGCCAGGATCGCCTGCTCATCAGGGGTGAATTCCGCCAGCGGTTTAGCGGCCAGCCAGGGCTCCCAGCCCAGCTCCTGCTGGGTAAATTGTACCGGTGCGGCTTTGCCGTTTTGGGTCAGGGGTATGCTGTGCCAGGGGCCTGCCACCACAGCAACATCGCTGGCGGCCACTGTTTTGTCATTCAGCAGCCGCAGGCCAACGAGCAGGCGGCTCTGGAAGCTGACAAAGGCGATCAGCTGCGCCAGAGTGACAATACCCTCTTTGCTCCAGCCCGCGAGGGTCAGGGCATTGATCGCGCCGGGCGTGGCTTCCACCGGCGAGAAGGTCAGCAGACGGGCAAAGGTCAGGGCGGGGGTCAGGCGCACGGAGGTCGGATCCGCCAGACCAAACCCGGCGTAGTGGGCCGCCAGCGCGTCGGCGTTGTGCCATTTCGCCACTTTAGCCGCCACGGCAAAGCGTTCGTCCAGCGCAAAGTCGGCATTCTGCTGACTGAATAAGGTTTCGTAGCTCCCCTGGGCGTGACGCGTTGCCGCCTCGCGGGTGAGTCGTGCCTGCTCCAGCGGGGAACCTGGGGCGATCTCCGCCAGTTCGGCGAGAATATCCTGACTTAAAGCCATAGTGACTCCTTATAAAAGATGAGGGGCGATCTGCTCTGCGATTAACTCAATGGAACGTAAGGTGTCCTGATGCGACGGCTCAACCGAATGCACCTGGAACGAAATATCGGTAGCGCGGGCCAGCACCGAATCCTGCGCCAGCGAGGCCAGCATCGTCTGCGGCGCACCGATGTGGGCGTCGAACTGACGGATATAATCCGTGACAGTGTCACCAGTAAGGGCATGTCCGGCGGCCTGATGCTGCTGCGCCTGGCGGGTCAGACCCGGTTCGGCGACCTTCAGGGCATACGCATCGCTGTCGGCGACAAACGCAGTGCGGGAGGCCAGAATGCGCGGGGCCACGCCAGTCGGCAGGGCGTCAAGATAGGCATCAATAATTGGGTTCTGGATCGCATCCAGCGGCAGCGTAAGATTGTCCGCCGGACGCGGCTGGGTTCGGGAGAGCATCAGCCCGTGGCCCTGCCGGGCGGCACGCACGGCGCCTTCCACCGAAAAGGTGGCGATCCACACCCGCTCCGTCAGCCCGGGAGCGGGTGGATAAAGATGGTTGTCCGGATGCGTGAGCGAATCCCCGCGCCAGGCGCTGTTAATCAGATGCAGGTGATCGGCGAAGGTCGCCGCTCGCTCGTTGATGGTCAGCCCGAACGGCAAAAACGAGGTCGGCGTCCCGCCGGAGCCAAACCCGACCTCCAGCCGCCCGTCGGATAAGAGATCCAGTACCGCCGTGTCCTCCGCCACCCGAAGCGGGTTCTCCAGCGGCAGGGTGATAATGGCGGTGCCGAGTCGAATGCGGGTGGTAAAGGCCGCGACGTGGGCGAGGAACACCAGCGGCGACGGCAGGCCGCCCTCATGCTCGTGGAAGTGATGCTGGGCAATCCAGGCGGTGTCAAAACCGTAGCGTTCGGCATGACGGATCTGCTCTGTCGCCAGGCGATAGCGTTCTTTGGCTGGCGCATCGTCCAGCAGGCGGGTGAAGAAACCCAGGCGTTTACGCGTCATGCGTACTCCTTCTGTGAGAAATGGGGAATGGCGTCGATCAGCTCGCGGGTATAGGCGTTCTGCGGGGCGGCGAACAGCGACTCCACCGCGCCATGCTCCACGACCTGACCGCTGCGCAGCACGGTGACGCTGTGGGCAATGCGGCGCACCGTCGCCAGGTCATGGGTAATAAACAGATAGGTCAGGCCCAGCTGCTGTTGCAGCTGCTGGAGCAGGGCGAGGATCTGCGCCTGCACGGTGACGTCCAGCGCCGAGGTGGCCTCATCCAGCACCAGAATGGTCGGCTCGAGAATTAAGGCGCGCGCAATGGCAACCCGCTGGCGCTGCCCGCCCGAAAGTTCCCGCGCGGTACGGCTTAACAGCTCCGGCGGCAGGGCCACGCGTCGGGTGACGCTCTCCACCCTGGCGGCGCGTTCGGCTTTGCCGACCGGGGCGAAATTTTTCAGCGGCTCTTCGATGATCTCAAACAGCGTCTGGCGCGGGTCCAGCGAGGCAAAGGGGTTCTGGTAGACGAACTGGATCTTCTGCCGCAGCTGGCGACGCGCCTCGTGGCTGAGGGTGGTGGCATCAATATCATCAATAATCACCCGACCTGCGTCGGCCTGCTCAAAGCCGAGCAGGATCCGGGCGAGGGTGGTTTTCCCGGAACCCGACTCGCCGACCAGCGCGTGGGTACTGCCGCGCTGCACGGCAAAGCTCACGCCATCCAGGGCCTGCAGCTGATGACCTTTACCCAGCGCAAAGCGTTTGCTGATCCCCTCGGCGCGAATAGCCGGGGAGTAAAGCGGACGACCCGCCACCGGGGCGATGGTTAACCGCGGTCCGTTCAGATCGCTGAGCAACTGGCGGGTATAGGCGTGCTGCGGGGCACGCACCACGTCGGCGGTGGCACCCTGCTCCTGTACCTCGCCGTGGCGGAACACCAGCAGCCGGTCGGCCCGCTGGGCCGCCAGCGCCAGGTCGTGGGTGACGAACAGCACCGCGGTGCCGGATTCCCGGCGAAGGAGGTCCAGCAGATCGAGAATGCGTTTCTGCACCGTCACGTCCAGCGCGCTGGTGGGTTCATCGGCGATGATCACGTCCGGGCGCAGGGCGATGGCGATAGCGATCAGCACCCGCTGCTTCATGCCGCCGGAGAGCTGATGCGGAAATTGTTTCATCCGCTGCTCGGGGTGGCTGAGGCCCACCTTCGTCAGCAGGGCCAGCACCTGGCTGTCGCACTCGGCCTGAGTGATTTTTTGATGCAGACGCAGGATCTCGCCCACCTGGGCACCGACGGTTTTCACCGGATTGAGGGAGTTACCCGGATCCTGCGGCACCAGGCTGATGCGCGCCCCGCGCAGGCTGTCGAGCCGTTTCGCCGACCACTGGCTGAGATCTTCACCGTTCAGGCGGATGCTGCCGGCGTCGCGGCGGGCGTTGTCTGCCAGCAGGCCGATGATCGCCTGAGCGGTGGTGGTTTTCCCGGAACCAGACTCGCCGACAAAGGCCAGCATCTCGCCGCGCCCGAGGCTAAAGCTGACGTTATGCACCACTTCGCGCCACTCGCGTCCGGTGCGGTAGCTGAGGGTCAGGTTTTCCACAGAGAGTACGGTCATGAGCGGCCTCCGCTTAACTGTTGGCTGATCCGGTTGGTGGCCAGCACCACGGCGATCACCACCAGGCCGGGGAAGGTGGTTAACCACCAGGCGGTAGAGAGATAGTTACGCCCCTCGGCAATCAGCAGGCCCCATTCCGGGATCGGCGGCGGGGTGCCGTAGCCGAGGAAGCTGAGGGTCGACAGCGCCAGGATCGCCTGACCAAACTGCAAGGTGGCAAAGGCCAGCACCGCGGTCAGGGAGTTGGGCAGAATGTGTCGCCACAGCACCGTCCAGAAGGTGCCGCCGCTGCCAAACGCCGCTTCGACATAATCGGTGTGGCGGATACGCACCACTTCACCCCGCGCCAGGCGGGCAAAGCTGGCAATCGACGCTACCCCTACGGCAATGGCGGCGTTCACCGTGCCAAAACCGAGGAGAATGATCACCGTCAGGGACAGCAGCAGCGAGGGGATAGCGAGCAGCACGTCCACCAGACGCATCAGCACCGACTCCACCCGACCGGCAAAGGCCCCGGCAATGACGCCGATGGCGGTGCCAATAAACAGACCCATCGCCACCGCCACCAGCGCAGCGCTGAGGGAGTGCGATGCGCCATAGACGATGCGGGTATAAACATCGCGCCCCAGTTGATCAGTACCGAGCCAGTAGTCCGCCTGGGGAGCCAGTCGCTGCGCACCTGCAATGCCTTCTATCGGGCTGAAGTGGGTAAACAGCCCGGGCGCGAGGGCCGCCAGCGCGGCAGCGGTAATAATGGCCCAGGCCAGCCATAATCCGGGCTGCCAGCGTAATCCGCCCCAGGCGGGTATGCGCTTGCGCGCCGCAGCAGCATAATCAACAAGGCTCATGCAGCACCTCCGGTCACGGTTTGCAGGCGGGGGTCGAACAGCGGCATCAGCAGATCCACCGCCAGGTTAATCAACACAAAGCCGAGGGCGGAGATCATCACCACCGCCTGTAACACGGCGATATCCTGATTATTCACCGCCTGCTGAGTCAGCAGCCCCAGACCGCTGCGGCCAAACACGGTTTCGGTGATCAGCGCTCCGGCAATCAGCTCCCCCAGCAGTAGCCCGGCGATGTTCAGCACCGGCAGCAGGGCGTTGCCGGTAACGTGCCGCCAGAGGACGGCGGTCTCGCTCAGCCCTTTGGCCCGTGCCACCGCCACAAACGGCTGGGCGGACACCTGATCCAGACTGCGCATCAGGATCTGCGCCAGCGGGGCGGAAATCGGAATGGCGACGGTGATAATCGGCAGGATCAGCCCTTGCAGCGGAGTCGGGTTAATCACCGGGATCAGCCGCAGCTGGAAGGAAAACAGCTGAATCAGGGCAATCCCCAGCCAGAACGTTGGCAGGGAGATAAACAACACCGGCAGGGACTGGATGGCGTTGCTCAGCCAGCGCAGCCCCGGCAGACGCGAGGCCAGCGCCAGGGAGAAAGCCAGCACCACCGCCAGCACAAAGGCGGGCAGCGCCAGGCTTAAGGTATCCGGCAGGTTGGTGGCAATCAGCTCGCTCACCGCCACACCGGCCTGCACCGAGAAGCCAAAATCGCCGCGCAGCATCGCCCCGAGGGTGTGCAGATACTGCTGCCACAGCGGGCTGTCGGCTCCGTAGGCGATGCGCATCTCTTCGATTTGCGCCGGGCTCAGACCCAGGTCCGGGTTCTGGAACTTGATCAGCACCGCGTCCCCCGGCAGCACCTGGAGCAGGACAAATGACAGGGTAAACGCCGCCCAGAGCACCAGCAGCCCCAGCCCGGCCCGTCGCAGCAGATAGTGGCTCATCATCGGCTCCTTAGTGTTTCTCGATCCACGCGCCGTAGAACGACGGGCGACCGACCGCTTCAAAACTCACCCCTTTCAGCCAGGGCGCACCGGCAAACACCTGCGGCTCTTCGAAGATCGGGATCACGTAGGCGTTATCCAGCAGGTAGCGCTGGGCATCGCCGGTGAGCTGCAGGCGCTTCTGCGGATCCACTTCGGCGGAGATGTTCACCAGCAGGTCGTTGAGCTTGTCGTCGCGGAAGCTGTTGACCTTGTCGCTGGAGCCGCCTTTTTGCAGCAGGGCGTCGCGGTTGTTCGGATAGAACATGCTCTTCACCACGTCCGGGTCGGCGCGGCCCACTTCCGAGACGGTAAGCGGAGTTTTCAGCGGATCGAGGTTGTCGAGAACGTGGCTGCCCGCGTCACCGGCTTTCACGCTGAGGGCAACCCCCACCTGACGCCACTGCTGGGCCACCAGCTGCAACACCTCTTTATTCTGCGGCTGGGGCAGGGATTCGTAGATGGTCAGGGCCAGACGCTGGCCGTCTTTGGCGCGGATGCCGTCGCTGCCCGTCTTCCAGCCCGCCTCATCCAGCAGGCTGCTGGCTTTGGCCGGATCGAAGGTCAGCTTGTCGCTGAGATCGACATAGCCCGCCGCGGAGTCGGCAATCACCGATTTGGCCTGCGGATAGTTGGGTGAGAACAGGGTCTCCACCACCTGTTTGGCATTGGTGGCGTGGAGCAGCGCCTGGCGCACCCGCACGTCGGCTACCAGCGGGTTATCCGGACGGAAGCTGATGCTGTCGTTCACCCCGCGGGTGGGGGCGGCGTAGATGTGATATCCCTGTTCGGTGGCCTGTTTTTCGTCATAGGCCTGCACCTGGCGGATAAAGTCGGCCTGTCCGGCCAGCAGCGCGCCAACGCGCACGCTGTCTTCCGGTGTCACCAGATAGGTAATACCGTCGAGGTTCGCCGGGCCCTGTTGGGCGAGGTTTTTCGGCCCCCAGGCGTAGTCTTTACGTGCCTGAAGGTTCACTTCCCGGCCCAGTTTTTCGTCTTTCACCACGAACGGGCCGGAGCCGATAATATGGCGGGCATCCCCCAGCTCTTCAAAGTTACGTTGTAACGTGCTCAGGGAGACCAGGCCCGAGCCGATGGTGGCGGTGCCCTGCAAAAAGCCCGGGGACGGCTTTTTGAAGTAAAACTTCACGGTCTGCGGGTCGACCACTTCGCTGCGGTCGTAGTTGTTAATCACTTCCGACACCGGCAGGCGCTGGGCCTTGTTGCCTTTGCCGTAGGTATCAAAGTTCTTCGCCACCGCGTTGGCGTCCAGCGGCGTGCCGTCAGAGAAGGTCACGCCCGGGCGGATCTTAAAGGTGTATTCGGTTTTATCCGCGTTGGTGGACCAGCTCTCGGCGATCCACGGCTCCACCTCCAGCGTCTTCGGGTTCTGCCAGGTGAGCTTGTCGGTGATCTGATTGAGGATCCCGCCGTTGGGGTAAAACCCACCCGCCGGGGGATAGAGGTTGGTGTGCGCCTGTTGCTCCAGATAGACCAGCGTGCCGCCTTTGACCGGCGTATCGGCTGCATAAGCCGCCGTGGTCGCAACAATGAGTGCGGTCAGCAGCGGCAGGCGAAATGGGGTTTGCATGGTGAATTCCTTTGTTATCTTCTTGTTAGCGTCGAATGCATCTTCGGGCGGGGCCGAAAAGAAGGGAACAAAGGAATTGAGCTAAGGATTTGCAGAAAGTGGCAATAAAAAAACCGCGCCGGTGGGGGCGCGGTGAGTCGTCTCTAGACGAATTTCGCCAGCGGATCGGCGGCGGCAAAGGCCACCGCGCGGTCGGCTGCGGGCGGGTAGATCAGCTCGTTAGTGATGGCGATTTTGATTTTCTTCGCCTCATCCCGGACGCATTTCACCTTCTGGTCCCAGCCTTCGCTGTAGACCGCCCCCCAGCCGCCCAGATCGAGACAGGTGACGTAGTTCACCTGACGATAGGGATAGGGTTCAACCTCCAGCAGGCTGGCCGCGGCGTTATGCCCGGCAAATTTGCCCAGCTGGATGGCGTGCTGGCAGGTCATCAACGCCGTGTTACCGAGATTGTCGGTGCGGGCGTGGGCCATATCGCCGGTGGCGTAGACCTCCGGATGGGCTGGCACCTGCAGGCTCTCGTTGACCACTAAACGCCCCTGTTTGTCGCGCTCGCCCGCAATCTGCTGGCTGAGAGGATGGGCTTCCACGCCTGCCGTCCAGACGACGGTGGCGGCCGCGATGCGCTCGCCGTTTTTCAGGGTGACGCCGTTGGCATTAATGGCTTCGATCTCACTGTTGAGCCGCCACTCCACGCCCAGTTCATGACTCGCTTCTTCAATGGTTTGGCGCAGCGCTTCGCTGTAGCGACCGCCAATCACAGCGCCGCGTTCAACTACGATGACTTTAGTCTGCGTATCAGCGCCAAATCGGGCGCGCAGACGGGCAGGGAGTTCGGTAGCCAGCTCAATGCCGGTGAAACCGCCTCCGCACACTACCACAGTGTTACGTTCCGGCGTGGCAGGGCGTAAAGCCAGTGAATCGAGGTGGTTTTCGAAAAGCTGGGCGGATTCCAGCTGGTCAATATCAAAGGCAAATTCATCCAGTCCGGCGATGGCCGGGCGGCGGGTCTGGCTGCCGGTCGCCACAATCAGGCGGTCGTAGGTGGCCAGCGTGACCTTGCCCTTGCTATCGCGGTACCAGACACTTTTCTGTTTAGCATCAATGCGTTCAGCGGAACCGGCAATAAAGTTGATATTCAGTTCAGCAAAGAGAGCGCTTAACGGGGCCGCAAAACCTGCGACCTGCTCTTCATAAAAGCGCGGGCGGATCCGCAGCTCTGGCCGGGGGGCCAGCACGCTAATCTCCAGGTCTTTGCTTGCCGTTAAGTCGGCCAGACGCGCGGCGCTCACCGCAGCCCACATACCTGCAAAACCGCTGCCCAAAATTAAAATTTGCTTCTTCATCTTCGATCCTTTTTCTCATCAGGCCTCGTGGCTGACGTGACTGCAACTATACTTGTCGGAGTTAACTGCGACAACTTCTTTCTGAGTTAAATGGCGTCCACCATTAAAAACAGGCAGTTAGCAGCTGTAGGGGATTGTGGCTGTCTTTCACTCATCGAACATGGCTATAATGACGCGGAATAATAACTTCGGAGTTAAGCATGGCTTTTTACAGTTCCGGTGTGGAATACGGCATTCATAGCCTGATGACCATGGTGGATGCGAAGGGGAACGACCGCGAGATGAGCGTCAGGGAGATGGCGGCGCTACAGGGCGTGCCCTACGACTACCTGGGCAAGATCTTCACGCGTCTGTCGCGCGCCGGGCTGGTGAGCAGTACCGAAGGAAAGGGCGGCGGCTTCCGTCTGGCGCGGCCTGCGGAGCTGATCACCGTGCTGGATGTGGCCCACGCCATCGACGGCGAGAAAAACATGTTTGAGTGTCGGGAAGTGCGTCAGCGACTGGCGGTATTCGATGAAACGCCCCCGGCCTGGGTCTGCGACGGACCGTGCGGCGTGCGTTCGGTGATGGACAGCGCCCAGCAGCGGATGGAAGAGGAGCTGGCGCGGCATACCATTCTCGACCTGGCGCGCAAAATGTACCGCAAAGCGCCGGATACTTTTCAGATTGAGGTGCAGGAGTGGATTGCGGATCGGCGGAATACGTAGGCCCGGCAAGCGCAGCGCCGCCGGGCATGCAACTTATGAACGGAAATCAATCACCATACGGCCACGGATCTGGCCTTGCTCCATCTCCTTGAAGATGGCGTTGATATCGCCCAGCGGACGCAGCGCCACTTTTGGCACTACTTTACCTTCGGCGGCAAACTGGAAGGCTTCGGTCAGATCCTGACGGGTACCGACCAGGGAACCCACCACCTGAATTCCGTCCAGCACCAGGCGTGGAATATCCAGGCTCATCGCCTCTGGTGGCAGACCGACTGCCACCACGCGGCCACCGGCACGAACCGCATCTACCGCCGAGTTAAAGGCCACTTTCGCTACCGCCGTCACTACCGCAGCGTGGGCACCGCCGGTTTTTTCCTGAATAAATTTCGCGGCATCGTCGCTGCGGGAGTTAACGACCAGATCGGCCCCCATGCTGGAGGCCAGCTTCAGCTGCTCGTCGTTAACATCAACGGCGATCACTTTGGCATTAAAGACGTTTTTGGCGTACTGCAACGCCAGGTTACCCAGCCCGCCGAGGCCATAAATCGCAATCCACTGACCCGGTTTGATCTCCGATACCTTCACCGCTTTATAGGTGGTCACCCCGGCACAGGTGATGCTGCTGGCAGCGGCGGATTCCAGTCCGTCCGGTACTTTTACCGCATAATCGGCGGTGACGATGCACTCTTCGGCCATCCCGCCGTCCACCGAATAACCGGCGTTTTTCACGGTACGGCACAGGGTTTCGTTGCCAGAATTACAGTATTCACAGTGGCCGCAGCCTTCGAAGAACCACGCCACGCTGGCACGATCGCCCGGCTTCAGCGAGGTGACCCCCGGGCCGACTTCCTTCACCACGCCAATGCCTTCATGGCCGAGGATCACCCCGGTCTTATCACCAAAATCGCCGTTCTTAACGTGAAGGTCGGTGTGGCAGACGCCACAGCACTCCATCTTCAGCAGCGCTTCGCCGTGCTTCAGTGGGCGCAGGGTTTTCTCGGTCACTTCTACCTGATGGTCTTTGGTCACGACAGCAGCTTTCATATGTTTCTCCATTTTCATATTGAGGATCTGCGAGGCAGGTATGGCGTCCAACAGCGCGACATACCTCTTAAGGATTAATTTTTTTAATGATTGAGGCAAGGGCTGTGAAACATAATGTCATCATTTAATGAGGTTTTAGCGGAACGGTAATAGCAGAATAAGTAATAACCATAATGAGTGAGTGGGTATATATTTTTGCAGCAAATCTGTCATGTTTCTGACATTTCGAAACCGTATGGTGTGGTCTTCTTAAAAACCGAAGAGTTAACAAGACAATGCATCTGGTAAAAAAACTTCTCGCCGTAAGCGTTCTTCTGTCTGCGTCCGTACAGGCGCAAAATATCCTCGAATTCCCTCAGCCTGATAACAATCCGGAAGAGTTTTATGCCGTCACCGAAATTCCGGCAGGCGGAATTATTAAGTATGAAACGGATGCTAAAACCGGCTTTATCATCGCCGATCGCTTCCAGTCGATGCCGGTGGCCTACCCGGCGAACTACGGCTCGCTGACCCAGTCGCTGGCGGGCGACGGGGATCCGCTGGACGTGATCTTCTACACCCGCGCGCCGATGGCGCCAGGTACCCTGATCAAACTGCGCGCCATTGGTGTGCTGAAGATGATCGACGGCGGCGAGAAAGACGACAAAATCGTGGCCGTCCCGGCCAGTAAAATTGACCCGACCTATGACGACATCAAAGAGCTGAGCGATCTGCCGAAGATTGAGCAGCAGCGTCTGGAGTCGTTTTTCCGTGTCTATAAGCAGCTGCCGGAAGGGCGTAAAGCGGTGGAGCTGAACGGCTTCAACGATGCCGCCACCGCGAAGCAGGAAATTAAACAGGCATGGGATGCCTGGAAAACGAATCAACCGAAGTAAAAAATGGCCCGGCGGCGGCTACCCGCCGGGCGATTTACTACAGCTGCGCCGTCAGCGCGGCAATCTCCTCCTGCCACTGGGCCTGAAGCTGCGGTTTCTGATGTTTAGGCTTACGCAGCCGATCTTCTTCCAGCAGCGTCTCCAGCAGTATCAACCGTTCCAGCAGATCGTCATGTGCCTCTGGTTCCTCGCGTTGTGCGGCCTGAACCGGCGCAGCGCTGCCTGCGTTGCCGTCCCGCAGGCGGGCGAATACCGCGTCGGCATCATGCCATTCGCTGAGCTGGCCATGTTCAATTAGCCAGAAGCGGTTGCAGCTCTGGCTGATTAACTGCCGATCATGGCTGACCAGCAGCACGCCGCCCTCGAACTGTTGTAGCGTTTCGGCCAGCGCCTCTTTGCCTTCCATATCCAGATGGTTGGTCGGCTCATCGAGCATCAACAGGCTAAAGCGGGCCAGAGTCAGGCCAATAAACAGTAGCCGCGAACGTTCTCCGCCGCTGAGCGTGCTGACCTTTTGCCCGTGCCGCGCCCAGGCGAACCCGGCGGAGATCAGCGCCATCTTGCGATCCTGCGGGTTGGGGGCGAAGGGCTCCAGGGCGTCGATCAGCGTGGCGTCATCCGCCAGCTGGTGCAGGGTCTGGTCGTAATAGCCCATCGCCACGCGCGGGTGGATCTTCAGCCCGGCAGGCGTTTCGCTGGCAGTAAACTGTCGCCAGATCAGCCGCATCAGGGAGGATTTGCCGCAGCCGTTGCGCCCGACAATTGCCACCCGGTCGCCGCTTTTGAGCCGGACGTTTTCTGCCGAAAATAGCGCTGGCAGGCCCGGTGCAGGCGGTACGTCGAGGGTATCGATCTCCAGCAGCCGGTCGGCGCGTAGCGCATCCCCGCGCAGGGTTAAGGTCCAGGGCGTGCCGGAAGTCAGCGCCGTCTGGCTCTCCTTCAGGCGCTTCACCTGGCGTTCCATCTGCTTGGCTTTGCGGGCCAGATCCTCGTTGTCGTAGACCTTGCCCCAGGTCGCCAGCCGTTTTGCGCTGGCGGTAACCCGGTCGATCTCCTTTTGCTCGGCTTTATGGCGCAGGGCGTCGCTTTCGTCCTTTTCCGCCAGGGCCTGACGCGCCCGGGTGCAGGGAAGGGCGAAGTAGTGCAGCGTTTTATCCCGCAGAATCCAGCTGCCGTTGGTGACGGCATCCAGTAACTGCCTGTCGTGCGACACCAGCACAAAGCTGCCGGACCAGTTCTGTAAAAACTGCTCCAGCCACAGCAGGGTCGGCAGATCGAGGTGGTTGCTGGGTTCATCCAGCAGCAGCAGATCCGGCTCGTTAATCAGCGCCCGCGCCAGCAGCAGACGCGTATGTTGCCCGCCGCTAAGGGTAGCCGTTTGCAGAGCGGTGTCCTGCGGAGTAAAGCCCATGCCCGCCAGTAAGGTTTCCGCCCGCCAGCGCAGGCTTTCGCGCTCGGCCACCGGCAGTTGGGCCAGCACCGCGTCGATCATGGTCAGCGGATAGACCGATTCCGGCAGATGCTGCTCCACCCGGGCCATCAGGCAGTGCCCGGCCAGCGCCACCGTCCCGGAAAGGGGCGTGTCGGTGCCGTCGAGGATCTTCAACAGGATACTTTTGCCGCAGCCGTTATCGCCCAGCAGACCGATGCGGTCGCCTTTCTTCAGGCTAAAGGTGAGGTCGTTGAACAGCATGTCAAAGGCGGTATCAACACGGAGAGAGAGTGCAGTCAGTAATGTGCTCATTTGCTTACTCAAGAGTTTCAGGCATGAAAATGCCTCGTCAAACATCGCTGACGATAACCCGGTAAGCCCGAGAGAAGGGATTCAGTCTTAGGTGTCTTCGCTCAAGCCGAAGTTATCGCAGCACGTAACCGATAACGCTTGAGCAGGTGCGATCACCAAGGTGAAGTGAAATATCAAAGATTTCACAGCACAGCATAATTAGCCTCCTTTATATTCAGTAGGTTGATAGATGAGAGGAGTGTAGCGGGGTTTGGTTTGGCGGGCAAGGGGGGGCGGGTTTCGCCGGGTGGCAGGGCTAAATAATTTGGTTGCATTTTAAAACTGGATGGTCTGATATAGTTGGTTTTAAGTTGAAACCACATTACGGAACCCAGACATCATGAATGCGCAACTTACCACTTCGCCGGAGCAGGCGGGTATGTCACCCAGCCTGGTGTGGCTCTTCGCCATCGCCAGCGGTTTGAGCGTGGCAAATGTCTATTACGCCCAGCCGCTGCTGGATGCGCTGGCGCGGGATTTCGCCATCAGCCAGGCGGCGGTGGGCGGCGTTGTCACCGCCACCCAGATGGGCTGTGCGCTGGCGTTACTGTTTCTGGTGCCGCTGGGCGACAGGGTGGATCGCCGTCGGCTGATGGCGCTGCAAGTGCTGGCCCTGATCGTCGCCCTCATTTTGGTGGGGATGGCGCAGTCTGCGCCGGTCCTACTGGTGGGTATGCTCGCGGTCGGGCTGCTCGGTACGGCGATGACTCAGGGGCTGATCGCCTGTGCGGCCAGCGCTGCGGCTCCACATGAACAGGGGCGGGTGGTGGGAACGGCCCAGGGCGGCGTTTTCATCGGGCTGCTGCTAGCGCGGGTCTTTGCCGGGGGCGTGAGCGACCTGGCGGGCTGGCGCGGGGTCTATTTCAGCGCCGCGCTGCTGATGCTGATGATTGCGATCCCGCTGTGGCGACGGTTGCCTGTTCTGCCTCCGGCTTCCCGGGCGCTGAGTTATCCCCGCCTGCTGGCCTCGATGCTGACGCTGCTGCGCCAGGAGAAGGTGTTGCAGGTGAGAGGCATGCTGGCGCTGCTGATGTTCGCCGCCTTTAATATCTTCTGGAGCGCGTTAGTACTGCCCCTCAGCGCGCCGCCGTATAGCTTCTCGCACACGGCAATTGGCGCGTTTGGGCTGGCAGGCGTGGTTGGTGCCCTGGCCGCCGCGCGGGCCGGGCAGTGGGCGGACCGGGGATATGCTCAGCGCACCAGTGCGATAGCACTTCTGGCGCTGCTCTTGGCCTGGTGGCCGCTGTCGCTGATGGATGTGTCGCTCTGGGCGCTGGTAATCGGCATCGTACTGTTAGATCTGGGCGGTCAGGCGCTGCACGTCACCAACCAGAGCCTGATTTTTCGCACCCGCCCGGATGCGCACAGTCGGCTGGTGGGGCTCTACATGCTGTTCTATGCCGTCGGCAGCGGGCTGGGGGCCATCGGCACGACCGTCACTTATGCTCATTTTGGCTGGCAGGGGGTGTGCATGCTGGGGGCATTGGTCAGCCTGCTGGCGCTGGTGTTCTGGAGGATAACACAGCGCCAGCTCGCAGAAACCACGGGCTGCGCCAGTGAACGCAGGTGAATTCCCGGCCGTACTGGCGTAAAATTAGCTTTTTGCCACAGGTAACTTCAGCAATGGCTCTGATCCCGAAAAACTACGCGCGGCTGGAAAGCGGCTACCGCGAAAAAGCGTTAAAAATCTATCCATGGGTATGTGGGCGCTGCTCGCGGGAATTTGTTTATTCCAACCTGCGTGAATTAACGGTTCACCATATCGATCACGACCATACCAACAACCCGGAAGATGGCAGTAACTGGGAGTTGTTGTGTCTGTTCTGTCACGATCACGAGCACTCCAAATACACGGAAGCGGATCTGTATGGCACCACGGTGGTGGCGGGCGAGGACGCGCAAAAAGACGTAGGCGCGGCGACCTACAATCCGTTTGCCGATTTACAGGCGATGTTAAATAAGAAGAAGTAGATCGTAGTTGAAACGCCGGGTGGCGCTGCGCTTACCCGGCCTACGAAATGCTCCCTCTGCCTGTGGGGTGAGGAATGCTTAATAATTTTATTGCCTTTAAAGCAACCTGGTAATTAAAGAATAATAAACGACTTACAGCGGCTCCCTGGTCCGGCTGAAAATCGCCGAAGCGTTTCCGGAAGGCCGGGGCGAGGCGCAGGGACGCGCCGAGAGGGCATAGCCTGCAGGGATGCAGGCTGGTGCCCGACCCGAAAGCCTGGAGGAATAAGCTGAGGACAAAATTGCCGGGAGCAATTTTGGACAGCGCTTGCGCTGGCCCCGAAGGGGTGAGCCCCAGGGATGGGGCGAACAATCCGCGAAGCGGCGATTTTCTTGCCGGGAGCCCGGGTTGCCAGGGTGGTGGCGATTGAGCCACCCTGGCACGTTCACCGGTTCTGGCGTATCAGAGAAGCAAGAAACGTGAAGTGAACGGAACCACCACCTCAGCCGCATGTACCCCTTACCTTCTTCCCAAAGGGGAGAGGGTGCACACATAAAAAAGGCAACTTACGTTGCCTTTTGCTTTTAGATCGACGTCCGACGATAGCTCCGGTACTCCGGCTGCCAGAAGTTCTCATCAATCGCCTGCTGTAACGCATCGGCAGAGGTTTTCACTGCCACCCCTTGCTGCTGCGCCATCTTGCCCACGGCAAACGCAATGGCCTTCGACACCACGTGGATATCCTTCAGCTCCGGCAGCACCAGCCCCTCGCCATTATTCACCAGCGGTGAGTGCTTGGCCAGGGTTTCGCTGGCGGACATCAGCATCTCATCGGTAATGCGCGAGGCACCCGAGGCGATCACCCCCAGACCAATCCCCGGGAAGATATAGGAGTTGTTGCACTGGGCAATCGGGTAGGTTTTATCCTTCCACACCACCGGGTCAAACGGGCTGCCGGTGGCGACCAGCGCATTGCCTTCTGTCCAGGCGATGATGTCCTGCGGGGTGGCTTCGACGCGGGAGGTCGGGTTTGACAGCGGCATCACGATCGGGCGCGCGCAGTACTTATGCATCTCGCGGATGATCTCTTCGGTGAACAGCCCGGTCTGCCCGGATACGCCGATCAGAATATCCGGCTTGACGTTGCGCACCACGTCCAGCAGGGAGAGCACTTCATTGTCGGTATCCCAGTTTTTCAGATTCTCGCGCTTTTGCACCAGTTTGGTCTGGAACGGCAGCAGGTTCGGCATGCCGTCGGTCAGCAGGCCGAAGCGGTCCACCATAAAGACGCGAGAGCGGGCCAGCTCTTCGCTTAAGCCTTCCCGCTGGGTCTGGGCGATGATCTGCTCGGCAATACCGCACCCGGCAGAACCGGCCCCGAGGAAGACAATCTTCTGATAGCTTAACTGGTTGCCCGCCGCACGGCTGGCGGCAATCAGGGTGCCGACGGTAACTGCAGCGGTGCCCTGAATATCATCGTTAAAGGAGCAGATTTCGTCCCGATAGCGATTCAGCAGCGGCATGGCGTTTTTCTGGGCGAAGTCTTCAAACTGCAACAGCACGTCCGGCCAGCGATGTTTTACCGCCTGGATAAAGTCATCCACGAACTGGTAATACTCGTCGTCGGTGATGCGCGGGTGACGCCAGCCCATGTACAGCGGATCGTTGAGCAGCTGCTGGTTGTTGGTCCCGACATCCAGCACCACCGGCAGGGTGTAGGCCGGACTGATGCCGCCGCAGGCGGTATAGAGCGACAGCTTCCCGATTGGAATGCCCATCCCGCCGATCCCCTGGTCGCCCAGACCGAGAATACGTTCCCCGTCGGTCACCACGATCACTTTGATGTTGTGGTTCGATACGTTCTGCAGAATGTCATCCATGTTGTGACGGTTCTGATACGAGATAAACACGCCGCGCGAGCGACGGTAAATTTCGGAGAAGCGTTCGCAGGCGGCACCGACGGTCGGGGTGTAGATCACCGGCATCATCTCGTCGAGATGGTTTTGCACCAGCCGGTAGAAGAGGGTTTCGTTGGTGTCCTGGATATTGCGCAGGTAGATGTGCTTATCGATTTCGGTTTTGAAACCCTGGTACTGGATCCACGCGCGCTCGGCCTGTTCTTCGATGGTTTCCACCACTTCCGGCAGCAGGCCCAGCAGGTTGAAGTTGCTGCGCTCTTCCATGCTGAAGGCGCTGCCCTTGTTCAGCAGGGGAAACTCCAGCAGAACCGGTCCGGCGTAAGGGATATAAAGGGAACGATGTCGGGTTGCTTTGTTGTCCATGTCACTCACTTAATTTTGGGAAATCCGTCCCTGGCACTGGTGTTGATCATTGTCGCTGTCGTGCCTGCAGGGGATGTCAGGCGCATAGTATAGAGGAGGTGAATGTTAAAAACTGCAACATACAAACAAAAACACCACCGGTTTTGCCGGTGGTGTCAGGGATCCTTGCGCGAGCTTACTTAGGTTCGTGGCGTTTTCTGCCGGTAGCGTGGGTGACCTGCGTTTCGCTGTCGCCCTCAATCACCACTTTACGCTGGTTAGAGAGTTTGTAGTTCAGTCCCAGAATATGGCGTGCCTGACGGTTCGATTTCATAGTAACTCCTCATTCCTGTTTGTAGTGATAAGGCGAACGAAATGTAACCCCTAAGGTTGCAGATCCAGCATAGCAGGTTTTCAGAAACTGGCGTGCTGACCGCTGACGACGTAGTTAATGGTCTGCTGGTAGATGTCACTGAGGATGTCATTGTCTGAGGCTTCAACCCACTTGGTGAGTTCCATCAAAATGTCATCTTCGGTGACAGCGCCCATCTCTGCGCGTAAACCCTGTGCAATTGCATTTACCAGCTCCGGCTGCGCGGATGGTGTGGTTGCTGAAGTATAAGTAAACATAGTGCCTCCGTGTCGTTTTCTATTTAATGTTCCGGTTCGCAATAACGTAATGCACATTCAGAATGGCAAATTTTTTAATCACTGTGACTAAGAGTCGTCCTGGAAATAAAAATATCATAATCCCTAACTTTTAAAGGATATATCATGGCTTCCAGCGACGCCTGTTTGTGTATTTTTCATAAGGCATGGGGGAGGGCCAGGATATCAATTCAATCACGCTGCCCCAGGGCGTTTTACCGTAGCAAAAAGCATTGCCCTCTCCCTGTTCTGCCGGGAAGGAGAGCGGCTTCGGCCCGGTAAACATCTCGCCACCCGCCGCCGTAAAGCGGGCTATTGCCTGCGCAAAATCATCCACATAGACCGCAAAATGTTGCAGGCCAAAGTCGCTCGCTCTGGCCGGGGACTGCTGCTCCGGGCCGTGCATTTCAAAGAGCTCTATGCCCGGCCCGTGGGGCATCGCCAACATCCGGATGGCGCGAACCTCGGTCCCCGGGAATAAACGCAACGTTTTCTGCTGAGCATCGGGATCAATATTCCCGTCGCCGGGCTCTACTGAGCGATATATTTCTTTCGCGTTAAAGGCCTGCTCGAAAAATAGTGTTGCCTGATTAATGTCCGGCACGGTAATACCGATATGGTCAATACCTCTTACGGGTGAATTCATTCTCTGCTCCTTATTAAAAATTTAAATATAGCAGGTGAATATCTGCGCAAAAGGATGAGACTGTTCCGTGTTTGCCCTTGAGTCCAGACTCTCTTCTATACTTAACCCTTTGTAAGCCAAAAGGAGAGCAAATTATGACAATTCACAAGCACGGTTCGGCGCACTGGTCTGGCGATATTAAACGCGGCAAGGGTACGGTCTCCACCGAGAGTGGCGTCCTTAATCAGCAACCTTACGGCTTTAATACCCGCTTTGAAGGGGAAAAGGGCACTAACCCGGAAGAGCTGATTGGTGCAGCCCATGCGGCCTGCTTCTCAATGGCGCTGTCCCTGATGCTGGGCGAGTCTGGTTATACCGCCGACTCCATCGACACCACTGCGGATGTTTCGCTGGATAAAACCGACAGCGGTTTTGCCATCAGCAAGATTGCGTTGCAGAGCAAAGTGACCGTACCGGGCATTGACCCACAGCAGTTTGACGGCATTATTCAGAAGGCCAAAGCCGGATGTCCGGTGTCGCAGGTGCTGAAAGCTGAAATCACCCTCGACTATACCCTGAACTGATCCGCAAGCCGGGCGTCGCGCCCGGCTATCCCTTCACCGCCCCGGGAAAAACCTCTGCCAGCCACGCGATAAACACCCTCAGACGCTGGGTCACATGCCGGTTTTGCGGATAGACCACGTAAAACGGATAGTGCGGCGGACGCCACTTCGCCAGAACTTCCACCAGCGCACCCGACGCAATCAGCCCGCCGACCGAGTAGCGAAAGGTCTGGATAATCCCTATACCGACAACCGCCGCCGCCAGATGCGCGTTGCTTTCGTTCACCCCGATATGGTGCCGCAGGCCGATCTCGCGAACCTCATCATCGTGAGTAAAGCGAAACGGCACCGCGCGTCCGGTCACCGGGGACAGATAGCTCACCAGTTTATGTCCATTTTTTAACTCCTCCGGGTAGGCGGGGATGCCGTGCAGCTTCAGGTAGTCCGGCGTTGCGCAGGTGACCATCTCCGCATTGCCGATATGCCGGGCGATCAGGGAGGAGTCCCCCAGCACGCCGCCGCGGATCACGCAGTCCACGTTGCCGCTGATCAAATCCACTGGCCGGTCAGCCACCCCCAGGTCGATGCGGATGTCGGGGTAACGATGCATAAAGTCCGGCAGCAGCGGGATCAGCACGTCCCGCGCCGTCGAGCCCCCCACATCGATCCGCAGATGCCCCTGCGGCTGCTGCTTCACCGCGCTGAACGAGGTGTCGATATCTTCGATATCAATCAGCACCCGCCGGGCTTTGTCGTAATAGTCCTGACCTTCCGGAGTGGGCGTTACCCGCCGGGTGGTGCGCTGTAACAGCCGCACGCCGAGATGCGCCTCCAGGGCTTTTACCAGCTTGCTGAGGGTGGCGATGGGCATGGTCAGCGAGTCTGCCGCCCGGGTGAAGCTGCCGGTTTCTACCACGCGCGTAAAGGCGCGCATTGCCATTAACTGATCCATCGGACGGGCTCATTGAAGAGGGGGATTATTCCCACAGGGAAAAAGTGATTTCCATTTTTGCTGATTTTTCCCTAATCCCGCAAGGGGTAGAGTGCATCCACACTCACAACACAGAAGGTCAATCACATGAACGCAGCATTAACAGGTAAAGTCGCACTCGTCACCGGTGGCACCAGCGGTATCGGTCTGGCAACGGCAAAAGAGCTGGCCGCTCAGGGGGCGAAGGTGTACATCACCGGTCGCCGGCAGGCTGAACTGGACAACGCCGTCGCCGGCCTCGGCGGGCAGGTGACCGGCATTCGCGCCGACGCCTCCCGGCTTGCCGACCTCGATACGGTGTATGCCCAAATCGCTGAGCAGGCCGGACGGCTGGATGTGCTGTTCGCCAACGCCGGTGGCGGCGATATGCTGCCGCTGGGGGCCATCACCGAAGAACATTTCGACCGCATCTTCGCCACCAACGTGCGCGGCGTGCTCTTTACCGTGCAGAAGGCGCTGCCGCTGCTGGCGTCCGGGTCGTCAGTGATCCTCACCGGCTCGACCGTCTCGGTTAAAGGCACCGCCAACTTCAGCGTCTACAGTGCCAGCAAGGCGGCAGTGAGAAACTTTGCCCGCTCCTGGGCGCTGGATTTGCAGGGGCGCGGGATCCGCGTCAATGTGGTCAGCCCGGGTCCAGTCAAAACCCCGGGGCTGGGCGAGCTGGTACCGGAAGAGCAGCGGCAGGGGCTGTTTGATGCCTTAGCCTCAACGGTGCCGCTGGGTCGCATTGGCGAACCGGAAGAGGTGGCAAAAGTGGTGGCGTTCCTCGCCTCCGATGCTGCCAGCTTTATCAACGCCGCCGAGCTGTTCGTGGATGGTGGGATGGCGCAGATTTAACGCTGATAAAGCAGGGTGAGATTGCCGCCGAGGCGGCGATCCTTCAATGGACGGCTGGCGACCAGGCGTGACAGTGTCCCTGAGCTACATTGATGCAGGGCGCACCAGGGTTCCAGCCATTCCAGACGATCCCCGTTTTGTTGCAACACATACCCCGCCAGCCGTGCCAGCGCGCCATTATTCTCCTGAGTCACATCAACCTGATTCGCCCCGGCAAAACTGGCGATCATCACCAGCGGCTGCAGGGCATAGTTGTGATAGGCCAGCGCCCGTGCGCCGCGACGCTGTTCGTTTGCCAGTGTGCCGTCGGCGGCTATCTGCCCGGCGGCGATGCGATACTCTTTTAGCGACCAGTTGAACAAATCCCGCCGGTCAAGGGCCACGGCGCTGGCCATTACTGCCCATGCCGCCCAGTAGCTGTGATTATTGGTGCTTTTCAGCGGCAGACCGTCCCACTCCTGGATGACCCGATCCGCCAGCTTGCCCAGCCAGCGCTCGGTGGTCTGTTGTCCGGCAAGGGACGTCCCTGGGGTAAACTTCAACTCCAGCCAGCTGCTGGCCAGCGTCGCCAGCGCCCATTTACGCATCGCGCGCCCGGTATGGCTGGTCTCCCCGGAGAGCAACGCGTCTGCTTTGGCCCAGGCCGCGTAGCCGTTGAGAATACAGGTCAAAGTATGTGGATCCCCGCTCTGTTTATAGCGCCAGACCATTTCCGAGATCCCGCGTTCAAAGCCGACGATGGGTTTAGACGCGGCGCGAAACGCCTGTTCCGCCTGCGGATTCAGCGTGGCGCGGGCGCTGTCCGACCCTTCATATTTACTGCGCAAGGTCAGCGGGGCGGTGAAAGGCGCGGGCAGGGGAACGCAGCCGCCCGCTTCAGTCTGCGGCAGCGGTCGGGTAAAACCCGCAGGCGGCACCAGCGGAGCGGCCAGCGCGTACAAGGGTAAACAGAGCAGCACATGCAGAGTACGTTTCACATTCATCTTCAACAGAGTTAAATATTGATATTGGTTATTTTTGAGCCGAATCGCTTCTTTCGGGATATATCGCCTTAATACTATTAGTCGATAAATGTAAATTATGTTAAACACTAACTTATAAAGCCTAACAATGTATCGGGAACAATGACTGTGCTTACTACACTCATCTACAGAAGCCAGTTAAATTCATCCTGTAAATCTTTCTCACTGATTTCACTGGTGGAAAAGGCCAGACACAGTAATGCCGCGCTGGATGTGACGGGCATATTGCTGTTTAACGGCGTCGATTTTCTGCAGATCCTGGAAGGATCTGAAGAGGTCATCGAGACGTTGTTTGTGAAGATTAGCCAGGACAAGCGCCATGACAGCGTGGTAGAGCTGATGCGCGACTACGGCCCGCGGCGACGCTTCGAGAATGTCGGCATGCTGCTGTTCGACCTGCGTATTGATACACCTAAGTCGGTGCGCGACTCCGTACTACGCTACAGCAAACTGGATAATTATCTGGCGGCGGAAGATCGGGTCTTCAAATTTATTCAGCGTTTTATTCACCAGCAGAAAAAAGCGCCGGGCGTCTCCAGCTTCCGGCCCGATAAGTGGCGGCTGGCCCCGGAGCATGCGCCTTTCGGCAAAACGATTAACGGGCTGATTGATAATCAGGTCTGCCAGTTTGCCCTCCAGCCGATTGTCGAACCCACCGAGGGGAAAATCTCCTCGCTGGAGGCGTTGATCCGCGGCAACGACGGCGGCAGCCCGGAGCGGTTCTTTAATGCTATCGATCAGGACAAAGTGTACGAAGTGGACCTTCTGACCAAGTCCTACGCTTTTGCGCTGGCAGAGAAGATCGGCATTGGCGACCATAAAATCGCCATTAACCTGCTGCCGATGTCGCTGGTCAACGTGCCCGGCGCCGTCGATTATCTGATGGACCAGATCCTCTTCCACGGTTTGCAGCCGGAGCAGGTGGTGATTGAAGTTACCGAAAACGAAATGATCTCCGGTTTTAACCAGTTCAACAGCGCCATCAAGCAGCTAAGGGCGGCAGGGATTGGTCTGGCGATTGATGATTTTGGCTCTGGCTATGCCGGACTGTCGCTGCTGACCCGTTTCCAGCCGGATAAACTGAAAATCGACCGCGAGATTGTCAGCAATATCCACTTAAGCGGCCCGAAACAGGCGATTGTGAAGTCGATCATCAGCTGCTGCACCGACCTGGAGATTGCGCTGGTGGCCGAGGGTATCGAGAAGATCGAAGAGTGGTGCTGGCTGGAGTCGGCAGGCATAAAACGTTTTCAGGGCTTTTTATTTGCCCGCCCCAAATTAAACGGCGTGGGAGAAATTCACTGGCCACAATATACTAATGCTGCATATTTAAGCGATTAACTCTCCGGCAAATAATTAGCGGTAAAAGAGATAAAGGTTTTCAATCTATGGCAGGGTCAAAAATATAAGGTCCTGCCGTGCAATCTGATGATTTAAATCGTTATTAACCCCGCCAGTGCTATTTCCATGAATAAATAACTTTAATTCAATATCAGGGGGGCGGTGCCGATAATACCTCAGACCGTTTTATATCTGAGGTAGTTATGTCGTTGAAAAAGTCGTCCCTAGCCATTCTGCTCGCCTTACTGTTTTTCTTTGTCGCCAGTGCCGCAACCAATGTCTGGCTGGCCATCAAAAGCAATGATTCGCTGGATAGCGTCAATAAAGAGATTCAGGTGGTGTTATCCATTATCGATCCTATTAACCACAGCCGTACCCTGCGCGTGCGGGTGATGGAGTATATGAAGCAGGTGGAGAGCGGGGATACCGCCAGTATCGCTGAGAAACTGGACTCGGTGAAGCTGGCCCTGACCAAAGCGGATGGCGCGTTCGCCGCCTTTAATGCCGCGCCGCGTCTGGCGGATGAAGCCCCGCTCGTAAAGGACTATAACGATGCCTGGCTCGCCTACCGTAATGAGGGGCTCGCCCCGCTGATCGACGCGGCCTCGGCGCATGACGCGGCTAAATTTGATGCCCTGATCCCGCAGATCTCCCGCCTCGACCGCCAGTATGAGATCGTCCTCGACCAGGTGCTCTCTGTGCATCAGAAATACGCCAAACAGCTCAATGAGGATGCGCGCTCGCATTTTGCCTCCGGCTTAACCATTATCGCCGCCTTTGCCGCGCTGTTTGTGGTGGTCATTGTCGGGGTGAGCGTGCTGATGAAGCGGTTTGTCTTTGCCCCGATTAACCTGGCGCGGGAACACTGCAGCCAGATTGCCGCCGGTCAGCTGACGCAAGCGGTACCGCAGAAGGCGGGCTCGAACAACGAAATCGATCTGCTGATGGGCTCGATGGAGCAGATGCGTCAGGCCTTGCTGGAGACTATCTCGCAGGTGCGCGAAGCCTGCCGCACCGTCAATTATGCCTCGCAGGAGATTGCCTCCGGGAATATCGACCTGGCCTCGCGTACCGAACAGCAGGCCTCGGCCCTGACGGAAACCGCTGCCAGCATGGAGCAGCTGAGCGCCACCGTCGCCAATAACACCGACAATGTGCATCAGGCCGGTAAGCTGGTGCAGGATGCGGTGAACAACGCCCGTACCGGCGAGGCGGTGACCCGGGAGGTGATCGAGACCATGAACACCATTGCTGCCAACTCCCAGCGTATCGAAGATATTACCAGCGTGATCAACAGCATCGCCTTCCAGACCAATATTCTGGCGCTGAACGCCGCGGTGGAAGCCGCGCGCGCCGGCAACCAGGGGCGCGGTTTTGCGGTGGTGGCGACCGAAGTGCGTACCCTGGCACAGAAGAGCGCCGTGGCGGCGAAGGATATTGAAAACCTGATTGCCCAGTCGGTCTCCAGCGTGAAAAACGGTTCGCAGCTGGTGAACCGTTCCGGGGAAGTGATCCATGCCATTATCAACTCGGTCAATAAAGTGAATGCGCTGATGGAGCAGATCTCGGTGGCCTCGGAAGAGCAGAGCCGTGGGATTGGCCAGGTCGGCCAGGCGGTGACCGAGATGGACGGCGTGACCCAGCAAAACGCCGCGCTGGTGCAGGAGTCCGCGGCCGCGGCCGCCTCGCTGGAAGAGCAGGCGAAACACCTGACCCAGAGCATCGCCAGCTTCCGACTGCCGGAACCGGCATAACAGGGATGAATGCCCGGCGGCGCTACGCTTGCCGGGCTTACAGGGTCAAACCCGTGTTTTGTAGGCTGGCTAAGGCGCAGCCGCCACCCGGCAATATCCCCCACACCCTTCGCAGTGACCCATCTCACATTAATTTCCTGGTCTATGCTTGATGTTCATGCGCGACATCAGGTCAGCGCATTTTCTCTATTTCCCTCTGCTTAGCGATAACCGCCGGGCAACCCGAGGATGATGGGTCAAACGAGGTGCTGGAATGACGGCTAAATCTATTAGGTATTGGGGTTGTGAATATAGCGATGCGAACGACGTTCGCTTTCATCTGTGGGCCAGCGGTCAGCAGCACATCGACCTGCGCCTGAACGGCGAAACACTGCCGATGCATCCGACCGGCGACGGCGGATTTGAACTGACGGTCAACAACGTTGCCCCTGGTTCAGCGTACAGCTTTATCCTGCCCGACGGCACTGCGGTGCCCGATCCGGCCTCCCGCGCCCAGCAAGGGGATGTCAACGGCCCGTCGCTGGTGTGCGATCCTCACAGCTATGTCTGGCGCAACACCCACTGGCAGGGCCGCCCCTGGGAAGAGAGCGTGGTCTACGAGCTGCATATCGGGACCTTTACCCCGGAGGGCACCTTCCGCGCCGCGGCCGACAAACTGCCGTATCTCGCCTCGCTCGGCATCACCATGATTGAGCTGATGCCGCTCTCCCAGTCCGGGGGCAATCGCGGCTGGGGTTATGACGGGGTGCTGTTGTATGCCCCGCACAGCGCCTACGGCACGCCGGACGAGCTGAAGGCCTTCGTCGATACCGCCCACGGGCTGGGGTTATCCGTCGTGCTGGATATCGTGCTTAACCATTTCGGGCCGGAGGGCAACTATCTGCCGAAACTGGCCCCGGACTTCTTCCACCCTGAACGCATGACCCCGTGGGGAAACGGCATCGCCTACGACCTCGCGCCGGTGCGTCAGTTTATTGTTGATGCGCCCCTGTACTGGCTGACGGAGTTTCACTTCGACGGCCTGCGCTTTGACGCCATTGACCAGATCGAAGACAGCTCCGACACCCATGTACTGATTGAGATCGCCACCCGCATCCGCGCCGCCATTACCGACCGGCCGGTGCATCTCACCACCGAAGACAGCCGCAACGTGGTGTTTCTCCATCCGCGCGAGGAGGATGGCAGCGTGCCGCTGTTTACCGGGGAGTGGAATGACGATCTGCACAACGCCGTCCACGTGATGGCCAGCGGCGAAACCCATGCCTGGTACCAGGATTTTGCTGAAAAACCAGAGCAGTGGGTGGCGCGGGCGCTGACTGAGGGCTTCTCTTATCAGGGGGAACGTTCCCCCCAGACCGGTGAGTTGCGGGGCGTGAATAGTCTCGCTCAACCGCCAGTGGCCTTCGTCGATTTCATCCAGAATCACGACCAGGTAGGCAATCGTGCGCAGGGGGATCGCCTGCTGAGCCTGATTGGGGAGGAGCCCACCCGGGTGCTGATGGCCGCGCTGCTGCTCTCCCCGCACATTCCTCTGATGTTTATGGGCGAGGAGTTTGGTGAAACCCAGCCGTTCCTGTTCTTTACCGATTTCCACGGGGATCTGGCGCGCGCGGTGCGGGAAGGGCGCGCAAAAGAGTTCAGCGATCACGACGAGACGGTGCCGGATCCCAATGCGCCGGAGACCTTTACCCGCTCCAAACTGGACTGGGACAAACTCAACCAGCCTGGCGGCCAGAACTGGCTGCGCTTTACCCAACAGCTGTTGCAGCTGCGCCAGCGGGCAATTGTGCCGCTGCTGGCCGGAGCCCAGGGGGGGAACGGCAGGGTGCTGAAAACCGCGCCGGGCTGTGTGGTGGTGAGCTGGACCTTTACCCAGGGCACGCTGACGCTGGCGCTCAATGTGAGTGACCAGCCACAGAAGCTGCCCGATATCGCCGGTGAAACGCTGTTTGCCTGGCCGGAAGGCCGCACGGAGCTGCTCGCGAACACCGTTATTGTACGTTTTGCACAAGGAGAACCGACCTGATGATCCCAACAGCGACCTGGCGTATTCAGTTTCGCAACGGCATGACCTTCGATCGTGCCGCCAGTCTGGTGCCATATCTGCAACAGCTCGGCATCAGCCATCTGTATGCTTCGCCAATCTTTACCGCCGCCCGGGATTCGACGCACGGTTATGACGTCACCGATGCCAACGAGATTGACCCTGCTATCGGCGGTCGCGCCGGGTTTGAACGGCTGGTCAGCGCCCTGAAGGCCGCCGGGCTGGGGTTGATCCTCGATATTGTGCCGAACCACATGTCCACCTCGCTGGAAAACGCCTGGTGGCGGGATGTGATTGAGCACGGGGAGAAGAGCCGCTACGCCCGCCACTTTGATATCGACTGGTCCCGGCGGCTGACCCTGCCGTTTCTCGGGGATGACTTTGAGGTGGTGCTGGCGAACGGCGAAATCAGCGTCCAGCGCGACCCCAACACCGGCAAGCCGGCGCTGGCCTATTTCGACAACTTCTACCCGCTGACCCCCGAGAGCTGGGAAGGGCGCGAAGAGGAGGTCCTGAACCTCAGCGATCCGGCGGCCATTACGAAGCTGCACGACCAGCAGCCGTGGCGGCTCACCAGCTGGCGCGATGCGCCGCGCGACCTTTCCTGGCGTCGCTTCTTTGAGATTACCGGTCTGGTGGGCGTGCGGGTAGAAGATGACGCGGTGTTTGATGACAGCCACGCCCTGATCCTTGCCCTGGTGCGTTCAGGTGCGGTGGACGGGCTGCGTATCGATCACGTGGACGGTCTCGCCGACCCGCGGGCTTATCTGCAACGTCTGCGGCAGGAAGCTGGGCCCGACTGCTATATCACGGTGGAGAAGATCCTCAGTAAAGGCGAGAACCTGCCCAATGACTGGCCGATCTCCGGCACTACCGGGTATGAATTTATCGCCTCGCTGTCGGAGGTGCTGATCGATGACGACAAAATCGATGGTCTGCGCGAGGCCTATGACCGGATCATGGGCCGCCCGGTTGATATGCATGACGAACTGCGCGACGCGCGGCTGCTGATGGTGGACCGGAACTTCGCCGGGGAGTTTTCCACGTTGCTGAGCCTGGCGAACAGCCTGGCGCAGACCGAAGGCGTTGTTATCGAAGAGGAGCCCCTGCGGCTGGCGCTGCGCGAGCTGCTGGTGGCCTTCCCGGTGTACCGCACCTACGGCACGGCGCAGGGTATGTCCGCCGCGGACGTGCGGCTGCTGAACCATGTAGTGTCGACCATCAGCGCCGACCCTGACGCTATCGCGCTGCTGATGCGCATTCTGACCGGCGAGGTCTCTGACGAGGCGCGGGATACCGCCACGACCTTCCGCACCCGTTTCCAGCAGCTGACCGGGCCGCTGATGGCGAAATCGGTGGAGGATACGCTGTTCTTCCGCCAGCACATGGATCTGGCGCTCAACGAAGTGGGGGCCGAGCCGGTGCCGCGCGCCTTCTCGCTGACGCGTTTCCATACCGAGATGGCCGCCCGACGGGATCGTCAGCCGGACGCGCTCTCCGGTACCTCGACCCATGATACCAAGCGCGGGGAAGATGCCCGCGCCCGGCTTTACAGCCTGACCGAAGCGCCGGCGGTGTGGGCAGAGTGCGTGGCCCGCTGGCAGCAGTTAAACCAGACCCACGTGCGTTTTCTGAATGATGGCACGGCCCCGCGCGGCGCCGACACCTGGATGCTTTATCAGGCGCTGGCCGGCGTCTGGCCCCCGGATCTGGATCCGCAGGATGCGGCGGGGCTGAATGCTCTGGAAGCGCGCTTCCTGGCCTTTGTCGAGAAGGCGCTGCGCGAGGCTAAGCTGCGCACCGACTGGGTGGACAGCAACGAAGCCTATGAAACGGTGGTGCTGGAGTACGCCCGCCATCTGCTGTCGCCGGACAATCAGGATTTCCTGCAGGACTTCAGCACCTCGCTGCGTCCGTTTATCCGCGCCGGGCTGGTAAACAGCCTGAGCCAGACGGTGATCAAACTGACCGCCCCGGGCGTGCCGGATGTTTATCAGGGCAGCGAAGGGCTCAACTTTAGCCTTGTCGATCCGGATAACCGCCGCGAGCCCGATTTCGACCAGCTCCGTCAGCAGCTGGCGACAGCGGATCGGCAGACTGCTACCCGCGAGGCGAGCTGGCTGGATGGGCAACTTAAGCTCTCCGTCACCCGCACGCTGCTGCATCTGCGCCAGCGCAAACCGGCGCTGTTCCGTCTGGGCAGCTATATGGCGCTCCTGACCCGCGGCGAGCGGGCGGATAAGGCCATTGCCTTTGCCCGCGTGGATGACGACGACGTACTGATTGTGGTGGCACCGCGGCTGGCGCTGGCGAACGCCGCGCAGGCGTTTCCGGTCACCGGGGCGGCCCTGTGGGGACAGACAGAGGTGGTGCTGCCACCCGATCTTGCCGGGCGCAGCTACAAGGACTGTTTCAGCGGTGAAACCCTTACGTTGGGCGAAAGCCTGCAACTGAGTGATGCACAGGATTGCTGGCGGGTGTTACTGGCCTGCGGCTAATGATTATGACGGTTCGAGGGAAAGACATTATGGCATTCGACAAAATCTATGAAATTCAGCCGGGGCAGAGTTACCCGCTGGGGGCGAATTACGATGACAAAGGGGTGAATTTTGCCCTCTTTTCGGCCTGCGCTGAACGCGTTGAGCTGTGTCTGTTTGACCCGAGTGGTAAAACGGAAATTGCCCGTCTGGAGTTACCGGAGTTCACCGACGAAGTCTGGCACGGCTATGTCCCGGATCTGAAACCGGGCGCGCTGTACGGTTATCGCGTGTATGGTCCGTACGATCCGGAAAACGGCCACCGCTTCAACCCGCATAAGCTGCTGATTGACCCCTATGCGAGGGCGTTGACCGGGGAGCTTATCTGGAACCCGGCCCACTTTGGCTATGAACTGGGGCATGAAGATCTCGATCTCAGCTTTGATACCCGGGACAGCGCTCCCTATACGCCAAAATGCCGGGTCATTGACCCGCGGGTCTTCGACGGGCAGGATCCGCATCGCCCGGCGGTGCCCTGGTCCAGCACCATTCTGTATGAAACCCACGTGAAAGGCTTTACCCAGCTCAACCCGGCGATCCCGCCTGAGCTGCGCGGCACCTTCGAGGGGATGGGGCATAAAGCGACGGTGGATTACATCAAAAGCCTCGGCGTGACCTCCGTTGAGCTGCTGCCGGTGCATGCTTTCCCGGATGACCAGCATCTGCTCGACCGGGGGCTGAAAAACTTCTGGGGCTACAACACGCTGAACTTCTTCTCTCCGGCGTCGCGCTACGGCGGCCCGAACGGCATTCAGGGATTCCGCGACATGGTGCGCGCCTTCCACGATGCCGGTATCGAGGTGATCCTCGACGTGGTCTATAACCACACCGCCGAGGGCAACGAGCTGGGCCCGACGCTGTCATTTAAGGGGATCGACAACTTCTCGTATTACCGCACCATTGCCGGGCAGCACCGTTACTACGTGAACGATACCGGCACCGGCAATACGGTGAATACCTCGCACCCGCGGGTGCTGCAGATGGTGATGGACTCCCTGCGGTACTGGGCGGAGTCGATGCATATTGACGGCTTCCGCTTTGACCTTGGCACCATCCTCGGACGCGAGCCGGAAGGGTTCGACCAGCGCGGCGGCTTTTTCGATGCCATGATGCAGGATCCGCTCCTCTCACGGCTGAAACTGATCGGCGAGCCGTGGGATATCGGCCCGGGCGGCTATCAGGTCGGCGGATTCCCGCCGGGCTGGGGCGAGTGGAATGATAAGTATCGCGATACCGTGCGGGAGTACTGGCGCGGAGATAACGTCTCCTCCGATTTTGCCGCCCGACTGCTCGGCTCCGGGGATCTCTATGACCAGCGCGGGCGTCGTCCGTGGGCCAGCATCAACTTTATTACCGCCCACGATGGCTTCACCCTCAACGACCTGGTCTCGTTTAACGAGAAGCACAACGAGGCCAATGGCGAGGACAACAACGACGGCCACAATGATAACCGGTCATCGAATTATGGCGCGGAAGGTCCGACTGACGACGAGCAGATCAACGCCCTGCGTGAGCAGCAGAAGCGTAACTTCCTCACCACGCTGCTCTTCTCCCACGGTACACCGATGCTGCTGGCCGGGGATGAGTTTGGCCGCAGCCAGTTGGGTAATAACAACGGCTACTGTCAGGACAGCGAGATCAGCTGGGTACACTGGGAGAATCTGCCGGAGAGCGCCGAGGCGCTGCGCAACTTCACCCGTCATCTGATCGACCTGCGCACCCGTCAGCCGCTGTTACGCCGCGAGAGCTGGCGTGACGGGATGGAGATCACCTGGTTCAATGCCGGTGGTGGGCCGCAACTGCCGGAACACTGGGACGAGGGGACCACGCTGGGGCTTCATCTCACCCGTGCCGATCTGCACGGGCAGAAGGGGATCTGGCAGGAGGTGCTACTGCTGATTAACCCGTATGAAGGCGCGGTGCCGTTCCGTATCCCGGAATGCGGTCAAGAGGGTTGGGTGCTGGAGCTTTGTACGGCAGGGGATGAACATCTGGGGCAAGCGGTGCTCCCGGATACCGATTTTCCGCTGCCAGGCCGCAGTATCGTGCTGTTACGGCGGCCCTGAACGCGGGGCTATTTGTTAGCCCGCGCTCTGTCCCACGGGCTGGTGGTCTCGTTCTCGGCTTTTGCCGGGGCGGGATCCTCCAGCGAGTCCAGGTACAGGGCTTCAACTTCGGCCCGGGCCCACGGGGTGCGCCGCAAAAACTTGAGGCTGGATTTGACGCTGGGATCGCTGTTAAAGCAGTTGATTTTAATCAGCTTGCCCAGCTGCACCCAGCCGTAGCGCGCCACCAGGGCATTCACCTGCATTTCAAGCGTGACGCCATGCAAAGGATCTTTCGAAGGGTGAGCAGTCACAGGCATCCTTTAATTATCTGGCAAGGGGTTGAAAGCGGGGAAGGTTACAAGAAAAGCCGGGGGCCAGCAAGCGCCCTGACGGGCAGCGGTTTTGTAAATTTTATAGGCCGGGTAAGGCCTAGCCGCCACCCGGCACGACAGATCGCACCCGGGTTTATGCCCGGCGGCGCTGCGCTTGCGCGGGCCTACGATTCTGGCGCGCGACCTCACCATCGCATGAAGCTACTGTTATTGAAACGCTGTTCCTATATACTCTATTTCCCCGATCCCGCTGCTATTGATCCGATGAATACACCTGATAAAAACCTTCGCGCCTTTCACTTTTCCGCCTTTCGCTATCTGTTTGCCGCCCGGTTTCTTACCGTGCTGGGCAACGGTATTGCCCCCATCGCGCTGGCGTTTGCTGTGCTGGATATTGGGGGATCGGTCTCCGACCTCGGGATCGTTGTTGCCTCCCGGTCGATCTTCAACGTGCTGTTTCTGCTGCTGGGCGGGGTGCTAGCGGATCGCTATTCCCGCAGCAAGGTATTGGTGTCTTCTTCGCTGGTGGCGGCCATTTCGCAGGCGATTGTGGCCTGGTCGGTGCTGGACGGTTCCGCCACGGTAATCTGGCTGGCCTTGCTCGGGGCGCTGAATGGGGCCGCCGCCGGGATTGCGTTACCGGCCTCCTCAGCGCTCATTCCCCAGACGGTACCCGCGCAAAAGCTGCGCTCAGCCAACGCCTTTCTCCAGGCCGGTATTTACGGCGGGACGGTGATTGGCGCTTCCCTGGGCGGTATTCTCATCAGCGCCGTCGGTCCCGGCTGGGGGCTGGCCATTGATGCGCTGGGCTTCGCCGTCGCGGCACCACTCTATTATTTAATTCGCGTTTCGCCCCGCGAAACAGGAACATCCCAAAGCAATATGCTGCAGGATCTGAAAGAGGGGTGGAAAGAGTTCGTCAGCCGCTCCTGGGTGTGGGCTATCGTGGTGCAGTTCACCATCATTAATGCGGCCTTCAGCGGCGTGATGATGGTACTCGGGCCGGTGATTGCGGATGCCTCCTTTGGGCGCGCACACTGGGGGATGATCATTGCGGCCCAGAGCCTTGGGCTGATCGTGGGCTCCTCCCTCGCGCTGCGCTGGCGTCCGCGCCGCGACCTCTTTATCGGGGTGCTGCTGGTGTCGTTTTGTGCCTTACCTCCTTTCATGCTCAGCCAGCTTGCGGCCACCCCGTGGCTGATGGCCGCGTTCTTTATCGCTGGCGTGACCTTTGGTCTGTTTGGTGTCGCCTGGGCCCAGTCGCTGCAAACCCACATTCCGCAGGACAAGCTGGCCCGCGTCTATGCCTGGGATGCGGTGGGATCCTTTGTCGCCATTCCCTTCGGAGAGCTTATCGCGGGCCCGCTGGCGATTGAGTACGGCACCCACAACGTGCTACTGGTATCCGCCGCTGCGGTGGTGATCGCCACGGCGGGGGCGAGCCTGGTACCGTCGATTCGCCGGCTGGAGAGCGGTTTTCAGGTGACATCGCACACTATTGCTCAGCGCGATCGGGTTTGATAAAACGAAGAAACGAGTCATTCGATGATGAACAGGCAGATGATTTCCAGTCACGCTTTCCAGGTACCGTTTCAGGGCAAATTGATTTCTGCTGAAAGCACATTCGGTCTCAATGGCCATGTGCTGATGCTTCATGGCGGCGGTAAAGACCGAACCGTTTTCTATAAATATCGTGCGCTTCTGGATACGTTAGGCTTTGGAACGACGCTATTTGACTTTGTCGGTCATGGTGAGACGGGAGGTGATTTGCATGAATCCTCCCTTTGTAGCCGTACGGCACAGGCAGAGGCGGTGATTGCGTTTCAGAGGCTGGCTGTCACGGGTTGTATAGGCGTTAGTATGGGAGCCTATAATGCGCTTCAACTGAGTAAAACAGTTCAGTTTCACTCCCTCATTCTTATGGTTCCCGGCGTCTACGCAACGCCAGCCTACGAGGTTAACTTTGGTCCTGAGTTTTCTGCCATCATCCGCAAAGAGAGAAGCTGGGCGCAAACCGATGCATGGGGTATCGCTGCCGAATTTACCGGTAATATGCTGATTATTGCTGCCGAAAATGATGTCATTATTCCCGCTGAAATACCGGAAAGATTATTCTCCTCAGCAAACTGCTGCCGCCAAAAGAAGCTGCTCGTCATTCCTGGCGCGGATCACAATAGTGTCTGGCAAAATGTAATGCTGTCAGACTCCCTGCACGAAGAAATGCGTTCAGCTATTAAGCAATGTTTATCCTGATCTTCCCCTGCCACAGGACAGGGGATAATCCGTAGGCCGGGCAAGCGAAGCGCCACCGGCAATCATGGGCAGAAGCTACGATCCCCAGCGGGTTCTCAGATACCGCACCGCTTCCTGAGCCTGGGGCTGATTCAGGTTGTTCTCACGGAACAGGATCGTGCCGTCGATTTGCGGTTCGGATTCATTCAGGTCGAGCTGCTTTTTCAGCTCCGGCACGCCGCCTTGCACCGTCCAGTCGGGCTCTTTGCTTGAGGGTTCGCCCACCTTATAGAGCGCGACGCCGATATAGAGTCGCGTATGGGTAGGCTTCACCACGCCAGCCCACCATTTCGCCAGCACGTCATAGCGCGCCGCATCGCGGGAGAACGGCCAGTAGATCTGCGGAGCGATATAGTCCAGCAAACCCTGCTGCACCCAGCGACGGGTATCGGCAAAGGACTCGTCGTAAGCCGCCGCGCCCCGGGTGTCGGACCCGGCCGGATCGTGGGAGCGGTTACGCCAGACGCCAGCCGGGCTGACGCCAAACTCGACGTTGGGGTTGATCTGCTTGATGGTGCGCGACACCTGGGCAATCAGCTGCTGGGTATTATCGCGCCGCCAGTCGGCCTTTGAGGCAAAACCTTGCCCGTACTGCCGCCAGGTCTGGCTGTCATTCAGCGTCGAGCCGGGGGATTCCGCATAGAAGTAGTCATCAAACTGCACGCCATCCACCGGATAGCGCGACACCACTTCAGCCACGATGCTGGTGATCCACTCCCTGGCTTCCGGAATGCCTGGATCGAGGACATAGCGATCGCCTGCGGTGCGGATCCACTCCCGATGCAGAACAAACACGCTCGGCGGATTAAGCGACAGGGTGCGGTTCAGCTCGGCGACCGTGCCGGGTTTAGTGTTAGTCGAGACGCGATAAGGGTTAAACCAGGCGTGGACCTTCATTCCGCGCTTGTGCGCTTCATCGAGCATAAACTGCAGCGGGTCGTAGCCGGGATCCTCCCCAATTTTGCCGGTCAGCATATCCGACCATGGCAAAATCTTCGATGGCCACAGGGCGGTGCCGTCCGGTTTGACCTGGAAGAACACGGTGTTGATCCCGAGGCTTTTCAGGTTATCCAGCTTATCGGTCAGGGCCTTTTGCTGCATGGCGATCCGCGATGCGGCAGGACGACCGTTCACCGACGCCAGAGGGGGCCAGTCGAGACGAGAGACCGTCGTCAGCCAGACGCCGCGCACCGGTTCATGGCGCGCACTTTTATCCGGTAGCGGATGTTTCGCCACCGGCGGAAGCGGGGTGACCAGCGATTTGGGCGGCGTAGAGCTGCAACTGACCAGCAATAGTGCCCAGGCGATCAGAGCGCCGGAGCGTTTAAGGTGAGTGGCAAGCTGAGAATGACGTGAGCAGGCGATGATAGACTCCATTTATACAGACGCCGGGAACATTTATTCTCGTTCTATTCGCAGGTAAGTCAATTCTTAACGGTTATTGCAACTATGCCATCAGCCGATAGTGCGACTGCACCAGACCCGACGGGAAGCTGCGGCTTGATAACAACCTCAAATCGATATCCTGGGGCAGGGATCCGAACAGCGGTTTTCCTGAACCGAGCAGGACCGGAACGGTAGTGATCACCATATCGGCGACCAGGCCTTCGCGCAGAAACGACTGGATCACTTGCCCACCATCGATATAGACGCGCTGTACGTTCTGCGCTGCCAGGTCATTAAGTACTTCCTTTGGCGTATTGCGCGAGAACTGCACTTTGCCCTTCAGCGCCTCGGGCACCGGGGTATCGGCCAGCTGTCGGGAGAGCACCAGCACGGGCCGGTCGTAAGGCCATTCCTCAAAGGTCAGCACCTTCTCATAGCTCCCTCGGCCCATAACGATCCACTCTTTGTCCGCGATGAACGCCGTATAGCCATGATCTTCGCTCGGATCATCGCGCTGCAACAGCCAGCCGTTATCGCCATCCTGTCGGGCGATGTAACCATCAAGGCTGACCGCAATAAAAACGTGTGTGGTAATCATTAGCTGCTCCGTATTCAGATTGCATAGTGCAAACTCCCGAGACGCTGCAGTATAACACCTGGGGCTTCAGGCTATTTAGCGGGAAAATTCGCTAATTGTTACTGCCTCAGGATCTGCTCCAGCGTGGCACCGATCGCCAGAATTTGCGCATCGCTGCCCGGCAAACCGTCTATCTCAATTCCCACCGGCAGCCCGCTGGTGGCACCCAACCCGACCGGCAGGGTCAGGCCCGGCAGTCGTGAGTTGCTGCCGGGATCCACATTGCGGATCAATCGGACAAAGTTTTCCCCTGAACTCACCTCGTCATTCGCCAGCGGGGCGACCACCGGTGAGGTGGGGAAGATCAGTCCGTCGAGCTGGTGGTCGTGGAACGTCTGTTCGTAGAGTGCCAGCAGTCGGCCAATGCCCTGCGAAACCGCCGCTTGGTACAGCGGCGCCAGCGGGACGGGGTTCCCGCTGCTGTCCGGGATCAGGCCCGGCACAATAGCGTGCTCAAAAATGGCGCGCACATCCGGGCTGGCGATGTGCTGCACGATATCCTCCAGCGTCAGCCCGGTTTCATGCGCCTGCAGATAGTCGATCAAATCGTGCTTGCCTTCGTGCATCACCACCGGGAAGGAGACAGCGGCGTTGGCCGCTTCAAGCCCGGGCAGTTCGACGTTAACCAGCGTTACCCCGGCATCCCGCAGCCTGGCGAGCACGGCGTGGGCCAGCTGGCTCACCTCGTCATCCAGCCCCTGCCAGAAATAGTGCGCAATCCCGAGTCGAAGGGTTTGGGCGGGTTTAGGGGCTAAAATCTCGCCCCCGGCCATCAGACTGTCGAGCAGGGCGATATCCGCCACATTGCGTGCCATCGGGCCCGCGGTATCCCGGGTGTGGGAGATGGGGGTGATCCCCGCCTGGGAATAGCGCCCGGTGGTGGGACGAAAACCGACGCAGCCATTCAGGGCGCAGGGCTGACGCACCGACGCCCCGGTATCGGTGCCGATGGCCACCGGGGCCATGCCGGCGGCAACGGCCACCGCGCTGCCCGACGAGGATCCGCCCGCAATGCGGCTGACATCATGGGCATTGCGCACCCCTTTAATCGCAGGCGTGTGATACGCCGCGTTGTAGCCGGTAACGCCAAAGGCCAGTTCGTGCATGTTGCATTTGCCAATAATAATCGCCCCGGCGTCGATAAGGCGCTGGATCACCGGGGCGGTGGCGTTGGGCACAAAATTTTTCATGGCAGGCGTACCGGCGGTATTGGGCAACCCGGCCACGTGAATATTGTCTTTCACCGCGACGGGAACACCGCCCAGCGGCAAGGGTGCACCGCCTGCTGCAAGGTGTTTATCCCAGGCTCTTGCCTGGGCCAGCGCCTGCTCGGCATTGACCGTAATAAAGGCGTTAAGGTGATCCTGAGCGTCGATGCGGGCCAGGCAGGCGCGAACCAGGGCTTCGCTCGATATCTTGCGGTCATTGATGAGCCGTGCCGCCTCGACAGCGGAGAGGGTATCCAGTGGTGCAGGGTTTGCGGGTGTTATTATTTTCATGGGCTGTTTCCGGACAGGAGGTATCCGCAACATTTAGGCAAATCCGGAACCCGCCCGCCATCCTCAGGATTGAGGAGGCGTTAATGCCGGAGCCGGGAGGCCAGCTCCGTGCGGTTAGCGCAATTCAGCTTTTTAAGGGCGTGATTGAGATGGGTGCGAACGGTGGTGAAGCTGATGTTCAGCAGGCGGGCAACCTCTTTATCGCTCAGACCTTTACTGACCAGGCTGACCACCTCCTGCTCGCGGGCGGTTAACGGCGGAAAATGATCACCTTTGGGCAGGGCTCTGGCAAACCAGGGCTCCAGCAACTGTAGCAGGGCAATCTCCCGCGGCCCGAACGGTGGGGCACCTTTGGCCCGCCAGATGCGCAGATCGCCCACGTCTTCACCCTCACGCAAAAAATAGACATTCACGCCGTGGTGCATCCCGCAAGGTTTCAGGAACTCATGGTAGAAGGGCGTCTGGAATAACTCGCGGGCAGGCATTACTTCATCCACCAGGGTCGGACGTTGCTTCGCCCGCAGCAGTGGGGTGATAGGGTCGATGTATTGCCAGGTGCTGGCATGCTCGCGCATCGCTTTATCATCGATGTTCCAGCTAACACCATGATGTGAGGTTTGAGAGGCAGAGGACCAGATGCAGGATGCCGCAAAATCGGCCTGCAGCAGGGCGCAGACGTTTTCCAGCGTCTCCTGACGCAAGGCGCGGCTACCCTGGCCCGAGCCGAGTTGCCACAGGATGTGCGAGAACAGATGAAGCTCGTGTTGGCTTAACGGGGTCTCCATGCCGGATGGTCTCCCTGCGGTTTTGTGCCAGTGAGTGTAGAACAGGCCTGACCCAGCGCCAGAATTATTTATAGTTACAACACACAATAAACTTATAACATCATGACACCTCAACATGGTGCCCGTTTATCTTTGCCTGGCAGGGAGCGGGGGCCGCTCGTCGCCGTTTGCGAACAATACGTTAACGCAAACGGCGACGACTGAACAGGTTAATGAGTTAACCGTCAGGAAACAGAATGCCGGTAAGCGGAACCCCGGACTTTCTCAACGGCCACTTTCCCGGCGATAAAGGCGTGGTCCGAATTGTAATATTCCCATTCGCTGTAGCGTCCGGCCAGGGTGATGCCGTGCAGCAGCAGCCATTTGCGGATCGTCTCCACGTTCTCCTTCCGGCTCTGATCGTAGATCACGTAGGCGTAGGGGATATCGATTTGGTTGGCGGTGATAATCTCATCCTCTGCCGAAATGATCCCGGATTCAATGCACTCCTTAATGCAGCGGTCGATCAGCGCCTGGCCGTCCACCGGCAGCGGTTTATCCGGCGAGTAACTGATTTCACAGGTCAGGCCGCAGCCGCCCGGCGGGCTGCAGAAGGGGCTGGCGTTACCCTGAACGAAAATGCGGTGGAATATTGTCTTACCGGCGTAATAGATCCAGTGTTTGTCGGTCAGATTGTCGCGGCCAATCCCCAGATTGACGCAGCGCACGGAGACGTGGCGCAGGCCTTTCGCCGCCTTGCGCACCTCAGGCGGCACTTCGTCCCCCATCAGGCGAATCAACTCCGGCAGCACCAGGGTGCTGATCAGCTGCTCATAGCGGTACTGACGCCCGTCAGCGAGGGCAACAATATGTTGATTGGCATAGATTTTACTCACCTCAGCCCCGGTCTCGATCCGCCCCTTAATATGCGGTAAGAACCCGTTCATCAGCGCCTGGAAACCGCCCTGCAGCGGATAGCCGAAGCGTGCATTGGGGCCCATCGGCTTCGCGGTCTCGTTCAGCGCGCCGTCGATAATTTGCTCCAGGTCGGGCAGGGGAACACGGCCACCCAGCCAGGACGTTTCCATTTCCGATAGTGGCACCGTCCATAACTTTTTATTGTAGGGGATGGCGAAATGGCGGGCGATCCCCTTGCCCCAGGTCTCATAGATGAAAGCTTCAAAGCTGCCTTTTTTCGGCGTGCTTTCTGCCGCGTCGGCGCTGATGTAATCCGGCACCGCGCCATCGGCACAGCAGTCGTGATGCTGCTTACCAGTGGCGGTCTTTCCGGTGCAGGCCGGGGTCATGCTTTGCACCCCGGAGCCAGTGCCGTAGCGCGCCTCGATGGCACCCAGGATGCACTCTTTGACCACCGTGGCGGGCAGCCCGTAAAGTGAACCCTGGAAGGGGTAGCGGGTATAAACGCCGTCGGTATAGACCCAGGCTTCGCGGACCTGCCAGTGGATATTGTCGCCCAGCAAGGTTTTGTACAGGGCCAGCACCTCTTCGTCAGCGGAAAACATAATGTGGCCCGCATAATCAAAGGTAAAACCTTTGTCCTGAATGGAGCGACACAGCCCCCCGACGGTGGCATTACGCTCAAGGAGGATTGCCCCTTCGCCATAGTGGTAGGCCGCGCTCAGCCCGGTTGGCCCGGCACCGAGGATCACACATTTCTGGGCTTCCGCGCGGGTCGCTTTCGGGGGGATCAGGCGTAAAACCGGCTCGTCAGCGGCTTCGTCTGGGCTGATATCCACGGCGTTGACCGTCGCGGCGGAGGCATCCAGATAGCGTGAGAAAGCGTTCTCAATCAACTCGTGCATGCTCTGCACGGTTTTATCCCAGGAGGTGTTAGCGATAATACGCTGCATCGACTGCTGCTGCGCTTTTCGGGCTTCCTCTGGCAGCGCCAGCGCCTGTTCGCAGGCAGCGATAAAAGCGGCATGGTCGTGAGCAACGGCCACAACGTGGCTATAAGGTTTTTCAACATCGGCAATGGCGGTGCTGACCACCGGTAGCTGCGCGGCCATATACTCGAGCACTTTCGTCGGGCTAATGAAACGCGTGGATTCATTCAGCGCGAACGGCATCAGGCAAACATCCCAGCCAGCAAGGAACTGGGGCAACGCCTGATAAGGCTGCATGCCGGGATAGTGGATGTTGCTGCGTCTGGGCAGGGTGGCGAGATCGATTTTCACCACCGGGCCGACCATTACGATTTGCCACTCCGGATGTGAGTCCGCCAGGGCGGCAATCAGCGATAAATCCATGCGTTCGTCAATAACGCCGTAATACCCAAGGCGCGGATGGGGGATCTCGTCCTGCAGCGGGTGGTGATTCGCCCGATCCAGCGCCTGTTCAAAATGCACCGCATCGACGCTGCTGGCAAAACAGTGAATGTTCGGGTGGCGTCCTTTTCGCGCCTCGTACAGGCTGGGGCCGCCGGTAAAGACAATATCCGCCCGGGTCAGCAGGGCTGACTCACGTTGCAAAAGCTGGCGGGGGGCTTTCTCAAAGGCAGCCAGTTCATCCATGCAGTCGTAAATCACCACCGCCGGGGTAAATACCTTCAACAGGGGAAGCGCCATCGGCGTATAGAACCAGACCACCGGGGTTTCGTCCGCTTCCCGTAGGTCCGTCAGCAGCGTTTCCAGAAAGGCAATCTGCTCATCGTGGAACCCCGGCGCCGTTGACGGCGTGTGCGGCTGAACCACGGTAACATTGGGGGCGGGCTGAGTGAGTTTCAGCTCAGGTTTATCCGCGGAATAGAGCGGCTCCTCGATAAAGACAATGTGATAGTGCTGGGCAAGACGTGTCATCAGATGCTGTGGACGCTGAAAGACGAAGTCCCAGCGCAGGTGACTAAAAACATATATTTTTTTCATATCTGATACCTCTGTGCCGGTGCAGGTAAAGGCGCCTGATGGCTGTTGAAAACGAGTCAGCCGGAGCTGGGTTTGCTCAAGCGCGTGTGCGTAAAGGGTATTAAGATGTCGCTCTTTATCGGGGGTGATGTCCCACAAACCGCAGTGATGCCAGACAGCACAGTTTTCCCAGTCGGGGCGGTCAATAATGGGGTAAAGGCAAATCCCGGAGAGCTCAACGCCAGCCAGTTGCGCCTGAGCAACCTCAGAGGCGACATCGTTAATCCAGGCTCCGCGTCCACTGCCGACATGGCTTGTTTCGGCAAGCAGGATGGGGCGGTGATAGCGTACATAAAGCTCCTGCAACATCTCGTGTAACCGTCGTCGTCGACGATCGCCAAGATGCCAGGGGAGGCGCTGGTTGTTTCCCGTTATCCACTGGTTGTCGTGGTAGTAATTGGCGCCGATCAGATCCAGATAGCGCGGATGACCACCCAGCTCCGGCTCATGCCGTCCCGCTAACATATCCCACGCCTGGAACTGAGCCGTGCGTAACGCCTCGGTTTCCTGTCTGGTCGTGGGGTCGTCGTCGGGGGAAATCAGATGGACAATGGGATCGCAGTGCAAAATTCTGGCCCGCGGATCGGCGGCCCAGATGGCGTCGCAGGCGGCGATGGCAGCCCGAACCAGCTGCCGTTTGCTCTGCATGCTGTCCACTGCTTCGGGCAGGGCGGCAGGAAACAGGCCTACGGCAATCCCCCAGGCGGTAAAGGAGATCTCGTTGACCGGGGAATAGACCGGCGGCTCCCGATACAAGGGGCGCAAAAAGGCGGCCAGCGCGCCGCACAGCCTGGCAAAACGCGTGACAAACGCCTCGGAGAAAAAATCGACATCGTCCGGCCAGCCGTAATGGCAAATCGTCCAGCAGATCTGAATACCATTCTCCTTTGCCGAGGCCATTTTTGCGGCCACGGCGGAAAAATCATAACCCTCTGGTTTATCCGTAACTCGCCAGCCGACGCTCTCCCTCACCGTGGCGATATTAAAAGGGCGGAGCGCCCTGTAATCGTCGTGATGTCTGCTGTCATGACCCGTTTCGTGATCCATCGACAGGGCATGGCCCTGCCGCGTAACAAAATCCGCACCCTCAAACCCCGCTTGCCAGAATGAGTTAAAAATAGCCATCTCACTGCTCCCGTATGGATAGTGTTTATTAATAAAAAACGGCCTGGTATTAAAATGGGGGAAATAAATAATCGCTCTACGGTTCTCTGTCCGGCAGAATAATTAATTGCTCACGTCTGTTTACATCGCAATCATGCATGCTTATTTCCTCCACGCATTTTATTAAAGGCGGAATAAAGTCAAAAAAACACCACCCGGAAGTACCAGGTTTGTTTCAACATCCCTTGCAGAAATAGGTGCGAACCACATTTACCGTGCTCTTATCCTTAAATCATAGTCGGAAACACTGATGAACAGCGGCGTCTTTTCACCAGGCTTCTGCTTCGTTCTTTAAAAAGATGATTAAAATCATTGGGCGATAGCGGTGCTTTTTTTACGGGTGACGCTTCGTTTAAGCGACATTATTTTTTATTTTTCGCATAAAGCAGGGAAGGCCGCTACGTTAGTTTCCCGCACGCCGAGGAGTTAAATGGCGTAATTAACGAACCGGCAATTGTGCTGGACTTCATACTTTTATTTTTAAATTTGCTTTGGCGGAGAAAATACAAAAGCCGAGACCTTTACCCAAGAGGAAATAACCCAGGATAATATAAATATATGTAGTTACAACATACAATACAACCTTCTTTATAATCCACTTCAGCACCGTGCACAGTACCTCTGTCTGACAGAAAGAAAGGTCAAAAACAGACGCGTTTATCCTTTGTAGGGGTTAATTTGCACTTATCCCCTGGAGGGGTTATTCTCATTTTATCCCCTATAGGGGATTTTCTCTACATATCCGCTATAGGGGATAAATATGAAAGTGACATCGGCAGAGGGGCTGGCGCAGGCCGTCCGGGATCAGCGTAAGGTCAATAAGTTAACCCAAACGGCGACGGCTGAACAGGTTGGCATTAAACAAACCACGGTTTCGGATTTCGAGAACAAACCGGGCTCCACCAAGCTGGAAACTCTGTTCAAAATTCTCGCGGCACTGGATCTGGAACTACACGTAGTGAAACGCGGCGCGACGCTGCCGGATACTCACGGCTGGACGAAGGAGTGGTAAGCGATGCGCGCACAACGACTGACTGTTGCGATGAATGGCGAGGTGGTGGGGACGCTGCACCGCGACGGCAGCGGGGCGATGTCCTTTCAGTATGATCCGGCGTGGCTGGCAGAGCCGGGGTCGCGCGCCATTTCCCTCTCGCTGCCGCTGCAGCACGCCAGGATCAGGGGTGCCCAGGTCTTTAATTTCTTCAGCAATTTGTTGCCGGATTCCGAGGCGATCATCGCCCGTATGCAGGCCCGTTTTCAGGTTGAAACCGCGCATCCTTTTGATCTGCTTGCCACCGTTGGACGCGACTGCGTCGGCGCTATTCAGCTCTATCCGCCAGGGCAGGAGATCCCCCCGGTAACGGATATGGTGGCTGAACCGCTGGATGACGAACAGATTGCGGCGCTGCTCGACGGGTATCAGATGGCCCCACTGGGGATGACAGAGGAGGGGGCCGACTTCCGTATTTCACTGGCCGGGGCGCAGGAGAAAACGGCGCTGCTGTGGTATCAGGATCGCTGGCAGCGTCCCCAGGGCAGTACTCCAACCAGCCATATCTTTAAGCTGCCGATCGGCAGAATCGAGCAGAACAATATCGACCTGAGCGAGAGCTGCGAGAACGAGTGGCTCTGCTTGCGGATCGCAAAAGCCTTTGGCTTCCCGGTGGCGAACGCCGACATGGCGCGATTTGGCCGCAAAAAGGTGCTGGTTATCGAACGTTTCGACCGCCGCTGGGCACGCAGCGGCTGGCTGATGCGCCTGCCGCAGGAGGATTTTTGCCAGGCGCTGGGCGTTTCGCCAGCGCTGAAATATGAATCGCACGGCGGCCCCGGGATCGCCGACGCCATGAAGCTGCTGCTCGGTTCCCGACTGGCGGGGCAGGATCGCGAGATGTTCTTTAAGGCGCAGATCCTGTTCTGGATGCTGGCCGCGATAGATGGTCACGGCAAAAATTTCAGCCTGTTTATTGAGGCCGACTCCTCGTTTCGTATGACCCCGCTGTACGACGTAATTTCGGCGTTTCCGCTGTTCGATGCCGGGAGTATTCCGGTCAAAAAGGCAAAAATGGCGATGGCGTTACAGGGGAAGAACCGGCAGTACCATTTCGCGATGATCCAGCCGCGCCACTTTATCAGCACCGCGGCGGTGGCGGGGTTTTCTCAGGAGGCTGCCCGCCGTTTGCTGACGGAGATGGCCGAGCGCACTGACGAGGTTATCGCCTACGTCAGGGCAGAGCTGCCGGCAGATTTCCCCTTACAGGTGAGCGAAGCCATTTTTCGCGGTTTAGCCAGCCAGGCCGCGCGGATAGGGCGATTCAATGTGTCAACACCGTAGCACAGCGCCCAGGGCATCAACTATCAGTACCAAAAATGGTAGGTAGTTGATATATATTCTCAATTGTAAATGATAGTTATTTTCATTATCATTTTTCTTTACGTAAGCAACTGTAAAGAAAAATGACATGAACAATGCCTCTGCCGTAAAGAACAAAACCCTGTGCGCCCTCGCCATTTCGCTGGCAATGCACTCTGGCGCGCTATTCGCCAAAGACTTTACCGAGAAGGATTTTCTCGTTCAGCCGCTTGGACATGGCGTCTACGAGCTGGCCTACGATAAAGAGCAGAACGCGCTGTATGCCGCTTCAGCCCCCTCCTTTGATAAAGATAAAACCGCCGGGCTGGTCTTCCAGCTGGCCGCACCGACGCTGAAGATTGAGCGTCAGATCCCGACCGAACGTCGCACCTTTGCCGTCGCGCTGGATCAGGAGCAGCACATTCTTTATCTCGGCAATGCGCTGGAAGGGTCGGTCACGCTGCTCAATACGCGTAACAACGCGATCGTCAAAACGATCCAGTTAAGCGACGATTCCGATGCCAATAAAACAGCCCATGTCCGTGAGGTGGTGCTGGATAAGAAGCATCAGCGCCTCTATGTCTCCGGGATCGGACGTAAGGGGAAAGGCCTGCTGTGGGTGGTAGATACCCAGAAGCAGGCGCTCTCCCGGACGCTCGAAAAACTGGAGCCCGTCGGTTTTGCCGTGGATGAAGCGGGGGACAAGGTTTACGTCGTCTCCGGCAGCGGGGAGCTGATTGCGCTTGATGGCAAAACGTCGGAGCCGCTTTCCCGGGTGAAGGTCGATCCTGCCGACCCGGAACATTACTTCCTCAACATCGCGCTCAACACCGCCAAAGGGGTGGGTTATATCGCTGACACCAATACCAAAGATGTGCTGGTTGTGCAGCTCGATTCCGGCAAACTGCTGCACCGTGTTCCAACGCCGAACTCCGTCGCCGTGCTCTACAACGCCGCCCGGGAAGAGGTCTATGTCACCCATCGCAACGATCGCCAGATTAGCGTCATCGACGCGGCCACCAATCGCCTGAAACACACCGTTAAAACCGTGGCGATGCCCAACAGCCTGGCGCTGTCTGCCGATGCCCGCACGCTCTATGCCAGCGTCAAGCAGGATGAGAAAGCCAGTGAAGCTGACTACGTGCTCAAGATTGATTTAACCCAGTTCTAAGGATCCTTGTTGTGATAAAGCAAACACGCATGGCCGTGGCGGTTTCGCTCGCCCTGGCTAACCTGCCGGGGGCGGTTTTCGCCGCAGAAAACACCGCCGTTAACGAAGATGAACTGGTCGTCACCGCGACCGGTTTTAGCCAGGAACGCCGCGAAGCCCCGGCAACGATCTCCGTGGTGAATGAAAAGGAGCTGAACACCCGCTCGAATCAGAACGTCACCGAAGCCCTGCGCGAAATGCCGGGGTTGTTGGTCGGTAACGGTCACGGCAGCCTGGCAACCGGCGATGTTCAGATGCGCGGGATGGACTCCACCTACACCTCGTATATGGTGAACGGCATCAAGCAGGCGACCCGTGAATCCCGCCCGTATGGACACCATATCGGTACCGAAGCGGCCTTTATGCCGCCGCTTGCCGCCATCGAGCGAATCGAGGTGATCCGCGGGCCGATGTCCTCCCTGTATGGCTCAGACTCTATCGGCGGGGTGGTCAACGTGATCACCAAAAAGTCCTGGAACCTGGAGAAGTGGACCGGCGTCCTGGAGGATAACTACTTCCTGCAAGAGAAGAGCGAATACGGCAATACCAACCAGACCAATGCCTTTGTGATGGGGCCGGTGATCCCGGGCAAGCTCGGTGTCAGCCTGGCGGCGGATTATCTTGATCGCCGCGACGATGACAGTATCAATGATGAGCGCTTTGTGAAGCATCAGTCCGGGAATCTGGATGCGACCATTTCCATGTCGCCGACCGATACCCAGCTCTGGGATCTGAATGCCACCAAAGGCAACCAGGAGAAGACCCATAACCACAAGCAGTGGTACTGGGGCTTCGACCGGGATGCGGCCTCGCTGTCACAACATGCCTGGTATGGCGACATCCTCGAAGTGAAAAACTTCGTCAGCTACGAAAAAGCCAAAACCGAGTATCGCGTTCCGGGAATGTCATCGCAGTTTATTACCCAGAAGAACTACGAAGCCAACAGCGCCAATATCTTTACCCTGGGCGATCATAAGCTGACCCTGGGGGTGAACTTTACCCGCAACGAACTGGATGATGAGTTCGGCATTAAAGATAAGGAAGCGCCTGGCGTCACGCCGGTGAGCGAGATAACGCGCGACGGCTGGGCGGTGTTTGCCGAAGATGCCTGGATGATCGTGCCGGACTTCACCCTGACCACCTCGGCGCGTCTGGACCATGACAGCTATTTCGGTTACCACGTCACGCCGAAACTCTACGGCAACTGGACCATTGATGAGAACTGGGCGCTGAAGGGCGGCGTTTCGGCTGGCTATAAAAAGCCGGATCTGCGCCAGAATAACGAAGGCTTCACCAGCGTGTATGGCGCTTATCCGTACTCTGAAATCGGCATCGGTAATGACGACCTGAAGCCGGAAGAGAGCGTCAACACCGAGCTGGGCATCTACTGGCAGCAGGACGCGCTGGCGCTGGATGCGACGCTCTTCTACACCAAATTCAAGAACAAAATCAGCGACCATCTGATTTGTACTGCGTCGGACACGCAGAAGTGTAGCTACAACGGCTATGTCGCAGATACCGTCTTCCAGTATGCCAACGTCAGCGATGCGCAGATCTACGGTCTGGAGCTGAACGGCGACTGGCAGGTCACCTCCGCCCTGAAAGCCAACGCCAACTATACCTATACGCACAGCGAACAGCAGAGCGGAGAGTATAAAGGCTATGCCCTGAGTGATTTCCCGGAGAGTATGGCCAACGTCTCACTGACCTGGAACGCGGTGAACGATCTGGAGCTATGGACCAAAGCCAGCTGGCGCAGCTCGTCGCCGGACATCGGCAAATCCAGCGAAACGGAAGCCTGGGCGCTGGTCGACCTGGGCGCGCGATACCATCTGAACAAGAACGTGACGCTGATGACCGGCATCTATAACCTGTTCGATGCCAACCCGATCTACCGCACCTCTTACAACCAGTCGTCAGTGCTGGAAGGTCGCCGCTATAACTTCGGTGCCCGTATCGAGTTCTGATCCCTCTGCCGGAGCCTGCGGGCTCCGGTCTCTGCGGCTGGTTAAAACCTTCAACATGTGATACTTAAACTGGGATACAACAAACCAGGATAATAAAAAATGTCGCAGAACAAAATTGCCCACAAAGTACAAAACCTCCAGTCATCGGCGATCCGAGAATTATTAAAACACAGCAAGATGGAAGGGGTGATTTCACTCGGCGGGGGCATTCCCAACCCGGATCTGTTCGATCGTGAAGGGCTGGAGCTAGCTATGGAGAAGGTGCTCTCCAGCACCTGGAAAGAGGCGTTTCAGTACGGTCTGAGCGAGGGCAGCCCGGCGCTACGCGAGGCCATCTGCCAGCTGCTGAGCGGCAGGGGGATCCGCTGCGGCGTGGACGACCTGGTTGTCACCTCCGGCTCCCAGCAGTCGCTGGATATTCTGGCGCGGGCGCTGATTAATCCGGGCGACATCGTGGTCGTTGAACGGCCAACCTATCTCGCTGCGCTGCAGGTTCTGCAGTTAGCGGAGGCTAACCTGATGTCGGTGGGTACCGACGGCGACGGGATGATCATTGATGAGCTGGAAGCGCTGGTTAAGACCACGCCGGTCAAAGCCGTCTATATCGTCCCAACGTTCGGCAACCCGGGCGGCGTCACCCTGGCAGAGCAGCGCCGCAAGCAACTGGTGGCGTTATCCCAGCAATACGATTTTGTCATCATCGAAGACGACCCCTATGGCGAAATCAACTTCACCGACCAAACCTTCACGCCACTCAAAGCCTGGGCGGACGAGATGGGCTGTGGCGATAACGTCATTTACACCTCCACGTTTTCAAAAATCCTCGCGCCGGGCGCCAGGGTTGGCTGGTTAGTGCTGCCGGACTGGATTAAGCGCCAGGTGGTGATCCTCAAACAGGCGACCGACCTGCACACCAGCTCGTTATCCCAGTCGCTGACGTATCACTACCTGGAGAGTGGCCGCCTGGCCGGGCAGATCGACCTGATCCGCGAAGCCTATAAACACAAATGCCAGATTCTGTGCCAGCACGTGGAAAGCGAACTGAGCGATCATCTGACCTTCCACAAGCCGATGGGCGGCATGTTCCTGTGGGCCAGATTCAAATACGAGATGAACACGACAGAGTGGCTGAAAAAGACGCTGAACAACGGCGTGGTCTATGTGCCTGGGGAGTTCTTCTACTGCAACGCGCCGGATCATGCCACGCTGCGCATGTCCTACGTCAGCGTCACGGACGAGAATCTGAAAGAGGCGGTGGCGCGGTTAAAAGCCTCGCTGTAAGTTCCTGATGCGGGTGGCACAAGCCACCCGTTTTTACGTCAGCTGCGAATAAATTCCAGCAGATCCTTATTGATCGCATCGGCATGCGTGGTGTGCATCCCGTGAGGATACCCCGGATACACCTTCAGCGTGCTGTTGCTGAGAAGTTCATCCTGGAGCAGGCTGGCATTCTTGTAAGGCACAACCTGATCGTCATCACCCTGCAAAATCAGCACCGGAAGGGTGATCGCCTTCAGATCGGCGGTCTGGTCCGTTTCTGAAAACGCCTTAATGCCTTCATAGTGCGCCTTCGCGCTGCCAGTCATTCCCTGACGCCACCAGTTCTGGATCGTGCCCTGCGAGATTTCAGCCCCGTCACGGTTAAAGCCGTAGAACGGACCGCTCGCCACGTCGAGATAGAACTGCGCCCGGTTGGCGGCCAGCGCCTGACGGAATCCATCGAACACCTCAATCGGCGTGCCGCCCGGATTGTCCGGGGTTTTCACCATCAATGGCGGTACGGCGCTGATCAGAACAGCTTTCGCCACGCGGCCCTGCGGTTGTCCATATTTCGCCACGTATCGCGCCACCTGGCCGCCGCCGGTGGAGTGGCCGACGTGCACTACATTGTGCAGATCCAGATGTTCAACCACCGCGTCGACATCGGCGGCGTAGTGGTCCATATCATGCCCGTCGCTGACCTGATCGGAGCGGCCATGACCACGGCGATCCGAGGCGATGACCCGGAAGCCTTGCGCTAAAAAGAACAATAACTGGTTATCCCAGTCATCGGCGCTTAATGGCCAGCCGTGGTGGAAGAAGATAGGTTGTGCATCTTTGGGGCCCCAATCTTTATAGAAGATACTGACATTATCTTTTGTGGTGACAAATGACATGATAGACCTCTCGGGGAGTAAAAAAACCTGAGTGAATGATTAACCTGGTGAAGACGTACAGCCGCTAAGAAGTCTAGTTGAGATAGTTAACGGCTGCCTGCGTTTTGCGCAGCCGGCTCAGGCTAAACAGCACCGATGCGACAGAGGCGGCGACGGCGACCCACAGGGCAGCATGGATCGTCTGGCCGGTTGTCGTCGACATAACGGAAAGCAGGATCCCCACCACGGCGGCACCCAGGCATTGCCCAAACGTTCGCGCGACAGACAGGATCCCCGAGGCATAGCTGGCATTCTCGCGGGAGACATTCGCCAGCATCTCCCGGTTGTTGGGGCTCTGAAAACAGCCAAATCCGATACCGCACACCAGGCTACGCAGGCAGATATCCCACACGGCAGGCGCGGCGGGCAGCATCGCCAGCAGGACCAACCCGACGACAAAAATAGCCAGCCCAAGGGTGGAGATCAGCGGCGCAGAGATCGTATCGGCCCAGCGGCCCGCATGGGGCGCAATCAGCACAATGCCAATCGGCCAGGGAATAAACAGCAGCGCAGAGACGACAGGGCTGTAGCCATACACGCTCTGAAACAGAAAGGGCAGCGCGATAAAGGTGATGCCCTGGCTGATAAATGAGGCCAGCGAGGTTAAGGCTGCGAGCGTAAAACGCCCATTTTTGAAAATAACCGGAGGCAGCAAGGGGGCACGGGCGCGGCGGATATGCCAGATAAATAGCAGAGCGCTGAATATGGCGAGCAGCCCCCAGCAGACAGCCGCGAGGTTCGCGCTGTTCACCGCCATAATCATCGCCCCCAGCAGCATCGCCGATAGCACCGCCCCGCAGGTATCAAACGCCGCGTGACCCGAGGTTAACTTTCCGGGTAATGCCCTGGCGGCCAGCACCAGCGCCAGCGTTCCCGGAATAATGTTAATGGCAAACAGCCATTGCCAGCTGAGGGTGTCGAGGATAGTGCCACCGAGCACCGGGGCAATCGCCGTACTGGAGGCGATCAGCAGAGCATGCAGGCCCAGAACGCGGCCAAGCAGGCGTCCCGGAAAAACGGAGCGCAGGATCGCCGGGGCAATACTCAAGGTGGCCGCGCCGCCGATCCCCTGCACGATGCGCATTCCAATGAGAATATCCGGCGTTGTTGCCAGCGCACAGCCCAGCGATGTCAGGACAAATGTCGTCAGACCCGCCAGAAAAATGGGCCGCGTTCCATAGCGGGCCGCGAGGGAGGCGAAGATAAGCAACGTCATGGCCGCGGAGAGCAGATAACCGTTGGCGAACCAGACGGCGTGACTGGCAGGCACCTGCATCGCGTGCGCCATCGAGGGCAGAGCAATGTTGATCATGGTGCCATCGAAGACGCCCATGAGCGTGGTGATCATGACTGCGATCATAACCCGGGCGCGCTCCCGGCCTGGCAGCCCTTCGTCACCGGGTTGGTTTGAAAATAGCGTGTTCATCCTGACTCCTGAGGAGGGTGTTTTAATGACAAAACTATAATCGTGGGGTATAGAGTGCGGAAGATGCAGCGTTTACACTTAATCATTGCGTCGAACGCCTTATCTGAATTCACCCCGAGGTTTATGATGTCCGATCCTGATTTTAACTTGCTGGTCGCGCTCGACATCCTGCTGGCAGAGGCCAGCGTTGCAGGTGCCGCGCGACGCTTAAACCTCAGTACATCCGCCATGAGCCGTACCCTCAGCAGGCTACGGGAGGTGACGGGCGATCCGATCCTGGTGCGGGCAGGTCGCACCATGGTGCTGACCCCCTGGGCGGAAGCATCCCGGGACCGCGCCCGCAATGCGGTGCATGAGGCGAGGGCGGTGCTGCAACCCTCACTGGAGACGCTGAAGGTCGAAAATCTGGCGCGGCTTTTTACCATCAGAGCCAACGATGGATTTGTCGTCGCGTTTGGCCCGGCGCTGATCGCCGCCGTGGCGGAAGCGGCACCTGACGTGTGTATCCGCTTTGCACCGAAACCGGAAAAAACGTCGCGCTATCTGCGTGAGGGTCTGGTCGACCTGGAGATTGGCGTGCAGAGCAATATGGGCCCTGAAATTCGCCTGCAGCGGCTCTTTCAGGACAGGTTTGTCGGTGCGGTTCGCAAGACGCATCCCCTGGCGACGTTACCGCAGATCGGCGTAGAGGATTATACCGCCTGGGGCCATGTGGTCGCCGCGCCCGACGGATCCTTACACGGCTTTGTGGATGACGCGCTGGCAGAGTCGGGCATGAAACGTAAGGTGGCAAGCGTGGTGCCAGGCTTTCCGACGGCATTGTCCGTGGCGCTGGCGTCCGATCTTATTGCCATGGTGCCCGCGCTCTATTTGATCAATCAGCAGATGACGGAGCAACTGCATGTTTTTGAATTACCTTTTAAAACCCGGACCATCACGGTTTCGCAGATGTGGCATCCCAGAATGGAAAAGGATCCCGGCCATCGCTGGCTGAGAGAGAAGATTAAAGCGGTGTGTCAGACGGCGGGTGGGTGAAACTGCGCTCCGAATGGCAACCAGGCTATCCGGAGCGCTATCCTTTATACGTGCAGTTCTGCGACGACCTCGGCAACGCTTTTCACGCGGCGAATGCTGCCGATGCCTGTGCCGAGAGAGATATAGCCCTCGTCAGTATTGCCTTCAAGCATTCCCAGGCGCAGACCGCGTAATCCGCCCATCACCTTCGCCAGCTCTTCCTTACTGGTGCCCGCCTTATCCAGCGCAACCAGTTTATCGGCGAGCTTACCCGGCAACGAACGGTAGTAATCGGGAAGGGTGCGGAACAGGCGCATATCCAGCCCGTTCGCGGCGATAATTTTGTCTTTTACTGATTGCGGTACGCGGCTTTCAAGCGTGCTGATAAATACCGAGCCGGCAAACACACCCTGTGCGCCCAGGGCATGTGCGGCTCTGGCGGTTCGGTTGTCGGTTATCCCGCCCGCGGCCATAACCGGGACATTTTTCACCGCGTCGGCAATCAGCGGCACAATGGAGAAAGTGCCCAATGCGACGCCGGGCAAGGTGCCGCCTTCATCAAACCCCGTCGCCACAATGATATCGGCCCCGGCGGCTTCCGCGAGTCGGGTGTTTTCCGGAGAAGGGTTGATATCCCGGAAGATGATTTTGATCCCTGCGGTTTTCAGCTCATCAAACAGGGCAGGGATAATGGAACCTTCGCCGTAGCCAGTGTAGACCACTGCATGCACAGCCTCCTCTTTGATGACGTTGAGGATGGACGGTGTCCAGATGTCATTTTCTGCCGTCGGGATCAGATTGACGCCAAAAGGTTTCTCGGTGAGCATTTTGGTTTTGCGGATCTCTTCGCGCATTTTCTCGGCTGTCGCTTCCGGCGTTGAGACCGCCGTTTCGGCCGTTAATCCGGCATTGGGTCCGAGTACTCCCAGACCTCCGGCGTTACTTACCGCCGCCACCAGACGGGCATCGGTGAGCCATGACAGAGGCCCCTGAATGACATTTTTTTCGATACCCAGAATATGACTAACACTCTGATTTTGCATGAGACATTTCCTTTAACAAAGACGGTTCGTAGACCGGAATAGCCTGAGTCTACTCGCCGCTTTTGTTCTGAAAAATAGCGAATATCCTTCATCACTTTTACAAAATCAGTAACAATGGGCGTGTTATTCATTTCGGGATATAGGCGTGCTATGCAAATCAACGTGTACGAACTGATGCGGATCTTTATTGAGATCGTCGAGTCAGGCAGTTTTTCCCAGACGTCAGAAAACCTGCAAATTCACCGGCCCGCAGTGACCAGAGCGATCAAACAGCTGGAGCAGCACACGGGGGTGCGTTTGCTGCACCGTACAACCCGGCGAATCACCCTGACACCCGAAGGGGAAGAGTTTTACCGCAGCAGTAAGCCCTTGCTGGAACAAACCGATGCTTTATTAGGCTCTTTCGTCGCGGGCCGTTCATTATGCGGGCAGCTGCGTGTGGATATGCCCGTATCGATTGCCGCAATGCTGGTTGTACCCAGGTTGCCGGATTTCTATCGCCATTATCCCGGGATTGAAGTGGTGCTCAGCAGCTCCGATCGGCGTAAAGATATGCTGCGTGATGGCCTGGACTGCATCGTCCGTGTCGGTCCGCTGGAAGACGGTGACTATGTGGCTCGCTCGCTGGGTAAGATTAAACTGGTCACCTGCGCCAGCCCGGCATACCTTGCGGAGTATGGGGTGCCTGAAACGCTGGACGATCTGCAGCATCACCAGGGCGTGAACTGGTTTAACATTAACAGCCGACAAATTATGCCGTGGGTGTTTCAGTCGCCGTCTGGCATTGAGGAACTTAATCTGCCGGGCAAACTGGTACTGGATAATTCAGAAGTCTACATTGCGGCGGGTCTGGCCGGGCTGGGGTTATTGCAGGGCATGGATTTCTTTTTACGCCCGTACATCAATAACGGACGTCTGGTAGAAGTGTTGCCTGGTCATCCGGTTCCGGCGCGACAGTTGTCCGTGCTTTATCCACACCGGCATATTTCACCGAAAGTGCGGGTCTTTACGCAGTGGCTTGAGACGGTGTTGAAGGCGTATACCTAAAATTGGGGCAGGGTGGATGAATGAAAGTGATACTGGTGCGGCACGCGGAAACAGAGTGGAATGTGCGGGGAATTATTCAGGGGCACAGTGACAGCGCGTTAACCCGTCACGGATTGCATGAAACATCGGCCTTACTGGCCGCGCTTGCAGCAAGTGATTACCGGGTCGAAAGTGTTTACGCATCTCCGCTTGGCCGTGCATGGCAAATGGGCCAGAGCCTGGCTGAGGGCTTTCGCTGCCCATTGACGGCAGAACCCGCTCTTACAGAGCAAGCCTTTGGTCAGTTTGAAGGAGTGTCATCAGAGCTGCTCATCCAAAACTATCCAAACGATGCCCGTGCATTGTTCGAACTTGATGCAGCGTATTGCCCACCGGGTGGTGAATCTCTCGCGCAGGCTTCTCAGCGGGTGATGTATTTTTTACATCACCTGGAATCAACATCACATCATCAAACAATTTGTATTGTGACTCACGGGCATGTCAGTCAGGGCGTTCTGGCGATTCTTAAAGACGGGACTATCGATAATTTCCCACGATATGCACAACCCAACGCGAGTTACTCGGTGTTCGATCTGATAAACGGGAAATGTACCGATGTCAGATGGGGAATTGCCACACACTTGCTTCAACTTCGTTGGTGAACAACACGAGAATGAAAACTCCTCTGTGATAAATGGCTGGACAGGAAAGGGAAGGTTGTGGTGCACGCGTATTGGGTTGTCTGCATAAGGATATGGGACAGGATGGTGTCGGTACAAATATCGCATTTAACATAATATACATTATGCGCACTTGAGGAATAATACCTCAAATCCACAGTCCATATCTGACCAAACTGACTCGTTTGCTTTACAGCCTCACCACTGCGGCTACTGCTTTCAAAGCGATGATTATCATAAAGCTTCCTTTATCCTCTGCATGACGTAATGCTACAGGCTATGATTATGGGCCTGGGCCTCCCTCATAATTCCGGAAACTCTAAATAATGATTCTCTACTGGTCACCTGCCGATCCTGCCCGCAAGGGATACCTGTATGACTGATGCACATCAGGCTGGCGAAATGATCAACCGGTCTGCCAGAAATAGCTGGCTGATCGTTGCTGCCCGTTTCATCTCTGACTTCGGCGCATTTTTAAATATGGTGGCGTTATCCACCTATGTTTACCTGCTAAGCCAAAGTGTGACGCAAGTGAGTATTTTTCTGGCGTGTCGCGTTACCGGAGGAATTTTAGCAAGCGTGTTTGGCGTCCCTTACTTCAGACGCTTCAGCGGGCGCTTGCCCCTGGTCATACTTGATATTGTTCGCGCTGCGCTGCTGGCACTGTTATTAATTTTCCCCTCTGCCATACAACTTTATCTTTTGCCTTTTATCGCTCTGGGAATTGGTATAGGCAATTCCATGTTCGCAATTGGGCTAAACAGCCAGTTACCCTGGTGGGTGGATGATTCCCGCCGGGTTGCAACGAATGCCTGGTTGACTTCAGCCTCTGCGACGGGAGCTGTGACAGGAAGCATGGTGTCAGGTATTTTGCTGGCGACAAAAGGTTATGAGCTGGTATTCGTCACCAATATTCTCACCTATCTCCTCGCCGGTTTATGTATTCTGCCTTTACGCTTTCTGATTACCCCCGCGGGAGCTGAGATAAAAAATCAGCGTAAAGAATGGGCTAATCTTGTTAAAGGGCTACGAGCCGCACCGCTGATGGCCGGAATGTTGTTGATAACAATGGCGGATACTCTCGGCAGTGCTGCCCATAACGTAGGTTTTCCCATTATTTCAGAGCTTCTGACGGCTGACGCGCCAGGCAAAACGATGGGGCTTCTGCTGGCCCTCTGGGCCGGTGGTAAATTTGCCGGAGCCAGAACGTCGAATTACTTTTTGCTTACGCGTGGGATACGAAATGAGCGTCTGTTTTTTTATGGCGTGGCCTTGATGTCCCTGGGGTTTATTTTCACTTTCCAACAAAATACCGTTTCTCTGGCGCTATTTTTTATTTTCTTCGCGGGTATTGGAGATGGACTTGCGGATGTCAGTCTGATTTCGCGGATCCAAAGCGAAGTTGAATCTTTACGACTGCCTGTTTTTAGCTTGATGACGCTGTTACAGATGACAGGATTCGGGGTTGGAATGTTGATAGTGGCCCCCTTTTATCTCTGGTTTGCTCCCTCGGTGGTTATTATTATTTTTCACGGGATCCCTTTACTGACGTTGATCTGCGTAGGGATATACAGCCGACGGAAACCGTCCTTACGTTAGGTACGGACTTGAACATAAAAAAGCCGCGAGCAGTTTCCCACTCGCGGCGACAGAATCAGTGATGATGTGTTCCGGCAATCAGGCGGCTTTTACCGCTCTGATTTTTTTACTGCTCTCAGCATCTGACTCTGTTTTCTCTGTTGCAGTGGCGGCATGAGGATCAGGGAGCTTGCTGGTACGCAGAATATGCTGCACGGCCTCTTTCTGCTCGGCGAGATACAGCCCGAGGTTCTCAGCCTGCGTCTCATCCATCTGCATTTCGCTTTGCAACAGCCAGTCGGTGAACGCTTCTGCCAGGTCGAGCAGTTTGTCGTGCGCGTCAGCCTCTTTCTTACTGGCAAATGTCATTTTCTCTTCACCTTTTCTTACGACAACAAATTTTGTTTCAACAGCCATTATGCACCCCCGCACTGTAATTATATACAGTATAGCAGTTCCGGCGCAGTGTTGCAGCCTTAATGTGCGTCGATGTTATGCCTCCTGCAAACGCGCCAGCATCTTGAGCCTGCAGACATAAATAATCGCGCACAGCAGCAGACTGAATAGTGCCGTGCAGATAAATACGCCCGCCCCGGTCGTGGCCAGCATCACGCCACCGATTAACGGCCCGACAGCGACCCCCAGCGTCGTCAAGGTTGAAGCCCCCAGATAAGCACCGCGATGCGCTGCCGGGGCTAACTGATCGAGCAAAATGTTCAGGTTCGGCATCAGAATCGCCTCCCCCATGCTAAAGATGGCCGTGACCGTCAGCCATGCCCAGATTTCCGTTGATCGGGTGGCAAAAAAGCACAGCTGCGACAACGCGAAAATGGCACCGCCGATCAGTATGCGTTTCGGCAGGTTGATCTGCGCCAGAAAGCGCATGATAAAGCTCTGGAACACCAGCACGGTACAGGCGTTGGTAACCAGTATCAGGGTGATCAGCTTAACCGCCGCGTTGCCGTCAAGTGACATCAGATACTGGGGTAACACCGCTTCGTAATGGATAAAAACAACGCTGCACAGAATGCTGCACAGCAGTGCCGCGATGTAGATCCTGTCCCTGGCGATAATCCCCATCACCTGGTGTAGCTTTATCGCAGGGGCACCGCCGCCCTGCTCTTCGCCCAGCAATTTACCCGCCGGAATAAACAGCAGCACGTAGACGAAAAATGGCAGATAGGTCAGCCCGGTGATCAGGAAGGTCCCCTTCTGGGATGTCAGGCCAAAGACGAGCCCCACCAGCGGGCCGAACACCGCCGCGACGTTGATCAGGTAGTAACGCATTTGCAGAGCAAGCGCACGACGGCGTCGGTCGCCCAGCAAATCGCTCATCAGCGCACGCACCGGAGGATCCACCCACGCAAAACATACGCCGATGATCATCAGCCCGGTAATAAACAGCCCCATCCCGGAGGCCTGCGCCAGAATGGTATATCCCACAGCGGAAAACCCGCAGCCCAGCAGAAGAATGATCCGCCGTCCCAGCCGGTCCGAAATCTGCCCGCCATACATACCGAGCACCACCGATAAAAGTGCGCTACTGGTCATCGCCACGCCAATGGCAATCGGCGACATATGATAATTTTGCGTCATGATAACGGCGATAAACGGCCATGCCATGAAATAGCTGAAGCGCACAACGAAAGTAAAAAAGAGCAGCGCATGAACCGTCGCCGGGAAAGTTTTTAACGTCTGAAAGAGACCCGGAGCCGCACTCACTTCAGCGGCGGGTTTTGTCGTCATAAGTCATCCTAATGATTATTTTTATTAAAATATCGTTTCGCTATTAATAATAAACGACTAAATATTAATAAGATTATTCAGTAGCGGCTGCAATATAAATGTTAAATAAATGTATAATTTGCCAGCTTATGATGTGAGGACTACGGGTCGCAGAGAAATATAAAGGAAAGAAAGTATCAGGCCACAAAATGCAGTTGTTAATACTAAAAAACCGGCAACCCATTGCAGGCTGCCGGTCTGAGCGTCTTTACAGGCTGCGGGGATCATACCCACCAGCAAAACAGTCTTCGTCCAGCGTCAGGCTACCAATTTTATGTACCGGACCACTCATGCTGACCTGAAAATCCTCACTGAAAGTGATTAGCAGCTGTCCACCCGGCATAATCACCTTAACCCGATTGTCGACCCGATCGAGTTTGCGCATTACGCTGGCCGCCGCGCAGCTACTGCTTCCGGATGCCATTGTAAAACCGGCGCCCCGCTCCCAGATACCGATACGCAGCGTGTTGCGATCCACCACCTCCACCAGCTGGACGTTGGTGCGTTTTGGAAACACGGGATGGCTTTCGATTTGCGGCCCTAAGCAGTGAACCTCCGCCAGGTCGAGCTTATCCACCAGCACGACACAGTGCGGATTACCCATTGAAACCAGCGATACCAGTCGGGTTTCATCCGCCAGCGTCAGGGATAATTCAACGCTTCGGGTTGTTCAATCAGGGCGGGCAGCGCCGCCGGACTGAACTTAGCCTGCCCCATCTCCACCGTAATATGATGAGGATCGTCATGGACCCGGCAATGCACGTCCCCGCCCGCAGTGTGCACTAAGAAGGACTCATGTCCAACGCGGCCGATATCAAAAAGATAACGGGCATAGATGCGCAGACCGTTACCGCTTTTCTCAGCTTCTGAACCGTCCGGATTGATGATTCGCAACGTGGGCGCGTTTAGATCGCCACTGTCGATAAGCAGCCCGTCAGAGCCAATCCCATAGTGGCGATGACATAAGGTACGGATCTGTTCGTTACTTAGCTGTTCGGCGACAGAACGGTGGCACACCAGGTAATCATTACCGAGGCCGTGATATTTATGGAATAGCAAAGGCGTCATGGAGAGGGTTCTGAATTTGATTATTTAACAAATACATTACCGTATTTTTCAGCCCGCGGAACCAAAAAGTGAACGCTGCTTTCGTTCATGTTCAATCAGCCATTCTTTACGGGCGATCCCTCCGCCGTAACCGGTCATCGCCCCCTCTTTGCCAATAATCCGGTGGCATGGAATGACAATGGCTATCCGGTTGGCACCATTTGCCGCGGCCACCGCGCGAACGGCAGCGGGTTTCCCAATCTGCCCGGCCAGAGACTGATACCAGGAGGTTTGCCCATAAGGAATGTCGCGTAGCGCCTGCCAGACGGCACGCTGGAAATCAGTGCCGGGCGCATCGAGCGTCAGCCCAAACTCTTGGCGCGTACCGGCGAAATACTCGCCGATCTCTTTTTCCGCCTGTCGGGTGTGACTATTTTCTCCCGACATGATCCTCGCTTTTAACCGTCGCTGGAGATCGCGAAACTCCGTCTCCAGCATACGACGATCGGTAAATTCCAGCAGACAAACGCCCCGTTCCGTAGCGCATACAAACATGGGGCCAAGCGTGGTGGTGAAACGGTGAATGACGATCACCCGGGTCTGTTCAGTTGGCGCAACGCCGGTAAGACGCTTACAGGTATAGCCAAAGCCGCTCAATGATTCATAACCACTGTCAAAAGCGACATCGGTGGCGTTACGTCCCCCTTTTAACTCCTGCAGGGCAACATTTACCCGCTGCATTCGTTGAAAGGCCTGAAAGGTAATACCGTGGTGTTGCAGAAACCAGCGCCGCACCCGCTCGGGGCTGATGTCATGACTTCGTAGGGCTGTATCACTTATCCGGGCTTTGGGATCTGCGCGAACAAGCTCAAGCGCCTGTTCAATGAATGACGGCGCACTGTGGGCGTTTTCCGTGGGTCGACACACTTTACAGGGGCGATAACCGGCATCGAGCGCAGATTTAAAATCTTGATAAAATTCGACGTTTTCACGTTTCGGTTTCCGCGCCCGGCATACGGCAATACAGAATACCCCTGTCGTTTTGACGCCAACGTAAAACACCCCCGTATACCCGGGATCACGTTCAAGTAATGCCTGATACCAGAGATCGCACTGCTTAATATCAAGCACTTTCATTAGCAAAGACCTCTGCAAGATACCCTGCCTGGTGCGCAGCTATTGCACTGGCCGCATCCCAGACATTCGCGATAAGTAAGGGGGTGTCCTGATGGTGAAGTTCAGCGAAGGTCATGATTATCTCCTGTAGTAAGGTACAGGATGAATCTAGGGTATTCGAGGAACGTCTCACAACCGAAAATTGGACAACCATTTTTTAGCAAGGCAAAGGGTAACTGGTATTTGACCTTATTATCAGTACAATAAATGTGACCACAATGTTAATGAGATATAGAAATGAAGTTATTTTCCACCGAGCGTACGGACGTCTGGCTGCTGACGCCCGATCTTGCAGACAGTTTCCAGCTTTTCCTGCTGGAAAACCGATCGCATTTCGCCCCCTTTGAGCCCTTGCGTGACGAGGACTATTTCACGCTGGACAATATCAGCCAAAGACTGCTGAGCGCCCGGAACGATTACGACGCGAGAAAGTGTCTGCAACTGGTGTTCACGCTAAAAGGCGAACATACCCTCATCGGCAGCATCAATTTCACTAACTTTATCTTTGGCGTTTTCCAGGCGTGCTATCTCGGCTTTTCGCTCGATCGGGCTTATCAGGGAAAAGGACTCATGCACGAGGCGCTCAGCAAATCGATTGACTATGTCCATAAAACCTATGGTTTCCACCGCATCATGGCAAACCATCTTCCGGACAACGCCCGCAGCAGTAAGACCCTGGCGAGTCTGGGCTTTGTGAAAGAGGGGTATGCGCAGTCGTATCTCAAAATAAACGGGGTATGGCAGGATCATGTGCTCAACTCACTGGTTCTGCCAGACGTTGAGTGACCGGGGTAACTGAAACACGCAGCGCTAATAATAAGTCAGCGTATAAGTCGCCACCGCGTTAACCTCCCCGGCCGCCACGCGACGTTGGGTCTGATAGTAACGTGCATGCAGAGGGATGGTATATTGTCCCTCTGGCGCAGTCCCCATATCCATCTCTTTGTGAAAGATCACCGGCGCATTCTGGTAAAGCAGCTGAACCCCTATACCGCGCGCCCGGTTATGACGGGCATCGTTTTTTAGCACCCCTTTCTCTCTGACGAAGGCGGACTCCTTACCGTCCAGACGCAGCTTCACCCCCACCGCACTATTGCAATCAAGCTGTAACGCGAACGGCGTATCCCCTGCGGTATCACCCACCTGCTCAAACTGATTCAGATTGGTCGCCGGGAGTTGTACCGTCGTGGGCGTCGAGGCATTCAGGGTACAGGCTCCCACTTTAATTCGCCCATGTATTTCAAGGGCTGCCACAGCGGTATCGCCTGCGAACAGAAAATGGTTGTCACGGTAATTCAGATCGCCTGACGCCACCCCGGAGGCCGTTTTCACCAGTTCGACTTTGACCCGAAACATTCCCGTGCGAAATGCATCGTCATCTTGTCCCGGTGGGAGGTGAACCGCTGCGGTAAAAGGTACACTGGTCATGCGTGCCGGGAAACCGTCATAGCCGCCGATCGCCCGCAACGAAATCCTGACGCCCAGGCCGTTCAGATTGGTGGGGTAAATTTCAGGAGATTGCGCCGTGCCTGACATAAAGGCTCTGAAATCAACGTCAGGGTTCCCGGGATGGCCCTTATCACAGGCGATCCACTGCTCGCCGCCATCACTTATCTCATTCCATGAAAACGTCTTGCTGTAGACAGGCGTACCAGGCAGCGCATTTGCATGAATCATCATGCTGCCTACGTCCACGCGCAGCGTGGATGCTTTCCCCTGGGCAAACACAGGGGTACATGCCAGGGCCTGTGCGCCATGAAGCAGAACAGGGATTAACCACCATTTCAGGCGGTTGAGCGTTAAGAAGTACATGAAAGACTCTGCTGTAAAATAAGAGATGGTGCAGACGCCAGGACGCGTGATAAATCGTAGCGCGCAATACACTGCTGATTAGCGGCCGTTCCCCACTGGGCTTTGAGACGCCCTGCTTTTCGCAGACCCGACAGATAGACCTGCCCGTCGTTAGCGACAATCCCCTCTGACTTATCATCGAGGGCTGTCACCTGCGTGCCAAACGGCAGCGGCTGGCTGTTTTTTTGAAGTATCAACAGCGCCTTATAGCCCACGTGCGCGCGAAAAGAGGCCATAACTATCGCATCTTTGGTGGGAACCGCGGTCACCGAACTGTTGGATAAATCAACGTTAGCGGGCAGCGCGTGGCTATCCAGTGAAACGGTATTACGATGGTAGGCCGTCGCAAAAGGCAGCACGGCATACCCGGAGGCGTTGGTCCTGATCGTTTTCTGGTTTTCCAGCGGCACATTACCCGCACTATTCGCATTCACTAAGATGACGGGACCCTCCATCTCCTGCGAGAACACCACCCCATGCCGGTGCAGCAAAACGCCGCCGCTGGCACCGTAACTGACCCGTTTCATCTGACTGTCTTCGCTGTAGCTGGCATTAAGAGCGCCCTGGCTGCCGGTGTATCCCAGCGACACGTCACCGCTCTGCCCTTGCTGGCTATCCGTACTTTGCTCAACGGAATAGCTAACAGAACGATCGTCCAGCAGCGCCCCATTAATACCCAGTGTCTGCGTAACGCCTTTTTTCTGCGACGACGAGGTGTTGTAGCTGACATAGCTATCGGGGAGAAACGTCGCCAGCGGCACCGAAAGCGAGAGGGAGATGACTTTGTCGTTATCCTGCTGCTCTGAAGAGTGGGTATCACTGTAACCCAGCGACCAGGAGACGCCGTGAAAATCGCTGCTGATGCCCATGTTCGCCGTGCGTTGCGCCCGCACTCCTGACCAGTAGTCATCCTGATTCAGGCTGAGGTACAGCGATAAACCGGAGGCGATGGTCTGATTTAGCGTCACCTGCAGCGTCGATTTTTTGTTTTCCTCATCCGCATCATCGCTCTCGTCCGCTGACGCATCCGCCAGGGAAGCATAACGCTGGTGGGAGTAGCGCCAGGCATTGATCCTGACCAGGGTGCCGAGTTGCTCAAGCCCTTTAGTATATTGCAGCTGCCATGCTCGCCCGGAACCCTGCACCTGGCGGGTGCTGGCGTCCGATGCCAACAGTTGAAGCGACAATGCCCCCCAGTCTCCCAGCCCTTTCCCCATCCCTAGCGAAAGATTGCGATACTGCTCCGCCACCTGAAGGCCGCCAAACCCGGTTATCCCCTGGCCGAAACCGCGCATGAGCGAAATCTGCGTCATTAGCGGCTGACGGGCATTGCCACTGGCAGAGTATCTCCCGGCGATCAGGGTGTATTTCAGATAGCCTTCACGCTGCATCTGGTTGACCGATGAATAAGGCTGGTAGAAGCGGCGTTCTTCACCGCTGGATTCTTTAACCACAACCTCAAGATCGCCGCTGTTGGCCATGGGATAGAGATCGTTAATGACGAAGGGCCCCGGCGTGACATAGGTCTGGTATAACAGATAGCCATTTTGCCGGACCGTGACCCGGGCATGACTTTTTGCAATGCCGTGGATTGTGGGCGCAAACCCTTTTTGGGAGTCCGGTAGCATCTCATCATCAGACGCGAGACCCACGCCCTGCACCTGGACTGGATCAAAAACCTCCCCGGAGGTAAACGCATCTCCCAGCGTTAACTCGCTTTTCCAGCGCGCAATATCGCGTTCCAGCCACGTGGCCGAACTGCTCCAGTGGGTTTTTTCATTGCTGTTACTGGTCAGACTGCCATCCGAACGCAGGCGCCATGCCCCCAGGTTAGCGCCATTCTTCATCATCACAGAGTTGTCATTTTCACTTCCGCCGCCTTGTCTGTCCCGCTGGCTGGCACCGGAATAGCGATAGTTAAGCTCAACGGCGTTAATGCCCTCATCCCATAGCGTCACCGGGACAGCGCCGCGGGCCTGCTGGCTCATCAGCGCCTGAGGGATGGAGAGCACCAGCTTCTGATGCTGAAAATCGAATGTTGTGCGACTGTCCGGCAGCACTTTCGCCAGGTCGACGCAGGCAGCAGGCTTGTCGTCATCCCCGTTCTGCGCCAGTACCGCGGGATTAACGCCCGCCTTGCGCAGATCCTGAGAGGTCAGACAGGGCACCAGCGCCCCATGGGCACCATGGTGAAATTCGATATCTTTGGGTGATTCAATACTGACATCATTAACCAGCCAGTTGACCAGGTAATGACCTTCGGGTTGCGCATCCTGTGCGTTGAAGCTGCTTAAATCAACCGAAGGTAAATTCTCGTTTTTCTCCAGCAGATCCATATTAAACGCTGGCTGCGCCAGAACGGGCTGGCAGTAACCCCATACCGCTATCAGCAGATAGCCATGGGGTTTCAGGCCGATGTTCCAGCGCTTCATGACAAGGGGTTAGCCCTGATTGAGGGTTGAACTGAAGTGTTGAGGTGCACCGAAATCATCAAGCGTGTTCCAGGAAATGCTTTGCGCCGTGCTTCCTGCCGGAACGGTATAATCCTGACGGCCACCCGGGGCCAGTACGCTCTGGTCAGCGGCAGTTTTACTCTGCTGGTTACCCAGGGTAAATGAGGTGACGGTGACATAATAAGGCGATGGGTTCACTGCATGAAGCTGATGACCACTGATGCTCCAGTGCAGATTTTTCGCGGCGGCCAGCGACGACCCGGGTAAACCGAGGGGACGATAGATCAGCTTAAGTTGATTCTTAATCGCGAATTGCAGAATATTTTCGCCCCCCTTGCCGCTATTTTGAGGGATCACCTTAATATTCAGCACAAAAAGCGACTCTTTATTTTTGGGAAGTTGACCGGAGGTCTGGATCACCCGTAAATCGTTAGTATTTCCGGCGTCAAGACGAAACAGTGGCGGTGTCACGATGAAGGGGGATTTATTCTCATCGCCGATGTCGCTTACCCAACTCTGAATCAAAACCGGCGCATCGGTGTTGGTATTCTGCACAGAGATGTCCGCTTCATTTTCGCTGGACAGGTAAATTAACCGGGTTCCTCCGATAGAAACCCCGCCCGCTAATACCGGAGAGGAAAACAGCATCACGGCGGCGAGTAACGTCAGGCTTTTCATTTTCATTGGTAGCTTCTTTCGCAGATCTGGAAAAAGAAAAGAGCAGAGTGACTCTGCTCTTTATGGAACTCAGGTGAGTGGATAATAACTATTCGTAATTAATATCAATGCTAGCATTTGCATTAATATTACCGGCGGTGACATCCACCTAGGAGTCACTCTTCAGGTCGGCAAGAAAACCAAAGGTAATATCACCATTATCATCGGCCTGTTTGGTGGCCGTTTTTACCTGCTTATCAAAAGTCAACTGCGTGCCCTGTGTGGAACCATCGTCGCTGGAATAGACTTCAATTCCAACGCCCTTCGCCACACCGTCAGCGGCATTCATGGCCAGTACGGCATCTGCCTTACCGTTGGCATTGGCATCAGGCGTACCCTCCAGACTGATACTGACGTTCTGTGCCGTCGGGCACCCTTTCAGATGGATTTTAAACGGGGTTTGCGCCGTGGTTTGCTCATGTGATTTCAGTGTATCCATGTTTACACTACCGAAATCGACGTTCACATTGCCGGAATTATCGGCAACCTGACAGGTTTCATTGATGATTTTACCGGAGAAATTAACGGTGCTCGCATGCGCCGACAGCCCGGTGAAAAAGAAGGTCAGGAAAGCGCCGGAAAATAAAATCTTAGTCTTAGAATTCATTTTTATAGCCTATAAAAGACAGGATAACGTGTTATCAAATAAACAATGCAAGTTGCATTCAATTAACAAAAATGACTCAGAACATTCTTAGCCCCGTGTCACTCGGCGACGAGTATAAAAAATTAAACAGTTCGGAAAAATCAACAAGATGTTCTGATTTGTAAGCTTTAGAGATATTGCATGTATCGCAACATGCAGGCAACAGCCAGCCTACATAAATAGACAGCAGATCGCTGCTCTCCTTTTATTTGCAGATCAGTGGAAGAAATAACCAACAATGTATTAATGCAGAGGAAATAGTTTACCGCGCAACTATTTTGCAGTACCGTGTATTTCAGGCAGGACGTCTGATTGTATCGGTTATACCCTGTCGGCAGCAGTGTGGTGAATAACGCTACCGTGCTTGCCGATAGCTCAAGGAGAGAGAAATATGTGCCTTCGGCAGATCACCCTATTTTTAGAACTCTTAGTTTTACTCAGCCTCCCGGCTGTCGGCCATGCTTCATCATCAGGTAAGCTACATTTTTCCGGACGGATTTTTATCGTCGGGTGCTTAATCGACCCGCAGGGTAAAAGTGCGCAAATCGTCTGCGGCAAAACCCCGCATAAAGAACGCCTGAACATCGCCTCATATTCCCCTTCCACCGCTGAATTTGCCTTGCCGGATAACCGGGGTGAAGCGTCGGTCCGGTGGTTGAACAGGCAACACACCGAAGCCGATCTGATCGTCAGATATCGCTAGTTTATGCTGGCCGAACCCGGTTCACTATCCCCATCCCGGCCAGCATCGCCAGAACAAACAGCAGCCCCTTCCCGACGCCCGCCCCCAGCAACACCAGCGACGGTCCGGGGCAAATACCCGCCAGCCCCCAGCCGAGACCAAACAGAATCGCCCCCACCAGCAGCGGGCGATCTACGGCGTTATTCTCCGGTAGCAGGATGGGCACCCCGCAAATGGCTCTTTTTCTGCCTTTCACCAACGCAAAACCGACTATCCCCACCGCAATCGCCCCCATCATCACGAAGGCAAGCGAGGGATCCCAGGCCTGAGAGAGATCGAGAAAGTGAAGTACCTTTTCCGGGTTTGCCATCCCACCGACCAGCAGGCCCACGCCAAAAATCAGGCCACACAGAAACGCGCTAATAATCAGCATCATCTTCTCCTTAACCCAGCCAGAAACCGGTCAGCGTGGCGGTAATCACGCCCACGGCCATAAAGGTCAGCGTGGCGGCCAGGGAGCGCTTAGAAAACCTCGACAGCCCGCAGACGCCATGCCCGCTGGTGCACCCGGATCCGAGACGCGACCCGATGCCCACCAGCAAACCGGCCACGATAATCGTCGGCCAGGAGGTCTGAACGGTAATGGCCGGCAGCGGGAAAAAGAGAGAGAACAGCAGCGGTGAGCCAATCAGACCGGCTAAAAAGGCTATCCGCCACCCTTCTGTGCGGGTCTTTTTCGCCAGCATACCTGCCACAATGCCGCTGATCCCGGCGATGCGCCCGCAAAAGTGGATCAACAGTATGGCTGCAAGCCCGATTAACACCCCGCCGCCGAAACTGCTCAGCGGTGTAAAGTGAGCGAAATCAATGGTCATGGTCGACTCCTGCCTGTGGGCAATAGAGGTCATATAAGGTATTGAGCAGCGTGAAGATCCGCGGATCCTCAATCCGGTAGAAAATCTGTTTACCTGTGCGTCGGGTCTCCACCAGCTGTAAGCGCCGCAACACCCCCAACTGCTGGGATAAGGTGGGCTGACGGATCCCCACCGCCTCTTCAAGTTGCGCGACGCTGGCTTCCCCCTGGCTTAACTGGCACATCAGCAGCAGCCGGTCCGCATTGGACAGACCGCGTAAAATCTCTGCGGCACCCAGCGCCGCCTGTTTCATCGCATCCTGAAGATCGGTCATGGTTTCCATCATCAATATACAATTTTATATAATGTATTTTAGTATATTGTATCCCGGCGCAGGCTGCAAAAAAAAACCGGCAGCGATCCTGAGATCCCTGCCGGTTGGCTACGTCAGACGTGATTAGAATTTGTAGCTGATACCCGCCTGTACGCTGGCATCGTTATCCACATCACCTGTACCGAAGTAGACCCCGGTGTTAACGGAGAAGTTGTTACCGATAGTGGTGTTGATACCCGCCCCGAAGATACCCATCGAGGTGTTGTGACCGTCGGTGTTGTGATAATCCGCCGCTTTGATGTCGGTATTATCGCTAAACTCGGTCTGGTAACGGGCATCGGCCCATGGATAGAGCTCGACGTTCTTGTTGAGGTCTGCCAGTTTGGTGGTCACGTGCATACCGACACTGGTATTCCACTGGGAAACCTGGTTGTCGCTGAAGGCCAGCTCTTTATCAGAGAAGCCTTTCTCTTCTGCTTTATCCCATCCTAAGGTGGCATACGGCTGGAGGACGGTTTCACCCGGCAGCATCACGTTCACACCGGTACGCAGCTGGGTGGTATACAGATTACCGTCCGCAGAGCCGCTCAGCGCTTCGGTCATGCCGCTGGTATCTTGCGTGCTGTTCTTCGCTGACATTGAGTAGCGCATATCGCCGTAGCTGAAGCTACCGTCAACAAACATGCCCCACAGATTGTCATGCAGCGCCTGCTGCCAGCCCGCATACAGGCTGTAGTAGTTGCCATAGACGGTATCCTTGAAGCTGTCAGCGCCGCCGCTGTTGCTCTGGTCGCGGCTGCGGGTCCAGGCCAGCGCCACGCCACCGGTCAGGCTGTCGCCGTTGTCCAGACGAGTTGTCCAGTCAACACCGCCCTGCACGCCCTGGGTGATGTCTTTGTAATCGACGTCATCGCTGTAATCGCCATGCTGATACAGGAAGTCGCCCCACAGCTGCGCCCCTTCGGCGACGTTACCATACAGGCTCTGCAGATGAACCTGGTTCAGATGGTTGGCCAGATCGTCGGTAACCAGGCGGCCCGCCTGTTTGGCAGCATCCAGACCGGCAATCGCCCCCTGGACATCGCTGGCCAGCGCCCCGCGGGAGCTGTCCAGCAGCACGTTGTAGGCGTTCGGAGCGGCCATCAGCCCGGCGCTCTTAGTCAACTGCGCCGCCTGTTCAATGGTCAGGGAGTTATTGTAGTTGTAAGCTCCGCTGCGGTTTTCAACCTTTTGGGAACCGTTGCTGAACTGTGCTTCAACCGCATCGGCCGGATTGCCGGCAGTGGAGAATGTCGCAATCTGGACGTTTTTCTGATTCAGGGTAGACGCAGAGATCTGGGTCACCGTCAGGCTGTTATTCGTCCCGGTGACCGTACCAAAGTTGACGGTACTGTCGGAGGTCATGGCGACCTGAACATTGCTGCCAGTGGTATCCGCCGTTAAAGACGAGCCGTTCTGGATGGTCCAGCCAGTGTTATCGTTTAACTTATCGATGTCGATATTGTTATCCGACGTGGTGTTGATCGTTTCAAATCCGCTGATCTTACCGGTAATGGTGCTGTTGGCATCCATTGACAGCTCATCAGTGCCGGTGCCAGCATCCACGTTGCCGGTCACAGAGGAATTATTGGTCAGCACGACCGTATCATTACCTGCCCCGGTAGTAATGTCCCCGTTCACCGTCGAGTTGTTCAGCTGCACCGTGGTGCTGCTCTCATCGGCAGTCACAATGTTGCCGTTCAGGGTGCTGTTATCCAGCGAGATTTGCGCCGTGGAGGAAGAACCACTCCCCACAACGGCCACTGAACCGTTCACCGTAGCGCCATTGGTCAGCGCAACTGTGGACGCCTGCTGACCATAGATCCCCATCGCAACAGTTTGCCCCTGAAGTGCTGAGGTAATGCTGGCTGCATCCGCATTGCCTGCATAGGCTCCTTCAAAATAGCCCTGCAAGGTGGCGTTAGTTTCACTGGCCGTAACGGTGCTGTTATCAACGCTAATAGTATTATTGCTATTGCTGAAGGCATAAATAGCGCCGTTAACGGTGCTGTTGCCGGCAACATTAATGGTGTTGTCCCCGCCGGTCACGGTATAAATATCCCCGCCGAGGGCACTGCCATTTTCAATATTAACGGTGTTGGTGCCCTGGTTAGCGCCAGAATCAACAAAAATCGCCGCGCCGCCCATATAGGCTTTATTCCCTGGCTGCGCTTTCGTTGCCGCACCGTAGGCGAGATTGTCATTTTCGCCGGTCAGGGTGGCGTGATTAATATCAATATTAAAGCTGCCGTTATCACCCGCAGCGTTATTACCCCCTTCAATCATGTCGGTGGTCGCGCCATTTTGCAGGGTAATATTTTTGGTACCGCCAAAATTAGCCTGAACAAAGGTTCCGCTCATGTCGGTGCCGTCTACGGTCAGAGACTGGGTATCTTCCTGCTTGTTATCCCACAGATAGATAGCGTCATTGCCGTTACCGGTGCTGTTGGTGTTGGCATCGTTGATATACGCAGTACCGTTATCATTGACTGCCCGGGACACAGTGCCATTCGGACCACTAAAAGAGTTAGTCTGGAAACCGCAGGTACTGGTCGGGGCATCGGTTGGTGAGCAGTCTGCTGCCATGGCATAGCCGGAGAAAGCAGTCAGAGAGATCAGGATGCATTGTGATAACAAGGTACGACGAGTTTTATAGCGCATTTTTATATCCCTAAGATGATTCTGATAAACAATCGATCGCAGAGATTTTTACGCAATAAAAACGAATTAAGAATAGTCTCGCTGCCTGCTATTTGTAATATTAATTCCATCCCGGCATTTAAATATAAAAATCAGAATAAGCAGGATGAGTATAAATTTTAGATTAATAGATTCATGTGATGAATGATTTTGATCGCTTATTCAACGCAGGGGAGCACCATAAACCCCCTCGTTTTATAGATACCCCTTAGTGATTATAAAAATACCGATTCAGGAAGAGTAAAAACACTATAAATAATGTTTAGGATACTAACATTTTGTTTCATTGGGCGGGGGCAAGGTGTCGCTCCCGCCGGAAGGTTAAATCTTCAGCTCAGGAACCAGGGCTTTTTTGTCCGACATGCAGGTCTGCCACGCCTTGCCGGGCTCGCCGTTATCCAGCACCGAGGAGGTGCGATACTCCACCGTGCGGGTGCGCTGGTCAGACGCCACGTACTCGATGGTAGTCCAGCGGGTGTCAGCATCCTTCCCTTCGGCGGTGAGTTCGATGGTCTGGTTTTTCACAATCTCGGCGCACTCGCTTGCCGCGGCCTCAACTTTGCGAAACTTCTTCTCTTCAGGTGAGGTGCCCTCGTTGGACATACACCCGGTAAACAGCAAACAGGCCAGAGAGATCAGGCTGATTTTTTGCAGCATCACGCAGTCCTTTTGTTAAACACGCATTAGCTGAAAGCGTAGCCTATGCGGCTGGGCTCTTCCTGGTTTAACGGAGCTGGGCCTGCATTTCCCTTATTTCTCGTAACTGCTCTCTGGTCATCAGGCGATATGACTCTTTTTCCTTATGCGTTGTCGCGAAACGCTGGCTTCGAAGTGGCGAAGATCGTCCAAACTTTCCAGTTGCGGCAAAAACAGATTTTCCAGTTCCCCGCTAAGACCCAAAACCATCGCCACACGCACCACGACTTCAAAGCTGATATTGCGCCCAGCTTCCAGATTTGAAACTGTATTTACTCCTGTACCCGCCCGCTGCGCCAGTTCGGCTTGGGTGAACTGCCGTCGAAGACGTTGCTGGCGCAAACGTTCGCAAAGCAACGTGAGAATTTCATCAGGACTTTTAAAGTTTAAATCCAACATTTTGTACCTTAATGGCTAATTTGGACTTTAAGCCACAAAATATGAGAATTAAATGACTCAATTAAGGCCATTCACGCTTTCACAACCGAAACCCCCTGCTGGCTTACCGCCTCCACCCAGCGGCTGTCGGTATCCGGTTCAACCACCACGGTGTTGATCAGCGCAAGCTCACCAATCAGGAAAGACGATGCGGTGTTGATTTTTTCCGGGGAGGCCAGTACCACCGTTTCGGCGGCTCTGCCGGAAAATGCCCGTTTGATGCACGCTTCTTCATAATCTCCGGTGGTTAACCCGGCCTCAGGGTGGATCCCGGTTACGCCCATGAAAAACAGATCGGCATGGATATGTGCAATCCCTTCAATGGCTGCTGCCCCCACCGTGACGACAGAGTGGCGGAACAGGCGGCCGCCGATGAGGATCACCTCCACCCGGGGAAAGTCCACCAGCGCCAGGGCAATACCCGGGCTGTGGGTCACCGCCGTGAAAGGCAGATCCGCAGGCAGGCTGCGCACCAGCTCGGTGGTGGTGGTTCCGCCGTCGATGATCACCACCTGGCCCGGCGAGATAAGCTCAACCCCCTTCTTTGCTACCCGTTTTTTCGCCTCGATGCCGAGACTGCTGCGTTCGGCAAAGCTGGAGACCGCCTGTGATGCCGGTAACGCGCCGCCGTGGACCCGCTGTAAACGCCCCTCGGCCGCCAGCTCGCGCAGATCCCGGCGAATGGTGTCTTCTGATACCTCAAATTCCAGGCTGAGATTTTTGGACAGCACCTGCCCTTCGGCACTCAGTTTTTCGAGGATCAGCTGTTTGCGTTGACGAGTGAGCATGGGGTGGTTCCTGAGGTTGCATGTTTGATCTTGATATTGCACGAATGTGCGGTTTATGATGCCCACTCTACGTAAACAGGAGGCATCGTGCAATCTAATCGTGCAGAAGTACGCATCCTCGACAGCAAAACGCTGTCAGATGACTGGTACACACTCAAGAAATATACCTTCGACGTGCGCCGCCGTAACGGGGAGTGGCAGCGCCAGAACCGCGAGGCCTACGACCGGGGCAATGGCGCAACTATCCTGCTCTACAACCGCGACAAACGGACGGTGATCCTCACCCGCCAGTTCCGCTTTCCGGTGTACATCAACGGGCACGACGGCTATCTGATTGAAACCGCCGCCGGCCTGCTCGACAACATGGCACCGGAAGAGCGCATCAAGGCCGAAGCGGAAGAAGAGACCGGGTATCAGATCGACCACGTTGAGAAAGTGTTCGAAGCCTTTATGAGCCCCGGCTCGGTCACCGAGAAACTCTACTTTTACATTGCGGAGTATCTTCCCGGGGATCGCACCGGCGAAGGCGGCGGCATTGAGGCCGAGGGTGAGGACATCGAGGTGCTGGAGTGGCCCATCGATCAGGCGTTACTGGCTATTGATGACGGACTGATTGTCGATGGCAAAACCATCATGCTGCTGTATCACGTGGCCCTGAAGAAGATCCTCTAACGAAATCGCACCGACAGAAACGGATTTCTGTCTTTTCGCAAACCTCATCATCTACACTTCTGAAAAGCACAAACCGGAGATGCCTGCATGACCGACTGGAACCCCGCCCTGTATCTGCAATACGGCGCAGAACGCACCCGCCCGGCTTTAGAGCTCCTCTCCCGCATTGCGCTGGATGAGGTCACCGATGTTGTCGATCTGGGCTGCGGGCCGGGCAACAGCACGGCGCTGCTCCAGCAACGATGGCCCTCGGCGCATATCACCGGGGTGGATACGTCCCCGGCGATGCTGGCAGAAGCCCGAGCGGCGTTGCCGGGCTGTCGGTTTGTTGAGGCCGATATTCGCCACTATCGCCCGGAACAGGCCCTGAGCGTGATTTACGCCAACGCCTCGTTGCAGTGGGTGGAAAACCATTACGAACTGCTGCCGCATCTGGTCTCGCTGCTGAAGCTGAACGGCGTACTGGCGATCCAGATGCCGGATAACTTCCTGGAGCCGACCCACGTGCTGATGCGTGAGGTAGCCTGGGAACAGGATTATCCGGATCGCGGCCGCACGGCCCTGCCCGGCGTCCATGCCTATTACGATATTCTGACCGAGGCGGGATGCGAGGTGGATATCTGGCGCACCACCTATTACCACCAGATGCGTTCCCACCAGGCGATTATCGACTGGGTAAGCGCTACCGGCCTGCGGCCCTGGCTCCAGGAGCTGAATGAGAGCGAGCAACAACGCTATTTGCACCGCTATCATCAGCTGCTGGAGGAGCAGTATCCGCTACAGGAGAACGGGCAGATCCTGCTGGCTTTTCCGCGACTGTTTATCGTCGCCAGACGTGTCCCTTAATCAGGCTTTCGCCTCTTTCAGCAGCTGCTGGATCACCAGCTCCTGCTTATCGTTATTTCCCTCGCCGAAAGAGGCGTAGCGCAGCTGCCCTTTGGCATCAAAGAAGTAGTGTGCCGGCCAGTAACGATTACCGAAGGCGGTCCAGATCCTGTAGTTGTTGTCAGTCACCACCCGGTACGGGAGCTGCCATTTGTTGATGGCCTGCTGCACCGACGCCAGCGGTTTTTCCCACTGATATTCCGGAGTATGTACGCCAATCACCACCAGTCCCTGAGCCTGATACTTATTGGCCCACTCGCGGACGTGCGGCAGAGCGTGCTGACAGTTGATGCAGTCCCAGGTCCAGAAGTCGATCAGCACCACTTTGCCTTTTAACGACGCCGGGGTGACGGGATCGCCGTTCAGCCAGCCGGTGCCCCCCTCAAGGGACGGCATGGCGCTGGTGGTGACCGGTTGTGCGACCGGCTGGAGGGTTGGCTGAGGTTGGCTTTCCGGTGCCAGCTGCAGGAGCGTTTTCTCCAGACGGTCGGCTACGCCGTTTGCCCCCTGAAAAACGCTGTTCAGACCGAAGGCGGTAAAGGCCACCGACATCAGCATCGCCACGCCCGCCCCTTTTCGCAGCCCGTCCATCAGCCCCGACTGGGTTTTCAGCCGCGCAATCAGCGCCTGCCCGCTGAAGCCGAGCAGCGCCAGCATCACCGCACAGCCGCTGCCGTAAGCCGCCAGCAGGCTACCGGTGGCGATCGGGTTATGCCCTGCGATACTCAGACTGAGGATCGCCCCCAGAACCGGTCCGGCGCACGGCGACCACAGCAGCCCGACCGCCAGCCCGGCGAGCACCGCTGAGGCCTGGCCTCCGGTTTGCGTGCTGCGGGAATTAATCGCGTTGCCAAGGCGTAATGCGGGTCCGGCGATGCGCTGGGCAAAGGTCGGGAAGATCAGGGCCAGCGCAGCCAGGCTCAACATCCCCAGCGCAATCCAGCGCCCGACCAGGGTGGCGCTGACCACCCAGTCGCTGGCGACGGTGATCAGGCTGGCAACCAGGGTAAACATGATCACCATCCCGAAGAGCATGGCGACAAGCTGGCGCTTCTGGCCGCGAAAACCGGCGAACAGCAGCGGGATGACGGGAAGCGTACAGGGGCTGAGCAGGCTGACCATGCCCCCTAAAAATGCGATCACGAGAAACATAATTCACCTCACTAAAGCGGTTGGCTGCGACGATTACAGTGAGGCTATTACAGCGTGGGGATGTGTCTGGCATGTGTGGAGGACAGGGGGATTTGTCAGGTGGTGTATTCGTTTAGCGCGGAGATACAGTTCGGTACAAAGGGTGCGGTCTGAATGCCCGGCGGCGCTACGCTTGCCGGGCATTCAGGGACAAGACCTTGTTGTGTAGGCCGGGTCAGGCGCAGCCGCCACCCGGCAATTCACACCACCGGCAAGGTAATGCGCGCGGAAAGCCCGCCCTCGGGCCGGTTTGCCAGCTGTAACTGCCCCTCCAACTGGGCGGTAAGCTGGGCGGCAATCGCCAGCCCCAGCCCGGTGCCACCAGTGTCCCGGTTACGGGAGGATTCCACCCGGTAAAACGGCTGCAACACCGCCGCCAGCTCCTGCTCCGGAATACCCGGGCCGTTATCGTCCACGGCGATCAGCACCCTGTCATCGCCCACCGTCAGCCTCACCTCCGCGGTATCACCAAATTTCAAAGCGTTATCCAGCAGATTGGTGAGGATACGGTGCAGCGCCTGCGGACGGGTGGCGAAGGGTACGGCGGTGCGGGCTGCGGTAAACTGCACGTTTTTGCCGGTATCGCTGTAATCACACACCAGGGTATCAATAAAGTTATAGAGATCGACGTTGCGCACCGGCTCTGGCGATACCCCGGACGAGCGGGCGTAGTCGATCCCCTCGCGTACCAGCCGGGTCATGCTGTCCAGATCCTGGGTGAGTTTGTCGCGCAGTTCCGGCTGGTCGGCCATCTCCACCCGCAACCGCATCCGGGTGATGGGCGTCTGTAAGTCATGGGAGATGGCGGCAAGGATCTGCGCCCTCTCCTTCAGCGAGGTCTGGATCCGCTCCTGCATGGCGTTAAACGCCCGCGCCGCATGTTGTACCTCCAGCGGGCCTTGCTCGGTGAGGGTCAGCGGATTCGGGCTGGCGGGTTCAAGGGTGTCGACCGCCCGGGTAAAGCGGGTAAAAGGCCGCACCACCTGACGCACCGCCAGCCAGGCGCAGAGCGCCACTAACAGCAGCTGAAGAATAAACACCACCGGCAGCCAGCGGGCGACCGGCGGCATCCGCGGGGTAAGATCCAGGGTCAACGGCGAGCCGTCACGCAGCGTCAGGTGTGCCTGGATATGGGAAACCGGCCCCGGCACCGCCGTGAAGCGCAGCGGATACTGGGTCGCCAGGGTATCCGTTAACGTCCGGACCGCATCCCGGGAACGGGCATCCGCGGGCGGCGCGCCCGCCTCTCCCGGCCCCAGTATGTAGTGATAGTTATCCCGGTCGAGGCGCGGAAGCCACTGCGCCCGCTCATTCGCAGGCAGCCGGTCGAGGATCGCCACGCTGGTGGAGACATCATCCTGCAGATTGCCCAGCATCACGTTGCGCACGCTGCTCATCCGTTCGTACATGACCAGGGTCAGGCTCAGGCCATTGGCAAGCAACAATCCCAGCAGGACGATCAGCAGCAGACGATAGTGCAGCGAACGCGGCCAGAGCCTCATTCTTTGGCCTCAAGAATGCTCACCGGCATCGAAAAGACGTAGCCTTCGCTGCGCACTGTTTTTATATACAGGGGTGTGCGTGCATCCTCATTCAGACGCTGGCGCACCCGGCTGACCAGCAGATCGATGGAACGCTCGAACAGCTCAGCATCCCGGCCCTGAGTCAGGTTTAGCAGCTGATCGCGGGTTAACACCCGCTGGGGATGATCGACAAACACCCGCAGCAGACGGTACTCCGCCCCGCTCAGCGCCACGATGGTGCCGGTGGCATCCAGCAGATGACGGGCGCTGGTGTCCAGTTGCCACTCGCCAAAGGCGATGATCCGCCCGGCTTCGGTCACCTGCAGATTGGGCGGCAGCGTGCGAAAGCGGCGCAGTATGGCTTTGATCCGCGCCAGCAGCTCACGCGCCACAAAGGGTTTGACCACATAATCGTCGGCCCCCATCTCAAGACCGAGGATGCGATCCATGTCGTCATGGCGCGCGGTCAACATTAAAATCGGCAGATCTTTATGTTGGCCGCTGCGCAGCTGGCGGCACAGGGTCAGTCCGTCATCACCGGGCATCATGATATCCAGTACCACCAGGTCGACTGCCTGTTTATCAAGCACGGCGCGCATCTCTTTGCCGTTAGCGGCACCGGTGGCGCGATAGCCCGATTTCAGCAGATAATCGACGACCAGCTCGCGAATATCCCGGTCGTCATCGACGACAAGAATGTGATCGGTTGTCTCCACCCTAAGCTCCTGTTAATCAGCGATTCGCCAAAAATAGCATAGATTGCTTATAACTTATCCGCATCCACCACCGCCTTGACGAAATCCTGCGGATCTTCCTGCGCCGGATTGTGGCCAATATTGCCGGTAAAGGTGCGATGCTGATATTTGCCGATGAATTTCGCGGCATACACCTCAGGCAACGGGTGCGGCGCGCCGTTATTGTCGCCTTCGATGGTGATGGTCGGGACGCTGATGGTTGGGGCGGTCGCCAGTTTTTGCTCATAGCTGTCGAAGCGACGTTCCCCTTTTTCCAGCCCCAGACGCCAGCGGTAGTTACTGATGGTGACCGCCACGTGATCCGGGTTGTCCAGCGCTTTGGCACTGACGTTGAAGGTGGCGTCGCTGAACTTCCAGCCAGGGGACGCGAGGGTCCAGATCAGTTTGGCAAAATCATGGGTGTTAGCGGCATACCCCTTCTCACCGCGCTCGGTGGCAAAGTAGAACTGATACCACCACTGCAACTCGGCCTGCGGCGGGAGCGGTTTTTCCCCGGCCTTCTGATTACCAATCAGATACCCGCTCACCGAAACCAGCGACTTCACGCGCTCCGGCCACAGCGCTGCCACGATATCCGCCGTTCTGGCCCCCCAGTCGTAACCGGCGAAGACCGCACGTTTGATTTTCAGGGCATCCATCAGGTTAATGACGTCTTTCGCCATGGCGGCAGGCTGGCCGTTGCGCGGCGTAGCGGGCGACAGAAAATGGGTCGTCCCGAACCCGCGGTTGTACGGCACAATCACCCGGTAGCCTTTGGCCGCCAGCGCCGGGGCAACCTGAGCGTAACTTTGAATGTCGTATGGCCAGCCGTGCAGCAGGATCACCGGTTCGCCATTTTTCGGCCCGATATCGACATAGCCAACGTTGAGATCGCCGGCGTCAATCTGCCGGATCTGTTTAAAGCCGGCGGCATAGTCGGTGCCCGCCGCTTCGGCCTGACAGGCAGAAACGGTGGCTAAAGAGAGGGTCAGGGCCAGGGTTAAGTAAGCCAGTTTGTTCATCATGGTGGGATCTCCGGGTCAGTAGAATTTACCCGGCTATCTCACCACTCTGATGTATGGCGAATATGTGCAAAATGGCCCGTTTTGCAAGCTGCTGTATCGCGAGCAGGCCCGGATACACTGTGATACAAACTGAACGTAAAACGGCAGACCTCAGGTCAGCTGGTAATACTTGTCCGGCATTTTGCGCGCGGGGATCTCCGGCTCATCGTTCATCTGCAGCAAATCAATCTCCATCGCATTGCAGATGGCATCCAGCGGCAGGTCGTTATTCTCGGTGCCAAACGGCTCCTCCAGCTCTTCCGCCAGGGTATCCAGCGAGATAAAGGTGTAGGAGATCAGCACAGACACGAACGGCGTCATGTAGTGCAGGTCGCTGACCAGCGCAAACGGCAGCATGATGCAGAACAAGTAGACGGTACGGTGCAGGATCAGGGTGTAGGCAAACGGCACCGGGGTGTTGGCGATACGTTCGCAGCCGGCCAGCACGGTCGACATATCATTCAGACGAATATTCAGGCTGTGGAACAGGATATCCGACAGCTCGCCTCTCCGGCGTCTGACCGCCAGCCACTCCCCCATGATCAGCAGTATGCGGTTGGCAGGCGAACTGGAGTCCATCGCCACGCGCAGGTTCTCTTCGGAAAGATATTTCGCCAGCTGTTCTGCCTGCGGCTGTCGGCGCAGGGTCATGCGCAGACAGTGGGCAAAGGCAATCTGCAGGCGAACAAACTCACCCAGCGCCGGGTCGTCCGGCAGGGTGTTTTTGACTTCACGGAACAACGAGCGCGAGGCAATCATCAGCTGGCCCCAGAGCAGGCGCGCTTCGACATAGCGGGCGTAGCAGGCGTTGTTGCGGAACCCGAGGAAGATGGCGATGGCAACCCCAAGAATGCTGAACGGTGCCACCGTCAGCCGGATGCCCAGTGAGGTATACCAGGGCAACATCAGGATCACGACGATAGAGAGCAAAAAGTTTAGAAACAGGCGGGAAAAGATTTTGGTCAGCACGGAACCGTGCCAGACGAAAATCAGACGCAACCAGTGCTGTTGAGGTCGAACAATCATAGTCAGCTTCATCGGGAAAAAAGAGCGGTGACTATTAAACGTGATCGTCGTCACGGTTGCAAGTATGTTAAAAAATGATGATGTTTTTGCGAGGCTTAGGGCAAACCGCACGGGGGCAAGGTGTGTTATTACAGGAAAGCGTTAAAGTATGTTGTAACTAAGGAAGGTAAAAAGGAGTTAACAAGAGTGCCCTGTTTTTCCCCTTACCCTAACCCTCTCCCAAAAGGGAGAGGGAAAAGTTCAACGGATCAGCAGAGCGGCTTAACCGCTTCGCGCATCCCTTTGTGCAGAATCGCATCCAGATCCTGGGCAACCTGCTCTACCAGGCCATTGACCTGAGTCAGATCCTGCTCCCAGTGGTCGCTGACGCTCAGCACCGCGCTCACCAGCTCGCGGGTGGTGATCTGCTGGTCATTATGCTGGGTCCACAGCTGCTGGAAGCGGGTGATCCAGTGCGCATCGTCCTGCACCGGGTAGCTTTCGCCGTTACGCTCCGCGCGGTAGAAGGCAATCAGCGCCGCCAGGGCAAACGTCAGACGCGCCGGGAGTTTGCCGCTGGCCTGCTGCCCTGCCAGAAGCTGCGGCAGAATGCGGGTGCGGTACTTGGTCATGCCGTTGAGGGCAATCGACAGCAGCTGATGTTTGATGTACGGGTTGCGGAAACGGCCCGTGACCGCGCTGGCAAACGAGGCCAGCTCATCACGCGGCAGATCCAGCACCGGGATAATCTCTTCATGGATAGCTTTTTCCACAAAGGCGCAAATCTCGGTGTCGTTCATCGCCTCACCCACGGTATCCAGCCCGGCCTGGAAGGCCACAGGCACCAGGGCGGTGTGCGCCCCGTTGAGGATCGCCACTTTACGCTCTTTGTACGGCTTGATGTCATCAACAATCAGCACGTTCAGCGCCAGCTTGTCGAGACGCAGCTCCTGCGTCAGGGATTTCGGCCCCTGGATCACAAACAGATAGAAGTGTTCGGCGGTATCAAGGAAAGCATCGTGATAGCCAAGAGAGGCTTCAAGCTGGGCCACTTCATCACGCGGATAGCCGGTGACGATACGGTCAACCAGCGTTGAGCAGAAGCTGTTGGCGTCGTTCAGCCACTGGGTAAAGGCCGCCGGCAGCGCCCACTCCTGAGCATAGCGCAGCACCAGCTCGCGCAGCGCCTCGCCGTTATAGTCAATCAGCTCACAAGGGACAATCACCCAGCCTTTATCGGCAGCGCCGTTGAAATGGCTGAAGCGCTCGAACAGCAGACGCGTCAGTTTCGCCGGATAGCTCACCGCAGGGGCATCCTCGAATTTATCCCCGGCGTGATAGCTGATCCCCGCCTCCGTGGTGTTGGAGAAGACAAAACGCATCGCCGGGTTGTGGGCCAGCTTGAGGAATTCATCGTACTGGTCGTAAACGCTGATTTCGCGGTTAACCGAGCGGATCAGGCGAGCGTCGCTGACCGCTTCGCCCTGCTCGTTCAGGCCACGAATAATGGTGGTGTAGAGGCCGTCCTGGGTGCTCAGGGAAGGCGGGAAATCGCTTTTGATCGGGCGGACAATCGCAATACCGGCATTGAGGTCGGTATGTTCATTGAGCAGGTCGATCTGCCAGTCAATAAACGCGCGCAGGAAGTTGCCCTCACCAAACTGGATGATACGTTCAGGATAGAGCGCTCCGGGGAAATCACGACGGTTCAGTGTGTTCACAATGGGGTCCTTGTAATGATTAGTCATACAGCCTGATAAGATTGGTACGATAACTTATCAAAACTTAACGACCACGAACCCCTGTTTTGATCAAATACGCGGTGAATTGTGACAGGATCTATAAGAATTTGTAGAACACTGAGGTGGCCGCCATCTCACCGTCAGGCATCAGGGCGTAGCGCGGGATCTCGCCCACTTTCTGCCAGCCCGCCCGCTGATAGAAGATCTCTGCCCCGCTGCCGGTGGTAGTGTCCAGCACCAGCACCGTCTTACCCTGATCCCGGGCAACATTTTCCAGGGCCTGCATTAACCGTCCCGCATCGCCGCAGCGGCGCGCGTTCTGGTGAACCAGCAGTTTGGCGACATCCGCCCGGTGCGGCTGGTTGTCAGGCTGATCGGTGATCAGCTGCACGGTGCCGGTGAGCTGGCCCTCAGCATTGGTCGACACCAGCAGAGTCCGCTCCCCGCGCCCGACGCTCTCGGCCACACCGCGCCAGAACGCGCTGGCCTGCTCGAGGCTATAGGGCAGCATAAAGCTTACCGACGCGCCGCCGGTGACACAGCTGTGCAGAATGTCAGCTAACTGAGGAAGGTGCGCGAGGATGTCGTCGCGCGAAAAAATATGAATAGCAGGTGATGTCATCATTATTCTCCTTTTAATCAACGGCAACACCATGCGCTTTACATTTTTGTAACACAAGAGAGACTGTCAGAGGATTTTCTTATCTCAGCAGCCGGTACCGCGCTGCTGTTTCATGGAGTACATCATCCGGTCGGCGGTTTTCAGCCAGCTCTCCAGATCGTCGCGATCGTGGTTAAACTCGATGACGCCCCAGGAGAAAGAGAGCGCCCAGGGATATTCAGCATGCTCATTCCACACCGCGGCCTGTTCGGTAAGATACTGCATGGCAATCCATGCGCCCTTCTCGTCGCTGTTGGCAAACAGGATCGCGAACTCGTCCCCGCCGTAGCGCGCCAGCACGTCGGCTTCGCGGAAGGTGGAACTCAGCAGCCCGGCCATCGCCTTCAGGGCGTTATCGCCATCGGCGCGACCGTAGCGGGCGTTGATCTGTTTAAAGCGATCCAGATCCAGCCAGGCGAGAGTCAGTGGCTCTGCCCGACGGCGCGCGGCACCAATGACGTAGGTGGCAAGATGGTGAAAACCGCGGCGGTTATACAGTCCGGTCAGATTGTCGATGATAGTGGCGCAGGTCGCGGCGAACTCCACCTCTACCAGCGCCGCCAGATCGGCCAGCGCCGCAACGTCGGCCGCGGAAAACTGCCGCGGCTGATGGTCGATAATGCACAGGGATCCCACCGTGGCCCCATTGGGCAGATGCAGCGGATAACCGGCATAAAACCGCACCGGAACGTCGTCGGTGGCCAGTGGATTATCGGCAAAACGGACATCGTCTAAGGTGTCGGGCACCACCAGCGGCGAATTATTGAATACGGTATGGCCGCAAAAAGAGAGGTTGCGCGGCAGATTGGTGGCATCAGCACCCTCCGCGGATTTAACCACCACCACGTGCTCGTCAACCAGGTTGATCATCGCCACCGGTACCGCAAACAGGCGTTTTGCCAGGCGGGTCAACCGGTCGTAGGTCGGATTATTTTCAGTCTCAAGCAGCCCGGATTCGCGCAAGGCGCCAAGACGCGCCACTTCATTCTGGGGTAAAAAGGGGGATTTCATACAGACTCCGGACATCAGGCTTTTTAAAAGCTTAGCGCATTATGACGCCGGTCAATGGGCGAATATCCTATTTTTACCTTCGCGCTTCGCCTGATAGAGGGCAATATCGGCTGCCTGCAGCCAGTCTGTGACATTTCCCATCTCCCGGGTGGCGATAGCAATGCCGATGCTCATCGTACACGGGACCGCCTCTTCCGCCACGCCGTCGATCACCGCGGCGGCATCCATAATCCGGCTGGCGACCACGTGCGCCTCCTCCAGGGTGGTATCAGGGAGCAGGATCACAAACTCGTCGCCGCCCAGCCGCGCCGGGGTATCGCTCTGCCGGGTGGCGACATGTAGTATCTGTGACACTGTCACCAAAAGCATATCCCCCACCTTATGACCGAAGCGATCGTTCACCTCTTTGAAGTTGTCGATATCGATAAACATCAATGCCGATTCGCGGCAGGTCTGCCGCAGTTTATGCAGCTCATTGTCGATTCGCTTCTCCAGCAGACGGCGGTTGGCAATGTCGAGGAGCGGATCCATCATCGCAATGCGTTCCAGCTCGCGGGACTTAAAGCGCAGCCGCATGGCGATGCTGTTGGTGAGCAAACTCAGCGCCACGGTATAGATGCCGATCAGCGGCAGCGTGGCGTACATCGTGCGCTGGGACACCCAGGGGATAAGCGCCATCCCCTGCGTCAGCCAGCTGGCCATAAAGACCACCAGCATCACCGCACCGGCTTTTTTCATCAGCGGGAATCCGCCCGCTGCCAGCCGGTCAGCCATTAAGATGCTGGCAATGGCGAGAGACGGCAGCGGGTTCGCCGCCATCATGGCGATCCAGAACCCGCCTGCCCCGGCGTCCAGTATCAGGTTTTGGTGTTCCGTACTCAGCGGCGTGGTGGAGCGACGGGCGCGCCAGAAGGCCAGCGTCGGCCAGATAAAGGCGTTGATCCCCAGCAGACCCATTAGCCAGGGTGAACGTTGATGCTCCACCAGGACGGAAAGAATGGGGAAAAAGCAGAGAAATGTTCCAAGCACTCGCATCAGAAACATGCGTTTGATAAACCGACTGCCAGGCACGCGAGGGGGTTTACTGAGTCTGTCAGTTCCGTTCATCACACGAATTTTCCGAAATAATCACCCTATTATATTATTGACGGATAAAATTCGTATCAAGGCATTTATCAGTTTTGTGAATATATGGCAGGGCCCGCCCCACCGGGCAGGCAAACGATTATACCTGCTCAGATGGCGCTGCATTTTGTACGGCAGTCGTTATCTCTGTCATTCGCGCGCTGGTGCGATTTCGGCCTGCTTTTTTCGAACGATACAGATAATCATCCGCTTCGCTCATCAGACGATTGAAAATTTCCGTTCGCTTCCAGGGATCCGATTTTCCGTTGCCCAGCCCGATACTGACGGTCAAAAACAGTACCTGCCCGCGCCAGTTGAACGGATGTTGTTCAATAGTGGTACGGATACGTTCCGCCAGGCCGTACCCCTGCTGCGCCGACACGGTATTGACCACCACCGCAAACTCCTCGCCCCCCATCCGCGCCACCAGTCCCTCGTTCCCTACCGTCTCCTGCACTTTACGCGCAAAGGCCGCGAGCACGGTATCGCCACACTCGTGACCGAAGTTGTCATTGATGCTTTTGAAATAGTCGATATCCAGCAGCATCACGGTCAGCAGCGGGCTTTTACGTGTGCCCTCATCGCGCTTCAGGGCCTCGTACAGCCCGGACCGGGAGTACACCTGGGTCAGGAAATCATAATCGGCGCGCAGGGAGACCTGGCGGATCAGCGAGTTGATCGCCGCCATGCTGACCGAGACCATCACCGGGCAGACAGCCATAGTGGCGATCCCCAGCCGGGCAGAGAACATCATCGGCGTGGTGATCGGCGTGGTCGCCAGAATGGTAATGATGGAGTTGCCGACCAGGGTGATCTCCACCGCCCCGGTGACAAAGGTCAACAGGCAGGTCGCTGGTAGTGAATAGCGCACCGCGCACCAGATCAAGGCTGGCATTGGAAACGCCAGCGCACCGGCCCCGCCAATTGCCACCGAGGCCGCCACCGAGATAATCAGTAACACCACCGGCATCAGATGGCTGGCCCGCAGGGTCCGCTTAAAGGTGGGCCAGGTGATGGTCAGCATGCAGGGAACAATCAGTACCCCGGTGGAAAACTGTTCGCTAAACCAGTCGGCGACCAGCGGCCAGAAGGCGCGATTATCCACCCCGCCCGACACCATCGCCCCGAGCAGCGCGCAGAGCAGCGCGGCCACCAGACAATAGTTAAACAACCGCAGGGCATTTACCGGATCCGGGGTGCGGTTTTTCAGCCGCCTGTCGCGCTGGACCAGCAGGGCAACCATGACGATAAACACCATATTCGAGAGGTTGATGCCCAGCGAGGTGATGCCCCAGTTGGTGGTGAGGGCGTCATAGACCAACATGGCGAAATACGATAGCGCATAATAGTGCGGCCGGTTCAGGTAAGCGTAACGGGCAAATACCCCTGCCATGACGCCGTTTAGCGGCCAGAACATCGACAGTGATTCCACCAGACGCAGCTGCGCGCCAATAAAATAGAACAGCGTGGTCAGGACAAATATTCCCACCGCATTACGCAGGGGGCTTTCCGGCTGAAAAAGCGCGAATGTTCTGCTGGAGTCAGAAGACATGCAATATCAATCCATAGGGTTGCTTTTAACAATGATTTATCACCCGCGCGGGTGAATGTTAAAAGTTTGGGACTCATGTATATCACATCAGGGGGGGTACAATCACCACTCCGTTAAGGGGGCTTAACTGTCAGTCGTCAGCCCCCGGGTCGGATCCGGTTAATAGACCGAGCGGCCCAGCTTCTGGGTCAGACGCTCCAGCACCGCGACGCCGGCCAGGGAGTTCCCCGTCTCGTCCAGCTCCGGGCTCCAGACCGCAATCGCCATCTCGTGCGGCACAATCGCCACCACCCCGCCACCAACCCCCGATTTGGCAGGCAGCCCCACGCGCCAGGCAAACTCACCGGCATTCTGATACATGCCGCTGGTGGCCATCAGGGCATTCACCTGCCGGGCCTGCATCGACGTGACCACCGGCTCTGAGAGGTGCGGCGCATAGCCCTGGGCGGCCAGAAACAGAAAGGTGTCGGCCAGTTCAACGCAGTTCATCTTCAGGGCGCAGTAGTGGAAGTAGTTTTGCAGCACCGTCGAGACATCGTTATGGAAATTGCCGAACGACTTCATCAGCCAGGCGATCGCCGCATTGCGCGCCGAGTGTTCGAACTCTGATTTAGCCACCAGGGTGTCGTAAGCAATATCGCTGACCCCGGAGAGCTGGCGCACAATCTCCAGCATCCGCTGACGCGGGGCGCTGAGACGGCTTTGCAGCATATCGCACACCACCAGCGCCCCGGCGTTGATAAACGGGTTGCGCGGTTTGCCCTGCTCGATCTCCAGCTGCAGCAGAGAGTTAAACGGCTGGCCGGAGGGATCTTTCCCTACCCGCTGCCAGATCTCGTCTTCGTCATACTGACGCATGGCCGCCACCAGGCTGAGCACTTTTGAGATCGACTGAATGGAGAAACGTTCGGTGGCATCCCCGGCCTGGAAGCGCTGACCATCGACGGTACGAATGGCAATCCCGAGCTTGTTGCCGTTGACCGAGGCAAGCGCCGGAATGTAATCGGCCACTTTGCCCTGGCCCAGTAAGGGACGTACTTGCGCCAGAATGGCGTCCAGCATCTGATTATTGATGTTCGCAGCCATCGGTTGCTCCTTGCTCACAGGCCAAAAACGGCCTGCGAGTATAACAGAGGCTGATGGATGACGTCAGGCAGGAAGTCGGAACCGCGAAACCGCCTGTAACAGCAGGCCGGATTCATCATGCAGTCGCCGGGAGGCCTCGGAGGCGGTGTTCACCAGTTCATCGGTCTGGTGCGCCACCTGGTTCAGGGCCTGTAGCTGGCCGGTCATGCGGTGAATGCTGTCCCCCTGGCTGAGGGTCGCCACGGAGATCTCATTCAGTAAGCTACAGAGATTGCCCACCAGACCAATCACCTGCTGGAGATTATCCTCCAGCCGGGTCACCGCTTTCGAGCCATCTTCGATGCCCTGTAGCGAGTGATTAATCAGCTGCTGAATGGTTTGCGTCGAGTGGCTGCTCTTACGCGCCAGCAGCCCCACTTCCCGCGCCACCACCGCAAAACCGCGCCCCTGATTCCCGGCGTGCGCCGCTTCGATAGCCGCGTTCAGGGCCAGAATATTGGTCTGAAACGCCACGTTATCGATGATCGCCACAATGCCGCGCATTTCAGAAGAACGCGCCACAATCGCCGCCATCGAGGCGTTCACCGTCTCCATCATACGATCGCCGCCCGCCGCCATCTCCCGCGCCTCGTCTGCCCGCGTGCTCGCCAGTCTGGCGTAGCCGCTGTTGCCCTCGACATGGGTCTCCAGGTCGGCAATGTGCGCCGTGACCTCTTTCAGCTCCTGCGCCTGACGCGCCGACTGGTGATAGAGCTTCTGATTGCCCTCCGCCAGCGACCCGATATTGGTCACCATCGAGGTGGTCGCCTCGCTGACCTGCGTCACCAGCTGCTGCAGGCCCTGTTGCAGGGTATCGACGCTGTCGCCAAGCTGCGCCATCTCGCGGTTAAAGCGTTTCACGCCCGGCGGCGGCGCGGAGAGATCCCCCGCCGCCAGCAGATTGATATGGGCGATAAGCCGACGCAGCGGCACGATCACCCAGCGCGACATCGCAAACCACACCGCTACGGCGATCGCCAGTAGCACCACCGGGGCCAGTAAGAACAGGGATTGCAGGCTGGAGAGGCTGGCGGTCAACAACTGACGCCCCTCTGCGGCGCGCTGGACGCTGGCCTGCTGATAGCGGGCGTAGTTGTCATTGAAGTCCGCCTGAAATGCCTGCGCGGGGACCGCGAAGAAGGCGTCAATCGACTGGCTATTGACCAGCCCGTCGGCCTGTTCACGGATAGCATCGAAGAACAGCTGATAGCTGGTGAGCAGCGCCTCATCCCGCGGGGGCTGCATCGCCTGCCAGGCCTGCCACGCCTGCTGAGAATCCCGCAGCGCCAGCTGGGCCTCGTCCATCAGGCTGTGCCAGCTCCCGTCCGAACCGGTCTCTTTATCCTGCATAAAGTAAACCCCCGCCCGATTGAGCAGATCGCTCGCCGCCAGCAGCGAGATCCGCGCCTGATCGACTTTGGCCTGTTGCAGGTACGCCATCTGATTACGCTGTTCATTGCGCTGGGCATCCCGCAGCGAGACGGAGAGGAAAATCGAGGATGAGATTTGTACGGCAGAGAAGAGCCCGATAATGCAGAAGATCCCCGCCAGCAAACCAAACTGCCGGGGAGTAATGCGGCGATAAATTTTGCTTAAGTTCATAAATGTATTCATTAACAATGCCTTAGACGTGGGCGAGTCTACGCAGTGAAAATGACAGAACTATTTCAGGGAGATGACAGCGGGAAGGAACGCCCGGCGGCGCGGCGCTTGCACGGTCCTACAGATTTTGTAGGCCGGGTAAGCGCTGCGCCACCCGGCAGATGCACATTGTTAAACCCGGTCTTTCCACACCGTCTGCACATTGCAGAACTCATGCAGGCCGAAGTGCGACAGCTCCCGGCCAAAGCCGCTCTTCTTCACCCCACCAAAGGCCACGCGGGCATCGCTGGCGCTGTAGCCGTTGATAAACACCCCGCCGCACTCAAGCTGGCGGGCAAAGCGATCCGCTCTCTCAGCGCTGGCGGTAAACACTGTGGCAGAGAGCCCGAAATCGCTGTCGTTCGCCAACGCCAGGGCATGATCGGCATCGGTTGCCACGGTGATGGCCGCCACCGGGCCAAACAGCTCCTGACGGAAGGCGGTCATCGTCGGAGTGACATTCCCCAATACGGTCGGCGCATAGTAGTTCCCTGCCCCCGCCAGCTTCTCGCCGCCCAGCAGCAGGGTCGCCCCTTCGGCAAGCGTAGCCTGCACCTGCTGATCCATCTCGTCGCGCAGATCGAAACGCGCCATTGGCCCCAGGTAATTCTCTTCTGCGTCCGGTGCCCCCATTTTCAGGGCCGCGGTGGCCTCAACAAAGCGACGGCTGAACTCGTCGGCAATCCCCGCTTCGACGATAAAGCGTTTGGCGGCGGCGCAGACCTGCCCGGTGTTCTGATAGCGCCCGGTCACCGCCGCTTTCACCGCCAGATCGAGGTCGGCATCGTTGAGGACGATAAAGGGATCGGATCCCCCCAGCTCCAGCACGCATTTTTTCAGCGCCGCCCCGGCCTGAGCGCCAATCGCCGCCCCGGCCCGCAGGCTGCCGGTAACGGTCACCGCCGCAATGCGCGGATCGGCAATCATCTGGCTTACCCCGTCGTTGGTGGCATTCAGCTGACTAAACACACCCTGCGGGAATCCGGCGTCATTAAAGATGGCATCAATCAGGGTCGCGGCGCCCAGCACGTTCGGGGCGTGTTTCAGCAGATAGCTGTTGCCCGCGAGGATAATCGGCACCGCGCCGCGCAGTACCTGCCATAGCGGGAAGTTCCACGGCATCACCGCCAGCACCGGGCCCAGCGGGCGATATTCAATCACCGCATCCGCCACCTGCGTCGCCTCGGTAGCGAGCATCGCCGGGCCATGTTCGGCATACCAGTCGCAAAGCCCGGCGGATTTCGCCACCTCCCCGCGCGCCTGGGCAATAGGTTTGCCCATCTCGCGAGTGATCATCTGAGCCATCTCTTCGCCACGGTTGCGCAGCACGGTACCCAGATCGCGCAGTTTTTGCGCACGCGCCGCCACCGGGACGCTGCGCCACTGGCGAAAAGCGGCATCGGTCCGGGCAAGGGCTTGTTCAACGTCGGTGGCGGTCGCCCACGGCCAGACGGCCAGGGTTTCGCCGTTTGCCGGGTTAACAGATAAAGCATGAGTGGCAGAAGGTATAGTCATGATCGGCTCCGTGTAATAACAGTTGCTACAGTGTGGCCTGGTCTGTTATTTCTTAAAAATGAATAATAGTGACCACCTTATTCACGATACGAGAATGATATGGATCTGACCCAGCTGGAAATGTTCAACGCCGTCGCCCAGACCGGCAGCATCACCCTGGCCGCGCAGAAGGTGCATCGCGTGCCCTCAAACCTCACCACCCGCATCAAGCAACTGGAAGCCGACCTCGGGGTAGAGCTGTTTATCCGCGAGAACCAGCGGCTGCGCCTCTCCCCCGCGGGGCACAATTTTTTGCGCTACAGCCGACAGATCCTCGCCCTGGTGGATGAGGCCCGGATGGTGGTGGCCGGTGATGAACCCCAGGGGCTGTTTACCCTCGGGTCGCTGGAGAGCACGGCGGCGGTGCGTATTCCGGCCTCGCTGGCGCAGTTTAACCAGCGCTATCCGCGCATTCAGTTTGCGCTGGCGACGGGTCCATCGGGGATGATGATCGACGGCGTGCTGGAGGGGACCCTGAGCGCCGCTTTTGTTGACGGGCCCTTAACCCACCCGGAGCTGGAGGGGATGCCGGTCTACCGGGAAGAGATGATGCTGGTGGTACCCGCCGGTCAGCCGAAGGTCGAGCGGGCTCTGGCCGTCAGCGGACGGGATATCTACGCCTTTCGCGCCAACTGCTCCTATCGTCGCCATTTTGAGAGCTGGTTTCATGCGGATCGCGCCACGCCCGGGCGCATTCATGAGATGGAGTCCTACCACGGCATGCTGGCCTGCGTGATTGCCGGTGCCGGAATTGCGCTGATGCCGCGCTCGATGCTGGAAAGCATGCCCGGTCATCAGCAGGTGGAAGCCTGGCCGCTGGCAGAGAACTGGCGCTGGCTCACCACCTGGCTGGTGTGGCGTCGCGGGGCGATGACTCGCCAGCTCGAAGCCTTTATAGCACTGCTAAACGAAGGTCAGCCACCAGCACCTTCTCCATAAACAGGCTCAGGGGGTCGGGCGCATACGGGGGAAACGCCTCGCACAGCTGATACCCGCAGCGCTCATACAAATGAATGGCCGCCTGCTGTTTAATCCCCGTCTCCAGTCGCAGCGTGTGACAGCTGCGGCTGAGCGCTTCATCTTCCAGCGCCGCCAGCAGTTTTTCCCCCAGCCGCTGCCCGCGATGGGTCGGATCGATATAGACCCGCTTCATCTCCCCGCTGCCGTCGCCGTTGAGTACGATGGCCCCGCAGCCGACGGCGTTAAGCTGGCGATCGCGGATCACCATCATGATCAAACTGTGTTCCGGCAGCCCGGTCAGATCCAGCAGATGGTTGCTTTCCGCCGGATAGAGCGCGCTCTGGTAGCTGTCGAGATCGGCAATCAGGGTGGTGATATCCGGATGGGCGGGCGATTCTGAGGTAATGGAATACATGGCAGGCTCCTTTTGTCGTTTTTCTCCACCCTAACGCCGGGCGGCTACGTTGCGGGCATATTTTTAACTTATAACTGCCGCCAGCCATTGCACGCCTCGCGCCTGCGGCGTAAGTTTGGGCCCAGTCACGGTTAAAATGTCAGGAAAAACAATGAACACCAAAGCCCGTAAAGTGATGATTATTGGGGCCGGAAACGTCGGCACCTCCGCCGCCTATGCCCTGCTGAACCAGAATATTTGTGAAGAGCTGCTGCTGGTGGATATCAACCAGCAGCGCAGCGAAGGTCACGCCTGGGATCTGTCGGATGCCGCCGCCTATATGCCCGGGATGATGACCATCTCCACCCGCGAGGCGAGCGACTGTGCCGATGTGGACATCGCGGTGATCACCGTCTCCGGCGGTGCCCTCAAGCCGGGGCAGACGCGGCTGGATGAGCTGAACGCCACGGCCCGCATTGTGAAAAGCATTGTGCCGCAGATGATGACCGGTGGGTTTAACGGCATTTTTCTGATCGCCACTAACCCGTGCGACATCATCACCTGGCAGGTGTGGCAGCTCTCCGGCCTGCCGCGCCATCAGGTGATTGGCACCGGCGTCTGGCTGGATACCACCCGCCTGCGCCGCACCCTGGCACAGGCGCTGGATATCGGTGCCCAGAGCATCGACGCCTTTATTCTGGGCGAGCACGGAGATACGCAGTTCCCGGTCTGGTCACATTCGGCGGTCTACGGCTCGCCCATTGCCGACGTGTATCAGCGCCACACTGGCAAAACGCTGGATTTTGATGAGCTGGCCGAGCGCGTGCGCAAACAGGGCTTTGAGATCTATGCCCGCAAGGGCTGCACGGAGTACGGTATCGCCGCCACTATCGCCGAGATCTGCCGCAATATCTTCACCGGCAGCCACCGGGCGCTGGCGATCTCCTGCATTCTGGACGGTGAGTATGGCGTGGATGGCGTGGCGATTGGCGTCCCGGCGGTGCTGGCCCAGAGCGGCGTCCAGCAGATCATAGAGCTGAAGCTTGCAGACGACGAATTAGAAAAATTCCGCCATTCGGCGGAGGTGATCAGAGCCAATATCGCCCGTCTGCCCTGAATCCTAAGGGGCCAGGGTCAGAGTGGCATCAAGCTGGCTTAGGGTCTGCTGCACCCCTTCGTCCAGCCGTTTATCGGTAACGATATCGGTGAGAGTGTTGAGGTGAGCCACGTTAAACAGCGACCAGGCACCGTATTTCGAGCTGTCGGCCAGCAGCACCCGGCGGCGGGCATTGGCGATCAGATCCCGCTTGAGGGCCGCTTTCTCTTCCGTCGGGGAGGTAATGCCGCGCTCCAGATCCCAGCCGTTACAGCTGACAAAAGCGATATCCGGCCAGACGTTTTGCAGTAGGCGGCGGCCGTGCTCGCCGATGCAGGACTGGCTGGAGTCGTCGATGCGCCCGCCAATGATCGTCACCTCGATCTGCTTAAACTCCGAGAGAAACAGGGCGATATGCAGATCGCTGGTGATCACGCGCAGCGGGAGATGGGTCAACTGGCGCGCCAGTTCGATCATGGTGGTGCCCGCATCGAGCACCACCGCGTCACCGGCTTTGACAAAGCTGGCTGCCGCGCAGGCAATGGCGTGTTTTTCCGCCAGGCTGCGCTGCATCTTTTCGCTGGTGGTGGGCTGCGAAGGAATAAACCGGTTCAGGGTCACGCCGCCATGCGTGCGGCTGATCACCCCCTCCTGATCGAGCTTAATCAGATCCCGGCGAATAGTCGCGGGCGAGGCATCCGTCGCCGCCACCAGCTGATCCACCGTCACCAGATTGTGCCCTTTCAGGTAGTCCATTATCTGTTCTAACCGGCTATATCCCTTCATATTATTCCCGTGTGATTTGCATCGCTAACTGGATAGAAACCGTCATGCTCTCAGACTTCGCTTTACCTGTCCACGCAATGTCGAACGCGGTGCCATGGTCGGCAGAAGTGCGGATAAACGGCAGCCCGGCGGTGATATTCACCCCGTCGTAAAAACCGAGTAATTTTAACGGGATATGCCCCTGATCGTGATACATCGCCACCACCATGTCATACATCCCTTCGTGGCACTGCATAAAGACCGTGTCCGGCGGGCATGGCCCTGACACATTCAGCCCTTTCGCCTTCATCGCCTCTACCGCCGGGCCGACAATCTTGATCTCTTCGTCGCCAAACAGACCGTTCTCCCCGGCGTGCGGGTTGACCCCGGCCACGGCGATACGCGGATTTTTATACCCCACGCGCTTAAGGAAGGTGTCCGCAATGCCAATCACGGTTTTTACCCGATCCTGGTTGAGGGTATCAAGGAATTTGCGCAACGCGATATGGGTGGTGATGTGAATGACCTTTAACTGGTCGGTATAGAGCACCATCGCGTAATCCTTGCTGTCGGTGAGGTGCGCCAGCAGTTCGGTATGGCCCGGATAGTGATGACCCGCCAGATGCAGCGCCTCTTTGTTCAGCGGCGCGGTAGCAATGGCTTTCACCTCGCCCGCCATCGCCAGCTCGGTGGCGCGACGCACGCAGCGGTAGGCCAAATCCCCGGCCTGGGCCTGCACCACGCCGGGCTGTAACGCCTCGGGATCTGCCAGCGGCTCGTCCAGCACGTTGATGATGGACGGCCCGAACTGCGCCTCGCTGACGCGGGTAATCACGCGTAACTCCGCCGGAGCGGTGATGCCCTTCTCAAGCACCCGTTGCAGGGTACGGGCACAGCCGACCACCACGACCGGCGCGCCGGACAGCTCGCCTTCAGTCAGGGATTTGATAATGATCTCCGGGCCGATGCCCGCCGGGTCGCCCATGGTTACAGCAATGATATTAGTCACTCATCTTCTCCTCGATAAAATGCAAAACCTCAAGCAGCGTGGTTGCAGTACCAAAACCGCCCGCTTTCGTCATAACTGGCCCCTGCCAGCGACAACCCAAAAATCGACCAAACGGCACGCACTGCGCCACTTGTCCGCGTATGGCAAAACCTTGCGCGCCGAGCGCGCTGGCAACCGCCATCGCCACGTCGCCCCCGGAGACATACAGCGCCGCCGGGTTATGGTGCTCCAGCACCTTGCGTGTTAACTCCCCGAGAAACGCGCTGATGGTCTCCCCCAGCGCGGCGCGGCTTAATCCGCGCTGCTGACACAGGGCGTCGATCTGATGCCGGGCCTGGGTATCGGCGCAGGTATGCACCACGCAGTGCTGACCTGCCGTCAGCGCTGCGGCGATCTGCTCCTCATACCCCGCCATCGCGTGGTTAAACACATCATTGATATCAATCAGTACCCTGCTGACATTGCGTTGACTGCGCACCCGCTGGATCTGCTCCTGAGCAATCTCACTCATCGAACCGATTACCGCCAGCAGCTGACGCGGCGTGGCGAGACGGCGGGCCAGGGCATCGCACAGCCCGGCGGAGCCTACCAGCAGCGGACGCTCCTCGCAGGCGAAGGCGGCGTTGATAATCTGGTCCAGCTCGTCGTCACTTTGGGCATCAACAATCACCAGTTGCGCATCGCCCTGCAGGGCCACCGTCAGCTGGGCCGGGTTGACGACCAGGCTGGTAAGGGCGGTTTGTTCCGCCAGTACGGCGGCAATATGGGCATGGCGCACCGGGGTTTTGGGGTCGCTGGCAAATTCGGTCTCCGTGACCGGGACGCCCTTCACCAGGCAGATGCCGTTTTGGGTGGTGCGCCCCGCCGCCGGGAAGGCCGGGGCGATGATGGCCTGACGCTGACCGCTGAGACGCAGCAGCGCCGCCACTTCCGCCCCGGGGTTGCCCCGCAGGGTGGAGTCGATTTTCTTCACCAGCCATTTTGCGCCGTCAATCTCGTCGGCGTAGCGCGTCAGCTTTTCAGCGGCCTCTGATGCCCCGAGCGCCCGACTGTCGCTATTAATAACCAGCGCATCGGTGTCGCCGGTAAAGGGTGTCTGAAACGCGACGCTGACCTTTTTGCCGCTTAACGCCAGGCTGACGCCCGCGTCATTGGCACCGGTAAAGTCATCGGCGATCACCACCACTTCTCTGTTCAGGTTGTTCACTTACATCCCCAAAGGTTAGCCTTTCCTGTTAATGATTATATTCAATCATGATTGATTATATGTGAGCAAGATCAAGTTATTCGGTTTGCGAATAAATTATAAATTTAGACACACGATGACTGTGATTGCCTGGTTTGAGTGAAATCAATCACAGACACAGCAACAGGAGAGCAATGTGTTAACCATTAACAGTACGATTATCAGCGGTGCGGGTGCGATCCCGGCCCTCGCGCCCCTGCTGGCAGGCAAGACGCGCCTTTTACTGGTCACCGACGGCAATATCGCCCGTCTGGACGCCGCCCGCGCCATCCGCAGCCTGCTGGAAGCCGACAACCGCAGTGTGAGCGTGATTGAGAGCGTGCCGCCGGAGCCGACCAACCATGACGTCCGCGCCCTGCTGGCGGAGATCAACGACACCGCCTTCGATCTGGTGGTGGGCGTGGGCGGCGGCAGCGTACTGGATGTGGCCAAGCTGCTCTCCGTGCTGTGCCACCCTTCTTCACCGGGGCTGGACGCGCTGCTGGCGGGTGAAAAACCGACCCTTCGCCTCGCCTCTCTGTTGATCCCGGCCAGCGCCGGGACCGGCTCCGAAGCCACGCCAAACGCAATCCTCGCCATTCCCGAGCAGAGCACCAAAATCGGCATTATCTCCCCGGTGCTGCTGCCGGACTACGTGGCGCTGTTACCGGAACTCACCACCAGCATGCCGCCGCACATTGCGTCTTCAACCGGGATCGACGCCCTGTGTCACCTGATCGAGTGTTTTACTGCCACCGTGGCGAATCCGGTGAGCGATAACGCGGCGCTGATTGGCCTGCGTAAGTTGCTGAACAATATCGAAACCGCCTGCGCCGAGCCGCATAACCTGGCGGCGAAGCTGGAGATGCTGTGGGCCTCGTACTACGGCGGCGTGGCCATTGCCCATGCCGGAACCCATCTGGTGCACGCCCTCTCCTATCCGCTGGGCGGGAAGTATCACCTGCCGCACGGCGTGGCGAACGCCATTCTGTTAGCGCCCTGCATGCGCGTGGTACGCCCGGATGCGGTCGAAAAATTTGCTCAGGTGTGGGATCTGGTCCCGGGTGCCGATACCTCCCTGTCGGCGGAGGAGAAATCCTACGCGCTGGTGGACTGGTTTGCCGCCCTGGTGCGCCGCCTGAACTTACCGGACAACCTCGAAACGCTGGGCGTGCCGCGGGATGACATCGCCTCCCTGAGCGATGCCGCTCTGAACGTAAAACGCCTGATGAACAACGCCCCGCGTCAGGTCAGCCATGCCGAGGTGCAGGGGATTTATCAGACCCTGTTCCCCGAAATTTAACCTCGAAGGAGTGAAAAATGCGTAACAAGATTGAGGGCGTGCTGACGGCGATCGTCACCCCCTTTATGGACGACGGGGCCCTGCATCTGCCGGGACTAAGACGCCAGATCCAGCGCCAGCTGGCGGCGGGAAACGGTATTTTCTGCGGCGGCACCAACGGTGAGTTTTTCGTGCTGACCGAAGAGGAAAAAGTGGCCGTGACCCGCACCTGCGTGGAAGAGGTGGCAGGCCGTGCGCCGGTGGTGGCGCATATCGGGGAGATTTCAACCCGCGCCACTATCCGCCTCGGCAAGCAGGTTGAAAGCCTCGGCGTCGATGCGGTGTCGGTGATCACCCCGTGGTTTGTCCCCCTGAGCCAGGCGGAACTGATCGCCCACTACACCGCCATCGCCGATGCCCTGACGGTGCCGGTCTTTCTCTATAACATCCCGGCGCGCACCGGTAACACCATTGAACCGCAGACCGCGCGGGTGTTGGCTTCGCACTCGAACATCATCGGCATCAAGGACAGCGCGGGCAGCTACGAGAGCCTGAGCGGTTTCCTGAAAGCCGCCCAGGGCATCGAGGACTTTGACGTGCTGAACGGCCCGGACTCGCTGATCCATCAGGGCTTTGTCGACGGCTGTTCCGCCTGTATTTCCGGGCTGGCAAACGTCGCGCCGGAGGCGATCAACGCCATCTGGAGCCGGTTCCACGCGGGGGATATCGATGGCTCGCGTCAGGCGCAGGAAGGGGTAACTGAACTGCGGACCAATTTGTATAAAGTGGCCTTCTCCCCGGCGGCGGTGAAAAAAGCGCTGCAGGTGATGGGCGAAGAGGTGGGTGAAAGCCGCTACGCGGTGGCTTTCGATGCGCAACAGACTGAACAGATCCGCCAGATAGTGACGAAGTCACTGCAGTAACCGGCGTTTGATTTCGTCCATAAGAATACCGGGTGCCTCAGGCACCCAGGGTTCCTACGCCCTGATGAGAGGCAAAGATGAACAATTTTACCGCTGAAGATACCCTGATCATCGTAGGCATTGTGATTGTCTACATCCTGTTTACCACCTGGCTGACCTTCCGGTTGCGCAGTAAAAACACCGGCGACTTTATGGAGGGCTCCCGGGCCATGCCGGCGTTTATCGTCGGGATCCTGCTGATGTCCGAATACATTGGGGCCAAATCGACCATCGGCACCGCTCAGGCGGCGTTTGAGGACGGTTTTGCCGCCTCCTGGTCGGTGATTGGCGCGGCCATTGGCTTCCCGCTGTTTGGCCTGCTGCTGGTGAAGCGCATCTATAACACCGGCAAAATCACCATCTCCGGGGCGATTGCCGAGAAATACGGCACCAGCACCAAAAACATCATCTCGATCATCATGATCTACGCCCTGCTGCTGGTAAACGTCGGGAACTATGTCTCCGGCGCGGCAGCCATCTCCACCGTGCTGAAGGTTAACCTGCCGGTGGCGGCCTTTATCACTGCCATTGTCAGTACTTTCTACTTCGCCTTTGGCGGCATGAAAGGGGTGGCCTGGGTCACGCTGCTGCACAGCGCCCTGAAGTATTTCGGTATCCTGGTGATCATGGGCTTCGCGCTCTCCAAAACCGGCGGCTTCACCCCGATGATCGAGCAGATGCCGTCGTACTACTGGACCTGGGATGGCAACATTGGTGCCAGCACCATCTTTGCCTGGCTGATTGGTACCATCGGCTCCATCTTCTGTACCCAGTTCGTGATCCAGGCTATCTCCTCGACGAAAGATGTGAAGTCGGCGAAACGAGCCACCTGGGTAGCCTTCTTCTTCTGCCTGCCGATTGCCCTGGCGATTGCGGTGATTGGCGTGGCGGCGAAGTTTCTGCACCCGGAGATCGACAGCCTGTACGCCATGCCGATCTTCCTGCAGGACATGAACCCGTGGCTGGCCGGTTTGGTGACAACGTCACTGGTTGCCTCGATCTTCGTCAGCGTCAGTACCGTGGCCCTCGCCATCGCTTCGCTGGTGGTGAAAGATTTCTATGTGCCCTACCGCAACCCCACCCCGGAGCAGGAGTTTAAAGCCACCCGCTGGATGTCGCTGCTGATTGGTTTCCTGCCGCTGATTTTCGTTCTGCTGGTGCCGGAGGTGCTGAAGCTGTCGTTCTTCACCCGCGCCATTCGTCTGTCGATTACGGTGGTGGCGGTGATTGCCTTCTATGCGCCGTTCTTCAAAAGCACCCGCGGAGCAAATGCTGGCCTGCTTGGTGCCTGCGTGGTGACCTCGGTGTGGTATCTGCTGGGCGACCCGTTTGGCATTAACAATATGTATATCGCGCTGATCACCCCGGCGGTGATTATGGTCCTCGACCGCCTGATCCCCAACAAAGCGGATCGCAAAGCGCCTGCCCCTGTTCAACATAATGGAGTCTGATATGTCTGTAACCGTAACCCGTGACGGGATTGTTCGCCCGCAGCCGCAGGATGCCCGCGTGGAAACGGCGATGCTGCCCTCGTCCTGCCCGCAGAACCACGCCGCGAACCTGCTGCCGCTGCCGGATGGCACCCTGATGTGCGTCTGGTTCGGCGGCACCCAGGAAGGGATCGCTGATATTTCAGTGTGGGGGTCACGTCTGGCCCCCGGCAGCAACCAGTGGAGCGAGGCGGTGAAGCTGTCGGATGACGCCAGCCGCTCGGAGCAGAACCCGGTGCTGTTCCTCGCCCCGGACAACGTGCTGTGGCTGCTGTGGACCGCGCAGCTCTCTGGTAATCAGGATACCGCCATCGTGCGCTACCGCCAGTCGCAGGATCTGGGCAAAAGCTGGGGCGAGATCGCCACCCTGCTGGATAAACCCGGGACCTTTATTCGCCAGCCGATCGTGGTGCTGGAGAACGGCAACTGGCTGCTGCCGGTCTTCTACTGCCGGACCCAGCCGGGCGAGAAATGGGTCGGCAACGACGACATCAGCGCGGTGAAAATCTCCGAAGATCAGGGGAAAAGCTGGCGCGACGTCGAGGTGCCGGAGAGCCTGGGCTGCGTGCACATGAATATCACCGCCCTGAAAAACGGCCATCTGGTGGCGCTGTATCGCAGCCGCTGGGCGGACAATATCTATATCAGCCAGTCGCTGGACAACGGTGAAAGCTGGTCGGTGCCGGAGCCGACGGCCTTGCCGAACAACAACTCGTCGATTCAGGTCACGACCCTGGCCAGCGGCGAGCTGGCGCTGGTGTTCAACCACATGAGTGCGGCGGGAGCGCTGGAGCGCCGCGCCTCGCTGTATGACGAGATTGACGACGGCGACGGGCGCAAAGAGCCTGAAGTGACAAACGGTCGTGCCGCCTTCTGGGGGGCACCGCGCGCGCCGATGACGGTGGCGATCTCCAACGACGGCGGGAAAAGCTGGGCCTGGCAGCGCAACCTCGACGAGGGCGACGGCTACTGCATGACCAACAACTCGCTGGAGAAACTGAACCGCGAGTTCTCCTACCCGAGCATCAAACAGGGTCCCGACGGGTCGCTGCATATCGCCTATACGTACTTCCGTCAGGCGATCAAATACGTGCGCGTCTCACCGGAGTGGGTGAAGGAGGCGCAACAGTGATCGTCGGACATCTAAACGCCCTGCCGCTGGCCGGGCTTCCTCCGGTGCTGCGGGAGATCCTCGATCGCCCGGACTGTTCTCTGGCGGCGCTGGCCGCCCGGGACGACGGGCGCTGGCAGCCGCAAGGCTGCCGGTGGTTCTGCCATATCGGCCCGGCGCAGACTCAGCCGCAGGACCAGCGTCATACTGAGTATCACTATTTATATGCCGATATTCAGGTGATGCTGGCAGGTGAAGAGAGGATCTGCGCCGGGATGCAGTCTGTCGCGCAGCCAGGAGACGAGGAGCGTAAACCGGACCTCTGGATCGCCGCCGGAGCGGTACACACGATGAGCATCACCCTGAAGCCCGGGGATTTCGCGGTATTTCTGCCCGAGGAGCCCCATCAGGCGCTGTGCGCAGTGGGTATGCCCATGACCGTGCGCAAGGCGGTATTCAAGGTGCCTCGCGCCCTGCTGGAGGTGTGATATGCGCCATGCAATTGTCACCGGTGTCAGCTCGGGCATTGGCGAAGCCATCGTCACCCGCCTGCTGGCGGAAGGCTGGCGGGTAACGGGCTTAAGCCGTCGCGGTGTGGATGGCGGGCACCCGAACTTCACCAGCCTGAGCGTGGACATGAGTGACAGTGTCACGCTCAGAGAGGCGCTCGCCCCCCTGCCGGTTCCCCAGGCGATAGTTCATGCCGCCGGAATGATGGCCGCCGCCCCGCTCGGCGAGCTGGATCCGGCGGTCAGTGCGCGCCTGTGGGGGCTGCATATTCACGCCGCCGAGATCCTGTTTAACCATTTTGCCCCGCAGATGAGCGCGGGGGGACGACTGGTGGCGATCGGCAGCCGCACCTCACGCGGTGCCGCCGGGCGTTCGCAGTATGTCGCCACCAAAGCGGCATTAGTGGGAATGGTACGCAGCTGGGCGGCGGAGCTGGCACCGCGCGGGATCACCGCCAACGTGGTGGCCCCGGGTGCGACCCAGACCCCGATGTTGAGCGCGCCGGGACGGGAGACATCACCGCCAAAAGTGCCGCCGATGGGCAGGTTGATTACTCCGGAAGAGGTGGCGGCGATGGTCAATTTTCTGCTCAGCGCCGAGGCCGCGCCCATCACCGGGCAGGAGCTGGTGCTGTGCGGCGGGGCGTCATTGGGGTGATGTGTGCGGTCTGTTTGCCGGGTGGCGGCTGCGCCTTACCCGGCCTACATGTCGTGGCTTTTGTAGGCCCGCGCAAGCGCAGCGCCGCCGGGCGGTTTTACCTCCGCAGGAACACGGTCCCCTGCAGATAGAGCGCGGCCTGGCCGCCAATCAATACCCGGTCGCCCTTCAGCTCGCAGCGCAGATCGCCGCCGCGGGGAGAGACCTGTCGCGCCTGCATCGCGTTTTTACCCAGCTTCTCGCTCCAGTAGGGGATCAGCATGCTGTGGGCGGAGCCGGTCACCGGATCCTCCGCCACCGATTCCCCCGGGCAGAAGAAGCGGCTGACAAAGTCATACTCATCCCCCGGAGCGGTGACGCAGACCATCTTATCCAGCGGCATCATGCCGTCGATATCAGGGGTCAGCGCTTCAACCTGCTGTTGATTCTCCAGCACCACCATGTAATCGCGCCCTACCCGTACCTCCTTCGCCCCGGCGATCCCGAGAGTGCTGAACAGCAGTTCCGGCGGATTCGTTACCGCCTCGCTGCTCCACGCCGGGAAGTTAAGCGTCAGCCAGTCGCCGCTGCGGGTAACGGTCAGGTCGCCCACGAAGCGGGTGGAGAAGACGATCTCGGTATGCGGGTAGTCCAGATACTCAAAAATCACGTGGGCGCTGGCGAGGGTGGCGTGCCCGCAGAGGTTAATTTCGTACTGCGTCGTAAACCAGCGCAGCTCAAAGCCCGCGTCGGTGCGCACGAAAAAGGCGGTTTCCGACTGGTTATGCTGCTGGGCCATCTTTAACAGCACGTCGTCCGGCAGCCACTCCTCGAGCGGGCAAACGGCCGCAGGATTCCCACCAAACGCGCGATCGCTAAACGCATCGACCAGATAAAATGCAATTTCTTTCATTGGGTTAACCCTTATTGTTAGCGTAAAAACAGATGACCTTTCATATACAGCGATGCTCTGCCGCTCATTAACACCCGGTCGCCCTTCAGTTCACAACGCACATCGCCGCCGCGGGCCGAAACCTGGCGGGCAAAGAGCGAGGTTTTATTCAGCTTTTCACTCCAGTAGGGGATGAGCATGGTATGCGCCGATCCGGTGACCGGATCTTCCCACAGCGCCGCCCCCGGGGAGAAAAAGCGGCTGACAAAATCGTATTCACCCTCGCCGCGGGCGGTGATGGACACTTTATGCTCCCCGGGCGTCATGGCGTTGATATCCGGGGTGATCGCCTCGACCTGCTGGCGATTTTCCAGCACCAGCACCCAGGCACGCCCCTTGCGGGCCTCGATGTAGTTCTCGATCCCCAGCGCGGCAAGCATCTCCGGCGGTGGGATCTGCGGCTCGCTCGGACAGGCCGGGAAATCGAGGGTCAGCCACTCCCCGTCACGGCTGACGGTAAGCCTGCCGGAGGCAGTCTCAAAATGAATGCGGGAGTCGGGATAACCCAGCTCGTTAAACAATACCCAGGCGGTAGCCAGAGTGGCGTGACCACAGAGGTTAACCTCGCCGTTGGTGGTGAACCAGCGCAGCTCAATACCGCCCCGGTGGCGCACAAAAAATGCGGTCTCCGACTGGTTGTGCTCCCGCGTCATGCTGAGCAGCGTCTCGTCCGGTAGCCATTCCGGCAAAGGGCAGACCGCCGCCGGGTTACCGCCAAAGGCGCCTTCACTAAAGGCATCAACCAGATAAAACTCGATTCCCTGCATCGCCAGACCCACTGTTAACGTAATGTTGCATCCTATATTTATGGAAAATAACCCGTTTCACCAGCTATTACTTTTAGGGTTGAGTGAGATCCAGATCACAAAATGATTGTATTTCCAGCAGGGAAGGTTTTAAGATCGCCTCACCTCATTGACGTAACGACTCCCGGACATCCCTATGACAACCAACACCGTTTCCCGCAGGGTGGCATGGCTACGGGTGGTTACGCTCGCCGTTGCCGCCTTTATCTTTAACACCACTGAATTTGTCCCCGTCGGCCTGCTCTCGGATATCGCCGGCAGCTTCGGCATGGAGACCGCCCAGGTTGGGATCATGCTTACCATCTATGCCTGGGTGGTGGCGATGATGTCGTTACCCTTTATGCTGCTCACCAGCCAGATGGAGCGGCGCAAGCTGCTGATCGGGCTGTTCGTGCTCTTTATCGCCAGCCATGTCCTGTCGTTCCTGGCGTGGAACTTTACGGTGCTGGTGATCAGCCGGATCGGCATTGCCTTTGCCCACGCCATTTTCTGGTCGATTACCGCCTCGCTGGCCATCCGCCTGGCCCCGGCCGGGAAACGTGCCCAGGCGCTGAGCCTGCTGGCGACCGGCACCGCATTAGCGATGGTGCTGGGGCTGCCGCTCGGGCGCATCGTCGGGCAGATGTTCGGCTGGCGCACCACCTTTTTCGTCATCGGGCTCGGGGCACTGTTCACCCTGCTGTGCCTGATCAAGCTGTTGCCTGCACTGCCGAGCGAACACTCCGGTTCCCTGAAAAGTCTGCCGCTGCTGATGCGTCGTCCGGCGCTGATGAGCCTCTATCTGCTGACGGTGGTGGTGGTCACCGCCCATTATACGGCCTACAGCTACATTGAGCCGTTTGTGCAGACCATCGCCGGTTTCAGCGCCAGCTTTGCCACGGTGCTGCTGTTGCTGCTGGGCGGCGCGGGCATTATCGGCAGCCTGCTGTTTGGCAAGCTCGGCAACCGTCACGCCTCTGCGCTGGTGAGCAGCGCCATCGGCCTGCTGCTGGGGTGCCTGCTCCTGCTGCTGCCTGCCTCGGGGAGTGAGACAAATCTTGCGCTGCTGAGCGTCGTCTGGGGCGTGGCGATCATGATTATCGGTCTTGGGATGCAGGTGAAAGTCCTGGCCCTGGCACCGGACGCCACGGACGTGGCGATGGCCCTCTTCTCCGGTATTTTCAATCTGGGAATTGGCGCGGGTGCGCTGGTGGGCAATCAGGTGATCCTGCATCTGTCGATGGCGTCGATTGGCTATCTGGGCGCCATCCCGGCCCTGGCGGCGTTGATCTGGTCGGTGCTGATCTTCCGCAAATGGCCTGTCGCCCTGGAAGAGCAGCCGCATCACGGCTAACAACAACATCGGGTGGCAGAACGCCACCCGATCTGAGGGTTACGGGTAGTTCTTAATAATTTCCAGCACGCCGTTAATAATAAACTGCACGCCCATACAGACCAGCAGGAAGCCCATCAGACGGGAGATGGCTTCGATACCGTCTTTACCCACCCAGCGCATAATTGCGCCCGAGCTACGCAGACAGCCCCAGAGGATCACGCCGATAATGGCGAAAATCAGCGTCGGGGCAATCATGATCACCCAGTCAGGGAAGTCAGAACCACTGCGCACCGTCGAGGCGGAGCTGATGATCATCGCAATTGTCCCCGGGCCGGCGGTGCTGGGCATCGCCAGCGGCACGAAGGCGATGTTCGGCGCGGGCTTGCCCTGCTTATCTTCCAGTGCGTCCTGGGCGTCAGCGTTATCCGTCACTTTCTGCGGCGGGAACAGCATCCTGAAACCAATAAAGGCCACGATCAGCCCGCCAGCAATGCGCAGGCCGGGGATGGATATGCCGAAGGTATTCATCACCAGCTGCCCGGCGTAATAGGCCACCATCATGATCGCGAAGACGTAAACGGAGGCCATCAGCGACTGATGGTTACGCTGCTCGCGGTTCATGTCTCCCGCCAGCCCGAGGAACAGCGCAACGGTGGTTAACGGGTTCGCCAGCGGCAGCAGCACCACCAGCCCAAGGCCAATTGCTTTAATTAAATCAACCATTTTAGGGAGTTGTCCTTAGCAAAATATCACCAGGCAAGTATACGGTGAAAAGCCCCGTTTCAGCCACGCACACGGCGTAAGTAATATTTTCATTCCGAAATCAATTCATCCCAATGATATGACGATCCGCAAAGCGGGCAAAAAGGTGATCTGAATCGCTTTAGCAAATCGTGTCATAAGCTAATGCATTCAGTTGACTTATAGTTGCCTGAGCAATAATATCTGCCGTGATTAAACTACTTGCCAGGGCAACCATTGTGAAAAGCACCAGTGACCTCTTCAACGAAATCATTCCGCTGGGTCGGCTTATCTATATGGTTAACCAGAAAAAAGACCGCCTGCTCAATGACTATCTGTCACCGCTGGATATCACCGCAACGCAATTTAAAGTGCTCTGCTCTGTGCGCTGCGAAGTGTGTATTACGCCGGTTGAGCTTAAGAAAATCTTATCCGTCGACCTCGGCGCGTTGACGCGAATGATCGACCGGCTGGTCTGCAAGGGCTGGATTGAGCGCCGCCCTAATCCGAATGACAAACGCGGCGTGCTGTTGCAACTGACCAGCGACGGCGCGGCTATGTGTGAACAATGTCATCAATTAGTAGGACAAGAACTGCACCAGGAACTAACAAAAAACTTAACGGCGGATGAAGTGGCCACTCTTGAGCACTTACTTAAGAAGATCCTGCCGTAAACAGAAAGAGGTATGACGATGTCCAGACGCAATACTGACGCCATCACTATTCATAGCATTTTGGGCTGGATCGAAGATAACCTGGAGTCACCGCTCTCGCTTGAGAAAGTGTCCGAGCGCTCAGGTTACTCAAAATGGCACCTGCAACGGATGTTTAAAAAAGAGACCGGCCACTCATTAGGCCAGTACATCCGCAGCCGCAAATTAACGGAAATCGCACAGAAGCTGAAGGAAAGTAACGAGCCGATCCTGTATCTGGCTGAGCGTTACGGGTTTGAATCGCAGCAGACGCTGACCCGCACGTTCAAGAACTACTTCGATGTGCCACCGCATAAATACCGTATTACCAATATGCACGGGGAATCCCGGTATTTGCTTCCGATCAATCACTGTAACTGCTAATCGCCTTTATTTAAGGCTATCCCAGTAGGCGTAATTGTTGCAGACAGTTTGAACACGGACAGCGCGGAACAACCGGAGCGTACTTTAAGTACGTGAGGATTGTGAGCACTGCCCAGGTTCAAAATGGCAAATAAAATAGCCTAATGGGATAGGCTCTAAGACGTATCGAGGAATCTATGAAATTATTCGCTTCCGCCGCCCTCACCGCCCTGGTGCTGGTCTCCGGCCAGAGTTTTGCGGAGCAAACGCCTGGTGTCACGCCGCAAAACAACCGCGACACCATGATCCTGCCCACGGCCAATGGCCAGTCGCCTTACGATTTTAACCATATGGGCGCAGGCAGCGACAAATCCGACGAGTTAGGCGTGCCGTATTACAATCAGCGCTCTTAACGCGTTTTGCCCCGCCCGTGCGGGGCTTTTTTTTAGCCTCTTATCCGCGTCGCCCGACGCAGACGCAGGCCGAAGACGTTGATATAGAGCCCGGCCATCACCAGCAGCGCCCCCACCAGCTGCAACACTCCCAGTTTTTCATCCAGCAGCAGCGCCGCACTGGCGAGACCCACCACCGGCACTAACAGGGAGAGCGGCGCCACCCGCCAGGTTTCGTAGCGTCCGAGCAGCGCGCCCCAGATGCCGTAGCCAACAATGGTGGCGACAAAGGCCAGATAAATCAGCGATAAAATCGTGGTCAGGTCGAGAGTGACCAGGCTGTGCAGCATCACCGTCGGGCCATCCAGCAGATACGACGCCGCCATGAAAGGTACGATCGGGATCAACGCGCTCCACACCACCAGCGACATCACTGCCGGACGGGTCTCGAGCTGCATGATCTTTTTGTTGAAGATATTGCCGCTGGCCCAGCAGAACGCCGCCGCCAGGGTCAGCAAAAAGCCCAGCAGCGCGACGTGCTGCCCGTTGAGGCTGGCCTCTGCCAGCACCAGCACGCCGACCACCGCAAGGGCAATCCCCGCCAGCTGTTTGCCCTGCAGCCGCTCGCCAAACACCAGCGCCCCGAGAATAATGGTAAAGAACGCCTGGGCCTGCAGCACCAGCGACGCCAGCCCGGCAGGCATGCCGAAGTTAATGGCGCAAAACAGAAAGGCAAACTGGCCGAAGCTGATGGTCAGGCCATAGCCCAGCAGCAGACGAAACGGGATCTTCGGACGGGCGACAAAGAACAGCGCCGGGAAGGCCACCAGCAAAAAGCGTAAACCGGCCAGCATCAGCGGAGGCATGTTGTGCAATCCGACTTTGATCACCACAAAATTTAGCCCCCAAACCACCACCACCAGCAACGCCAGCAGCCCGTCTTTACGCGTCATACCCTGCCCCTGTTTTTTAAATTTTTGTAAACACTTATCAAAGTAACGAAAAATCAGGGCGAGGAACAGATCATTAATTCTGGCAGTCAGGCGAAGCACTTAGGGATAAATTTGGAGGTATACAAGCCTCTTATGCCGTGATAATCCTGATAAGACATAACAAAAACTTCACACGCAATTGTCGGGCAGGAAAATGAAACCATCACTCAGGCGCTCAACGGCAGCGCTGCTGGCGTCGTCGTTATTACTCACCATTGGCCGCGGCGCGACCTTGCCGTTTATGACCATCTATCTCACTCGCGTCTATAACATGAGCGTGGAGAATATTGGTTATGCCCTGACGGTGGCGCTGACTATTGGGGTGGTCTTCAGCCTAGGCTTTGGCATTCTGGCCGACAAATTCGATAAAAACCGCTACATGCTGATCGCCATCACGGCGGTGGCGCTGGGCTTCCTGGCGATCCCGCTGGTGGATAACGTGGTGCTGGTAGTGCTGGCCTTCTCGCTGATCAACTGCGCCTATTCGATCTTCTCCACGGTGCTGAAAGCCTGGTTTTCCGATGTGCTGAACCCGGCGGAAAAGGCGCGGGTGTTCTCGCTTAACTACAGTTTTCTTAACATTGGCTGGACCATCGGCCCGCCGTTGAGCACCCTACTGGTGATGTACAGCCTGCAGCTGCCGTTCTGGGTGGCGGCCTTCTGCGCTGCGCTGCCGCTGGTGCTGATCCAGCGCTATGTGCAGAAAGGCGTGGCGGTCGATAGCGAGCATGCTCCGGTTCCGTGGCAGCCGTCGGTGCTGCTCCGCGACCGGGCGCTGTTCTGGTACACCCTCTCCGGGCTGCTGGCCTCCTACGTAGGCGGCTCCTTCGCCAGCTGTATCTCTCAGTACGTGCTGGCGGCAGATTACGACAGCGATTTCGCGCAGAACGTGGTGGCCGTGGTGCTGCCGGTGAATGCCGCAATGGTGGTTTCGCTGCAGTACATCATTGGCCGCAAGCTGTCGGCGCGTAACATCCGCCCGCTGATGACGCTCGGCACCCTGTTTTTCGTCCTCGGCCTGGCCGGGTTTATGGTCTCGGGGGAGAATCTGATCTACTGGGGACTGGCCGCGGCGGTCTTTACCGTGGGGGAGATCATCTATGCGCCTGGCGAGTATATGTTGATCGACAACATCGCCCCACCGGGCATGAAAGCGAGCTACTTCTCCGCCCAGGCGCTCGGCTGGCTGGGCGCGGCCTTTAACCCGATGATCACCGGGCTGATCCTGACCCATCTCCCGCACTGGTCCCTGTTTGTGATTATGATGGTCGCCATTGTGCTGGCGTGGCTGATGATTTTGCGCGGGATGCGGATGAAGGCGTGGGTTGATGCGCCTGGTTTAGTCCCGAGGTAATTGCCCGGCGGCGCTACGCTTGCACGGGCCTACAAAACACGTAGGCCGGGTAAGGCGAAGCCGCCACCCGGCGCACAGGCCGCACCGAAATTAATGGTGCAACATCTCCTCCACTACCTGCTTTTTATACATTTCGTTTGGATAATAGGTCGGCCAGTTATCCATCTCTTTTAATAACGCCTCGTGGGAGGTGTTGCCCATAAAGATGTGGAAATGAGCAGACTGGCGCGGCGCGATGGTGTGGTCGCTGAACTGGACGAATTTCGGCGCCTTGCTGCTGGCGTCCTTACATTCAAACAGGTAACGCACGCCCTTCTTGCCGGAGGCATAGGTCAGGATCTTGTAGCCGTTAGAGACGTACTCGCAGCGGCTGACGTTTTTGCCGGTGTGGAACTCCATCACGTTATTCTCGATGCCGATGGTCTCCACGTCGGTGGCGTAGCCGGTGCGGTAATAGGCTTTTACCTGATCAAAGGTTTTGCTGCTGTCTTTCTCAGCTTTCTTCTTAAACACCGGGTCAAGATCGCCGCTCAGCAGAAACGGATAGACCGACTGCCAGACGCCGTCCCAGTTGGAGAGCGGGCGATCCTTCACGTCTTTATCCTCAAACACGCCGTTAGCCGCTTGTTGTTCCGCCTCGGTCATCTGGTGGCCGTGGGAATGGGCATACAGCTGGCCGCTGACCAGCATCGCCCCCAGAGTCATTGCATATTTACCAATTTGTCCTGCCAAGATAACGTCCTCACTCCATTTGAAAGAATGAGAGATGTTATATTATAACATATAGCAAAACAAGCCTGTCAGATCGCTACCAGGCCGCGAACGCCCTCCTGTTCCATATCCACCCCGCGACCGCGCTGGATAATGCTGCCCCGGGACATCAGCAGATAGCTGTCGGCCAGCTCGGCGGCAAAGTCGTAGAACTGCTCCACCAGCAGGATCGCCATATCGCCCCGGTTGGCGAGCTGGCGGATAACCTGACCAATCTCCTTGATCACCGAGGGCTGGATCCCCTCTGTCGGCTCATCAAGGATCAGCAGCTGAGGACGGCTCGCCAGCGCCCGGCCAATCGCCAGCTGCTGCTGCTGCCCGCCCGAGAGATCGCCGCCCCGGCGCTGCTTCATCTCCTTGAGAACCGGAAACAGCTGCCAGATCTCCTCCGGCACCTGCTTCGCCTCGCGCGCCGGAAAACGCGACAAGCCGAGGAGCAGGTTTTCCTCCACCGTCAGGCGGGGAAAGATATCCCGCCCCTGAGGCACATAGGCCACCCCGGCCTGCACCCGCTGGTGCGGCCTGGCATGGGTGATGGCTTTGCCCTGCCAGAGGATCTCGCCGTTGCGCGACGGGATCAGTCCCATCAGGCACTTCAGGAGGGTGGTTTTGCCCACCCCGTTGCGTCCCAGCAGGCAGGTGACTTCCCCGGGCAGCGCCTCAAAGCTGACTCCACGTAGAATGTGGCTCCCGCCGTAATATTGATTCAGTTCGTTAACCTGTAGCATCCGCGCTCCTTAGCGTCCGAGATAGACTTCAATCACCTGCTCATTGGCCTGCACCTCGCGCAGCGAGCCCTCCGCCAGCACCCGGCCCTGATGCAGAACGGTGACGTGATCGGCAATGGTTTCAACAAAGCCCATGTCATGTTCCACCACCATCAGCGAGTGCTTGCCCGCCAGAGTGCGAAAGAGTTCGGCGGTGTACTCGGTTTCGGCATCGGTCATCCCGGCGGCCGGTTCGTCGAGGAGCAGCAGGTGCGGCTCCTGCACCAGCAGCATGCCGATCTCCAGAAACTGCTTCTGCCCGTGGGACAGCAACCCCGCCCGCCGATGCCGCTCTGCGCCGAGGCGCAGCAGGCTCAGCATCTCGTTGATCCTGTCCCCCTGCTCGCTGCTCAGCCGGGCACGCAGGCTGGCCCAAACCGATTTATCACCCTTCATCGCCAGCTCGAGGTTCTCCCATACCGTCAGGGCCTCGAACACCGTCGGCTTCTGGAACTTGCGCCCGATCCCCTGGCGGGCGATGGCGATCGGATCGAGGGTGTTGAGGTCCGTCGACTGGTCGTAAATAGCGCGTCCGCTCTGGGGCCGCGTTTTACCGGTGATCACGTCCATCAGGGTGGTTTTCCCCGCGCCGTTGGGACCAATCACGCAGCGCAGCTCGCCCACGCCGATGTTGAGTGACAGGTCGGTGAGTGCCTTAAAGCCGTCAAAGCTGACGTTGATCCCCTCCAGCTGCAATACCGGATCGGTCTGGTCGCGGTAGCGATCCCCGGGCAGCTGGCGGGTAAAGAGTTGTTCGCTCATTACTGGTCTCCTTTGCGAAACAGTCCCGTTACGCCGCGAGGTAAAAACAGCGTGACCGCGATAAAGATCAGCCCGAGGAACAGCTGCCAGTACTCCGGCATTGCCACGGTAAAGAGGCTTTTTGCGCCGTTGACCAGCGCGGCACCCAATACCGGGCCAATCAGCGTGCCGCGGCCACCAAGCGCCACCCAGATTGCCGCCTCGATGGAGTTGGTGGGCGACATCTCGCCTGGGTTGATGATCCCGACCTGCGGAACGTACAGCGCCCCGGCCAGTCCGCACAGCACCGCCGACAACGTCCAGACCAGCAGCTTGAATCCGCGCGGATCGTAGCCGCAGAAGGTGAGCCGGTTCTCCGCGTCGCGCACCGCGGTCAGGATGCGGCCAAACTTACTTTTTGCCAGCGCGTACCCGACACCCAGCGACGCCGCCAGCAGCAGCACGGTGGCAATAAACAGCGCGATGCGGGTTGAGGTGGCCGTCACGGAGAAGCCCAGCAGCGTGGTAAAACCGGTAAAACCGTTGTTACCGCCAAAGCCGGTTTCATTGCGGAAAAACAGCAGCATCCCGGCGAAGGTCAGCGCCTGGGTCATGATCGAAAAATAGACCCCTTTGATTTTAGAGCGGAAGGCAAACCAGCCGAACAGCAGCGCCAGCAGGCCCGGCACCATCACGATCAGCACCAGCGCCCAGGCGAAATGCTGGGTGCCCCACCAGAACCAGGGCAGCTCGCTCCAGGAGAGAAACGACATAAAGGCCGGAAGCCCGTCGCCCGCGGCCTGGCGCATCAGGTACATTCCCATCGCGTAGCCGCCGAGGGCAAAGAACAGGCCGTGGCCGAGCGACAGCATTCCGGCGTAGCCCCACACCAGATCCAGCGCTACGGCCACAATCGCATAGCAGAGGATTTTGCCCACCAGGGTCAGCATCCAGGTGGAGACCGCCAGCGGATGGGTGGCGGGCAGCAGCGCCAGAAACGGCAGCACCAGCAGTGCGGCGAGGATCAGACCGAGGAGTATCGGTACGCTGCGCGGCGCTTTCCGCGCCAGGGTTAAGGTCAGTGGCTGGCTCATCAGTCGATTACCCTCCCTTTCAGTGCAAATAACCCCTGAGGACGCTTCTGAATAAACAGAATGATCGCCACCAGAATCACAATTTTGCCCAGTACGGCACCCATCTGCGGCTCGAGGATCTTATTGAAAATCCCGAGACCAAAGGCGGCCGCCACGCTGCCGGCCAGTTGGCCCACGCCGCCGAGCACCACCACCAGGAAGGAGTCGATGATGTAGCCCTGACCCAGCTCCGGCCCGACGTTGCCCAACTGCGACAGCGCCACCCCGCCAAGCCCGGCAATGCCGGACCCCAGCCCGAAGGCCAGCATATCCACGCGCCCGGTAGGCACCCCGCAGCAGGCCGCCATGCTGCGGTTTTGCGTCACCGCCCGCACGTTCAGCCCCAGACGGGTTTTGTTGAGGATAAGCCAGGTGAAAAACAGCACCAGCAGCACAAAGCCCAACACCACCAGCCGGTTCCACGGCAGGATCAGGCTGGCGTAGACCTGCACGCCGCCGGAGAGCCACGCCGGGTTGGCGACTTCGAGGTTCTGCGCGCCGAAGATCATGCGCACCAGTTGGATCAGCATCAGGCTGATGCCCCAGGTCGCCAGCAGGGTCTCCAGCGGGCGGCCATAGAGGTGGCGGATCACCGTGCGTTCAAGCGCCATGCCCACGCCAGCGGTGAGCGCGAACGCCACCGGCAGCGCCACCAGCGGGTAGAAGGTGAGCCACTGCGGGGTAAACTGCGCCATCGCCTGCTGTACCATCCAGGTGGCGTAGGCCCCGAGCATCAGCATCTCGCCGTGAGCCATATTGATCACCCCCAGCAGGCCGTAGGTAATCGCCAGCCCGAGCGCGGCCAGCAGCAGAATGGAGCCCAGCGACAGGCCCATAAACGCCTGCCCCAGGAGGTCACTAATGGTCTGACGGTGCTGGATCTGACGCAGGCTTTCCGCAGCGGCCTCGCGCACCCCGACGTCCGGCTCGGTCTGTGCCTGGGTATAAGGCAGCAGCCGGGACTGCACCTCCGGATCGCTCGACTGGCCCAGCAGCGTGACGGCCTGCTGGCGTACCGCGGGCTGGGCGCTGGTCAGCTGCAGGCTGGCGACGGCCAGGCTCAACAGCTGACGCACCGCGTCATCCTTCTCGCTTGCCAGCTGACGCTGTAAAAAAGGCAGCATCTGCGGCTGGGGATCGCGCTGTAACTGCTTCGCTGCCGCCAGTCTTTCGGTGACACTGTCACCGGCAAGCTGGTGGGTGGCGAGCGCGGTGGCGGCCAGCACCCGCAGGCGGTTGGTAAGCCGCACGGCTTTAGTGGCACCCTGCGGTTGCGCGCTGTCACCGAGGGCGGTTAAGGCACCCTTTTCCCGGGCGAAGGCATGCTTTTCCGTATCGACAACGACATTTTCCTGCTGCAATGCCCGCAGCAGCGTCAGACGGGCGGGATCGGGCGCGGCGGCCCACTGCTCCAGCATCACCGCCTGCTGGCTGCGGCTGGCGGCAACAAAATTATCGGCGTCCGTTGCCTGCGCCATCCCTGGCAGCAGTCCGGCAAGCCATACGAGAGCGAAGATCATGCGCATGACGTTCATGGCTTTACCTCTTTATGATCCGGATTCAGTTGCTGGCGGTTTTGATCGGGGTGTCAGGCTTTTTATCATTCCCGGCAATGTACGGGCTCCACGGCTGGGCGCGAACCGGCGCTTCGGTCTGCCATACCACGTTGAACTGGCCGTTACCTTCGATTTCGCCAATCATCACCGGCTTATGCAGATGGTGGTTGGTGGCATCCATGGTCAGGGTGAAGCCCGACGGGGCTTTAAAGGACTGGCCCGCCATGGCGGCACGCACTTTATCCACGTCAGTAGTGCCCGCTTTTTCCACCGCCTGGGCCCACATGTGGATCCCCACATAGGTAGCTTCCATCGGATCGTTAGTCACCACCGTACCGGCATTCGGCAGCTTCTGCGCTTTAGCCCAGTTTTTATAGGCTGCCACGAAGGCCTGGTTGGCCGGGTTATCCACCGACTCGAAGTAGTTCCAGGCCGCGAGGTTACCCACCAGCGGTTTGGTATCGATGCCGCGCAGCTCCTCTTCTCCTACCGAGAAGGCCACGACCGGCACGTCGGTGGCTTTTACGCCCTGGTTAGCCAGCTCTTTGTAGAACGGCACGTTAGAGTCGCCGTTGATGGTGGAGACCACCGCGGTTTTGCCTGCGGCAGAGAATTTCTTGATGCTGGCCACGATGGTCTGGTAATCGCTGTGGCCGAACGGGGTGTAGACCTCTTCGATGTCTTTATCCTGCACCCCTTTCGAGTGCAGGAAGGCACGGAGAATTTTGTTGGTGGTGCGCGGGTAGACGTAGTCGGTGCCCAGCAGGAAGAAGCGCTTCGCCGCCCCGCCGTCTTCGCTCATCAGGTACTCCACTGCCGGAATGGCCTGCTGGTTAGGCGCTGCGCCGGTGTAGAAGACGTTGGGTGACATCTCTTCCCCTTCGTACTGCACCGGGTAGAACAGCAGGCCGTTCAGCTCCTCAAACACCGGTAGAACCGATTTGCGTGAGACCGAGGTCCAGCAGCCGAAGACTGCCGCCACCTTATCCTGGCTTAACAGCTGACGGGCTTTCTCGGCAAACAGCGGCCAGTTAGAGGCAGGATCCACCACCA